>NZ_AEIU01000099.1 GCF_000165125.1 Vibrio caribbeanicus ATCC BAA-2122 | reverse complement strand
GTTTTTTTATTCATCGATTAACGCCTTTCTGAATTGAGCTTGTATGACAGGTAGCACGGTTTCCTCAAACCATGGGTTCTTTCTAAGCCACAAAGTATTTCTTGGTGATGGATGAGGTAAAGGCAAAAAATGTGGTGCCCATTTTTGCCATTGACGCACCGTTTCTGTTAGCGTTTTGGGCTTATCATAAAGATAATAATTTTGTGCATATTGACCAATCAGTAAGGTGAGCTTGATTTGAGGTAAAAGTGGTAATATTTGGTGATGCCAAAGGGGCGCGCATTCTTTTCTTGGTGGGAGGTCGCCGGATTTGCCTTTTCCTGGATAGCATAACCCCATAGGCATAATCGCGACTTGGTGTGGGTTATAAAAGGTGTCTGAGTCGATTTGGAGCCATTGACGAAGTCTTTGACCGCTAGGGTCATTCCATGGAGTCGAGGTTTGGTGAACCTTCAACCCTGGGGCTTGTCCAATGATCAGTATCTTTGCGCTGCTCGCAGCTTGAATAATGGGGTTACAGCCCAAAGGAAGTTCATTTTGGCATACTCGGCATGCGCGTATTTCAGTGAGAAGTTGCTCGAGCACTAATAGCCTCTACTGGGATCGATGAGGTTAATCAGGCTAAATCCATCATACCAACGCTGGTAGTTTTCACAAAATATCTCAACAACCTGCTCTGGAAAGCTAACAGCTGCGATATGTGGTGTTATGGTAATGTCTTTGTGCTGCCAAAATGGGTGGTTTTCTACTAATGGTTCTTGTTCAAAGACGTCTAAGAAAGCGTGACTCACTGATTTTTTATTGATCGCCTCGAGTAATACCTCGTCTTTGATGATATTGCCGCGCCCGACGTTAAACAGCAATACATTCTTGCAAGACTTTAAGATCTCGGAAGTTAATAAATACTCGGTTTCTGGCGTGTTGGGTAGTGTGTTGACCAAGATATCGGCTTGTTTTAATGCTGTCGCCAATTCTTGGATATGGAAAGTATGGCAAAATGGTGAATTCTTTTCGGGGATACCGCTGCGATTGATACCGATAGAAGTGATAGAGAATTGGTTGACCGTTGTTGCTAGGTGGCTTCCGATCGAACCAGTACCAAGTACAACCATTTTTTTTCCACTTAATGTCTGATAAGGGCGTGGCTGCCATGTCTCGTTTTGCTGGCAATCTCGGTACTGAACAAACTGTCTAAAGTACTCAATCAGGTAGCCCAGAACGTATTCAGAGATTTGCTGACCAAAAATACCTCGTACATTGGTAAGCTTCCCTGAAAAATGGTCGAGACGAGGCACTAGAGTGTCTACGCCTGCATAAATCGACTGAATCCATTTCAGATTAGGAAAATCTTCCAAACACGGCGCCGCTAGGGGCGGTGCGGCCAACAAAATGCTTGCCTCTGAGCGGTTTTCTGTGATGCTGAGATCGGACAAGTTTCTCTGTTTTATCAGTTTATGGTATTGAGTGTCGTTCCCTGTGAGTAAATACAGTTTGTGAGTGAAATTGTTCATGGCCTTACTTTTTTCCTCGTGGCTTATCAAGTACACTCTTGCCGTCAATTTCAGCAATCAATGAGTCGTTATGCTACAAAATCCTCTTCAACTTCGTTTAGAGAAGTTAGAACCTTGGCAACAGATCACATTTATGGCGAGTCTATGTGAACGAATGTACCCTAATTATGCCGCATTTTGTCAGGCAACGAAGTTTGCTGAGTCACGAATCTATCGTGATATCTTAGATAGTATTTGGGAGCAAATGACGGTTAAGACGGCAAAGGTGAATTTTGAGCGTCAGTTAGAAAAACTCGAATCTATCATCCCTGTCTCGGAAGATTATGATTTTTACGGTGTGCATCCAGCTATCGACGCATGTGTTGCACTCTCTGACTTGCTGCATGGGCTTCTCGATAGAGATTATTTGTTTGATCACATGTTGAAAGTGAGCCAGCAATCCGTTGTGACGGTCGCGCAACTTGAGGAAGCGCAACACAATGTCAGTATTGATAATGCCAATCAAAAAGAGTTTGACTCGATATGTAGCGAGTGGGATGTTCAGTGGGCAATATTTCGCCCCCTTCGAGAAGCCAAAGAGCGCGATATTGAATTGATAAAAGATCTTCGCAACGAGCTGCGTGAAGATGCTGTGAGCAATATTGGCATTGCTATTTGATGGTGTGCTTGTCGCTTTTCATCGTCAAACAACTTGGTAAGAGTCGACTATTCCGCTGCGTTATTTTCCTTGAACTCAACACTGTGGCATTACTCTGAATCATGCATTCTGAAGTCACTTGGGTATAGTTATTTTATGAAATAGTAGCCAGTTGATTATTTACGCGTCAAATGATTAAAAGATATCTGATTAATTTGCCAGCGTATTTAAAGCATAAATGACATGACATGCTGCTGACAATTCGGCAAATTGTGAGTTAATGCTCAGAATATGGTTAAAAGTAAGGCATTAGAGCCAAAGAAAGCCCACAAACCTTTGCCAGATAGGGCATTTATGATTTAGAGTGAGATTAACTCGATAACATATAAGAAGGGAAACCTAATGAACAAGACCCAATTAATCGACTTTATTGCAGAAAAAGCGGATCTTTCTAAGGCGCAAGCTAAAGCTGCTCTTGAAGCGACACTTGATGGCGTTACTGGCGCATTAAAAGACGGCGACCAGGTGCAACTCATTGGTTTTGGGACATTCAAAGTTAATCACCGTGCAGCTCGTACTGGCCGTAACCCAAAAACTGGTGCTGAAATTCAAATTGCAGCAGCTAATGTACCAGCATTTGTTGCAGGTAAAGCATTAAAAGAATCTGTAAATTAATTTGACGATAATTTAATGGTGTTAAGCCTTTATTAGTTTATATTACGCCAAGGTAGTGATTATCTTGGCGTATTTTTTTATGAAAATGAAAATCTATCTTGCAGTATTTCTGAGCATCGCAGTGTTAACTGGCTGCTCTTCACAGACATCATTGAATGATGCCAATGAACAGCTCACTCATTACTCTGGTGGCCAAGTCATGGGGGGAGTGACCAGTTTTTACTGGTATACAGAGAAACTTTCACTGCCTTACAGTGCTGCGGATTATGTCAATGCTGGTGAGCATGGTTGGTATAAAACAGAGTATCGCTGGGTAGATAAGAAGCTCAGAGAGCTGGTGCGCACTGGAGAGCAACTGAAAGGTGACTCTCGAGTCATTCCATATAGTTTACATGTACGCTTTAACAAAGACGGAGAGGCTATCTATCAACAGTACAGGTTAGATCATAAAGTCTTACCCTTGAAAGCAGATAAATTGTTGTTGCTCACTCAGGAAGCGGCCAATATTGCCAAGAATACTAAATCTCAGCATCGTTCAGGAATGAGGCTTATTCAGGGTTATTGGGATGGAGAAAAATTCGAGACATGTGCTGGTGAAAGCTTCCATCATGTTGAGTTTAAGACCACACTACCGAGTTTTGTTGTACACAGGTTGTCTACCATAGATAGCTATGCGGCTTTTATTGGACGTGTTAAAGCCAAAGAAGTGTCCGTTGAAGAATTGCTTATGCTGGATGAGGACAGCCATCAGTGTGTCACTCGGCCCCATCTTATCGATGATAAGTAAAAAGCGCTCTAAGAGCGCTTTTTAGTTGTTATTTTTCACGTTGTATAGCACGGTAACCAATGTCACCGCGATAAAACATACCATCCCAGCTAATTTCCTTTATCAACTCGTAGGCACGCTGCTGGGCTTCTAATACGGTGTTTCCGAGTGCGGTCGCACAAAGCACTCTTCCGCCATTTGTCAGCACTTGTTGGTTAGAGTCAGAACGGGTTCCCGCATGAAAAACTTTGGCCCACACATCCTGGCTCTCTGGAAGATGAATTACCGCGCCTTTTTGATATTGACCAGGGTATCCCCCCGCGGCTAACACAACACCAACCGCCGCCTCATTACTCCATTTAGATTCGGCTTGGTCAAGTTTCTGATCGACGGCCATTAAACATAGCTCAACTAGATCAGATTCCATACGCATCATAATCGGTTGCGTCTCAGGATCGCCAAAACGGCAATTATATTCTATGACTTTGGGCTGCCCACTTGCATCAATCATAAGCCCAGCATAAAGAAAACCAGTATATGGGTAACCCTCTGCGTCCATACCGCGCACTGTTGGATAAATGACTTCTTCTAGGATTTTTTGGTGTATTTCAGGTGTGACGACAGGGGCCGGAGAGTAAGCGCCCATTCCTCCGGTGTTAGGTCCTGTATCATTATCTCCAACACGTTTATGATCTTGACTGGTTGCCATCGGTAGAACGCTCTGACCATCCACCATAACGATGAAGCTGGCTTCCTCACCTTCTAGGAATTCTTCAATAACGACGCGATGTCCTGCTTCGCCAAATGCGTTTCCTGCCAGCATATCTTTGATCGCTGTTTCGGCTTCATCAAGCGTCATTGCAACAATAACGCCTTTGCCTGCAGCCAGACCATCAGCCTTAACAACAATTGGGGCGCCGTGTTTGCGTACGTAGTCTATGGCAGGTTCTATCTCAGTAAAATTTTCATAGCTTGCCGTAGGGATATTGTGCCGCGCTAAAAAGTCTTTGGTAAATGCCTTTGACCCTTCAAGCTGCGCTGCTGCTTGAGTGGGGCCAAAGATAGCAAGCCCAGCTTCACGAAATGCATCAACAACACCTAAAACAAGAGGAGCCTCTGGACCAACTATGGTGAGAGCAACTTGCTTTTCTTGCGCAAAGTTAACCAGGTCGGAGATGTTTTCAACATCAATATTAACATTCTCAAGCTTACTTTCTAGCGCTGTACCAGCGTTTCCAGGGGCAATAAAGACGGTTTCAACGTTTGGGTTTTGTGCTGCTTTCCAACCGAGAGCATGTTCTCTACCGCCTGAGCCTATAATTAAAACTCGCATTCTCAAATTCCTTAAATAGAAAATCTCTAATGGTTTATTGAGTAGGGTGATGACGCCTTCTTCGAGAAAGTCTAAAGGGCGTCATAGCCTCAAGTATTCTTTGTGACTAATGGCGGAAATGGCGCATACCAGTAAAGATCATTGCCATTCCATGTTCATTGGCGGCAGCGATAACTTCATCATCACGCATTGAACCACCGGGTTGTATCACACAACGGATACCAGCATCAGCAGCGGCATCTATACCATCACGAAATGGGAAGAAGGCATCTGATGCCATCACGCAACCTTCAACCTCTAGACCCTCATCTGCTGCTTTAATACCTGCGATTTTTGCAGAATAAACGCGGCTCATTTGACCGGCACCAACCCCTATCGTCATATCGCCTTTTGCATACACAATCGCATTAGATTTAACGTACTTGGCGACTTTCCAGCAGAACAGTGCATCTTTCAGCTCAGCGTCAGTTGGTCGGCGCTCGGAGACGACTTGTAAATCGCTTAACTCCACCATGCCTTGGTCTCGGTCTTGAACAAGTAGTCCACCATTTACCCGTTTGAGGTCAAAGCCTGTCGTTTTCGTTGACCATTGACCACACTCCAATAAACGAACATTTTTCTTGGCTGAGACAATGTTGATCGCATCACTCGAGACTGAAGGAGCGATAATGACTTCGACGAATTGTTTTTCAATGATAGCTTGGGCTGTCTCAGCATCCAGCTCACGGTTAAAGGCAATAATGCCACCGAATGCAGAGGTCGGATCGGTCTTATAAGCGCGCTGGTAAGCCTCTAGAATACTCTCTCCGAGTGCAACTCCACACGGGTTGGCATGTTTAACAATAACACAAGCAGGCTCACTGAATTCTTTAACACATTCAAGAGCGGCATCCGTGTCTGCAATGTTGTTGAAAGACAGTGCTTTGCCTTGAATTTGCTGTGCTGTGGCAACTGACGCTTCTTGTGGCGAGGCTTCAACGTAGAAAGCCGCTTGTTGATGACTGTTTTCTCCGTAGCGCATATCTTGCTTTTTGATCAGTTGCTGGTTAAAGGTACGAGGAAAGAGCGAGTTATCATCTCCCTCTGAATTTTCACCATATGTCGGGACCATAGTGCCAAAGTAGTTGGCGATCATTCCATCATAGGCTGCGGTGTGTTCAAAAGCGGCGATAGCAAGATCAAAGCGAGTCTCTTGAGTTAGAGAGTTCTGCTTTGTATCCATCTCAGCGATAACTCTTTGGTAGTTAGCAGCGTTAACAACGATGGCAACGTCCTTGTGGTTTTTGGCTGCACTTCGAACCATGGTTGGTCCGCCGATATCAATATTTTCAATCGCATCGGCGAGAGTACAATCTTTCTTTGCTACAGTGTCAGCAAAAGGATAAAGGTTGACTACAACCATATCGATGGGCTGAATACCATGCTGAATCATGACTTGGTCATCTTGACCGCGTCGGCCAAGAATTCCACCATGTACTTTTGGGTGTAGTGTTTTTACTCGGCCGTCCATCATTTCAGGAAAGCCGGTGTAATCAGAAACTTCAGTGACCCTAATACCTTGCTCAATGAGCAAGCGAGCGGTTCCCCCAGTAGATAGAATATCGACACCACGTTCAGCGAGTGCAAAGGCAAATTCAACAATGCCTGTTTTATCAGATACGCTCAGAAGTGCGCGGCGTATGGGACGTGTGGTATTCATGCTTCTATTTCCTTAAAATCACGGAGTACAAAGATATTAACCATTGTGAACATCTCGACACGCGGCGTTTACAATGGTTAAGACCTTTTATTGAATGGTGCGTATTCTAACCAATCTATTCGGAAAAAGCTCGCGCAATCGTTTGGCATTGTGTTTTTTTTGCAAAAAAACCAGTTTTTGATAAAAGTAATCATGGAGGAAATATTATGTTTCAAATTGGTGAACTCGCTAAGCGCTGTCAAGTAACCACAGACACCTTGCGTTTTTATGAAAAAAATCATTTGCTAAAACCAGCAGGTCGAAGTGAATCTGGGTATCGGCTTTATAATGATGACAACCAGCATCAAGTCAGCTTTATCCTACGCGCGAAAGGCTTAGGTCTGAGTCTTGAAGAGATAAAAGAATTACTCGAGATCAAGCTTGAGGCAACAGAACATAGTTGTGCGGAGGTTAAAGCCATTACGAGTGCTAAGCTGAATGTCATTGACAACAAGATTGATGAATTGAAGAAAATTCGAGTAGCGTTAAAAAAGATCAATGATGCTTGTTGTGGAGAAGTGGACGATGATGCGAGTCACTGTTCGATATTAGGTGCGCTTGCTGACGAGCCTTTAGATTCGTGTTGCTAACCAAGTTTGAGAATTGATCGGCTAGCCAGCTCGGCGAATATTGGCACCATTTAATGGGGCGGTGCTGAGGTGAGGGAGGTTATCATGATGTACCGTCACTTGGTTACGGCCTGTTTGTTTAGAGTAGTACATTGCTTTATCGGCATTAACCATTAACTCTCTAACTGACGTAACATGCTCCGTTAATTCAGCAATACCTATACTTACAGTAGGGACAATGATATGACCATCGATATGGCAGGAACTCGACGCTACCGCTTCGCGTATTCGCTCTGCAACGTCATAGGCTTGGATCGCGTTAGTTCTATTAAGCATGATGCCGAACTCTTCACCACCCAATCGGCCGATATAGTCATTGCTGCGGATATTATCTTTACATATCCTCGCTACTTGAGTAATGACTTCATCTCCGGATAGGTGACCAACTCGGTCGTTGATTTCTTTAAAATGATCAATATCTATCATTAAACAGGACACTACAGTAGTGGTCGAATCATTGAAAGCATGCTCAAGGTGCCGAGTGAAAGCACGGCGATTAAGAACTTGGGTCAGCTCATCGGTGTCTGCAAGGCGACGCAGCTCTTTCTCGTCCATATAGGTTTGCGTGATCTCTCGTTCATGCAAAAGTGCATAAGACGTCTCTTCACAAGTATCTATTGGTTTGATGATAACTTCAAACCACCTTTCATCTATGCCATTCCATGCTTCGATCTCTGATATCGAAAGATCGAGCTGTTCGCACAGTAGCACTGAGTAGCGTATTGTGATGGGTTGTTGTGAGCGCAATACATCTGATAGCGCGCTTTTTAGTTCGTGACTTACATGCGCAGGGTAGAGTACATCAAAATCAGTCAAGGTTTCGGCAGCACTACCATATTGCTCAACAATCGTCATGTCTTCATTGATCAAGAAGATGCGATCAGCCATTGCTTGCAACATGAGTTCTAAACGATGGCTTTTGTCGACATTTTTTTTATGGATAGATTTATTTTTAAGCATAACTGCTCATTATATCGACAAAATGCAACATGACAAGGTTAAAAGTGCGGTAAATGTCGATATTTTCATTAATTAAATTTAATCTTTGAGATAAATACAACATTTTTAACTTGCTCTCAATTATTGGTTGTACCACTTTAAAAGTCAGTGACACGCATACCATAGTCACTCATCGTTAAGCAATGCGGCTAGATTTCATACGAGCTCCCCCCTAGTCTTAAGGCTGAACTCATTTTCTCATCGGAGTTTCCATCGTAATTTTTACTTGTCGGTAGGGGTGTAAGTATGGCTTGCTTTAAATGGATATATTCTGCTGTTTTTCTTTTGTTAGTGGTAACGTTAGTATCGGGC
This sequence comes from Vibrio caribbeanicus ATCC BAA-2122, assembly GCF_000165125.1. Taxonomy (GTDB): domain Bacteria; phylum Pseudomonadota; class Gammaproteobacteria; order Enterobacterales; family Vibrionaceae; genus Vibrio; species Vibrio caribbeanicus. The sequence continues at coordinate 113,912 of NZ_AEIU01000099.1, read as the reverse complement.
TGTGCTAATGGTCGATTGACTGCGGTGACTGAGCATCCTGCTCTCGATTATGAAATGACGGGCATCCCAATTCTATTTTTTGGTTTTGGCACTAGCACGCCAATTACTCCCAATTTAAGCTTGACCGCAGCACACGTTGCGAAGACTAATTATGACAAGGTGATCGCATATCATCCAGAGTGTGATTTGGCATTGGTAGAATCAGACAACTCAGTTCAGAGTTTTTCGTCATTGGGGCTGGTTTATCCGAATGATAAAGTTCAAACGTTCGGGATGAATTTTACCGGACAGGTATTACGTGGTGACGGTGCTTATCATAGAGATCTAATGCTTATTGAGTCTAAATACTTTAAAGCTTGTCCAGCGAGTATTACCGATGCCCCTGTCCAAGATGGTATGAGCGGGGGCGGGGTATACAATGAGGCCAATGAACTGGTGGGTATCATCGCTGCTGTCGCCAGAAAGGGTGATATACGTTTACTAAATGGAGAGCAATTACCGATCGAGAGAGTCAGTATTTTCGTTGCGTTGAATTTTGTTCGAGATTGGTTAGATGCACAGGTGCAGTCTTATTACGGTGCGCAAGTTTACCGATTAACATGGCATGACAGTAAAGCCCAAGGTCAAATACTTGCAGATAATCACTGATGAAAGAAGTAATGAATGGAAAAAGGACTCACCAGAGAGGAGGAGTCCTTTTTCATATCAGTATGTATGATCTATACCAAGTATTAGTTCATACCGTACTTTTTAAGTTTTTTGCGAAGAGTACCGCGATTGATACCCATCATGGTTGCAGCACGAGTTTGGTTACCACGAGTATGCTGCATGATGGTATCTAATAGTGGTTGTTCAACTTCAGCTAGAACTAACTCATAAAGTTCTGTGACTTCTTGGCCATTCAATTGGGTCAAGTAGTTTTTAAGAGATGCCTTAACAGAGTCACGTAATGGCTTTTGAGTAATCTGGTCTTGCGATGTTACTGTTGTTACTGTTAATGCTTCTGAAGTCAGATTTTGTTCGAACATATTCGGTCTAGCTCTTCTCTTAATTATGATGCAACGTTATCAAAATAACCTTCTAGTGCTTCAAGTTGTAGCTCTGCTACATCAATCGCATTGAAGGTACGGCGAAACTCACAGGCTTGCTCATGCTCCTTGAGGTACCAACCAACGTGCTTGCGCGCGATGCGTGGCCCCAAGTACTCCCCATAGAACTCATGCAGAGCGATAACATGACCAAGTAAAATGCTTTTGACTTCCTGGTAGGGAAGCGGTGGCATTGTGGTACCGTTTTCCAAAAAGTGTTGGATTTCCTGAAAAATCCACGGACGTCCTTGGGCAGGGCGTCCAATCATTAAAGCGTCTGCACCAGTATAATCCAGTACATGCTTTGCTCTCTCAGGGCTATCGATATCACCGTTAGCGATAACCGGAATAGAGATAGCTTGCTTAACAGCCTTGATGCTGTCGTATTCGGCCAGACCTTTATACATGCAAGCCTTCGTTCTACCGTGTAGAGCAAAAGCTTGTATGCCACAGTCTTCGGCGAGTTTAGCAATATGGACACAGTTTTTATTTTCAGTGTCCCAGCCAGTCCGGGTTTTCAATGTTACGGGAACATCAACCGCACTAACTACTGCACGCAGGATATCTTCGATGATATCCGGATAGCGTAGTAGTGCAGAGCCAGCCAGCTTTTTATTGACTTTCTTTGCAGGGCAACCCATGTTGATATCGATAATTTGAGCACCGTTTTCAACACTGAATTGCGCTGCATCAGCCATCAGTTGTGGATCAGAGCCTGCAATTTGTACAGAGCGAATGCCCGACTCGCCCTCGTGTACCATGCGTTGCTTTGACTTTGACGTTTTCCATAGTTTAGGGTTTGAGGACATCATTTCACTGACGGCCATCCCTGCACCATAACGGAGACACAACTCACGAAAGGGTCTATCAGTTACTCCAGCCATAGGAGCAACAATAAGGTTATTCTTAAGTTGATGATTTCCGATTTTCAAAACGTCTTCACAGCTGTAGATTATATCCATTGCCCTTAACTAGGGGCGGGCGCGCATTTTACGCATTTTTTGTCGCTGTGAAAAGACTAATATTTGAGCATTTACAAATTGTTTTTGCAAAATGAATAAAAATCAGCCGATTAGGCGAGAAAGTTGCTTCTAGCTTTGCTTACAACCAGCGATTAAACACCATTCATTCAGCTCTTTTGTTGGATCGAGTTTAAAATCTTGATGATAATAGCTGGCGACATCTTCCGCTTGAGTATCTAACACGCCAGACATTGCTAGATGACCTTCTGGTTTCACCAGTGACTTGATGATAGGTGATAACTCACGTAGTGGACCCGCGAGTATATTGGCTACCACCACATCAGCAAGTAAATTCTCTGGCTGATCTTTAGGTAAATAAACTTCCAGCTTATCAGCGACGCCATTTCTTTGTGCATTATCTTGAGAGGCAAGCAATGCTTGAGGGTCTATGTCGATACCGATAACCTGTTTAGCACCGAGTTTAATCGCGGCAATGGCTAATATTCCTGAGCCACAACCAAAATCGATCACTGTTTTACCCGATAAGTCCAATCCTTCAAGCCATTCAAGACATAAAGCAGTAGTAGGGTGGGTACCTGTACCAAACGCCAGCCCGGGATCTAGCATGACATTGACCGCGTCAGGCTCTGGTATATCTCGCCAGCTTGGACAAATCCATAACCTTTCACCGAACTTCATTGGGTGGAAGTTATCCATCCACTCACGTTCCCAATCTTTGTCCTCAAGCTGTTCAACTTTATAAGCAAAATCTTGCTCAAGCATGTTGCTGGATTTTATTTGCTGAATGATGAAATTCGTATCCGCTTGTGCATCGAATAGCGCTAAAATATCGGTGTCTCCCCATAAGCGAGTTTCGCCAGGCAGCGGTTCAAAGACCGGAGTATCATGGGCATCCAGAAAGGTAATGGATAGCGCACCAGCCTCCTCCATTAACATGTCACCGATTTGTTCTGCATTTTCGCTAGTTGCGTTGAGTTTTATTTGAATCCAAGGCATGAGATTGCACTCTTATCGAGAAAGGGTTGAAAGCAATTGGCGCCGAGTCTAGCAGATTTTTATAGAGCCTGTACAATTCTCAGCGTGTAATAAAAAATGCCCACAGATGTGAGCATTTCTATCATTTATTGCTCGTTATTGAAGACCAAGCTTTTTCTCAAGGTAATGAATGTTCGCTCCGCCATGCTGGAAGTTCTCGTCATTCATTATGCTCTCTTGCAGAGGTACATTGGTCTTAATGCCTTCAACGATCATTTCTCCCAATGCATTTTTCATTCTAGCAATGGCAACATCACGATTCTCACCGTAGGTAATGAGCTTACCTATCATTGAGTCATAATGAGGAGGAACAGAGTACCCAGTGTAAATGTGGGATTCCCAACGAACTCCCAAACCACCTGGTGGGTGGAAACGCTCTATTTTTCCAGGTGAAGGTAAAAAGCGCTCTGGATCTTCGGCATTAATACGGCATTCGACGGCATGGCCTCGAATTTTAATGTCATCTTGCGTAAAGGAAAGTGGTTGTCCGGCTGCGACTCTGAGCTGTTCTTTTATCAAATCGACGCCTGTCACCATTTCAGTCACAGGGTGTTCAACCTGAATACGAGTATTCATTTCAATAAAGTAGAACTCACCGTTTTCATACAGGAATTCAAATGTACCTGCTCCGCGGTAACCGATCTCGATACACGCACGAGTACAACGTTCGCCAATGTATTTACGCATTTCTTCAGTGATGCCCGGAGCTGGCGCTTCTTCGACAACTTTTTGATGGCGACGTTGCATAGAGCAATCGCGCTCGCCAAGGTGGATTGCGTTACCTTGTCCGTCGGCAATGACCTGAACTTCCACATGACGAGGGTTCTCAAGGAATTTTTCCATGTAAACCATGTCATTGTTGAACGCTGCTTTTGCTTCAGCACGTGTCATGGCAATAGCTTCAACCAATTCTGATTCTGAGCGAACAACACGCATACCGCGACCACCGCCGCCACCTGAGGCCTTGATGATAACCGGATAGCCAATGCGTTTAGCGTGTGCTTTGTTGGCTTGGTCATCATCATTGAGCGGGCCATCTGAACCCGGTACACAAGGTACGCCAGCTTTTTTCATTGAGTTAATTGCAGAGACTTTATCGCCCATGATGCGAATGGTCTCTGCTTTTGGCCCAACAAAGATAAAGCCGCTACGCTCGACTTGTTCTGCAAAGTCGGCATTTTCTGATAGAAAGCCGTAACCGGGGTGAATGGCCACTGCACCTGTTACTTCGGCAGCAGAGATAATACGAGGAATGTTCAAGTAACTATCGATACCGCGCGCAGGACCGATACAGATTGACTCGTCAGCGAGAAGTACATGCTTGAGGTCACGGTCTGCAGTAGAGTGTACTGCGACGGTTTTGATCCCAAGCTCTTTACATGCGCGCAAAATCCGAAGTGCAATTTCACCTCGGTTAGCAATGACTAATTTATCTAACATAAGACGAAGCCTCGACTATTCGATAACAACAAGTGGCTGATCGAATTCAACGGGTTGACCGTCTTCAACCAGAATCGCGGTGACAACACCAGATTTGTCTGCTTCGATTTGGTTCATCATTTTCATCGCTTCAACAATACATAAAGTATCACCAGCGCTTACTGTCTGGCCAACTTCAACGAAGGATTTCGCTTCTGGGCTTGGTGAACGATAGAAAGTTCCCACCATTGGAGAAAGAACGTGATGACCTGAAGGTGCAGTAGGTGCAGTAGGTGCAGCAGGTGCTGCTGCAGGTGCTTCTGCTGCCGCTGCAACTGGAGCTGCTGTAGGTGCAGGCATAGGTGCTGCTGCGTATTGGATTGGGGCAGGTGCTGCAGTGCCATTGCGGCTGATACGTACAGACTCTTCACCTTCGGCAATTTCTAGCTCAGCAATGCCAGACTCTTCAACTAATTCGATAAGCTTTTTGATTTTGCGGATATCCATGTTTTCGTTCTCTTTTATCTTGTGAATAAGACAGCTTATTTAAAGCTGCAGAGTGTATTTTTACTTTGACGTCAACTTTTTCAGCGCCGCTGCCAAAGCGAATTCGTAACCTTGAGCTCCGAGACCACAAATAACGCCTTCCGCTTTATCCGATAAATAAGAGTGGTGGCGAAACGGTTCCCGAGCATGCACATTTGATAAATGCACTTCGATAAATGGGATAGCAACACCGAGTAGAGCATCTCTCAATGCAATGCTGGTGTGTGTGAAGGCAGCAGGGTTTATAATGATAAAATCTATCTTGCCGTGAGCTGCATGAACTGCGTCGATAAGTTCATATTCACGATTGGATTGAAGGTGTTCGAGTTCGACACCTGCATCGTGAGCTTGCTCAGTCAATGAATCGACTATCTGTGTAAGAGTCTGTGAGCCGTAATGAGTAGGCTCGCGTAATCCTAACAAGTTCAAATTTGGACCATTTAAAACAAGAATGCGTAATTTTGCTGTCATTATGCTGCTATCTTCCTACTTCATGGGGTTAAATAGTATATTCCCATATTTTCTCCAATTCGGCATAGTTATTTCATTAAATTTTTACCGAATCTTTAAAATAGTCACAGATTATAGCTAATTCAACGCAATTAGCAGCAATTTACTGGTCTAATCACTATGTTTAAAGTTAGTGTTTTGTTATCAAGACGCAAGATTTGTTAGGAAGGGCTTAGAGTCGAGGCGATTTTGTGCAGGGTGAAACGTAAATAAGCCGTTACTGAGCAACGGCTTATTATAACTTTTTATATTAATTCGGATTTTTCAGCAATAAGTTTGTCAACTACGCTCGGATCCGCCAAAGTTGAAGTATCACCAAGGTTACTGGTGTCGCCAGTGGCAATTTTACGCAGAATACGGCGCATTATTTTACCTGAACGTGTTTTGGGCAAGGAGTCCGTCCAGTGCAACGTATCAGGAATCGCAATTGGGCCGATTTCTTTACGCACCCAGTCTTTGACCTCCTTATGCAGCTCTGCAGAAGGGAATTCTCCGTCATTAAGTGTAATGTAGGCATAAATTGCTTGTCCCTTTATATCATGGGGTACACCTACAATTGCGGCTTCTGCGATTTTATTGTGGGCAACGAGTGCGGATTCGACTTCTGCGGTTCCCATTCGATGACCCGAGACGTTTAATACGTCATCCACTCTGCCTGTGATCCAGTAGTAACCATCTTCATCTCTTCTCGCACCATCGCTGGTAAAATACATACCTTTAAAAGTTGAGAAGTAAGTTTGTTCAAACCTTTCATGGTCACCATAGACAGTGCGCATTTGGCCTGGCCAGGAGTCGAGTATGACCAAATTACCATCTGCTGCACCCTCAATAATGTTACCGCTATTGTCCACTAGAGCGGGTTGTACGCCAAAGAAGGGCCGCGTCGCGGAACCAGGTTTGAGCGCAGTGGCACCCGGTAAAGGTGAAATTAGAATGCCCCCAGTTTCTGTTTGCCACCAAGTATCGACAATGGGTGAACTTTCATTGCCAATCGTTTTGTAGTACCACTCCCATGCTTCTGGGTTAATGGGCTCTCCCACCGATCCCATAATTCTTAGACTAGAGCGTTGAGTACCTTTGATGGCCTCATCGCCTTTTGCCATCAATGCTCTGATCGCTGTAGGTGCAGTATAAAGTATATTGACTTGGTGCTTATCAACCACTTCGCTCATCCGGCTGGTGTTGGGGTAGTTGGGCACACCTTCAAAGAGGATCGTTTTAGCACCATTGGCGAGAGGCCCATAGATAAGGTAAGTGTGGCCAGTAATCCAGCCAACATCTGCGGTGCACCAGAATGTCTCACCAGGTTGGTAATCAAAGACATACTTAAAGGTCATCGCCGCGTAAACTAAATATCCACCAGTAGTGTGTAGAACGCCCTTGGGTTTGCCTGTTGAACCCGAGGTGTACAGAATGAACAGTGGATCTTCTGCACTCATTTCTTCTGGCTCACAGTCCGATGAGGCATCTGCTGTTACCTCATGCCACCAAACATCACGTTCTTGATGCCAATTAATCTCAGCTCCAGTGCGCTTCATAACAATGACAGTATTGACACCATTAACATCTGGGTGATTAATAGCCTGATCAACGTTGCTTTTTAGTGGCACTGAGCGTCCACCCCGAATGCCTTCATCAGCAGTGATAATCGCCTTGGCATCAGAATCTATAATCCGACCAGCCAATGCTTCTGGAGAAAAGCCCCCAAAAACAACCGTATGTACTGCTCCGATTCGAGTACAGGCAAGCATAGCAACAGCGGCTTCGACGACCATAGGCATGTAAAGACATACGACATCACCCTTCCTAATACCCTGGTTTTTCAATGCATTGGCAAATAGACATACTTCTTTGTGTAATTGATTGAACGTGAGAAATTTATCTTCTTTAGGGTCGTCCCCTTCCCAAATGATGGCGGTTTCGTTACCACGTTCAGGTAAATGGCGGTCGAGGCAGTTGGCTGAGACATTGAGTGTACCATCTTCGAACCAGCGGATATCGACATGACCAGTATCAAAAGATGTATTTTTCACCTTGGAATAGGGCTTGATCCAGTCAATGATCTTACCATGCTCTGCCCAGAAGGCTTCTGGGTTTGCAACCGAATCTTGGTACATAGACTGGTAGGTCTCGTCGTTTGCATGGGCATTATGCTCAATGTGCTTTTTGACGGGGTAAATATGGGCTTCACTCATTATCTCTCTCCTTGCGCTCGATGACTCAGACATTAAGTGCTTGTTTAGCACGCCTAATGGGCCTGATCATTACTCCTTGTGTTCACCACTGTTAAACACGGGCGTTCTTTCGGCAATTAGACTTTAGGATGATAAATAAGATTTTGCTTACAAATTAATAATCTATGTGTAAAACTGAGATCTCTAACCGGATAATATTCCGTTTTGAATCACAGCTTTGCTTGAACTCGACACTGTGACAAGATTCGAACCCTATATCTTGAAGTCACCTGGATATATGACAATAAGGAAACTTATTTATGTCATTTATTCCCTTTTTATTCCTGTTGAGGCAAACGATAATATCGGCGCTTTCCCAATCTGTATCTCGAGGTAATCATGCTCACACCAACCCCCTTCGGCTGGGTTTCTCAATATTTCTTCGGCTTTTTCTTTGTTTATGGTGTTTATTTGCCATTTTGGTCGATGTGGTTCTCTGGCCAAGGTGTATCGGCCTCGGATATTGGGTTGTTAATTGGTATTGGTTTTGCCACGCGTTGTATTGCTAACTTGGTGTTGACACCGTTAGTCCACAGAATTCAACACGTCATTCCTGCTTTGAGGTGGCTGAGTTTAGCGGGTATTATTTTTATTATCATACATCTCGTTACTGGTGGAAGTTTTTGGTTACTGGCAGCGGTGACGGTACTGGTCAATCTCTGCTTTGGGCCTATTGTCCCACTCTCTGATGCGCTTGCGAATTATTATGCCAGCATAAAAAAACTTGATTATGGTTTCTCTCGTCTTTGGGGTTCCATTGCTTTTATTGCCGGTTCTACGATTGCGGGCTTTTTGAGTGCACATTACGGACTAGGCATGATTGTCTGGACGGCGCTAGTGGGAATGGCTGTGACCTTGATATTTTCGTTGCGCAATATTGAGCCTATGCCAGCAATTTCACCAGAAAAAGAGCAGCATCGTCCAAGTTTGGTTGCTTTATTGTCTGTCCCATCCGTTGTGCGTTTTTTAGCACTCACGGCTCTTATCCAAGGAAGCCACGCCGCTTATTTCGGCTTTAGCTCGATTCATTGGAAAGAAGCCGGATACACAGAGGACGTCATTGGCTACTTATGGAGCTTGGGTGTGGTTGCTGAGGTCGTCGTGTTTGCTCTGAGTAGGCGTCTTTTCTCTGGTTGGTCATTACGTGCACTTTTCATGCTCGCATCACTGGGAGCTATCGTCCGCTGGGGACTGACAGCATCAACAACGGATTTGAGTGCTTTGGTTGTTATCCAATTACTACATGGCGTGACTTTTGCGGTTGCTCATATTGCTGCCATTCAGTACATCCAACATGCGGGGCAACACCAAATGGTGGCCCTGCAAGCCTTGTATAATGCTATTCCTATGGGCGCTGTCATCGCTGTCATGACTGCAGTCAGTGGCTGGGGATATGAATCTTGGGGAGCGAGTGTTTTTTGGTTGATGGCTGTGATGGGGGTTCTGTCACTTTTTGTTAAGGTGCGACCCATCATGTCGTCAGTAAAGGAGGTTTCGTCGTGAATTTCTGAGAGAAAGTTTGGGATTTTACGCGAAGTTTCGGTATAAATGACAAAAAGGTTATTTGATCAATGTCGCTGTGCAATAGCGTAACAAAAGGGTATTAAATGCAAGGCTTACAAGTTATCACTGCATCATTGATGTATTTAGGCATCTTGTTTTTGATAGCTTGGTATGGTGACAAGCAATATAAACGATTGTCAAAATGGCGACCTTGGATATACAGCCTCTCTATCGCGGTCTATTGTACCTCTTGGTCTTTTTACGGCACGGTTGGACAGGCAAGTGCTAACCCTTGGGCTTTTATTCCTATCTATCTTGCGCCGATATTGATGTTTACTCTGGGCTGGAGAGTCATTACCAAGATCGTTGCAACTGCAAATCGAGAGCATATTACTTCGATTGCGGATTTTATTGCCGCCCGATACGGAAAATCACAAGGTTTGGCCGCAGTGATCACACTTATCGCTGTTGCTGGTATCTTACCTTACATTTCACTCCAGTTGCGCGGCATTACTATGGGGCTGAACCTAATTGCTCCTGATCTCCCTACTGAGTTTTCAGGGCTGGGACTTGATGTTTCTTTCTTTGTCGTCATTGCGCTTGCCGTGTTCACCATGCTCTTTGGTACACGTCATATTGATAATACCGAACACCACCGTGGAATGATGACAGCGATCGCTTTTGAATCAACCATTAAACTGGTCGCGTTCCTAGTGGTAGGGATTTTTATTACTAGCTTGGCAGTTTCTTTACCAGAAGTGAAACTCACGGATATCGCTTATCAGACCTACCAAGCCCCTAATATTCCGACCTTTATTATTCATTTGCTTCTGACCATGCTTGCGATTTTATGTTTACCGCGTCAATTCCATACCATGGTGGTGGAAAATGAGTGTGAGCAGGATTTAAAGACCGCACGCTGGTTATTTCCCACTTACTTGGTGCTGATGGGACTGTTTGTATTGCCTATTGCCTGGGTTGGACAAACCCTTCTCGGTGATGGCGTCAGCCCAGACTCCTTTGTGATTAGTTTGCCTAAGGCAATTGGAGCTAATGATATTGCGCTGTTAGCATTTTTAGGTGGAACTTCTGCGGCCAGTGGCATGGTGATTGTTTCCACTATTGCACTGGCGATAATGTTGTCGAATGATTTGGTGATGCCTTTTTTGCTGCGTCGGATCCATTTGGCGAGGAGGCAGGGTAAGCCTGTCACCAAGTTACTACTGCAAATTCGGCGAGTACTGATCGTCCTGCTCTTACTTGGTTCTTGGGGGTTTTATCAAGTTCTAGGCAACATCCATTCATTATCGGCGATCGGTTTTCTCTCATTTACCGCGATTAGCCAGTTTGCGCCTGCTCTTATTGGAGGAATCTATTGGCGTCAGGGCAATCGTAAAGGAGTTTATGTAGGATTAGCGGTCGGTTTTGCGATATGGCTAATGACCTTGATGAATCAAGCAGAGCTCTTGTTGGGAAGCGTTGAAGACAATGTCTTAGTTTGGATTATGACGCCTCCCAACTGGTTGAAGGCTCTAGAGGTCACGGATTTCGATTGGGGAATTATTCTCAGTATTACACTCAATACATTGTGTTACGTGATGGTTTCTTTAGTTACTCGGGCAAGCTTAAGTGAGCGGCTTCAATCGGCAGCTTTTGTTGGTATCCCTGAACCTAACAGCGAAAATATGACCATGTATCAGAGTCGTGTCACAGTGGAAGAATTACAGACTTTGGCCTCAAGATTTGTTGGCCATCAGCGAGTACAAGGTGCATTTCGTCAATACTGGCATTCACATGGTATTCCTTTACCGTCGAACCAGCAGGCGCCTGCTAACTTAATTCGTCACACTGAGCGTGTTCTGGCAGGGGTATTTGGGGCTTCATCCGCTAAGCTGGTACTTAATTCTGCATTGCAAGGGCGCAATATGCAGCTTGAGGATGTGGTGACCATTGTTGATGAAGCTTCAGAGCTTTATGATTTTAGTCGTGGATTACTACAGGGGGCGATTGAGCATATTGGTCAAGGTATTTCCGTTATCGACAAACAATTAAGGCTTGTGGCTTGGAACAAGCGTTACCTGGAGCTGTTTTCCTTCCCAAGGGGGCTTGTACAAGTAGGACGTCCCATTGAAGACATCATTCGCTACAATGCGGAGCAAGGTTTGTGTGGACCGGGCGATATAGAGGAACAAGTTCAGCGCAGGTTGGCTTTCCTTAAACAAGGTTCAGCACACACTTCCTCAAGACTTAGAGCGGATGGTCGAGTGATTGAGGTACAAGGAAACCCGATGCCAAATGGTGGCTTTGTTATGAGCTTTAGCGATATCACAGTGTTTCGAGAGGCAGAGCAAGCGCTAAAACAAGCGAACGAAAACCTTGAAGAACGAGTCATAAAACGCACGGAACAATTACAGCACTTGAATCAACAATTGGTGACCGCCACTAAGCAATCGGAGCATGAGTCTCGTTCTAAATCCCGTTTCCTTGCTGCAGTGAGCCATGACTTAATGCAGCCGCTTAATGCTGCTCGCTTGTTTGCTTCTACCTTGAATGAAGTGACCGCTGATAGAGAGTGTCGTCAGCTGGCACGAAATATCGAGAGTTCATTGGAGGCCGCCGAAGACCTGATTGGTGATTTGCTCGATATTTCCCGTTTGGAATCTGGAAAATTGGAAGCCAATGTTCACGGATTTGCGATTAATGATGTGTTGACCAATTTAAGCGCAGAATTTGATGCGCTCTCTAAACAACAAAATATCGAATTTCAGACCATATTGAGTCAGCTCTGGGTTCGCTCTGACCCCAAGTTGCTGCGTCGTGTGATTCAAAACTTTCTCACTAATGCCTTTCGTTATAGCCCTGAGGGTAAAGTCGTATTGGGAGTTAGGCGCGCTGGGCCCCATATTAAGATCGAGGTTTGGGATAATGGTATGGGCATTGAGCCAGACAAGCAGCAAGAGATTTTTCAAGAGTTTAAACGAGGTACCCAACTTCGTGCTGAGCAAGGCTTAGGTTTAGGGCTGGCGATATCAAAAGGTATTTCACATGTGCTGGGCCATCAAATTACCATGCGATCTTGGCTAGGAAAAGGCAGCGTTTTTTCTATTGAAATCCCACGTTGTGAAAAGAGACCATCGCCCAAAGAGGTGAGCTCTTCTTTACCTAGTACTAATCTCAATGGTTTAAAAGTGCTGTGCGTTGATAATGAAATCGATATTTTACATGGAATGCAGAGTTTGCTTGAGCGTTGGGGGTGTGATGTTCGCATCGCTCTGAATCTTAAAGCCAGTATCGACACCGTCGGACAAGATTGGCTGCCTGATGTGATTTTGTCTGATTATCGGCTGGAAGACGAGCACACTGGATTGGATGTGTTACAGCATTTTCGTGCTCTTTATCTAGAAGAGTTTTTGGGTGTGATCATTAGTGCTGACCGTTCAGAAGCCATGTTGTCGTCCATTGATGCAAGTGGATTTAGTTTTTTGCCAAAACCTGTCAAGCCGCTTAAGTTGAGAGCAATGTTAAATCAAATCTTCGTCAATCATCCGACTACGGTTGACTGAATAAGGTTTGGTATTCAATAAATTGAGTGTTTGTCTCACCGTAATAAACGCTGTCGTTAGCTTGTACGGCAACGCGTAACCTACTTTGCTTTGCGTTGGGTTTAGGTAGTGTAATGCTCCAAATCATGTTCTGGTTATTGTTTGGCTGCATGTCAATTGGCGCAGTATTCTGCTCTGGTTGGTCTACCAGAGAAAGCTTTGCGCCCTTGAGCGGAAAGACACTGGTGAGAATAAACTGTAAATGGTCATCTTGAGTAGGAAGCGCGCGAAACTGTATCTTAAAGTCGCCGTTTTTCATATCGCATAAGCCACTGGTATAGCGACAATTTGAGCTAGCAACCAGTTTGTAGCTTCGACCTTTTTGTGCTGAATGAGGCTGCTCGCTCACGAGCCTGTCGGTCGCAAAATAAGCAATGAGAGATAAAATAGGGGCGATCAATAAAGCAATAGTAATGTGTTTATTTTTCAACATATTGGTGTTTCTCGCTGAGTAATGTCGAATACAGCCAAGCCCCGTGAAGGGACTTGGGTGTATGTCTTACGGGTAATGAGGTAGCAAAATTACCCGTTTAGTTTACCTAACTAATGATCAATTGAGGCACCAGCACCTGACGGTATACGAACGTGTTCTACCAAGTCTTTAACCTCTTGCGGTGTTTCAGCGGTTACTTTTGATACCGCGAACGCGACAATAAAGTTAAATAAAGCACCAACTGCGCCAAATGCATTGGGTTCGATACCAAAAAACCAGTTACTGCCTAAGTTTTGCAGGTACTTCCAATCGGCGATAAATAGTATCCCTTTATGCTGAAATACGTAAAACAGGGTGACAGAAATACCAGCAACCATGCCTGCAATCGCCCCTTCCTTGTTAATGTTTTTACTGAAAATTCCCATCATCAGCACTGGGAAAATAGAGGAAGCAGCGAGCCCAAAGGCTAACGCAACGGTGCCGGCCGCGAACCCGGGCGGGTTAAGGCCAAGATAGCCTGCCACGGCAATCGCGGCCGCCATGGAGATCCGACTTGCGAGTAACTCCTTTTTCTCTGTGATATTGGGGTTGATGACGCCCTTGATTAAATCGTGCGAAATCGCCGATGAAATCGCAAGCAGTAACCCTGCTGCGGTTGAGAGTGCTGCTGCGAGCCCTCCCGCTGCGACTAGGGCTATCACCCAATTTGGCAGTTTAGCGATCTCTGGGTTAGCCAGTACCATGATGTCTCTGTCGACCTTGAGTTCATTGGTGGTTGAATCTGGGGTGTATTGAATGTTGCCATCACCGTTTTTATCATCGAAGGCCAAAAGTCCGGTTTTTTCCCAGTTCTTAAACCAATCTGGACGCTGATCATAAGCGAGATTTTTACCTACCTCGGGATTGACCGTGTCCATAAGGTTGAGACGTGCCATTGCAGATACAGCGGGCGCAGTTGTGTACAGGATGGCAATAAACACTAATGCCCAGCCTGCTGAAGTGCGCGCATCACGAACTTTTGGGACGGTGAAAAAGCGGATAATCACATGAGGTAGGCCTGCCGTACCTATCATCAATGATAAGGTATAGACAAACATATTGAGCGTATCACCACGTACTTGAGTAGTGTATTGACTGAAACCCAGCTCGGTAACAACTTGATCTAAACGATCAAGAAGATAAACATTGCTACCGTTCATCGTGCTGCCAAGCCCTATTTGTGGGATAGGGTTACCAGTTAATTGTAGGGAGATAAAGATAGCCGGTATGGTGTAAGCGAGGATGAGTACGCAGTACTGAGCGATTTGAGTGTAGGTGATCCCCTTCATCCCTCCCATAACGGCATAGAGAAAGACAATACACATGCCGATTAAAAGCCCTGTTGAGTAATCAACTTCTAGGAAACGGCCAAATGCAACGCCAACGCCTTTCATTTGCCCAATCACATAAGTGACAGAGGCAATGATAAGACAGACAACCGCAACGATTCTAGCGGTGTTTGAGTAGAAGCGTTCACCAACAAACTCAGGGACAGTAAATTTACCGAACTTCCTCAAGTAAGGCGCGAGTAATAGCGCAAGTAAGACATATCCACCTGTCCAGCCCATGAGAAAGACTGAACCACCATAGCCCATAAAGGCAATCAAACCAGCCATCGAGATAAATGAGGCCGCGGACATCCAGTCTGCTGCCGTTGCCATACCATTCGCTATTGGGTGAATACCACCACCAGCGACATAAAATTCTTTAGTCGAACCCGCTCGGGCCCAAATTGCAATACCGATATACAGAACAAAGGTAGCACCAACAATGAGGTAAGTGAGAGTTTTCAGTTCCATGTGTGCTATTCCTTATTCATCAACGTCGAACTCTCGGTCAATGCGTCGCATTTTCCAAGCGTAGTAAAAGATAATAGCGAGAAAAGTGTAGATAGAGCCTTGCTGCGCAAACCAAAAACCTAACTTATAACCGCCAATTTGAAACTGATTGAGCTGCTCGACAAATAAAATCCCGCAGCCGAATGAAACGGCAAACCAAATCACCATAAGAATCATCATCAATCTGACATTCTTTTGCCAATAAGCTTGTGCCTTTTGCTTGTCATTCGAATCCATACATGCCTCCTTGCGCTTGTTAACAAATTGTTACCGTCTACATTATCAGTGCGCAGACGATTAGGCTTTTCAACTTTAGTCGGGCGTGTAAAAATAAAAAAAGCGCTCATATATTGAGCGCTTAGTGAAATAATCATTGTTCAACGACTAATTAGTGTGGGTTATTTATTAGGCTTTAGTCTAATAGCCAGTATGAACTTTTTTTCTCAATCAACCCTTCAGCTAATATAAAAATCCTTGATTCCCATTAAAAGATTGTTGACAGCGACAGCTGCCAGGATCAGACCCATAACACGGCTAATAATGGCAGCACCAACGTTACCAATCCACTTTTGGATATGGGTAGCACCAAGGAGTAGCAATAAAGTAATCACCAACACTGTCATCATAACTGCAGCGGTGATCAACTGATCACCAGCGGAATAGCGATGATTGTCGGTGAGGAGCACGATGGCCATCATAGCGCCTGGCGAGGCAATCGATGGAATCGCCAAAGGGTAAACCGCAAGATCAGCTAAATCTGAGTGGCTGACCTCCTCAGATAATTTGGTTTCTTGCTCCGGTTTTGATTCACCAAAGATCATGGTAAGAGCAAATAAGAGCAGCACAAGTCCACCTGCAGCTTGAAAAGCGGGAAGAGGGATTTGCATGGCGTCGAGTAATTGCTGACCTGCAATAAGAAAAAACAACAGCACGCCAGTAGATATTGCGACTGCTTTGAGTGCAACTAAGCGCCGCTGCTTAGCAGTCAGGTGTTGAGTTTGTGAGAGGTACACGGGGACTGATCCGATAGGGTCAATCACGGCCCATAATACGACAAATTGTGTGACTAAGATGCTTAGCAAGAGAAGTACTCCCAGAGTTTATGGAACAGAGGGGTAAATCAGATTTCTGCCTGACTGCATAAGTCTAACAAAATTTGCGGGGTTATGATATCTATTGAGTCTCTGATTCTAGCTGTTGAATCAAAATAACGGCTTGAGTCCTATTTTTTACATCTAACTTTCTAAAAATTGCCGTCATGTGGGCTTTAATTGTCGCTTCAGAGACATTTAACTCATAAGCTATCTGCTTGTTTAGTAGGCCATCTGAGAGCATTCCTAAGACTTTGTGCTGTTGGGGCGTTAAACTGGCAATTTTTTCAGCTAATCTATTTTTTTCAGAGCCAAAATCTGCCACAGTCTCTGGGAAAAACATATTACCTTCTAGGACCTGATTGAGAGCATTAACTAAAGCTCGCATATCACTCGATTTAGGAATAAACCCAAATGCCCCATGGCGTTTAACTTGAGCGATAACTGCAGGTTCCTCGCTTGCAGAGATGACTACGATAGGGAGGTGTGGATAATCACAACGAAGCTGGATCAGGCCGGACATACCGTTTGCACCTGGCATTTTTAAATCCAATAGCAACAAATCGGGCTCTTCTTTTGCTAACAGATCGAACAAACCCGTGATCGAATCCGCCTCTAGAATATTGGCACCGCTTATCGCCATATGCACCGATTGGAAAAGTGCATTGCGAAATAGTGGGTGGTCATCAGCGATGAGAATAGTGTAGGTCGAGTCCATGACGAGTAACGATTATGCCAGTTGTGAATAGAATTATTGTACCCTTTCGCAGAGGCGACAATAATCCACCTCTGAAAGTCTGAACTGTATCTGATTTTAGACTTAGTTACTAGGTAGCAATCAAGGCTTTTTCGATACTTTTGTTAAAGTAACATATTGATGCTTAAATAAATAGTGCTAATGCGCTGGTTTTATCACCAGCGCAACTATTTTATGGCTCAGACTAGAGTTGATGTGTTTCGATATGGTTAAGGAATGGAGCGGCTTTCATAAAGCCGGTAATGCGCGCTGCGTCAATCGCTTGGCCGGAACTGTCCCAAAAAGCGATAGTAGGTAGACCTAAAATTTTCATGTACTCAAGTAACTCGATATCTTGAGGCGTACTCTTGGTAACATCGGCCTGCAGCAGCACAAAACTACCTAATTTGTCTTGTACGTCCGCTTGATGGAAGGTGTATTTATCGAACTCCTTGCATGCTGCACACCAATCGGCGTAAAAATCGAGCATGACGGGTTTACCGAGCGCTTTGGCTTGTTCCAATTGTTGTTTGAGCTCGTCAAGATTCTTGATTGGTGTAAAGATTGATTCAGCTTGAACCTCTTTAGCCTCTGGGGTCATAAATTGCTGAAAGATGGGTTGTGCGGAAAAAAGTAGTCCAAGAACGGCGACGATGCCAACCAAACTTTGCTTCCATCCTCCAAAAGGCAGTGCGCTTTTAATATGATACAACCAGGCAAAGAAGGCAAAGCCCAAGCCTGACCAGAGCGCCATTGACCACACTGGTGGTAAAATGCGTTCAAGCAAGAAAATAGGGGCAGCGAGTAGTACAAAACCGAACAAGGTTTTTACTCTGTCCATCCATCCGCCTGCTTTGGGTAGCAACTTATTACCGAACACCGCAACTAAAATAAGAGGAATACCCATTCCCATCGCCAGTGCATATAAGGCAATACCCCCTGTGAGTAAGTCGCCACTTTGTGCAACGTACAGCAGAGCGCCCGAAAGCGGGGCGGTTGTGCATGGTGAACACACTAATCCTGAAATAGCGCCCATGGCAAACACGCCTACACTATTGCCCCCAGTTTGTTTGTTGCTGAGGTTATTGAGCCAGGTTTGAGCACTGCTTGGTAGCTGGAGGCTATAAAGACCGAACATAGAGAGGGATAGCGCGACAAACAATACACTGAGGCCAATCAATACATAGGGGTGCTGCATGGCCGCCTGAAATTGCAATCCTGCTGAAGCGACCACCAAGCCAAGTAAAGTGTAGGTTAACGCCATACCTTGCACATAAATAAAAGCAAGCGTAAGCGCACGGGTTTGAGAGAGCTTGCCACTTCCCAAAACGATACTGGTTAAAATAGGGTACATGGGTAAGACACAAGGCGTGAAAGCAAGGCCCACACCCAAAGCTAAAAACAGCAAAGGTGTCCACCAATTGTCGCTCAGCTTCGCCGCAAGATTGGATTCGCTCGAAACAGGAACCGCTTCGGAGGTATCGACATTAGGGGTAAAGTTGTCGTTGGATGAACTGGTAAATGGGCTAAGGTCTATGCTTCGCCTCTCTGGCGGATAGCAAAAGCCTGCTTTAGCGCAGCCTTGATACTCAATGGTAACTTTGGCTCCAGGCTGATAATTACGCAGTGGAATCGTCACAAATAGCGGCTCAGTGTAAATGTTCACTTCACCAAAAAATTCATCTTGATAGGGCTTGCCTTCTCGCAGATCAAACGAGCCAATCTCGACATTCTCTCCCGTCACCTTCAGTTTACTTTGATACAAGTAATAATCGGGTTTAATTTGCCAATCGATCAATACCTGATCGTTTTGCTGATAGGCGTTGAAGGCAAATGCCTCGTCAACGGCAACAAAATCTTGCTGTTGCTGGGGCAAAATAAAGTTGTTTGAATTTTCAAAGTTGGCAAAAACGGTCGCAGACATGGCCGTCAGAGAGAACAATAAAAAAGCTAAAGCGCAGCGCATACGAGTATCACTTGAGTTAATTTGTGGTTATTTTACCCTAATCAGACCGGAAAAAGAGCAAATAAGTTTCAAGTTGTTGTCACTATTATGCGTTTTTGTCGATGGGCACACCTAAGCTCAAGATGCAGGAGTCTGAGTTATAAAGTCATCGCCGATGATTTTGGCTGGCAGAAAGAACAAGCCACTGACCAGAGTCAGTGGCTTGGTGTGGTAACCCTAGGGATTAATAACGCTTAGCTTTGTATGTGGGGTTCATAAAGTTTTCAACAGAAAGAATGTCGTCCAGCTCTGCTTCACTGAGTAGGCCACGTTCAAGGACGACCTCGCGAACACTCTTACCTGTTTCCGCGCAGATCCGACCGACAATATCTCCTTCATGATGACCAATGTAAGGGTTTAGGTAAGTGACGATGCCAATTGAGTTGTAAACATAGCTTTCACAGACTTCTTTGTTGACAGTGATGCCATCGATACACTTATCACGGAGATTGACACAAGCATTGGCAAGAATAGAAATTGACTCAAACATGCTTTGCGCGATAACCGGCTCCATCACGTTGAGCTGCAACTGTCCACCCTCTGCGGCGATTGAGATAGTGTTATCGTTGCCCATGACCTTAAAGCACACTTGATTGACGACTTCAGGTACCACAGGATTGACTTTGGCTGGCATGATTGAGGAGCCAGCTTGAAGCTCCGGTAAATTGAGCTCATTGAGACCAGCACGCGGACCAGAAGAGAGCAGGCGAAGATCATTACAAATCTTGGATAGTTTAACTGCTAAACGCTTGAGTGCGCCATGGGTCATGACATAAGCCCCACAATCTGATGTGGCTTCGATTAAATCTTCTGCTGGAATGACGTCAAGCCCGGTGACATTGGCAAGATGTTTGACCGCAGCGTCTTGATAGCCTTGTGCGGCGTTAAGGCCCGTGCCGATTGCCGTCGCACCAAGGTTTATTTCCAGTAATAGTTTAGAGGTATATTCTAGAGCACGAATTTCTTCGTTTAGCGTCACAGACCAAGCATGGAACTCTTGGCCTACTGTCATTGGAACCGCATCTTGTAGCTGGGTGCGTCCCATTTTTAAAATGCCATTAAACTCTTGGCTCTTAAGCTCGAAAGCGCCTTTAAGATATTCGATGGTTTCAATCAGCTTTGCGACGCTGTTGTACACGGCGATGCGAAAACCAGTCGGGTAGGCACAGTTTGTTGACTGGCTTTTATTAACGTGGTCATTGGGGTTGATAAAGGCATAATCGCCTTTTTCTTTACCTGCAAGCTCCAGTGCGACGTTGGCAATAACCTCATTGGTATTCATGTTGACGGATGTGCCTGCGCCTCCTTGAAAAACGTCAGATGGGAACTGATCCATACACTTACCCGTATCAAGGATCAGGTCGCAGGCCTGGAGAATATAACCCGCAACGTCTTGTGGGATCACCCCTAGCTCTTTGTTAGCAAGGGTTGCGGCTTTTTTGGTCATGACCATGCCACGAACAAACTCAGGCACATCAGAAATGGTCATGTTAGAGATGGTGAAGTTCTCCATGGCACGCAAGGTATGGATGCCGTAGTAGGCATCAACAGGCACGTGGCGTTCACCGAGTAGGTCATGCTCAATACGGGTGGCTTGCTCGGCTTGTGTAGGAGCATCAGTTAGGGTTGCCATACAGGATCCTTTTAGATTGAATTGGTAACTATACCCAAATAATGTGTTTATTTAGGTTGGCGCTGTTTATAGCCTTTCTGTTATTTGAGAATCCATTCGGCAGAATGTTGGGCTGGAGTATCGATCCTGATTTATTAGCACATGATACTGTTATCAACGCAGAAAAATAGTAGCTTGATCACCTTTTTTACCTTTATTTCGTCAGGGTTTGGTCATTGTTGTTCACCGAGGCTTCGATCGACCGAATATAGCATTTTATCAGTGATGAAAATTTACGCTTTGTAATAGCGAATGCTTGGTGATGTCGGGCATTGACATGTTATTGTGAAGCGGACTTTTATTTGAGCTCACTGCGCATTAGACGTAAACTGGGCACTGGCTTTACCTCTCAAGGAGTGCTTGTGTTTGCCATTTTATTATTGATGTTTATTTTTGTCCCTGTGGTTGAAATCGGCGTGTTGATTCAAGTTGGTGGTTCGATAGGGCTTTGGCCCACCATTGGTCTGGTGCTTATCACGGCATTTGTCGGTGCATCATTAGTGCGCAGCCAAGGACTGCAAACCTTGCTCTCTGTGCAGCAGCGTCTTCAGCAGGGCGAATTACCTGCTCAACAGATTTTTGAGGGTATGCTGCTCGCTGCCGCGGGTGTTTTTCTTTTGATTCCGGGCTTTGTGACTGACCTCGTTGGTATGGTTATTTTGCTACCTGCACCTAGGGCTATGCTTGCTCGTTATCTGATGAGCCGGATAAGACTCCAGTCGTCAGCTAAAGGCTTTCATGGGAGTTTTGATCAAGATGCTAATCAAGGCTCCACGTTTGAAGGTGAGTTCGAACGTAAAAAAGACGATGATCAAGATAAACTTAATTAGTACTGATTCCTCTCAGGCGCGATTATCGCGCCTTTTTTCTTTCTGTTGCTGGTGTCTTGATTGACGAACAAGAGTAAAAACTCTATTTATTAGCAAAAGCTGATGTTATTCAGATAGGTAGTTAGATATCTGTAACGTATGTAAAGCAGTATGTTGAAACTTTGATTAAGGTTAAATAATTGATCAAATCAATGAGATTATAATCACACAGTCATTGAATGTAATTTTTAGTTTCATAAAAAACATCAACACTGAGCGGGGTAAATAACGAAGTAGTCACAGACAAAAGTGACATGGAACACGCTTGTTGGTTGTTTTGAGACAACGCAAGCGCCGCATGGTGGATAACATGAAACAAAAATTAACTCCGACACTACTTGCTGCCGTCGTAGCAAGTGCACTTTCATCGCCAGTAATGGCCGATATCATTATTTCTCAGTACGTCGAAGGAAGCAGTCTTAACAAAGCGATTGAAATTGCCAACACAGGCGATCAAGCGGTGAGCTTAACTGGTTATGAACTGGTGAAAAAAACCAACGGCAAGGGAGAGTGGGGCAGTAACTTGTCACTTTCCGATCAAACTCTAGAGGCTAAGAGTGTGCTGGTGGTCGCTAACGCAAAAGCCAACGAAGAGATTTTAAAGCTCACTGATATCAAAGATAGTTCGGTCGCCTCTTTTAATGGTAATGACCCGGTTGCGTTACTCAAAGATGGACAGCTGCATGATGTGTTTGGCCTTGATGGTGGTGACAATTTTGCAATAGACGCCACCTTTACGCGCAGGAGTGCAGCGATGATGCCGAGCACTGTCTATTCATCATCTGATTGGAATAAAACGACCGAAGACAACATAGATGGTCTGGGAACGTATGGGGGAGCCGCGCCCGTTGAGCCTTTCACTTGTGACAATGTTGATTTTACATCCATTCATGATATTCAAGGCCAAGGGGAAAGTTCTCCTTTTATAAACGGCTACCCATATATTACTGAACAAGACTTTTATGTACAGGGCGTAATTAGTGCTGTCACCGGCGGCCTTACCAAAGGATTTTATCTGCAAGCGTTAACGCCAGATGATGACCCTCAAACGTCAGAGGGCCTATTTGTTGACACTAACCAATCTCAATCAGAGTTCAAACCAGGAGACATTATCTGTGTGAAAGGCAAGGTGCAGGAGTTTTATGAGCGCACCCAACTTAAAGCAGAAAACAACCAATGGCTAAAACTGGACGCGCAAGAGGCGCCCGCAGCGCATAACATTGAAATCTTACCTTCAGATGCAAATTTTGCGGCCACACTGGAGCGCTACGAAGGTATGCTGGTTAACCTTGCTCCCGCGCTTGATATGCGAGTGACCCGAACCTTTGGTTTTGATTACAAAGCGAAGCGTAACAATATGGTGCTAGCACAAGGGCAAATTAACCTTCATCCCAATCAGAAGTTTGTCCCGGGCTCTGCAGAAGCGGACGCACAAAATCAGGCCAACCAGAAGCGACGACTGTTTATCGAATCCGATCAAAAAGCCGCGGATGGAAAAGTGCCTTACTACCCAGATTTTGGTCAGCCAAGTCTTAACCAAGATGGTAGCACGGATGATTACATCCGTATTGACGATACACTCTCTGGTATAGAAGGGGTGATCAGCTACAGCTTTGGTGAATATCGTTTGATTGCGACCAATACCCTGACTAAGGACAATTTTGTCCGCAATGATAAACGTACGCAACAGGTTGAAATCGAGAGAGGTAACTTGCGCGTTGCAACCTTTAACGTACTCAATTATTTCAACTCACCTTATGGTGGGGATCAAAACTTAGATGGCAGTAATCGCGGCGCGAAAAGCTTTGAAGAATTTGAACGTCAACAAACCAAGATCGTTGAGGCCTTGTACAAGCTTGATGCAGATATTGTTGGTTTGATGGAAATTGAAAACAATGGCTTTGGTAATAATGGCGCGATTGCTCAATTAGTCGACCAGCTAAATGATCGAGTCGGCTTTGAGCAGTATACTTATGTCGCCCTTGATACCAATCAAGACGGCCTAACGAATGAAGAGGATTTTGTTGGCACTGACGTGATTACCAATGGTCTTATCTATCGCCCAAGGATTGCTGAGCTTTTGAGCAGCAAGGTGATTGCCTTACCAAGTCAGCTCGCGCCTCCTGTCTATGATGAGAAAGGCAAACAAATTGAGGACGGTAAAAATTACCAGCGCAATGCAATTGCCAGTACGTTTAAAGTCCATGATGAGGAGCTAACCATTGCAGTTAATCACCTCAAATCAAAAGGCTCAACCTGCTGGGAAGATGCGGCCTCTGCTGAGCAGGGTGGACAAGGGAGAGAAGACAAGGATAAGCAAGGCTCGTGTGAAAACTTCCGTGTCGCAGCGGCAGTAGCATTGGGTGAAGCGCTTGAATCTATTGAAGGACATAAAATCATTGTTGGTGATTTGAATGCGTATGGAATGGAAGACCCAGTTCGCGTTCTTACTGACCTTAATGGCGGCAGCGTTAAGGCAGCGCGCAATACCTACATTGATGGCGAGCCACAATTTGGGGATGAGGGAGCAGTGATCACTAAGAGTTATGGCTATCTCAATGCGGTTGCTATCAATCATCAAAATAGCTGGAGCTATTCGTATAATGATGAAGTCGGTGCGCTGGATCATATTTTGATGAGTCCAAGTCTCTATAAGAAAGAAGGCTTCCTGCAGCAGCGCCGTTTTGTCGATGCTACCGATTGGCACATTAATGGCGGTGAGTCGAAGCTATTTGATTACACCGATAAGTTCAAAGGTGATTTGCCAAAGTATAACGACCATTTCCGCGCTTCTGACCATGACCCTGCTGTGTTAGAGCTAAATATGGGCGGCGCGTTTAGTCTCTCGGCTATGCTCGGGCTATTTGGCCTAGCAATGTGGCGCAGACGCCAGTAACGTTTAAAGGGGGAGCTTGCTCCCCCTTTTTTATTGCCTCTATTTAGGGCTTTCGTACTATCACCCTAACCCCTCGAACAGCTCAAAACATCAGTGATAATAATCATATTTATAAGGTGAATTTATTGATGTCTTTTGATTTCTCTGTATGATTTCGGTCAATTTTGAGTGTTATCCCTTCAGTGAATTTAAAGGTGATAGCAAAAATTAGCACTTAAGTTGCTACTGGCATTTTTTATGGAGTGGAGGGTAGATTCTAATGAGATTAGATAAAATATTATTATTGATATCATGTTTCCATAGCCATGTAATAAAAATTATAGAGACTATATTATATCGTGGTTACTGATTTACTTAATTATTTAGGCTTTATGCTTCTGCTCTTGATTAATTTTATTTCAATTTGCGTGGTTGTTTTTTTATTAAAAACGATTCATAGTCTTTTTTTTGCTAAAGATAAGGTAAAAGCGGATTTTTCCAGGCTGTTAATTTCACTCTTTTTGCTTATTTCTCTTAGTATGCTTGCAAGTTCAAATCCTGAAGTTTTCGACTATAAAGTAAGTAGACACTTTGAGCTTATAAGCGCTATGCAACCATCTGATTTCATGAAATACGTAGGCTATGTCATGTTTTTTTCGATGTTCTTTCTGGTTATTTATGGCTTTTACTCTGTAGTAAAGGTGTTTCTGAGCCTATTTTATGATAGAAGTAAAATAATAGGGTATTTTCTAAAATACTTCTTATGTTTTTCTTTATGTGTCGTAATCTTTATAATTTTGACCTCCAATCCTGAACTGTTCGATATTAAAGTGCATAAGGTTAAATAAAGATAGTTGCCGTTGGAAAATTAAAATGAAAAAATGGCTTTTTATTCTTTGTTTTTTGTTTGGTTGCAGTGAACCTGCACCGGAGTTTGGTGATGAACGAGAGGAGTTTGAGATAGGTGAAACTCACATTTCCATTCCCAAAAAATACTTTTTATCAGGATTGAGAGATTCAATAGCGACCGATGAGAAAGAACTTGATAAAGAGACTTCTTTTGCATTAATCCAAGTCCCATTAGCAGATTTGGGTATTGATGTGGCCCTGGAAGGAGGTTTATTAGATAAAATAATTGCTCGTCTTTACCAAGTCCATGGACGAGTGAGTCCCGCTGCTGTTGATGCATGGCATGGTGTCGGATTATACAAAAACGGTATTATTGAGTTTGATAGTAAAGTAGGGTTATATCGAGTTTATGGAGCGGCTAGTTATCCAGGAGCATGGCAATACTTTAAGTCTTCTCCGGTTACAGGAGGAGACTTTGTTTCAAACTGGGTATCTTCTTGTCTTACCCGCAGAGGAAGCGATGGTAAAGATTTGGCCAAGATTCGTTGTAAAGTAATTTATCGTTACGAAACTGTAGAGAGTTCAATATCGATCAGTGGTGAAAACATGGCAATCAGAGAAGCTATTTTCTCCGGTTATACTAAGATGCTGCAAGGGCATAAGAGTTAAATAAAGAATGGGCATCCGATAGGCTTTGGGGAAGTCACTGCCTGATAAAAGCAGGTTATGTAGGAGATGTACTAGGTGTGGCTATGGATCCTGTGTTTAGTGAAGGTGATTACTCAAGTAATAGATTCTTAGAACTGTTTCTCATGGAAACATGAGTTCTGCATCAAACTCTGATACTCAATCGGGTGGTTGGGGGCCAAAAGATTATGGTCTTTTTAGAAATAATTGCCAAGACTTTGCAGACGCTATGAGAGGGACATTTAATCGAAAATGAGAAAGCAGCTTTTATTTATAAAGAAAGTATTTTTAATCACTAGTGCAATCTTTTTCATTAATTCAATTGCCTTTGCTAGAGAGAATGATATGGGCAAATTATTACTCAGCGGTGGGCATAACCAGCTGTTTGAGTTTAGTTTTGATCGAGAAGAAGTTGTTGAATTGGCAAAGATACCAGACCACGGAGGTTATAGGGCTAACTATAAAAATCTTCAGAAAGTTAATGATAACGAGTTTTTATTTGAAACTCCATCAAATGAAGCTGGCATCTATAATATGAAAACTCTTCAAGAAAAGATATTGTTTCATAACAGTAGTTGTCCAACTTATTTTGAGAGTAGTGGGGAAATGTTGTTTTTGAAGGTAGAGAAAACAGCTTCTGGTTTCGAGGAATACCTTTATCTTTCCAGTCTAGATGGCGATAAACCACTTGTTTTAAGGAAATTAGCAAGAGGAAGCGTATCTAAATGTCCAATAAGATTAAATAGGGATGAAGCTCTTATTTTTCTTTCCTATGGGGAAAATAAAGAGATCTCCCTTTTTAATGTACAGAATAGAACATTTAGTGATAGTAGCAGGTTATGTGAGCCTATATTTGGTTTGGACGATGGTAAACTTCTTTGTTTAAGTAATGAAACATATTTTATCTCTGATCACGAGGGAAATAAGTTGAAAGGCATAAACAAGAGTCTTCTGAATAAAAATAACATGTTTCCTATGGCCAGCTTCAATGAAGTTAATTCTCTCTTGGTTCAAGAATACAGGGAAAGGTTATTCAGAAGTACGATCGTCAATCTTTGGATTCTTGATCTAAACACGTTGGAAAAGCGATTGATTATTGAAGGTTTTGGTATAGGTAAAAAGGGCGCTATATATCTAGAACAATAAATAAAGGACTGGCACCGTATTGAGGTGTGAGTATGGGACAAGTTATGATGAGAGTAGGGTAAAAAATGATGACTCTTAGAGAATTGAACGAGGCGCTTATTGAGCATAACTGTGTTCTCAATATTGCTATTGATATTGAAAAAAATTCACTTAAATATAATTTGATGATTAGTCTTGGTCACTCAGAAGAGTTTAAAGATGACAAACTAATAGTTTATTTTTATGATATTAGTCAATTGGAGATAAAAAACTTCGGTGGTGGTCTAGTTCAATTCATGCACTTAAAAGTTGATGAAGAAAATTCAGGCCTTGATAGAGTTAATTATGCCCTTCAAGATCTAGAGGATAATAAAGTATTTTTCTACTTTGAATCATTTGATGTTTTATAATTGTCAAATGCAGATAGACGATAGATAATTGCAAGGCACCAAATTGAGGTACATTTATTTTCTCTTTTTCTAAGATAAAAACTTTAGGAAACGATCAATAGTACAGCAAGTTACATGAGAGATAAAATGAAAAAATTAGTATACCTATTATTTGTATTTTTTATCAGTTTACAAATTCTGCAAGCTGCAGAAATTAATTTAGATGAATCTGGTATAACAGAGTATTATCCGAGCTGTAAAAAAAGCGATAATCCAATTTGTATAGAAAATATAGGGGTAGATAAAGATAAGAAAATTTTTATCCATATCTACGTAAATTTGGACACTTTACCCAATACATCTCTTGACAGCAAAGAAGAAAAAATGAGTTTTTCTGTGGATTCTGCAGATATATTTCTTGCTCTTTTTAATTCCAGAGCTCAGAAAAAAATGGAGGAGAATATAATGTGTTCCCTCTTAATATAAGTGGTTATAAAGCAGATGATATTGTTATTTTACAGAGGTCTGTATCTGGTACTACCTCTTATCCTGGTTTTGCTGCGATTAATGAAAATGAAGAAAAAAAAGTGAGCGTTACGGATGAGAATATACTGCCCATCGATCACTACAATGAACAAATGATGAAATACAAAAAGCGAAACAAAGCTAAGGAAGCAATCTTAGGTAAGAAAATTAGAATAAATTAAGGACAGGTAGAAATAAAGGACAGGCATCATATTGAGGTGGCTCAAACAAACAAGCCAAGGCTGGGCACAAATTGCAGGGCTGAATTCTGTAGCAGGTAGGTTAGCTACCAAAAAAGGC
The DNA here is from genome assembly GCF_000165125.1 of Vibrio caribbeanicus ATCC BAA-2122. GTDB lineage: Bacteria > Pseudomonadota > Gammaproteobacteria > Enterobacterales > Vibrionaceae > Vibrio > Vibrio caribbeanicus. The sequence continues at coordinate 85,559 of NZ_AEIU01000099.1, read as the reverse complement.
CAGCCAATCCCAGCTGTTGAAAGTATTGTCCACAAAGTAACAAAGTTTAGGTGATTATAATGCTAAAAGAAGTAGTTAACTGGATTGAATCAACGTCAAATGTATTTACGATGCATGGCTGTGAACTTGAAGTTTGGCATTCACCTGAAGAATCTGAAACACAGAGCATTACAGTGGATTTCGAGTGCGAAAATTACTACTGTCGACTGATATTTTGGGATGCAGGATATGGCCATGTAGAAATTGTTGACGTCAATACTGAAGAGGCTATGTTAGACCAGAGCTTTGATGTGGTTGAACAATTGCGTACTGAAAAACCACTTAATGATTTTTTGATTAAAATCACTAGTTAGTTGTTACAAAGAGTGGAGGTGACTTATCTGAGATGAGCGGTCATCTTCGTTGGTATAAATAGAGGACAGGCGTTGAATATTAAAGATTTAGTTAGCCTTAATAGTATTTTAGAAATGGATGCTTCTATCAATTAGCTTTCAAGCCTTCCACTGAATTATGTAGCCCGAAGAAAGTCTATTGGAGATAGTTGGACTTTTTCTGAAGAGTGATAAAAAGGATGCCAGTTTAGGCACCCTTTTTAGATAAAAGATAAATAAAGGACAGGCACCGAATTGAGGTGCCAGAGGGTCAGTATTTAGATGCTATTGGCTCTCTTGCTGTCGATGCAGCCCTTACTGCCTCCGGAGCTGGATTGGGCGTTGTTGCCTTCAAGGTAGCACGTCCATTATTGAAAGAGAGAATAAAAAAAAGCATATAATTCGATAAAGAAATGGTCGAGTCCAGATGATACGAAGGGTGTTACAAATAGTGCAGGCGGATCTATTAGAAATGCCAATAAGCTTAGCGGTAAACAAAACTGTGCAAACTGCTCAATATCAACTGACGCGACACTTGCAGGTAATCCTGCTTCGGCATTGAATGGTGGAATTACAAAAGTAGTAGATTTGGAAAAGCATTTCGGTCGTACTTTTGGAAGCTTGACTAGTGCAAGTCGAATCCAAGCCCAAATACTTAAAGCAGGTGATGGTGCCCGAGGAGTTATATTTGGGTCTAGAGGTTCGCAGACGGGACACTTCTTTAATGTAGTTAATCAAAAGGGAACTGTTAGATTTTTGGATGGGCAAACGGGTAAGGCTGCTAGTTTAGATGGATTCAAAGGCTTTAGCTTAATGAGAACAAATTAGAGAATAAGAATGCAAAATATCACTTTAAACGATGCACACACTTTAGCAGAAGAGTTTATCTCTAAACTAGGCCTTGATGAAGAACTTGTAGTTCTTGATGATGAAACTCTAACTGAAGACTTTGGTTGGGTTTTCTTCTATAACACAAAGAAGTTTCAAGAGACTGGAGACTTTAGAGATATGGTTGGTGGAAATGCTCCAATTATTATTGATAAGGAGTCAGGTAGATTAACTGTGACTGGAACAGCTCACGAAGTTAACCACTATATCGAAGAGTATAGAGCAAATAGGACTTAACTTAAGTAATAGTAGGTAGTGGTGAATTAAAGAATGGAAGTAAATAAAGGACAGGCACCAAGCCTCACCGCTCGATTAAAAGGACCCCACTCGTTTTCAGTGGGGCAAAACGTTAAACGATCACCTTTATTTATTGATTGGTGACAATATGGTTTGGCTAGGTAGCAGTACTTTGGATCTAAAAATACTGCGCTATGAACTCCCTTAAACCTTAAACAGAAAAAAGTTCATAGCCATAAGCCTTATCTCTTGGCTCAAACCTCAATTGTTATCTTGCAAACACTTTTCAATATAAGTTGGCCTGTAGCAGTAAGAAATGACATTTTTATGCGTTAGGTTGCATTAATAAATAATACATATAAAATACATATTGTAAATATCAATATGTAAAAAATGCGTATTGTAAGGTGAGTTGTAAATATGCTAAAAAGAAATGGACACAGTTTATGAAGCGATTGAAATTACGATGAAAATGACGCAGGGAGAACGCATTCGATCCGCCCGAAATTTATCGGGTTTAACCAGACAACAACTTTTGGACAAGTATGGGTTAAACACAAATACGCTTCAGTCATGGGAGCTCGAGAGGAACAAATTATCTGCTAAAGGTGCTAAAAAACTCGCCGAAGTGTTTGAGAGTGAGGGCTTAAAAGTCTCTCAAGAATGGCTTCTTTTTGGAGAGGGGCTTCCACCACAGACAAAGTTTTTTGATTCTGGAGAAGAGTTTTTCCAGACTTCCATATCAGAAGATGAAGCGATACAAAATGAGATAAATTTCTTCAAAAAGAATAATAAACAAGCGATTGTAAAAGTCGTTCCTGATGATTCAATGGAGCCCGTCTTTTCGAAACACAGTTATGTTGGTGGTGTATTAATTCCTGATGGTTGTTATGACTTGTACTTAGGGAAATATAGTATTGTAGAAACCAGTGCGGGAGATACGGTAATTCGCAGAGTTCATCGAGCAAAAAAGCCAGATACATATAATTTATCCGCCATTAACCCAAATACAGAATCTGATTGTCCCGTAATATACGAAGCAACCATTGTTTCTCTGGCCCCTATTCTTTGGTATAGAACACAACTTGGCTTATGTACCTAGTGCTACCCTTCTGCAGTCTATGAGTGACTCTCTTATTATGTGTCGGCTCTGAACGTACAGATCAAAGACATCGTACTTTTCATGGTTGGTGCCCAAAGCAATGATATCTTAGTTCTTTTGGTGTGTGTCCTTTTTTCTCTTTCAACAAATAAAGGACAGGCACCAAATTGAGGTGCCTTTCTTTTTTCTTTCTCTTTTTTATCACTGCTTCGTTGCCATCATCTCTACCCCATCAAGTACTTAAAATATCAGTGATAATAATCATATTTATAAAGTTAATTTATTGATGACTTTTGATTCATCTGTATGATTTTGAGAAATTTTTGTGTTATCAGTGAAATACGTTGAGCTGATAGAAATAACAGTGGTAACGAGCCGATGTGGCGCAACAAAATAAAACAGCCTGTGTTTTTTTTCAGTCTAATTACTCTTGGTATATTGGTGGCTTTGGGCTGGACTTTGGCGTTTAACAAGCAGCCTAAAGGTGATTCATCGCCTCAGCCGACCAGTGTGCAAGCGCATAAGGTAAAACTTAGCCCTGATGCTCACTTTCCCACCCCAGTGGTACAGCTGCAGCAGGTGTTGGCACATGGCATGGTGGAAGTCGAACGAACTCAGTTGCCTCTGGTGCGCGGCGAGCTTGACGAGTTTTCTCAAAGTAACATCGATCAAGATTACCCTCAGCCAGCGGAACTTGGCGCGCTACGTCAGCGTTTAAATCAGCTTCAATCTTCACAAAATACTAAATAAAATCATAACAATAGCAGTGACCTCATGAAATTAACGTCTTTTCAATCCTCTTCTTTAGCTCAAAATTGGCGCCATATATTGGTTGGCTTGTGCGCTTTGGGTCTATCGTTGCCGGCCATGGCTTTAACCTCAGATGCAGGGAAAGCCATTCAGCTATCAGGTGATTTTTCTGTATCTGGAGGACAAGCCAGTTATAGCTTACCGATTTCTGTCGCACCAGGGCGTGCAGGCCATCAACCGTCGCTGAGCTTAGAGTATCGCAGCGATTCACCTAACGGTATAATGGGGATGGGTTGGAGCCTAGGCGGGCTTTCCTCGATTCGTCGTTGTGGTAAAAATATTCTCAAAGATGGTCATTGGGGCGGGGTAAACTTTGATGCTAAGGACAGATTTTGTCTCGATGGTGAGCGATTAATCGCTATCTCAGGTAAAGATGGCGGACATCTAACCGAGTACCGCTTAGAAAATAATGGTTACGCTAAAATTGTCTCTTTTGGCCGTGCAGGTAATGGTCCTGAGAGTTTTAAGGTTTGGCACAAGGACGGTTCAGTCTACCAATATGGTGTGAGCCAAGATTCTAGAGTTGAATTGGCCTCAAAACCGAGCGCTTATAAGTGGGCAGTGAATCAAATCAGTGATATCACCAAGGCCAACCATATCCGCTTTATCTACCACGAAAATAATGCCGCAGGCACCCATCGCCTCGCACGCATCGAATACGTCGGTGGCCAAGTCAAGTTTGGCTACCAAAGCCGCCCAGACAGCAGCGCCCATTATTTAGGTGGCAGCTTGCTTAGACGCAATCAAAGGCTGAACAGCATCACTACAATAGACAGTCTGGGTAATGAAATTGGCCAGTACCAACTTGATTATCAGCTGTCACCACACACTCAGCGTAGCCAAATTACTGCATTGCGTTACTGCGCATCGGGTCAATGTTCAACCGACATTCAGTTTAGATGGACTGGACGTGATAAAGTTGCGCTCGGAGCGGTAACCAATACAGGACTGGTTGATGCCCGCTACTACGATACTAATGGCGATGGTCAGGCTGAAAGTTACGGAGTTGTAGAGCGTGACTACGGCTCTTGGCAAGCTAAAAAATTCACTTTAAAAGATCTTGCTGGCAATACCCATCATGGTGTTACCAGCATGAACCTGGCCGGGAATGTTGCTCACCCATACATTCAACGTAACGCCTGCGATAAAATCTATCCTCCATTTAACCAAATTGGAGCAAAATCTTACCTGAAAGGTAATGGCCAGTTTGGTGTCTATTGCTATAATACCGTTTCCCCATCGCATGCAGTCAATTATGGCGACTTTAATGGTGATGGGGCTGAAACTGAGCAAAAAGGCTATGCCATCGCAGATATTAACGGAGATGGTATTGCAGATAAGCATAGCTTTGATGTAACTACACCTGGAGGCTATCGCTACTATATCACGGGCTATGGCAGTGGCAGCCTGCCCGGTGCAGCGCAACGCAATATGGGTTCTAACGTAATTAGTGGCGTAGCACAACGCAATGTTGGTGATCTCGTAATTAGTGGCGAATCACCACGCAATATGGATTTTAAAGCACTCAGTGATGTAAATAATGACGGTTATTTAGATGCGATAATGCGAGAGGGGAAAACAGGCGCGTCATATGTGTCTTTATTTAATGGTATCTCATTTAATTCCCCTATTGCACTCAATGCTAAAATTGGAATATTTCAAAAGCCTACTTTTGCTGATATTAATAACGATGGTTATCCAGACTTAGTCGCAGGCAAACATATTTATCTTAATCAAAAAAATAACCAATTTGCCACTTCACCTAGCATTACCGCAAGCAACGAAATTGTTGGTTTGCAAGATATAAATGGTGACGGCTGGGTAGATTTGCTCACCCGTGGGAATGCTCGTCACGATAAAACTCACGTGCAGCGCTCTAGCGCCCATGCACAAGATAAGATTACGGTTATCTCTGAAGCTGGCGTTGATTACAGACTAAGCTATTTGCCTGCAACTGATAACAGAGTTTACACCTTAGAGGGTACGAGCCAGTATCCTATAAAAGTGGTCACTCCGAGACGTTATCTGGTTTATCAGGTGGAAAAAGCGCCCAAAGGCTATCAGAGCACTCAGTATCAATATCATTACAAAGGGGCCAAACGTCACCTAAACGGCGGCGGCTTTTTAGGTTTTGCGAGTATCTCTAAAACTGAACGTGCTGAAGTTACCACTCAAACCACTACCGACTTTATTCAAACACCGCTTGAGCTAACGGGGAAAGTAAAGACATTAAGTGTGGTTAAAAACGGCCATAATGTTTCTCAAGTCTCTTATGACTACTCCCGAGAAACAAAACGAGGCTATAACGCGAACTATTTTCATGTTTTTGCCGCTAAAGAAATAAGAAAGCAGTATGGCTTAACAAATGATGCTGTTGAGAAAGAAGAAACGATAACCCGGGTCGTAGACCGCTTTGGCAACCTAATCAAAGAAACCACCCAATTATCCAGTCAATTAGAGCAAGCGGGTGCCTTTACTACTGAAACTAATTATGAATATGTATCATCGGGATTAAACCAGAAGCATCAGATTTATGATCTAACTTCGATCTCTAACGTTTCTAATATCAATGCGTTAGTAAGCTCCTACCGAGCTGGTATTGGCCAATATTGCGCTGCAGATGGAAAGGTTTACTTTAAGCCCAACGATTATGTTGTTCTGATCCACTCTGATATCGATATTCCATTGGTGCTTGAGCGCTATGATGACTATTTCTACTATCAAAAGTCGGCTTCGCACACCGATCTTGATGGGCTGACCACTCACTCAGGGCAGATGGTGCAAGTGTCTGCGGCGGATTTTCACGCCTCTGGTGCCAAGGCTTGCGGGCAATATACGCTTACCGATTATAACAGTGATGGTACACTCGAATTGGCCACATCAATAAGCACTCGCACCGAACTGGTCACCGAAACAGGTGGGAAATACTGGCAACTAGGCGCAATAAAAAAGGTTCACACCCGTGTGTCAGATACGCTGAGCCACCTTAGTCGTCGCACGAACACTGAGATTCGATACAATCAGCAAGGCCTGCCTATTCAAGAGGTCGTGATCAGCTCAGAGTATGACTCTGATACGATGGGCTCAAAAAGTCTTACTCGCCGTTATCAATATGACCAATGGGGCAACCCACTCAGTGATAGTGTTGAAGGAACAGATTTACCGGTGCGCCGCAGCCAATATCAGTACGACAGTGATGGTCTCTTTTTGCGCAGCACGCAAAATGCCCTTGGTCATCAGTCTAACACTCGATTTGATGCTAAAGGTCAGCTTATACGCACCGTTAGCGCGCTAAAAAATCGTACCACGCGTCAAAGCTATGATGCCTTTGGTCGCCAAGTGACCCAAACTCTGCCGGGCGCTGGCAATGTCACTCGAAATCAATATAAGTTAGGGAACGCTTGTCCACAGGCGCTAGCGCAAACCTTCAGCTGTGTAATAAGTTCTCTGGCAGCAGGCGGCGAAGTGATCACTCACTTTGATTATGCTGGTCGTGAGGTGCGCAAGTTACATACCAGCTTTAGTGGCCAACGAGTCGTGGTCGATACGCGCTGGGATCGCAGTGGACGTAAGACAAGTGTGACCCGCCCACAGTTTGTGGGTGAGTCGAGACCTGCGCCTGTAGTGCGCTTTACCTACGACGCACTCGATCGCGAAATCAGTAAACAAGAGCCGGCCAGCAACCAAAAAGTGGCCAGCTACCATACTCGATACCAAGGCTTAAAAGTGACAGTGACGGATGCGCGAGGGTTCGAGCACAGCACCACCAGTAACTTACTTGGACACATTCTGCGCAAAGAAGAGCCCGATAATGCCTATCAAACTTACCAATATTACCCTGATGGTAAACTGAAAAGCAGTACAGACTCAGACGGGAATACCACGCAAATACGCTATGACAGCTTTGGCCATCGCGTCTCGCTTGATGACCCAGATATGGGCCAGTGGTCTTATGTCTACAACGCTGCAGGCGAGCTTATTTATAAGCGTGATGCCAAAGGCGTGGTCACTGAGATTGCCTATGACCAGTTGGGGCGTAAGATAAAACAAACCGAAGGCGGACAAGAGTCGACGTGGCGCTACGATGAAAACGGGGCGCTAGGCACCTTATCAGGCTTTAGTGGTCGCGGTAATCAAACCGAGTACCACTATAACCAAGCGGGGCTGCGCCAAGAAGAGGCAGTAACCGTTGCTGGGGAAACCTTCACAAGCTTCTATTATTACGATAATTTTGAACGTATTGCTCGAGAGGTTCGTCCGAATGGCCAAGCCACCGATTTAACCTCGGCAGCACTGGCAGCGCGTAATCCACAAAATAAGCTGGCGGTTGAGTATGTCTATAATCCGCACGGCTATGTTGCAGCAGTGCGCAGCCCTAAAACCTATGCCGATAGCGTATTTACCAGCGCCAAGTTCCGTCAAGATATTAAGCAGCTGCTTGACCAAGCGATGGCGCAGGCCAATCAATATTTAGACAAAGCCGAACGTTACGCAACGCAAGAGCGTTTTTTCAACGACAAAGCCGCGCAATACAACAGTAAAACCGTCAATTTACATAACCTAGACAGCGCCAGTTTGGCCATGCTTGGGGATGGTTATCGTTATAAGCAGTGGTGTAATGCACAAGGAGAGTGTTTCTTGCGCCCAGCAACCTGGGTAATGCTTCATGATGATGTCATTACTCCGCTGGATGTCACCTTAGAAGGGGCGATTTATCGCCTGACAACACAATTAGCCAGTACGGCGCAGCCCGGTGTGCGTCACTACCAAGCCAGTTTGCATGCAGTGAGTGAACCTGCGTTCAGTGCCGAGACACTGACCCCTGCTCATGACTTTATCTTGGGTGATTATGATGGCAATGGCGCGAAAGATCTGATCAGTAACCAAGATATCTACGCTGCCCAAGCAGACAATCAAACACGCAGCGAACTGCTGTTTAGCGCCGATGATTTAGCCCATGCGGGCACCGTTGCCAACAGCCGCTATAAGTTTTATGTTGATTTGGCCAGAGAGCTGATTGCGCTATCGGAACAAGTCGCTAAGCTCAGTGGCAATTATTGCCAATACGCCAATCAACTTGGTGGTCAGCAACTTGACTCAAGTCAGCGAGTGGCTTGTGGCAATACCCAGCAGGTGGGTCAGGCGGATCATCTCAATCTGATTTTGACCCAATCTCAGCTCGACGACTCGCTGCAAGACTCGGCCTATACCTATTATTGGCAAAGGCGTGAAACTGACGCCTATGACCATACCCTTTCGGAGACGTTAGGTAATGGTTTGGTCAATACCTATGTACACGATGCCAACACGGGGCGGCCAAACTATATCGCCACTCACAAAGGCAGTCAGTTGTTTAATCCGGCGATTAAGGGGGCGGCGGCAAAAGGTCACAATGTCCGTTTGCTTCATTATCGTTATGACAATCACAATAACGTGACCTACCGCGCCGATGATCAGCTCGGTGTCACTGATACTTGGCAATACGATGGTCTGGATCGTGTGGTGAGTAACCGTATTGCGCTCAGAGATGCCAGCCAGCACGGGCTTGATAACCCAGACTTTAATGGTCCGTTTGTTTATCGATACGATAAGCTGGGTAATTTGCTGTTCAAAACCGGTATTGGTGATTATCAATACAGCGGCCAGCAGGCTGGTCCACATGCGGTGACCAAAGCCAATGGGCTTAATTATCAATACGATGCCAATGGTAATATGCTGCGCGCTTGGGCGCAAAACAGTCAAACCAATGAGCGTGAATTGCAATGGACAGAGTTTAATAAGCCGAGCAAGATTGTCCGTAAAGGAAAGGCGGTTGAGTTTTTCTACGATGCCAATCACAGTCGCTACTTAAAGAAAAACAGCGACGGGGTAGAAACTTTCTACTTTGGTAAGGCTTATGAGCGCGTCACCGACAGCAAAACTGGAGTCGTGCAGCATAAGCACTTTATCTATGCCGATGGTAAGTTAGTTGCGCTCAATACCCAGACAGATAATGCCGATGACTCGCTAAAAGATAAGCAAGTTCGCTATCTCCATTACGACGCGCTCAATTCGGTCGATATGATCACTGACGGTTATGGTAATACGGTTGAGCGTCGCAGCTACGACACTTGGGGTAAGCAGCGTAAAGTGGCTTGGCAATCGGAGTCACCGCTGGAGGTAATGCAACTGGCGATCACCAATCGCGGTTATACCGGCCATGAAGAAATCGTCGAAGTGGGCTTGGTGCATATGAACGGCCGGGTCTACGACCAAGAGCTTGGGCGGTTTATTAGTCCGGATCCTATCGTCCAAGCGCCATACGTGACCAATAGCTTCAACCGCTATTCGTATGTGTGGAATAACCCTCTGAAATATACGGATCCGACCGGGTTTAGTCTACGAGAAACGTGGGATAAAATTAAAGATGCGGTAAGGGACTTTTTTGGTGGCGATAAATCTCAAAATGATAATGGAAGAGATAAAGATAATAACAAAAATGATCGAGGAAATAGCTCCGAAGCTTCACACAAGGAGACGGAAGTTGTTGATATTGATGAAAGTGACGAGGTTCAGTACGCCAATGGTGGTAAGTTCATAGCAGATGAAAAACAGAAAAGCATGGGTTACTATGATCGGCAAGGTGTCTACCATGCTGGTGTTTCTAGCGGTGAAATGGAATATAAAGGAGATGAGATTAGTAAAGAAGTGCTTGACGCTCATTATGAAAGTATGACTCCAAGTGACTCTATGGCTAAGGCTGATGAAATTACTGATTCCAAACTTACTGGTACGCTTGGTGACACGCTAAAAGCATCTAAAAAATTGCCGAAGGGCGGTGTTGATATTATAGAAGCAGCAGTTCGAATAAAAATGTCCAAGAAGTACAGGTTAAAAACAGTCACAGAGATAACCCATCAAGCTGAAGGAGAGCGAGTTGTTGTTGATCATAAAACAGGTCAGGTTCATTATTCTGGTAATAGATATAAGAAAGATAAGCTACTTCGGTCTCAAAAAGTGACTTATAGTGATCCACAAGATGTCCCATTAGGAGTAGATCCAAACGAAGTTTTAGATCTTATGAACTCTATCTCAAATCGTTGAGAGTTAAAAAATGAAGAAAATATTACTAATTGCGATGTTATTTTTTTTAGGTACTTTTAGGTCATTTGCTGGCTACAAGGTGCTAGATATCCCAAAGCTTAGTGAGTATATTAATAGTTGCTCTATTTCTGAGATGGGTGTATGCATAGATAAAGCGTTATATCTAGATAAATCTAATGCAATATTAATAAAAATAATTTTTCATAATAATGAAATCGGAAAAAATGATCGAGATCCAAAGTTAGTCTTGGAGCTAGGTATGTTAAGCTATTTACTTCTTTTTAATAAAGAAGTCTCAGAAAAATATAATACTCATCAAAATAAGAGTTTTTTTGATCTAGAAATAGATAGTTTAGGGCAAAACAATGTGCTTATCCTAGGTAAGGTCATATCTGATAAAGGAAATTACGTTGGGTATTATGGAATAGATAACAAGACTGGATATTTGTTTCATAATATAAGCAATAACTTTGATGATGCGTTAGATTTCTATATTGAGAGATACCCAAACAAAGAACCAAAAAATAAATAAAAACAAACCAAAATAAATAAAGGACAGGCACCGTATTAAGGTGCCTTTCTTTTTTCTTCTTGTTAGGGAAATCCACCAAACATCTTATTTCTCTCTATCTAGAATTAAAAATATCAATAAATAACCATAAAAATCATTGGTTTATATAATTTCTGTCCTTGATGCTGGGTAAAAATAGAGTAACACTGTATTTACTCTGTCACCCAAGAAAAAAAGGAATCAATAATGATCCTCTACGAAGTGAACCTTGAAATCTCCAATGAGATTTTTGACGAATATATGGCATGGCTAAGGCCACACATACAAGAAATGCTCAGATTCCAAGGATTTATTAAAGCCGATATTTACACCGATACAGAGCAACAAGAGGGCAATACAAAAGTGGTTGCCTCTTATTATGTTGATAATGAAGAAAATCTTCACAGCTATATTGATGAAATGTCAGCAAGTATGAGAGCAGATGGCATCAAAAGGTTTGGTGATAAATGCGTTGCGACCCGCAGAGTGCTTAAGCTTCAAGAGAGCCATACGAGTGGTGAATAAATAGCAGCGCACACCTTGTGGTGTGCGCGTTTGTTTTTATTTCCCCCAAAAACGGTCTTCCCCTTCTTGGTCAGAAGAAAAAAGCCACACTTCGACAATCTTACCCTCTTTTAGGCGAAATAAATCGTGGCCGGGCATCTCGTATTCGTGCTGTACGCCGTTGATGTCTTTTCGACCGCCAAATTGCACTGGCACTGAAACCAAGTCATTGTTGGCCATTGCTTTGCCAATGGGTTTGACATAAAAAGAGCCTTGGCTGTCACTCATCATGCCATTGACCATCTCACCGATAGCGCCAAAGTTCGGCTTATCGCCCGAGAATTTGTTGTTGCCGGGTTGGTGCCAAACCACATTGGGTGCAAATAAGCGGGCAAAGGTTTCGAGATCGCCCACAGCGAGACTAGAAAAAAGGGTGTCGATAACCGATACATTTTGCTCAAGGTTAGTAAATGTTGACATTGTGTTCTCCTCAAAGGTCAATTTAATCAATTTTGGCTAGAGCCTTATTACGTTTTTTAGTCTAAAGGCTTTTATTAGTATCAGTAAGGCGCTAAATTCTTATTAAATTGGTATGAAAAACGGAATAATAAGTGCAGTTACAAAGACTCAAAGCGATGGCGGTATTCGCTGCTGTGGTTAAAACAGGCAGTTTTAATAAAGCTGCAGCTTTGCTTCAAATAAGTAGACCAGCAGTGAGTGAGCAAATTCGCAAGCTTGAGGATCTACTCAAAGTACGAGTTTTACAGCGTTCCACCCGAAGGCTAAACGTGACGCCTGAAGGCGAAAAGGTTTTGCCTTTGGCTCAGTCTGTACTTGAGTCTTTGATGATGACCGAGAAAGTACTACTTCAAGATCAACTGCGCGGAAAAATTCGCTTAACCGCAACCTATGATATTGCCCATAACTGGCTTTTGCCGCGCATCACCACATTTCGCCAGCAATACCCGCATATTGAATTTGATTTTTTGATAAGTGATGAAAAAGTTGACTTGATAAAAAATCAGATTGATTTGGCCATTCGAGTTTCTTCAATGGACGAGCTCGGTTTTGTAGCAAGAAAGCTGTTTGAAGATAAACTCGAAGTCTATGCCTCGCCAAATTATCTCAATCGATGCGCCAAACCTGTCACGACAGAGTCACTACTTGAGCATAAGTGGGTTGTGATTAATCAACTCACCAATGGTGGAGAAATTACCTTATACAATGACAGCCAAAAGGTACGCTTTAGCCCTGAAGACTACTGCTCGACCAATTCACCGATTTTGTCACGAGATATGATTTTGGCGGATATGGGGCTGGGGCTATTGATTGACAATATTGCCAAGCCACATATTCGCAGCCAGCAGCTAGTCAAAGTGCTACCGGGATGGCAAGCGCAGCATTTTTCCTGTTATTTGCTTTATCCAAGCAAAAGTTATCTGCCGCGCCGAACTCAAGTGCTAATTAACTTTCTGTTAAATAGTCAATAAAGGACACACACCAAATGGTATTAGCATTTTTTCATCAAACATTCCTAACATAGAGTAAATAAATATAGAGTTTGTACATTTTAATGATTGGTAAAAATAAACCTCACCACGGAACTATGGCGAGGCTATTGAAAGTGAAGTGGGGTATTTTGTTAGTAGACAATACGGATAAAATCACCAGAGCTTTTATGGAAAATCTTTCCATCGGTGATACCACATTTTTTTTGGTAAGTGTGCCAAGGTGCTGTAGCTTTGATATGCACGGATAGCTTTTGCGAAGCAGCCATAAAAAGCAGTGATGTAGAAATATTGTTATCATAATCCTGTCCATAGTAATCTGCCCAAGTAGCAAACCACTTACCATCCACCTTAAACTGCAAAGTCCTAGCCCAGTTATGTTCATCTGTGCCTGTTCCACAAATCTGGATTTCTTCAATAATCCCTTTGGCTTCTTGAGCAAAAGAGAGCGGAGAGGCAAGCAGCAGTATGGCAAAAAGTATTTTTTTCATTAAACATTCCTAAAATAGAGCGATAAATATAATTTTCTAAAATGATATTGTTTTTATTAATGTTTTCAACTTATTAGTTCTGATATTGATAGAGCAATAACAAGTTTGTGATGATGTATACCCAAGTAACCTCAAGATGCTAGGTTCAGCACTATGGCATCGCTCTGAATCCTCATTTTGAAGTCACTTGGGTATAGTTGCTTTTGTTATCTCTTAACTGGCTGCACCACAAATTCGCCACATTTATAAAACCAGATCACACTATTATTATCGGTATTATTGACAATTCTCATCGGTTATTTGCGATGTGCCATAGTTTTACGAAATTTATTTCGCAACGAAAATTAATCAATTGAAAGTCGACTCATTATCCCCCTAAATAGCCAAATTAAACCATGAATGGGCAGAATGCCCATTCAACTTAGGCCAGGTTTCTTATTTTGGCTTGAAGTTGTTTTAAGGAATAAAAAAACAAGAAGGGATTGCGTTTTGAATGTTAGATTAACGGCTATAAGTATGGCTTTGGCGCTTGCCACTGCTGGGGTATCGGCTCAAACACAACAGGATGTGAAAAGGGTTGCCGATGCGCTCAATGTCTCTACCTCATTGGTAACCAATCAACCCAGTGATTCAGAAGCTGAGTGTCCGTGGGATTTTTGTTACCGCGCTGAGATCACCTTAACCAATACCAGTGCGAAGGCGATTGATAACGACTGGGATCTTTATTTCTCTAGTATCCATCGTGTGCTCGATACACGTGGCGACCTTTTTACCATTACACATATTGATGGGGATTTACATCGTGTCTCGCCGACTGAGAAATTTATGGGGTTAAAGCCAAATCAGTCGGTGACGATTGAATATGACGCTGAATACTGGCAGATCGTTAACAGTGATTTTATGCCTAATTATTATGTGGCCTCTAAAGGATTAAAAGGGGAGTTGATTCAAAACACTGCGGTTAAAGAGGCAGAAACAGGATTTGAAGATTTGTCCGGTTTTTTAACCGCGATCAGCGCAACCCCCAACGAAACAGGTCAGTGGCGACGTTTTTCTGGAGATAAAACTCAAGTTGCGACAGCAGGCTCACGCTTTGTCAAAAACCGCGATGTGGCCGATCTTGGTCAAGAGGTCGCTGCGCGCCATATCGTGCCAACGCCGGTAGAAATGAGTGTTAAGACAGGGGCGATTAGTATTGCTGAGGGCCTCAACCTGCGTGTGATGAATGGGGCTCTGCGTACCGACCAGATTGAGGCGGTCAATGCGCGTTTATCTCAGCTGGGGGGCAAAACCGGTGCTGGTGTTGAAGTAACAGTGATGGCTAATGCTGGTCATGCCGCATTTATCGGACGTGAGGTGACAGGTGCTTATACTTTATCTATCGAAGCTAATGGCATTACTGTCGTGGGGCGCGATAATGCAGGGGTATTTAATGGACTTCAATCACTTGCTTCACTTATCACGGTGGGAGATTCTAATTTACCTAAGGTGACGGTCGACTACGATGCCCCGCGCTTTAACTACCGCGGCATGCATATGGACGTCTCGCGTAATTTTCAGCCTAAAGAGCAAATCTTTAAGTTCCTTGATCAAATGGCGGCCTATAAGCTGAATAAATTCCACTTTCATTTGGCCGATGATGAAGGCTGGCGTTTGGAAATTCCAGGTTTACCAGAGCTTACTGAGATAGGGGCAAAAAGGTGTCATGATCTTGATGAGCGCCTTTGTCTTCTACCCCAGCTTGGTTCTGGCCCCAATGCAGCATCTGAAAAGCAGTATTACTCGGTAGAAGATTATGCCGAGATTATTCGCTATGCTACAGCACGAAATATTCAAGTTATCCCATCCATGGACATGCCGGGGCATTCCAAAGCCGCTGTCGTTGCGATGCAGGCGCGATACAATAAATTTGCCGCGACCGATTTACAAAAGGCCAAACAATATTTATTGACCGATCCTGATGATACGACTGAGTATTTTTCGGTACAAAACTACACCAACAACACGATAAATCCATGTATGGAGTCGAGCTTTGCTTTTATGGACAAAGTGATTGGTGAGATCGTTACTCAGCATCGTAATGCGGGTCAGCCACTGAGAGATTATCATATCGGGGCCGATGAAACGGCGGGAGCCTGGGTCGATTCACCACTCTGTCACAAGATGTTCGATGCTGAATGGAATGGTATTGATGATGTCGAGGATCTCGGCCCTTATTTTATTCAGCGTATCAGTTGGATATTAGAAAAATACAGTTTAACCCTCGCAGCTTGGAATGATGGCCTAAAACACGGTGAATACATCAAACCTTACTTGTTGGCTGGTGAGAAAACGTCAGCGTACTCATGGGGAACTCTCTTTTGGGGAGGGGCTGATGAAACCCATACCATAGCCAACACAGGTTATGAAGTTGTGGTCTCGACCCCAGATACGACCTATTTCGATTTTCCTTATGAGGTGGATCCAGAAGAGCCAGGCTACTACTGGGGTTCACGTGAAACCGATACGCGAGAAGTGTTTGGTTTTATGCCGGAAAACTTGCCCGCCAATGCTGAGACCCTGCTTGATCGTATGGGAGCACCCATGGAATATGCTCAGGGCGGCGTAACACTGACTAGAAAATTCAAAGGCATGCAGGGCCATCTTTGGTCTGAGACTATCCGGACGCCGCGCCAGCAAGATTACATGGCGTTTCCTCGACTGATTGCCATGGCAGAGCGGGCGTGGTCAAAGGGGGCTTGGGAGCTTGAATATGATCCTTCTGCGACATTTAAATCGAATGTGGGTGGCTTCAGCGGAACTGAACATGTTGATACAGCCACGCGCGACGCTGATTGGGCCGTTTTTGCCAACACACTCGGCTATAAAGAGTTTGCCAAACTTGATAGAGCCGGGGTT
Source organism: Vibrio caribbeanicus ATCC BAA-2122 (assembly GCF_000165125.1). Lineage (GTDB taxonomy): Bacteria > Pseudomonadota > Gammaproteobacteria > Enterobacterales > Vibrionaceae > Vibrio > Vibrio caribbeanicus. The sequence goes on along the minus strand of NZ_AEIU01000099.1, from coordinate 69,117 downwards.
TACTACCGTCTTCCTGTGCCGGGCGCTAAGATAGAAGCAGGAAAGCTTGTCGCAAACTCGGCATTTCCGGGCGTCATGATTCAATATTCTACCGATGGTACGCATTGGCATAATTATGATGATGGTGCCAAGCCTTCGGTCGGTATTGGCGTCAAAGTACGTACAGTCGCAGGCAATGGCCGAGTGGGCCGCGCCATCGAAGTAAACTAACTCACTTTGTCTCAATAAGACCCCCTTGGTATTTACTAAGGGGCTTTTTTATCTCTCTACCCATAAGAAGATTTGTAGAAGTCGGAGAGAACAGTGCTGACATTTTACGATAAACAAACACTTGAACGTACGTAGTGATGCTCTACTATGGGAATGCCTTCATTCTGTCTTTTTGATAGTCAAAACCTATTAATTTTATAGAAATGAACGCTTTTAACTATTTTAAGCAGATAGGTATAGTGAACTTATCGAAACGCGATATGCGCGATACACGGGGATAAAGAACATGACAAACCAAGTTAACCTAATTGGTCTAGACAACGAAAAAGCACAAGCACTGGCAAACGAGTTAAATGAACTATTGGCACATTACCAAGTGTTTTACATGAACACTCGTGGTTACCACTGGAATATTAAAGGTCAGCAATTTTTTGAATTACATGAGAAATTTGAAGAAATATACACTGACTTACAAACTAAAATTGATGAGCTTGCAGAGCGTATTCTGACTTTAGGTTTCACGCCTGATCATAGCTTCAGCCAGTATTTAGAAAAAAGTGCCATTGCTGAGCATCAAAATGCAACCACAGGTAAAGATTGTGTTGATGGCTTGGTAAAGGGCTTTAGTTCGCTAATTAAGAAGCAGCGCGTAATTTTAGCCCAAGCAGGAGATGCCGAAGATGAAGGCACGGTATCGCTAATGAGTGATTACATTGGTGAGCAAGAAAAGCTGATGTGGATGTTGAACGCTTACATGCAGTAAACACTACAGACGCAAATAATAAAGCCAGCAGAAATGCTGGCTTTTTATTTATTCTTCAGTCGCTTCATGAATGGTTTGTTTGGTGTCTTTCCATACTTTAGAGGAGTCATCTTTGACGCCTTGCCAAGTGTTGGAACAACCACCGAGAGCAAAGGCTAAGATCAAGGTCATTAATGATGCTTTCATTCTTACTCCGAGTTCGATTGATTTATTCTCTGACTATATCAAACTTAAGGTATTTTCGAAGCGTTTGACCAAAAATTGACTGAGGAAACACGATCAGGTGTCGTAAGTTTGGGGAAGATATTCTAGTTTCACTCCTTCACTGTTGACAGCACAAAACAAAACTATCTCGTCAATTGCGCTTGCCTTTCTCTATTCTTGCTGCAAAATACCGCCCTAATATGGAAATTTATATTTACTAGCCCGTCAAGATGCTACTGATTATCGATAATTACGATTCGTTTACTTACAATTTGTACCAGTATTTTTGTCAGTTGGGCGCAGATGTTGAAGTGGTGCGCAATGACCAAACGACCTTGGCTGAAATTGAAGCGCTCGATCCCAGCCATCTGGTGATTTCACCGGGTCCATGTACCCCTAATGAAGCCGGAATTTCAATGCAGGTGATTGAACACTTTGCTGGCAAACTTCCTATTTTGGGAGTGTGCTTGGGCCATCAAGCCATCGCTCAGGTTTTTGGCGGTGAAGTTGTGCGTGCTCGTCAGGTAATGCATGGTAAAACCTCTCCGATACGACACAACGGTCTCAGTGTGTTTCGTGGCTTAAAAAATCCTCTGACGGTGACTCGCTATCATTCACTAGTGGTTAAAAATGGCACCTTACCTGAGTGTTTTGAACTGACGGCTTGGACAGAGCATGCCGATGGAAGCATGGATGAAATTATGGCTTATCAACACCGAAATTTACCCATTGATGCGGTCCAGTTTCATCCAGAGTCGATTAAAACCGAACAAGGCCATCAGATTTTGGCCAATTTTTTGTCACGTAAGCCGCTATAACCACATTGCTTTAACACTTTTGTTTTTGCCAAATCCTGATTTAGATCACTTTTTTTAACATTTCTTTCATAAGCTGCGCCGCAAATATTTTGTGAAAAAGTATGCGCAGCCCCTAATAGGTCTTGTCTTATTTGTCTATCAAGAGCCTATTTAATCACAGCTTATTGTAACTATAAGAATATATTGCTTTATAAAATTGGTTACCTAATGCATAAATAAGCAAACACAGTGACTATTGGCCCCTAGTACCAGGGCGGAAAAGAATAAATCACTATTGAAATGGTTAATTATTTGTAAATACAATGCCGTAATTGCTTAAAAGCAAAACAATATCTTATTTCATTGAATAGAGAAGTAAGGACACCATATTCGCTATGCATGCGGTATCTAGAGGGAATGTGCAATGACTGTAGAAAATAAAGTAGAACGTGGCCTGTTTGATGAGGTGATGGTACCTTGTTATAACCCAATGGAAATGGTTCCCGTTAAGGGAGAAGGGGCTCGCGTTTGGGATCAGCAAGGTAAGGAATACATCGACTTTGCTGGCGGAATTGCAGTGAGCTGTCTTGGTCATTGTCATCCAGACATGGTCAATGCACTTAATGAACAAAGCCAAAAAATATGGCACCTTAGTAACGTCATGACCAACGAACCCGCACTGCGTTTGGCAAAGAAACTGACGGATTTGTGTTTTGCGGATAAAGTCTTTTTTGCTAACTCGGGTGCAGAGGCCAACGAAGCAGCGCTGAAATTAGTACGTCGTTATGCTGCGGATAAGTTCGGTCCTGAGAAAACTGAAATCATCGCCTTTAAACAAGGTTTCCATGGTCGTACTTTCTTCACTGTAACTGTTGGTGGTCAAGCGGCTTACTCTGATGGCTTTGGTCCAAAGCCAGGCGATATTACTCATCTGCCATACAATGATATTGAAGCATTGACAGAACATATGTCAGACCGTACTTGTGCCATCATGATGGAGCCTTTACAAGGAGAGGGGGGGATTATTCCTCCGACGCCAGAGTTTGCTCAAGCGGTACGTGAATTGTGTGATAAGCACAACGCACTGCTCATCTTTGATGAAGTGCAAACAGGTAACGGTCGTACTGGTAACTTTTATGCTTACCAAGGCCTTGGTGTGACACCTGATGTATTAAGCACAGCAAAATCTTTAGGTGGCGGTTTCCCAATCGGTGCAATGCTAACTACGGCAGAACTCGCTGAACATATGAAAGTGGGAACCCATGGTTCTACTTATGGCGGTAACCCGCTTGGTTGTGCGGTGGCCGAAGCTGTGGTTGATGTTGTGAGCAAGCCAGAGACATTGGCGGGCGTTTTAGAGCGTGAAGCACTTTTCCGTGAAGGATTGGAGAAAATTAACGCTAAGTACAACATCTTTGCTGAGGTACGCGGTAAAGGACTGCTACTGGGCGCTGCATTGAACGAGCAATGGCAAGGCCGTGCTCGCGATGTATTGGTTGCAGCAGGTAAAGAAGGTCTAATGGTATTGGTTGCAGGCCTCAATGTTGTGCGCTTCACACCTTCTTTGGTCATTAGTAAAGAAGAGATTGATGAAGGTTTAGCGCGACTGGAAAGAGCGATTGCTTCTCTAGCAAAATAATCAGAATTGAGACCAAGCTGCAGCTTGGTCTTGCTACATTAACGCCACCTGTTGAAAACATGGATCGTAGGGTGTGGAAACGAAATGGAGTGCAGTGATTGAGGTTTTTATCTCTTCTCCGTTTGGTATTGCCTATCGGTTAATGATGTCAACAGGTGGAATCAGTATCAGGAGGGACTAACGATGCTGGTTGTTCGCCCTATAGCGATGTCCGACTATGATGCATTGCACACGTGTGCAGTGGAATCGGGTCATGGATTCACCTCTTTACCGGTGGATAAAGACCTCTTAACTAACCGTATCACCCATTCGGAATACAGTTTTTCTAAACCCGATGTTACTGAGCCCGGAGATGAGGGCTACCTAATGGTTGGTTTTGATACCAATACAGGAGAGGTCGCTGGTTGTACCGGGATCGAAGCATCGATTGGTTGGGATGTACCTTTTTATTCTTATCACATCAGTACGATTGTTCACTCCTCCGCTAAGCTTGGCGTCAATAATGTAGTGAAGCTGTTGACGTTTGGTAACAACTACACGGGCTGCAGTGAGATTTGTACGTTATTTTTACGCCCTGAATTTCGTCAAGGCCTTAATGGTCGTCTGATGTCTAAATGCCGCTTTCTTATGATGGCGGAACACCCTCATCGTTTTTCTAAAACGGTGTTTGCTGAGATGCGTGGTGTTTCAGATGAAAATGGTAATTCGCCATTCTGGCAGTGGTTAGAAGAGCACTTTTTCTCTATCGATTTTAAGTTAGCAGATTATCTGACAGGCATTGGCAAGAAAGGTTTTATCGCTGATCTAATGCCGAAATTGCCAATTTATATCAATCTTTTGAGCAAAGAAGCTCAGGCCGTGATAGGCCAAGTACATGAAAATACCAAACCGGCTCTGAGGTTGTTGGAGAAAGAAGGTTTTACGTGTCGTAATTACGTCGATATTTTTGATGGGGGCCCATCGGTTGAGTGTGAAGTCCGTAATATCGAATCGGTTCGCCACTCATTCCGAGCCAAAGTCACCATAGCTCCTCATGCAAGCTCACAAGACTTTTTGATCTCGAATACCTCGTTTGAACACTTCCGCGCAACCGCAGCGAAGGCTTCCTATGATCAGGCATCTGAGTCGGTCGTTCTATCACCGGAAGTCGCTGAGGCGCTGCAAGTTAATCAAGGCGACTTTGTTCGCATGCTCAATCTGTAAAGAGTTTAAGGAAAAGATTATGACACATTGGATTGCTGGAGAATGGGTAAAAGGCCAAGGTGAGTCGATTGCTTCTCAGAGCCCATATAACAATGAAACCATTTGGCAGGGCGAAAGCGCGACTGCAGAACAAGTTGGACTGGCGGTTTCATCGGCACGAGAGGCTTTCCTCTCATGGAAAAAGCTCAGTTTTGCTGAGCGTGAGGCAATCGTGCTTGCCTTTGCAGATAAGGTCAAAGAAAACAGCGAAAAAATAGCGACGGTTATTGCGCAGGAAACGGGAAAGCCGATTTGGGAAACTCGCACTGAAGCTGCTGCAATGGCAGGTAAAATCGCGATTTCTATCCGTGCCTATCATGATCGCACCGGTGGTGCGCAGCGTGAAGCGGCAGGGAATCAAATTGTACTCCGTCATCGTCCACTTGGTGTGATGGCAGTCTTCGGTCCTTATAACTTCCCAGGACACTTACCAAACGGGCATATTGTTCCAGCGTTGCTTGCAGGGAATACCGTGGTGTTTAAACCTTCGGAGCAAACACCGCTTACAGGTGAGCTTGCGATGAAACTATGGGAAGAAGTTGGCTTACCTAAAGGTGTGATTAACCTTGTTCAAGGTGCTAAAGAGACTGGGATCGCGCTTGCCGAAGCCAAAGGAGTCGATGGTGTGCTCTTTACTGGCAGTGCCAATACTGGACATATTCTTCATCGTCAGTTTGCTGGTCAACCAGGAAAAATGTTAGCGCTTGAGATGGGGGGCAATAACCCTATGGTGATCTCGGAGAAGTTTGGTGAGCTTGATGCGGCTGTCTATACCATAATCCAATCTGCCTTTATCAGTGCGGGACAGCGATGCACATGTGCACGCCGCTTGTATGTGCCTGTTGGTGATAAGGGCGATCAGTTGGTTGATAAACTGGTTGAAGCGACAACAAAGATTCGTGTGGATGAGCCCTTTGCTGAGCCAGCACCTTTCATGGGGCCTCAGATATCAAAAGCGGCTGCAGATTTTATTCTTGCTGCGCAAGCTAACTTACAATCATTAGGCGGGAAGAGTTTACTGGAGGCAAAGGCCGGTCAAGCGGCGTTCGTTTCGCCGGGTATCATTGACGTTACCCCAATTACAGATCTGCCTGACGAGGAATATTTTGGTCCATTATTACAAGTCGTTCGTTATCAAGGATTAGAAACTGCCGTTGAATTGGCTAATGACACTCGCTTCGGCTTGTCGGCCGGGCTGGTATCGACCGATGATAGTGAATGGGACTATTTTGTTGATCATATTCGCGCAGGGATTGTTAATCGTAACCGTCAGCTCACAGGAGCCAGCGGTGACGCACCGTTTGGTGGCCCTGGTGCATCTGGAAACTTGCGCCCCAGCGCTTACTACGCTGCGGACTATTGTGCTTACCCTATGGCTTCGATGGAAGGGGGGGAAACCTTACTACCCGACACACTAAGCCCAGGACTGGAGCTGTAAAGGTTAAATAATAATATATACCCAAGTGACCTCAAGATGCTAGGTTCAGCGAGAATAGCTTGCTTTACAGGCAAGGCAACGATTTGAAAATCTAGACACCTAAATTGAAAATCGGTAACGAAGCATGTAAAGCTAGATAACTCGCCCTTTGGGAGCGTGCCACAGCGCCGATTTCATTGTCAAATAACTTGGTAAGAGTCGACTATTACGCCGCGTTATTTTCCTTGAACTCACCACTGTGGCATCGCTCTGAATCCTGCATTTTGAAGTTACTTGGGTATACACCTAAGTACCTAGAGGTCACTTGGGGATGGCAGTTCCCTTTTTGCCTTCATGAGCCGAAGGCTTTTGCAATGTCACAGGTTGGAGGCTTTCCAAATAGAGTATAAAAGCTTTGTTGGTTAGCCTCTTTTTTACCATAAATTAAATTCTGTTAACGCAAATTACTCTGATACAAGGAGGCGTTATGACGCCAGATGTTTTATTTCAAAAGTTATGGGATGACTATATTCAACGTTTATGCCCATCCGCTCACCAAGTTCACCAATTACTTCAGGAAGACGAAGCGTTGATCAATGATCACATTGCGCTGCGAACCTTTAATATTGCTCCGCTTGGCATTGAGACTCTTGCCAAACCTTTCTTAGAGATAGGTTACACAGAAGGTGGTGATTATCTCTTTGAAAGTAAGAAACTCGTCGCGAAACATTATGAACACCCCGACCCCAAACAGCCCAAAATATTTATCAGTGAGCTCAAGGTTGAAGAATGCTCACAGGAGCTACAAGCGATCGTAGGACGTTTAGTGGCTCAAGTAGAAACAGAACGACTGAATAGCCCAGAGTTCTTATATGGTGGTCGTTTGTGGGACTTGAGTTTCTCTGATTTCCAAGTTCTGGCACAAGAGAGCGAGTATGCTTCTTGGCTGGCTGCGCATGGCTATGGTGCTAACCACTTTACGGTTAGCGTTAATCAATTGAACGCTTTTTCAGAAGTTGTCGAGGTTAACCAACACCTGCGAGACTCAGGCTTTACCATCAATGAATTTGGTGGTGAAGTAAAAGGCTCCCCCGAGGTCTTGCTTGAGCAGTCTTCGACCATGGCGGATAAGGTATCAGTAGAGTTTTCTGGTGGTGTTGAGGAGATCCCAGGCGGCTTTTATGAGTTTGCTAAGCGCTACCCGATGAAAGACGGTAACTTATACCCAGGGTTTGTTGCAGCTTCTGCCGATAAAATTTTTGAAAGTACCAACGGTTAAGTTTTTGCTGCGCTGAAACTGACGAAAAAGCCACCTTTAAGGTGGCTTTTGCTTTTAGGTGTTATCAACGTGTGCCGTAAACGACAATCGTTTTACCGTGCGCTGAGATAAGGTTTTGCTCTTCAAGCATCTTAAGGATGCGGCCAACGGTCTCACGCGAACAGCCAACAATCTGACCAATCTCTTGGCGAGTAATCTTGATTTGCATGCCATCTGGGTGTGTCATTGCGTCTGGCTGTTTAGCAAGATTCAGCAGTGTCTGTGCGATTCGGCCTGTAACATCTAAGAAGGCTAAATCACCGACCTTTTGGCTCGTAACTTGTAAACGGCTGGCCATTTGTGACGAAAGACGCATTAAGATATCCGGGTTCACTTGGATCAGCTGACGGAATTTCTTAAATGAGATTTCTGCAACTTCACAAGGGGATTTAGCACGAACCCATGCGGTACGCTCCTGATCTTCTTCAAAAAGACCAAGCTCACCGATGAAATCACCCTGATTAAGATAAGAAAGGATCATCTCCTTACCTTCTTCATCTTTAATGAGTACCGCGACAGAACCTTTGACTATGTAGTACAAGGTTTCCGCTTTCTCGCCCGCGTGAATAAGCGTGCTTTTTGAAGGGTACTTGTGAATGTGACAATGTGAAAGAAACCACTCTAATGTAGGGTCGGTTTGAGGTTTACCTAGAACCATAATATCTCACTTCCTCTGCAGGGTACGCTTGCTACTTTCCATGTTATCGCAAGCCTTGTTCAGACCTATTAGGATAAGAGCACTTTAAAAGTACTGCAAGCCAACTTGTGTTTCGGTTACAAATAGTATCCTTTTTCGAAAACGATTTCTTGACTTTAATCGAATCCGAAGGCGCTTTTCCTAAGCAAAAACGTGCACATGATCACGGTATGAAAAGTAATCGTGCACCGAATGTGATTACTAGCCAATTTTTCCTGTTTCTATCAGCTGCTGGAGTATCGGCCTTACGATAAGTTCAACAGCAAAACTCATTTTACCACCGGGCACGACTATCGTGTTGTGTTGTGACATAAATGAACCATCAATCATAGCGAGTAAATACGGAAAGTCGACTTTTTTTATTCCACGTAAACGGATCACCACAAAGCTTTCGTCTAAGCTAGGAATGCCCTTAGCGTTTAGTGGATTGGACGTATCGATAGTTGGAACTCGTTGCAAATTGATGTGAGTACGGGAAAATTGCGGTGTAATGTAATTTAGGTAGTCGTCCATAGAACGAACGATAGAGTCCGTGACAGCTTCCCTTGAATGACCACGGTCGCGTGTGTCACGAATATACTTTTGAATCCATTCGAGGTTAACAATAGGCACCATCCCAATTAAAAAATCAACGTGCTGCGCTACATTTACCTCTCCATCAACAACACCACCGTGCAATCCTTCGTAAAAAAGGACGTCAGAGTTTTCGGGTAGGTCTTGCCATGGTGTAAAGGTTCCAGGCGCTTGGTTGAAAGGAACCGCCTCATCAAAGGTATGCAAATAACGACGTATTTGTCCCACCCCTTCCTGTCCATACTTACGCATAAACTCTTCGAGACCAGTAAAATCATTTGCTTGCGGTCCAAAGTAACTTATATGTCGGCCTTGATCGCGAGCCTTGCGGATCTCAACGTCCATCTCCGGTCGTGTGTAGCGATGGAAACTGTCACCTTCAACCCAAGCAGGTTTTACCTTCATCATGTTAAACATTTTACGAAATGCTTCTGAAGTTGTGGTGGTGCCTGCTCCGGAGGAACCTGTAACGGCAATTATGGGATGCTTTGCTGACATGACAAACCTTGTCTAAGAATTGTGTTGCTAATCCAAGTACTCACTATAACACGATTTATCCCTGTCTGACTGTATGGGGTACGTTAAAAATGCAAGCTGTTGAATTAGTTGAAGCTAGCGTTTCAATTGAATATCAACACTTTCATGCAATTCGGAAAATACCACCACTGCATCGCCAGATTGTAACTGCTTTTGGATTTGCAAAATCTTGCTCGCTAGGGGAATTTCATTGTCTCCATAGTCTGTACCTTCCCGAAGGACAAATTCGCGAATAAGGTTTTCTAGTGTGGTTGGTTCAATCTGTTGCCAAGGGACGATCATAGTTTTATGTATCTTAGATGATTCTAAAGGAGTCTATTATGCCGAAATAGCCAAACTTTCATAGTAGGTTGGTAGGGCTTCTTCTAACCAAAATCGTGGTTTGAATGCACTCCCAGTGATAAAACCAACATGGCCACCTTTATCGAATAGCCGATAATCTATGTTGGAAGGAAGTACATACCTAGGAATGACCTCTTCGGTCATAAAAGGATCGTCCTTGGCATGAATGATTTGGGTCGGTAAAGTGATTTTTTGTAGTTGGTGTATTCCTGAGCACTTTTGATAATAATCATCCGCATTTTCAAAACCATGCAAAGGCGCGGTGATTAGATCGTCAAATTGATACAATCTCGTCACTCTTTTTATATTTCTATAGCTAATCCCGAGATGCCCTTTGAGTAAATGGTGTTTTTGTAGTGCACTCTTTTTTAAAGAAGACAGCAAATAACCACGGTATAAACGAGAAAAGCCTTGCTCTATTCTCTTTGAACATGCCGAAAGATCAAGTGGTGCTGAGACTATGGTTGCTGCATCAAGTAAAGGCTTTTGGTTGAAGTGAGCTAAATAATTCGCCAGCATATTACCACCAAGTGAAATGCCGACAGCAACTTTAATTCGATTTGGGTAGTGTTGGTCTAAATATTCTAGAAAAAATCGAGCGTCATTGATTTCCCCTGAGTGATAGGCTCTTGCCAGTTTATTTGGTTTACCGCTACAGCCACGAAAATGCATCATAACCGATAACCAGCCTTGGTCCGAAAATGCTTTCATAAGTCCATTGGCATAGGGGCTATAAAAACATCCTTCAAGGCCGTGGAACAAAATAAATATCGGCTTACTATTGGATGTTGGGGCGTTTTGGTCTTCGCTCCATGCGATATCAAGAAAGTCACCGTCTGGTGTGTCGAGTGTTTGCCAAAAAGGCTCAAAGAGTGCCTTTTTACGAATCAAGCGTGGCGCCAGTGTTTGCAAATGTGGATTGGATAAGCCTGTCGCAGCAATAAATTGTGTCATCAGTGATTCTATAAGTTAGCAATGTCGTTAACAGGCTCGGAAAACGAAGCATAGAGTGCTTCTCCTCCGAGCTGACGACAATATCTCAAAGTAAGAGGTTCCGCATGGTTCAGTTCTAGTTTGAGGGCGTTGATGCAATCTACTAGGTCGGACTGTTGTTGTTTTTCTAATTGAAGTTCGAACTGTAGAGACTCTCGGTAGAGGGTTTCAGGAACGTGGTGTTTTATTTTACGTCGCATATCTCTGTAACTATGAAGTAAAGTTTCTGAGCGGCCGAGACACTCTTCAACTTTATGCCAGTCCTGTTCCCTAAAACACACATTCTGTTCATCAAGCCATTTCAGTAACAGCAATAGATTAACATTACCTTTGTACTGATTTTGCAAATGTAAGCACGCGTCCTTCACTTCTCGAACACCGTAGTATTGTAGGCTAAATTGCCACAGGCGCTCTAAAGTTAGTGAGAGACTAATGCGGTTTGCATTCATTGTTGATTGAACTCCTGCTCCATCTGTTCCAATTGTTCCTGTAGGGTCATCCATTCCAGTTCCACCTCTTCAAGCGCACTCTTGTTGGTAGATTGGACAGACAATACTTCAGTAAGTTTAGCTTTATTTTCTGCATCATAAAGCGCGTTATCTGACAATTGTGCCTCTGCTTCCATCAAGATATCACCGATGGACGCCATCTTTTTTTCTAAATTGACCAAGTTTTTTCGTATCGGAGCCGTTTGTTTACGAAAGTCAGCTTCACGGCGCTTTTGCTCTTTTTTTGCTGCAGCACTATTGAGACTAACTTTGTCATCTGTCGACGCTTGGTTAACCCGACGCTCTTGACGTTGTTGCTCAGTAAGCCATTTATAATAATCATTGAGGTCACCATCGAACGGTGCCACTTGCTTATTATGAACCAAATATAAGTCATCGGTGGTTGCTTTGAGTAAATAACGGTCGTGTGAAACAATAACCATGGCTCCCTCGAAAGTTTGCAAAGCAAAAGTGAGTGCTTGGCGCATGTCAAGGTCGAGATGGTTGGTCGGCTCATCCAAGAGAAGAAGATTGGGTTTTTGCCACACGATGAGAGCTAGAACTAAGCGGGCTTTTTCTCCGCCAGAGAAAGGCGCGACGCTCTCCAATGCTTTTTCACCTTGAAAACCAAAACTACCAAGGTAGTTGCGCAGTTCTAGCTCTGTTTTGTGCGGTGCGATTTGCATCATGTGCTGTAGCGGTGTTTCTTCTGGGTGCAAAGTTTCAAGTTGGTGCTGGGCAAAATAGCCGATTTTAACCCCTTGTGAATAAGTGAGTAAGCCACTTTGAGGCTTTAGTTCTTTTGAAAGCAATTTGATAAGGGTAGATTTACCTGCGCCATTGCGCCCTAGTAAACCAATACGACTACCGGGCACTAAGTTTAGACGAATCCTTTCTAGAATTAAGTGCTGGTCGTAACCTGCTGATACTTCATCCATCATGATAATGGGGTTGGGGAGAGCGTCAGGCTGGCGAAACTCAAAGCTAAAGGGATTGTCTAGTTGAGCAGGGAGTACTTTCTCCATTCGTTCGAGAGCTTTTATACGGCTTTGTGCTTGTCGAGCTTTCGAAGCCTTATAACGGAAACGGTCAATATATTTTTGCATATGTGACATTTGTTTCTGTTGTTTCTCGAATTGAGCTTGTTGAAGAATGAGTTTCTGTGCTCTTTGCTCTTCGAATGACGAATAGTTACCTGTGTACTCATTCATACTTTGGTTCTCGACATGAATGATACGATTCACCACAGGGTCAAGAAAGTCGCGGTCATGAGAGATAAGGATCAAAGTGCCTGGGTAGTTTTGTAACCAACGCTCTAGCCACATGACAGCGTCAAGGTCTAGGTGGTTGGTAGGTTCATCGAGCAACAATAAATCCGAGCGGCACAATAGAGCTTGAGCAAGATTTAATCGCATTCTCCATCCCCCCGAAAATTGGGTAAGATTCCATGTCATTTGCTCTTGACTGAAACCAAGTCCATCGAGCAATTCAGCAGCTCGAGCACGTATGCTATAGCCACCAATGGTTTCAATCTTTCCGTGAAGCTCGGCGACTAAGGTTCCATTGTCTTGCTTTTCCGCTTCAACTAGCTGAGCTTCGAGTCCACGGTATTCACGATCTCCATCAATGACATATTCGATTGCACTACGTTCTATAGCAGGGGTTTCCTGGGCAACCCACGCCAGTTCCCAATGGGCGGGTTTAGTAAAACTTCCTGCATCTATTGACAATTCGTCTTTAATTAATGCAAACAGGGTCGATTTTCCGCAACCATTTTTACCCACGAGGCCAATTTTATCACCGGGGTGAATGGTAGCCGACGCCTGTTCTAGAAGTGGTTTGCCACCACGCAGAAGTTGAATGCTAGAGAAAGTAATCATAGTCTTATATTTTGTCTTCGCTCATAATGCGTCGCATAGTAGGTCAGTTAACCAGCGATGTCGAATATTGCGTTATTGTAGCGAACCACGTATAACAAAGTGACAACCAAAAAAATAGTTTGGCTGGCACAACCCAGCATAAGGATTGCCGTCGAAAGTATGCAGACATCATCAGCCGATAAACCTAGAGTATTGGTTCTATACGCTCACCCAGAGTCCTCTAGTTCGGTCGCGAATAAGATCATGCTAGAGCGAGTAGAATTACTTGAGCATGTCACCGTGCACGATTTGTACGCCAAATATCCCGATTTCTTTATTGACGTTGCTGCCGAACAAAGGCTGCTTAACCAACACCAAGTTATTGTTTTTCATCACCCCTTATATTTGTACTCTTGTCCTGCTTTACTTAAGGAATGGTTAGATCGTGTTTTAGGGAAAGGTTTTGCATTTGGCAAAGGTGAAGCAATGAAGGGCAAATATTGGCGTAGTGTGATTACCACTGGGGGCAAAGAGGAGGCCTTCTGTGATACGGGATACAACCGTTATCCATTGTCCGAGATCTTACAACCTTTTGAGTTGACAGCAGCCCTATGTCAGATGCAATGGATAGAGCCTTTGGTGCTTTACTGGGCCAGAAATGTACCCGAGATGGAACGTTACCAGCATGCCGAAGTTTATCGGCGCTGGCTTAATGACCCATTGGGAACCTGTTCGATTGAGATAGGGGGGTAATATGGCACTAGAGAGCGATTTTTTACAAAGTAGTGTCATTTTTCTCACTGCGGCTGTGGTTGCGGTTCCACTCGCTCAGCGTTTAGGTTTAGGTTCCGTTCTGGGTTATTTGCTTGCCGGTGTTGCCATTGGCCCATGGGGACTTGGCTTGATTCGGGATGTTGAAGCCATTCTTCATTTTGCCGAGTTTGGCGTGGTCTTGTTATTGTTTTTGATTGGCCTCGAGCTTAACCCCAAAAAATTGATTCAAATGCGCGGTCCAATTCTGGGGCTAGGCGGTGCCCAAGTTTTCGTAAGTACTGTGGTTATTGCTGTTGTCGCTAACCTCTTTGGAGCAACTTGGCAAACCAGTATTGTGATCGGCATGGGGTTAGCGCTGTCATCCACGGCGATAGCACTGAAAGTCATTGAAGAGCAAGGGCTTGCAGGTGGAGAGACAGGTCAATCTGGTTTTGCAGTCTTACTATTTCAAGATATCGCGGTAATTCCAATGCTGGCGGTATTGCCTGTGCTAGCTGGTAACACGGCAGGAAATTGGTTAGATGCGATATGGATGCTGGTTGGTGTTGGTGGGCTACTTATCGGAGGGCACTTTTTACTTCGTCCATTGTTCAGATATGTGGTGCTAAGTGGTGTCAGAGAATTGTTTACCGTGGCGGCACTGCTGCTTGTTATAGGTATCGCATTACTGATGCAAAAGCTTGGTTTGTCGATGGCTTTAGGTACGTTTTTAGCGGGTGTGCTGCTTGCTGAGAGCGAGTATCGTCATGAATTAGAGATTGCGATTGAACCCTTTAAAGGGTTGTTGCTTGGTCTATTTTTTATTGCTGTTGGTATGGCGGTGAACTTAGGATTACTGGCCCTAGATCCGGTGAATGTATTACTCGCGGTATTTGGTTTAGTTGCGGTAAAAGGGCTGATCCTTTATGCCTTAGCGCGCGTATCAGGTAGTAACGCGAAGTCTCGGAGCAAAATGGCGGCTATTTTAAGCCAAGGGGGCGAGTTCGCGTTTGTTATTTTTACTGCGGCGGGAAAAGAAGGCCTATTGGATTCTGATCAAACTGCGTTTCTTTTAGTGGTTGTCAGCTTGTCCATGGTGACAACACCTTTGTTACTAATGGCACAAAGCAAGTGGTATGCCCGCGGTTTAAACACTGACACTGAAACGTTGAAAAGCGATGTGGTCAATAAGCAGCCTCGAGTGATCATCGCTGGATTTGGCCGTTTCGGGCAAATCATCGGCCGATTAATGTACGCCAACCGGATTAAAGTTACAGTTCTTGAGAGCGATGCAAGCCAGATAAGACTCCTGAGAAAATATGGCTACAAAGTGTTTTATGGCGATGTAACTCAGCTTGATTTACTGAGATCAGCCGGCGCAGAGAAAGCTGAAGCTATGGTGATCTGCACCGACAGGCCCGATGAAATTATGAAGACCATTGAGTTATGCCAGGTTCACTTTCCTCACCTTAAGTTGTTCGCTCGAGCAAGGAGCCGAGTAGAGGCTTACCAGCTGTTGAGTCATGGGGTCGATAATTACTCTCGCGAGACATTTCTGGGGGCCTTGGATTTGGGTCGGCAGACATTGGTCGAGCTTGGAATGCACCCTTATCAAGCGAAAAGAGCTGAGGCGCATTTTCGTAAATTGGACGATGCTATGTTGAAAGAATTACTCCCTCAGCATAATGATGACAAGCAGCTAGCTGAGCGAGCGAAAGAAGCTCGCAAAGAACTCGAAGAAATTTTTGGGCGTGAATTAGAAAACGAAAAGCAAGCCAAAAGTTTTTGGGAATAATATAAGTAATATAAGACGAAGCATGAAAAAGAGATTTATTGCCGGGGCAAGTTGCCCGAAATGCGCGACGAGTGACACACTGAGATGGTGGATAGAAAATAATATTGAGCTTGTTGAATGTGTTGAATGTGGTCACAAAGACCAGCGTACTCCTCAGCCAGAGAAAAGCACTCAGCGCGGAGGTGGTGAGATGATTGGGATTTTTAAACCAGATTGATTGCCTTTCTCTAAAACGCCCCCATAATACTGAGTAAACATTCAGACTCCAGCGTTTGCTGGAGTCTTCACTCTCCTTGGAGCCAATATGAAAATTGAAAAGAACGTAGTTGCTAGTCTAGCTTACCAAGTAAAAGTTGAAGACGGCGTAGTGGTCGATGAATCAACGGTAGATGCGCCATTAGATTACCTGCATGGTAACAACAACCTAATTACTGGTCTTGAAACTGCGTTGGAAGGAAAAGAAGCGGGCGCTAAGTTCTCTGTGACTGTTTCTCCTGACGATGCGTATGGTGAGCATAATGAAGCACTTGTGCAACGCGTTCCTGCTGAAGTTTTCCAAGGGGTTGAGCAAATTGAAGTTGGTATGCGCTTCCTAGCGGATACGGATCAAGGCCCAGTTCCTGTCGAAGTAACCGAAGTAGATGGCGACGAAGTCGTTGTAGATGGAAACCATATGCTGGCCGGCCATACGTTGACATTTGATGTTGAAGTTGTTGCTTTGCGTGAGGCAACGGCAGAAGAAATCGAACATGGCCATGTACATCAAGCTGGCGGTTGTGGTCATGACCATGACCACGACGGTGGCTGCTGCGACGGTGAGTAATCCAGACTCGGTGTCATAAACGCCAGAGCCAATAGAGAGCGTTTCCTGCCTTTGAGCACGAAACGCTCTTTGTTTATTCATATTAGGGAGGTTGTTGCTATGACTAAGCCTTTTTCTATCGCAATTCATGGTGGTGCAGGGACGATTGTCGCCGAGCAAATGAGTGCAGAGTTGAAAGTAGAGCTGCTTGCTGATTTAGAGCGTTCAGTTCGAGCCGGTCATCAAGTGCTAATTGATTCAGGAGATGCTCTGGATGCGGTGGTTGCAGCGGTACAAGTATTAGAGGACTCTGAACATTTTAATGCGGGCAAAGGGTCAGTATTGAGCCATCATGAAATTGTGGAAATGGATGCTTCCGTAATGCATGGACGTGAGCGACAAGCTGGTTCTGTTGCAGGATTGCGCCATATTAGAAATCCGGTGTCATTAGCAAGGGATGTACTGAGAGACAGTGATCACGTGATGTTGATTGGTGAAGGGGCGGAACAATTTGCCTTCGACCACGGACACCTTTTCACTGAGCAAGACTATTTCTTAACGGAAAGGCGTTACCAACAGTTGTTATCAATGCGAGAGAAAGGTCTCTATGCTCTCTCGGAGTCGAAATACCCTGACGATAATAAATACGGTACCGTGGGCGCTGTAGCACTCGATAAACATGGGAATCTTGCCGCTGCGACTAGCACGGGTGGTATTACCAATAAAAAATATGGTCGAGTCGGTGACTCTGCTGTGATCGGTGCTGGCACGTTTGCGCAAAATGGCAATGTGGCGATATCGACAACGGGTATGGGTGAGTTTTTTATTCGTCAATCGGTGGCTGTGGATGTGGCAGCAAGAATGCGGTACTTACAAGAAGACCTTGTCACTGCATGCAATACCATAATTGACGGTGAACTCAAAACAATGGGTGGTGAAGGTGGTCTGATTGGCATCAATGGCCAAGGAGATATACATTTTGCCATGAATAGCTCTGGTATGTACCGAGCGGGAATTGATAAATATGGCACACTGAGTGTTAAAATCTATGCTGACGAGTAGTGCATTCTCGGCGTTTTTTACTAAGTGTCTGATAAAATACGAAGTCACATTTTAGCCGCTTTTAATTGCAAAAGATTGCACCTGTATGATTAAAAAATGACTGCAAGAAAAATGATTCAGTGCTAGAATCCATTTTTAACTAGTAATCAGAACTGGAAAGATGGGAAATAACGTAGTCGTTCTAGGCACCCAATGGGGTGACGAAGGTAAAGGTAAAATTGTTGACCTTTTAACTGAAGATGCCAAATATGTGGTTCGTTATCAAGGCGGACACAACGCAGGCCACACTCTGGTCATTGACGGTGAAAAAACCGTTCTCCACTTAATTCCATCAGGTATTCTTCGCGATAACATCAAATGTGTCATCGGTAACGGTGTTGTGTTATCACCTGAAGCTCTAATGAAAGAGATGAAGCCTTTGGAAGAGCGTGGTATTCCGGTACGTAAGCGTCTTTTCATTTCTGAAGCATGTCCATTAATTCTTCCATATCACATTGCGATGGATCAGGCTCGTGAGTTGGCTCGTGGTAAAAAAGCCATAGGAACCACTGGCCGAGGAATTGGCCCAGCCTACGAAGATAAAGTTGCTCGTCGTGGTTTGCGCGTCGGTGATTTATTCGATATGGAAGCATTCGCTGAAAAACTAAAAGAAGTGATGGAATTCCATAACTTCCAGTTAGAGCATTTCTATAAAGCAGAGCCAGTAAGTTACGATGAGGTACTTGAGCAGGCTAAAGGTTATGCTGACCTACTAACATCAATGGTTATTGATGTTACTGATGAGCTTGATGCGGCACGTAAGCGTGGCGATAAGATCATGTTTGAAGGTGCTCAAGGCACGCTGCTGGACATCGACCACGGTACTTACCCTTATGTAACTTCTTCTAACACGACTGCTGGTGGTGTTGCAGCAGGTTCTGGTTTTGGGCCTC
Organism: Vibrio caribbeanicus ATCC BAA-2122; assembly: GCF_000165125.1. Classification (GTDB taxonomy): domain Bacteria; phylum Pseudomonadota; class Gammaproteobacteria; order Enterobacterales; family Vibrionaceae; genus Vibrio; species Vibrio caribbeanicus. The sequence goes on along the minus strand of NZ_AEIU01000099.1, from coordinate 50,694 downwards.
GTCACATTGGTTATATATTGGGTATTACAAAAGCGTATTGTACTCGTGTAGGTTCAGGCCCTTTCCCAACTGAGCTCTATGATGGCCTCGACAAACAAGACCCAATTGGTAAGCACTTGGGCGATGTAGGTCAGGAGTTTGGTGCAACTACAGGTCGACTTCGTCGTACGGGCTGGTTTGATGCGGTAGCCATGCGTCGTGCTATCCAAATTAACTCTATTTCAGGTTTTTGTTTGACCAAACTTGATGTGTTAGATGGGCTTGAAGAACTGAAGCTTTGTACTGGATACAAGATGCAAGACGGCTCAGTTTTAGAAGTGTCTCCAATGGCTGCTGAAGCCTTTGAACAAGCGACACCAATTTATGAAACTATGCCAGGCTGGTCTGAAACAACATTTGGTGCTAAGTCTATCGATGATCTGCCGCAGGCTGCTCTCAACTACATCAAACGTATTGAAGAGTTAACTGGAGTGCCGGTTGATATTATTTCAACAGGTCCAGATCGTAATGAGACGATTATCAAGGTTCATCCTTTCGAGTCTTAATGGCTGTTAATCTTGTCTTTTTGCTAAGAGCCGGCGTTTTTCGTCGGCTTTTTTGTATTATTTTTCTTGTCAATAATCATTTTTGTGGCAACAATTTGCCCTAGAGCGGCAATTTTGATTAAAGAGTTAACATTTGTTGCCGATAGCAAATTTATACTTGCCAGTTTATGGGCGGGGCAGGAGTTGACCTAAGAGTCATATCGAGAATAGTAGCAAAGAGTGCAGAGAATGAAGCTAATAAAATTAGTGGCTTCGATGGTATTCATATTGACGGCATGCCTAGCCCGAGCGGAAGACGTATCGGATGATATAGGTAAGCCGATACCGATATATACAGAAGCAGAACTAATTAAACTCATAAATAATAATCAACATCTTGAGCGTGTCCAAGAGGACAAATGCCAATTGGTGGAAGACATTGTTGCGCGAGCGACGCGTATCAGCCTGCCATCCTATGAGTTTCTCTATGGTGACATGCTCGCTTGGGGGGTCTGCGTTGATAAAGATATTGAGCTTGGGCTTTATTACATTCAAAGTGCTGCTCATCAAGGATTACCGGCCGCTCTAGAGCAGCTTGGACGTTATTATTCGCGTGGAACCTTAGTGCAACAAGACAAGGAACGAGCCATTCCTTATTTGCGAGAAGCGGCGGCGATGGGTAATTTGAATGCGACTATCCACCTTGCTGAACTCCTTCTTCGTGACTATGGTAGCCCTCTTGATTATGAGGATACTTATCGTTGGTTGTATAACTCTGTGACCGCAGACCAGAGAATGCATAAGAGGATCAGTCGTCTCAGGCAGGGTTTGGAATTAAGAATGCCACAGAATATCGTTGCAAGGGCTAAAATGCGCGATGTCTTTTGGTAATATACGTTCCCACCTTTCACTAATCAGCTAAGAGCCTAATAAACGGTAGTGGTGTTTTTGTTGTTCAAGAAGCAAACGAATCCAGTATTTATGACTTATTAGGTGATGCCCCATAGCAAAAATCTCGAAATTAAAGCGACTTACCTGTAGGTTCCGACGACAGTCGGATATACTAACCTTTATTACCCTTCCTTCTTAATTAGGCGTGCCTATGTCAGACAATATCCATAATGATCCTTTTGCTGAGCGTGAATCGGAAAATTATGAAAATCCTATCCCCAGCCGAGAATTCATTCTTGAATTTTTAGCAAACGTCGGGGTTCCTATGAATCGCAATGATCTTTTTGAAGCACTCAAATTAAAGGGAGAAGATCATTATGAAGGCTTGCGCCGACGTTTGAGGGCGATGGAAAGAGACGGTCAATTAGTCTTTACGCGAAGGCAATGCTATGCCTTGCCTGAAAAGTTAGAAATGATCAAAGGCTATGTCATTGGGCACAAAGATGGACACGGCTGGGTTCGACCAGAAGGTAGCATAGGTAAAGACGCAGATATTGTTTTGCCTCACCACCAAATGAAAACCATTTTGCATGGTGATTTTGTTTTAGTTCAACCAACCGAAAACTCCAAGAGAGGGCGTAAAGAGGGCCGACTTGTTCGAGTTATTGAAGAAAGGCAAACGCAAATCGTAGGTCGTTTCTTCACTGAGTACGGTTATTCGTATGTGGTCCCTGACGATTCTCGTATCAGCCAAGATATTTTGATTCCTAACGAAGAACGTGCAGGGGCGCGTATGGGGAATGTCGTGGTTATTAACATTACCGATAGAGGAGAGCGCTCACGAGGTATGATGGGGAAAGTGGTTGAAGTTCTAGGTGAGAATATGGCACCTGGTATGGAAACACAAATCGCGATTCGTACTCACCAAATCCCTCATGAGTGGCCAGTAGAAGTCGATAAGCAAATTGCCAATCTAGGTGAGGAAGTGCCTGAAGAAGCGAAAGAGGGAAGAGTTGATCTAAGACAGTTACCTCTAGTGACTATAGATGGTGAAGATGCCAGAGATTTTGATGATGCAGTCTATTGTGAAGAGAAAAAGAGCGGGGGCTGGCGCTTATGGGTAGCTATTGCTGACGTGAGTTACTACGTTCGTCCTGACACTGCACTTGATAAAGAGGCCATCAATCGCGGAAACTCGGTCTATTTCCCCTCTCAAGTCGTTCCTATGTTACCCGAAGTATTATCCAACGGTTTATGCTCTCTTAATCCTCAAGTTGACCGTTTGTGTATGGTTTGTGAGATGACGATTTCAGAGACAGGGAAACTTTCAGGCTACCAGCACTACGAAGCGGTCATGAATTCACATGCTCGTCTAACTTACAGTAAGGTTAATGATATTCTTGAGGGTAATGAGGAGCTTAGAGAACGATACGAACCTCTAGTGCCTCACCTGGAACAGTTGCACAAGATGTATAAAGTCCTCAAGCGTTCAAGAGACCACCGCGGTGCTATCGAATTTGAGACGGTTGAGACTAAGTTTATTTTTAACGCTGAAAGAAAGATCGATAGTATTGAGCCCGTAATTCGCAATGATGCGCATAAGATCATTGAAGAATGTATGATTTTAGCCAACATCGCGTCTGCCTCTCTGGTTGAAAAGGCAAAGGAGCCTGCTCTATACCGAATTCATGAATCACCTGGGGAATTGAAACTGCAAGGCTTTAGAGATTTCTTAGGAGAATTGGGACTTCATCTCAATGGTGGTCTTGAACCATCCCCTACAGATTATGCCGATCTCGTTAAACAGATTTCAGAGCGCCAGGATAAAGAACTGATTCAAACTATGCTGTTGCGTTCAATGAAACAAGCGGTTTATAACGCTGATAACTGTGGTCACTTTGGCCTGGCCTTAAAGCGCTATGCACACTTTACTTCTCCGATTCGCCGCTACCCAGATTTACTTCTTCATCGAGCCATCAAGTACCTAATCGCCAAAGAGCAGGGCACGCTCAAAGAGCGCTGGACACCAACCGGAGGTTTCCATTATTCCTTTGATGACATGGACTTTTACGGTGAGCAGTGCTCCATGACTGAACGTAGAGCAGATGATGCAACGCGCGAGGTCTCTGATTGGTTAAAATGTGAATACATGCAAGACCATGTCGGAGAAGAGCTCGATGGTGTAATCGCGAATGTAACAGGCTTTGGTTTCTTTGTTCGTTTGAGTGAGCTTCATATCGATGGTCTAGTACATATTTCAGCTTTAGCGAACGATTACTATCAATTTGACCCTATTGGACAGAGATTAATAGGTGAAAGCTTTGGCGCTATCTACCGTCTTGGTGATGCGGTCAAAGTCAAAGTTCTTTCTGTGAACCTTGATGATCGTCAAATTGACTTTGAATTAGTGGAAACAAGTCGTAAGCTACGCGGCGAAGGCAAAACGGCGAAAAAGCGTGTTGCTGAAGCGAAAAGAAAAGCCAAAGAGAAAAAAAGGGCAGCAACTAAGGGAAATAAGTCGGCTAAATCAGCCAGTCCCCAAGTTGAGCCAACCAAGCCACCGAGCGGCACTAAGTCAAAAAGTAAGCCTAACAAGCCGAAAGTAACCAAGGCGCGTAAGAAAAAGCCCGGTAGTAAACCCAAAAAGACCAAGCGCAGTAAAAAAGAAGCGCAATAAAAGCAGTAAATAGGTTATTAAATGAGCAATGAGTTTATTTATGGTATTCACGCCGTAAAAGCCGTTTTAGAAAGAGAACCTGAGCGCTTTATCGAAGCGTTTGTTTTGAAAGGGCGTCAAGATGATCGTCTAAGGCCAATTCTTAATGATTTACAGGTATGTGGCGTTTCGATTCAGTTAATGACACGTAAAACGCTTGATGATAAGGCAAAAGGAGCCAATCATCAGGGGATTATGGCCAGGGTTAAGCCTGCCAAGCTACTCAATGAACATGATTTGGATAATATTATTGCTCAGCATACTGCGCCTTTATTACTGGTTCTCGATGGTGTGACTGATCCGCACAACTTAGGAGCTTGCCTTCGTAACGCCGATGCGGCAGGGGTTGCGGCGGTAATCGTGCCCAAAGATAAATCGGCCAACATCAATGCCACTGTGAGTAAGGTGGCTTGTGGAGCTGCAGAAACTGTGCCTTTGATTAGGGTCACTAACTTAGCGCGCACTATGCGAGCTTTACAAGAGCAAGGGGTATGGTTTGTCGGAACAGCTGGTGAGGCAACCCAAGATATCTATCAAGCAAAGTTAACCGGTGCACTAGCGATCGTGATGGGTGCAGAGGGCGATGGAATGCGTCGCTTAACTCGTGAAACATGCGATGATTTGATAAAAATCCCCATGGCTGGCACTGTTTCCAGCCTTAATGTCTCGGTTGCTTCGGGCGTATGCCTTTTTGAAGCTGTTCGTCAGCGACTCGCTCAATAACCATTCGGCGCAGGGTAACCTGCGCTGTCTTGTATTGCCCTATTAGAACCTTACCTCTTGTTTTTATGCGCCTGATAACAAAATCACCAAGCTTATTTATCAAACAGGGCTTGCATGTCAATTTGTGATCTGTATAATGCAGCCCACTGGTTAAGCCAGTTGTGAACCAATGAGCAGCGAGGAGCTGGAATATCACTATGATATTTCAGGTAATGTAAACTCAGCTTATGTTCGCGGTTAATACAATTAGCTATCTATTCTTCGGAATAACTATTCTCAGAGGTGACTCTGACACGTAGGGGTAGTTAATCGAAAATTAACTGACAATGCATCCTAATCTTGGATGCTACGGTTTCACATGAATCAATCGGCATTCTCTCGTTCTTACGAGTCTGAGTGGCGATATTGTTTGTGTAATTTTTAATATTGGAGCTCTGTCTCATGCAGAACCAACGCATCCGTATCCGCCTAAAAGCTTTCGATTACAAATTGATCGATGCTTCTACAGCGGAAATCGTTGAAACAGCTAAGCGCACTGGCGCACAGGTTCGTGGTCCAATCCCACTACCTACTCGTAAAGAGCGTTTCACAGTTCTTATCTCTCCACACGTTAACAAGAAAGCACGTGACCAGTACGAAATTCGTACTCACAAGCGTCTAATCGACATCGTTGAGCCAACAGACAAAACTGTTGATGCTCTAATGCGTCTAGACCTTGCTGCGGGCGTTGACGTTCAAATTAGCCTAGGTTAAGGGAGATTAGAAGAATGATTGGTCTAATCGGTCGTAAAGTGGGCATGACCCGCGTATTTACTGAAGAAGGCGTTTCTATCCCAGTAACTGTAGTTGAAGTTGAAGCTAACCGTGTATCTCAAGTGAAAACACTTGAAACAGACGGCTACGCAGCAATTCAGGTTACTACTGGTGCTAAGAAAGCTAACCGCGTAACTAAGCCAGAAGCAGGTCACTTCGCGAAAGCAGGTGTTGAAGCTGGTCGCGGTCTTTGGGAATTCCGTTTGGAAAACGGTGAAGAATTCGCAGTTGGCTCTGAGCTAACCGTTGAATTGTTCAACGATACTAAGAAAGTAGACGTTACTGGTACATCTAAAGGTAAAGGTTTCCAAGGCGCAGTTAAGCGTTGGAACTTCCGTACTCAAGATATGACTCACGGTAACTCATTGTCTCACCGTGCTCCTGGTTCTATCGGTCAATGTCAGACTCCAGGTCGCGTATTTAAAGGCAAGAAAATGGCAGGTCACATGGGTGCTGAGCGTGTAACGACTCAAAACCTAGAGATCGTACGTGTTGACGCTGAGCGCAATCTGCTTCTTATCAAAGGTGCAGTCCCTGGCTCAACAGGTGGCAACGTGATCGTTAAACCAGCTGTTAAAGCATAACGTCTCAGGAGTAAGTAATGGAACTAATGGTTAAAGGTGCTGATGCACTAACTGTTTCCGAAACTACTTTCGGACGTGAGTTTAACGAAGCTCTTGTACACCAAGTAGTTGTTGCGTACGCAGCAGGTGCTCGTCAAGGTACTCGTGCTCAAAAAACACGTTCAGAAGTTTCTGGCGGTGGCGCTAAGCCATGGCGTCAAAAAGGTACTGGCCGTGCACGTGCTGGTACAATCCGTAGCCCAATCTGGCGTACAGGTGGTGTTACTTTTGCTGCGAAACCACAAGATCACAGCCAAAAAGTTAACAAGAAAATGTACCGTGGTGCTATGAAGAGCATTCTTTCTGAGCTTGTTCGTCAAGAGCGTCTAATCGTTGTTGATAACTTCTCAGTAGAAGCACCAAAAACTAAAGAGCTTGTCGCTAAGCTGAAAGAGCTTGAGCTAACAGACGCGCTTATCGTGACTAGTGAAGTAGATGAGAATCTATTCCTAGCAGCTCGTAACCTATACAAAGTTGACGCTCGTGATGCAGCTGGTATCGATCCAGTTTCACTGATCGCGTTCGACAAAGTTGTAATGACTGCAGACGCAGTTAAGCAAGTTGAGGAGATGCTAGCATGATCACTGAAGAGCGTATCCTAAAAGTTCTACGTGCTCCGCACATCTCTGAAAAAGCAACTATGACTGCTGAGAAAGCGAACACTATCGTTTTCAAAGTAGCAACAGATGCTACTAAAAAAGAGATCAAAGCAGCTGTAGAAAAGCTATTTGAAGTTGAAGTTAAGTCTGTAAATACTCTTATCACTAAGGGTAAGACCAAACGTCAAGGTCTACGCCAAGGTCGCCGCAGCGACGTTAAAAAGGCGTATGTTACTTTGAAAGAAGGTCAAGATCTTGACTTCGTTGGCGGCGCGGAATAACAGGAGTAGTTGAGAAATGGCTATTGTTAAATGTAAGCCGACTTCCCCTGGTCGTCGTCACGTTGTTAAAGTTGTTAACGCTGACCTACACAAGGGCAAGCCGTACGCACCTCTTCTAGAGAAAAACTCTAAGAATGGTGGTCGTAACAACAACGGTCGTATTACAGTACGTCACATCGGCGGTGGTCACAAGCACCATTACCGTGTAATTGACTTCAAACGTACTAAAGACGGTATCCCAGCGAAAGTTGAGCGTCTAGAATACGATCCAAACCGTAGCGCTAACATCGCTCTAGTTCTGTACGCAGACGGTGAGCGTCGTTACATCCTAGCACCTAAAGGTGTTCAAGCTGGTGATGCTATCCAGTCTGGTGCTGATGCACCAATTAAAGCTGGTAACGCACTTCCAATGCGTAACATCCCAGTAGGTTCGACAGTACATAACGTTGAACTTAAGCCTGGTAAAGGTGGTCAGCTAGCTCGTTCGGCTGGTGCATATGCTCAAATCGTTGCTCGCGACGGTGCATACGTAACTATCCGTCTACGTTCTGGCGAAATGCGCAAAGTACTTTCTGAAGGCCGTGCAACAATCGGTGAAGTTGGTAACTCTGAGCACATGCTACGTGAACTTGGTAAAGCTGGTGCTAACCGCTGGCGTGGTGTTCGTCCAACCGTTCGTGGTGTTGTGATGAACCCAGTAGACCACCCACACGGTGGTGGTGAAGGCCGTACATCTGGTGGTCGTCACCCAGTTTCACCATGGGGTCAGCCAACTAAAGGCTTCAAGACTCGTAAGAACAAACGCACCGACAAGTACATCGTACGTCGTCGTAACAAGTAATCTATATAAAGAGGAATCGCCATGCCACGTTCTCTCAAGAAAGGTCCATTTATTGACCTACACTTGCTGAAGAAGGTAGAGAAAGCGGTGGAAAGCGGAGACAAAAAGCCTATTAAGACTTGGTCCCGTCGTTCAATGATCATCCCTACGATGATCGGTTTGACCATCGCTGTCCATAATGGTCGTCAGCACGTACCAGTATTTGTAACTGAAGAAATGATCGGTCACAAACTGGGTGAATTCGCACCAACTCGTACTTACCGCGGCCACGTCGTGGATAAGAAAGCTAAGAAGCGTTAAGGAGTAGATGATGGAAGCACTAGCTAAACATAACTTTGCTCGCATTTCGCCTCAGAAAGCACGCTTAGTTGCGGATCAAATTCGTGGTAAGTCTGTAGACCAGGCTCTAGAAATCTTAACGTTCAGCAACAAAAAAGCTGCTGATCTAATTAAGAAAGTTCTTGAGTCAGCTATCGCTAACGCGGAGCATAATGAAGGCGCAGATATTGACGATCTAAATGTCGCAAAAATCTTCGTAGATGAAGGCCCTATCATGAAGCGTATTATGCCTCGTGCTAAAGGTCGTGCGGATCGTATCTTGAAGCGTTCAAGCCACATCACTGTTGTTGTAGCAGATCGCTAAGAGACTAGGAGAGTAAGCAATGGGTCAAAAAGTACATCCTAATGGTATTCGTCTAGGCATCGTTAAGCCTTGGAATGCTACATGGTTTGCTAATACCAAAGATTTCGCTGACAACCTAGACGGCGACTTCAAGGTACGTCAGTTCCTTACAAGTGAACTGAAAAAAGCATCATTATCACGTATCGTTATCGAGCGTCCTGCTAAGAGCATCCGTGTGACTATTCACACTGCTCGTCCAGGCGTTGTTATCGGTAAGAAAGGTGAAGACGTAGAAAAACTACGCACAGCTGTAGCTAAAATTGCAGGTGTACCAGCGCAAATTAACATCGCTGAAGTACGTAAGCCTGAGTTAGATGCACAGCTTGTTGGTGATAGCATCGCGTCTCAGCTAGAGCGTCGTGTTATGTTCCGTCGTGCTATGAAGCGCGCGGTACAAAATGCAATGCGTCTAGGTGCTAAGGGTATCAAAGTAGAAGTAAGTGGTCGTCTAGGCGGCGCTGAAATTGCACGTTCAGAGTGGTACCGTGAAGGTCGTGTACCTCTACACACTCTACGTGCTGACATTGATTACGCAACTTCTTCGGCTCACACTCAATACGGTGTGATCGGCATTAAAGTTTGGATCTTCAAAGGTGAGATTCTAGGCGGTATGCCAGCAGCTAATGCTGTAGAGCCTAAAGGCGATAAGCCTAAGAAGCAGCGCAAAGGCCGTAAGTAAGGAGTCGACAGATGCTACAACCTAAACGTACTAAGTTCCGTAAGGTTCAGACAGGTCGTAACCGTGGTCTAGCTAAAGGTACTGATGTAAGCTTCGGCGAATTCGGTCTTAAAGCTACTGGCCGTGGTCGTCTAACTGCTCGTCAAATCGAAGCGGCACGTCGTGCGATGACACGTCACGTTAAGCGTCAAGGTAAAATCTGGATCCGTGTGTTCCCAGATAAGCCTATCACAGAAAAGCCACTTGAAGTTCGTCAGGGTAAGGGTAAAGGTAACGTTGAGTACTGGGTAGCCCAAATCCAACCTGGAAAGGTAATGTACGAAATGGGTGGTGTACCTGAAGAATTGGCTCGTGAAGCGTTCCGTCTAGCGGCTCGTAAACTGCCATTCAAAACTACATTTGTAACTAAGCAGGTGATGTGATGAAAGCACAAGATCTACGCGAGAAAAGCGTTGAAGAGCTTAACGCTGAGCTATTGAATTTGCTACGTGAACAGTTCAACTTGCGTATGCAAGCTGCAACTGGTCAGCTTCAGCAAACTCATACTCTGAAAGCTGTGCGCCGTGATATCGCACGTGTGAAAACTGTTTTGACTGAGAAGGCAGGCGCATAATGAGCGAAGTAAAACGTACTCAACAAGGTCGTGTTGTTAGCGACAAGATGGATAAGTCTATCGTTGTTGCTATCGAACGCATGGTGAAACACCCAATTTACGGTAAATACGTAAAGCGTACGACTAAAGTACACGCACATGACGAGAACAACGATTGTGGCCTAGGCGACAAAGTTGAAATCGCAGAGTGTCGTCCACTGTCTAAGACTAAGTCTTGGACTTTGGTGAAAGTTCTGGAAAAAGCGAAGATTTAATCTTTCTAATTCTATGAACAAAAACGGCCCCAAAAATAAATTTTGGGGCCGTTTATTTTTTGACTACCCAATTATAAAAAAGGGTGGTACAATTCGCGTCCCTTTTAAAGAGGCAGCCCGACCCGTGAGGGTCTAGTTTTTTTATATATTTAGCGGAGCACTAACATGATCCAAATGCAAAGTATGCTTGACGCAGCTGATAACTCAGGCGCTCGCAGCGTAATGTGTATTAAGGTTCTGGGTGGCTCTCACCGCCGTTATGCACATATCGGTGACATCATCAAGATTACGGTTAAGGAAGCAATTCCTCGCGGTAAAGTTAAAAAAGGTGATGTACTGAAGGCGGTGGTAGTTCGCACCCGTAAAGGCGTACGTCGTCCAGACGGTTCTGTCATTCGCTTCGACCGTAATGCTTGCGTATTGTTAAATGACAACACTGAGCAACCAATCGGTACACGTATCTTTGGTCCTGTGACTCGTGAACTTCGTGGCGATAAGTTCATGAAGATCGTTTCACTGGCTCCAGAAGTTCTGTAAGGAGCACGTAAGATGGCAGCTAAAATCCGTCGTAATGACGAAGTAATCGTTCTTGCTGGTAAAGACAAAGGCAAGAAAGGTAAAGTAACTAAGGTTCTAGCAACTGGTAAAGTTATCGTTGAAGGTATCAACTTAGTTAAAAAACACCAAAAACCAGTTCCAGCTCTAGGCACCCAAGGTGGTATCGTTGAGCAGGAAGCGGCAATTGATGTTTCTAACGTTGCAGTTTTCAACGCAGCTACTGGTAAAGCTGACCGTATCGGTTTCCGTTTCGAAGATGGTAAGAAAGTTCGTTTCTTTAAGTCTAACAACGAAATCGTTTCTAACTAATAGAAGTAATTTGGAGTTCTACTATGGCGAAACTGCATGATTACTACAAGTCGTCTGTAGTCGCTGAACTTACCAAAGAGTTCAGCTACACAAGCGTCATGCAAGTCCCTAGAATCGAGAAAATCACCCTAAATATGGGTGTTGGTGAAGCAATCAACGATAAGAAACTGCTAGAAAACGCAGCAGCTGACATGGCGATCATTTCTGGTCAAAAGCCACTTGTCACTAAAGCGCGTAAATCTGTTGCAGGTTTCAAAATCCGTGAAGGCTACCCTATCGGTTGTAAAGTAACCTTGCGTGGCGAACGTATGTGGGATTTTCTTGAGCGTTTAATTAACATCGCTCTTCCACGTGTACGTGACTTCCGTGGCGTTAGCGCTAAGTCTTTTGACGGACGCGGTAACTACAGCATGGGCGTTCGCGAGCAAATCATCTTCCCGGAAATCGACTTTGATAAAGTTGATAGAGTACGCGGTCTAGACATCACTATTACGACGTCTGCTGGTACTGATGAGGAAGGCCGTGCTCTGCTGGCTGCCTTTAACTTCCCATTCCGTAAGTAAGGTGAAGGGTTACTGTTATGGCTAAAAATTCAATGAAAGCACGTGAAGTAAAGCGTGCGAAGCTAGTAGCTAAGTTCGCTGAAAAGCGTGCGGCGCTAAAAGCTATCATCAGCGATGTAAACGCATCAGAAGAAGATCGTTGGGACGCAGTTCTTAAATTGCAGACTCTTCCACGTGATTCAAGTGCATCACGTCAGCGCAACCGTTGTAACCAAACTGGTCGTCCACACGGTTACCTACGTAAGTTCGGTCTAAGCCGTATTAAGGTTCGTGAAGCTTGCATGAAAGGCGAGATTCCGGGTCTTCGTAAGGCTAGCTGGTAATTGCCACTTAATCATTTGGAGTAAATCATATGAGCATGCAAGATCCGATTTCGGATATGCTGACCCGCGTTCGTAACGGTCAGGCAGCAAATAAAGTTGCTGTTAAAATGCCTTCTTCAAAGCTTAAAGTTGCAATTGCTGCACTATTAAAAGCTGAAGGTTACATCACTGATTTCGCTGTTGAAGGCGAAGTTAAACCTGAGCTAGAAGTTACTCTTAAGTACTTCCAAGCTAAACCAGTAATCGAGCAACTTAAGCGAGTTTCTCGTCCAGGTCTACGCGTTTACAAGAAGAAAGATAATCTTCCTTCTGTAATGGGTGGTCTTGGGGTTGCTATTGTTTCAACTTCCAAGGGTCTCATGTCAGACCGTGCTGCACGTAAAGCAGGTCTTGGTGGTGAAATCATCTGCTACGTAGCGTAATAGGAGTAGAATATGTCTCGTGTTGCTAAAGCACCTGTCGCTATTCCAGCTGGCGTAGAGGTGAAACTAAACGGCCAAGAAATCACTGTAAAAGGTGCTAAAGGCGAACTATCACGCGTTCTTAACGATGCGGTAGTTGTAGCTCAGGAAGAAAGCAATCTAACTTTCGGTCCACGCGACGGTGTTGTTAATGCATGGGCTCAAGCAGGTACTGCTCGTGCTCTAGTAAACAACATGGTTGTGGGTGTTACTGAAGGCTTTACGAAGAAGCTAACTCTAAAAGGTGTTGGTTACCGTGCTGCTATTAAAGGCAACGCTGTAGGCCTAACATTAGGCTTCTCTCACCCAGTTGAGCATGAATTGCCAGCGGGTATTAAAGCTGAATGTCCAAGCCAAACTGAAATCGTGATCTCTGGTTGTGATAAGCAATTAGTTGGTCAGGTTGCGGCTGACATTCGTTCTTACCGTGAGCCTGAGCCTTATAAAGGTAAAGGTGTTCGTTACGCAGATGAAAATGAGCGTACTAAAGAAGCTAAGAAGAAGTAAGGTAACACTATGGATAAGAAAGCATCTCGCATCCGTCGTGCTACACGTGCACGTCGTAAGATTGCAGAACTGGGTGCAACTCGCCTAGTAGTACACCGTACTCCTCGTCACGTGTACGCTCAGGTTATTGCAGCGAACGGCTCTGAGGTTATCGCAGCAGCTTCTACTGTAGAAAAAGCGATCCGTGAGCAAGTTAAGAACACTGGTAACATCGATGCAGCAAAAGCAGTAGGTAAAGCTATTGCAGAGCGTTCGCTTGAAAAAGGCGTTGACTCAGTTGCATTTGATCGTTCTGGTTTCCAATACCACGGTCGAGTGGCGGCGCTAGCAGATTCTGCTCGCGAAGCTGGTCTGAAATTCTAAGGTAGGGTTGGAAGATGGCTAAAGAACAACAAGTTCAAGCGAATGATTTGCAAGAAAAGCTAATCGCAGTTAACCGTGTATCAAAAACGGTTAAAGGTGGTCGAATCATGAGCTTTACTGCACTAACAGTTGTTGGTGACGGTAACGGTCGCGTAGGTTTCGGTTACGGCAAAGCCCGTGAAGTACCTGCAGCGATTCAAAAAGCAATGGAAAAAGCACGTCGTAACATGACTACGATCGCGCTTAACGAAGGCACTCTTCACCACCCAGTGAAAGGTCGCCATTCGGGCTCTAAAGTTTACATGCAGCCTGCTGCAGAAGGTACGGGTGTTATCGCCGGTGGTGCGATGCGTGCAGTACTAGAAGTTGCTGGCGTACACAACGTACTATCTAAAGCATACGGTTCTACGAACCCTATCAACATCGTTCGTGCTACGATCGATGCGCTAGGTAGCATGAAGTCGCCAGAAATGGTTGCTGCTAAACGTGGTCTAACTGTTGAATCTATTTCGGAGTAAGAACACAATGGCAACTATTAAAGTAACTCAAACTAAAAGCTCAATTGGTCGTCTACCTAAGCACAAAGCGTGTTTGAAAGGTTTGGGCCTTCGTAAAATCAACCACACTGTAGAACTTGAAGATACTCCGTGCGTGCGCGGCATGATCAATAAAGTTTTCTACATGGTTAAAGTTGAGGAGTAATCATAATGCGTTTGAATACTCTATCACCGGCTGCAGGTGCTAAGACTACTGCTAAACGCGTAGGTCGCGGTATCGGCTCTGGCCTGGGTAAAACAGGTGGCCGTGGTCACAAAGGTCAAAAATCACGTTCTGGCGGCAGTGTTCGTCCAGGTTTTGAAGGTGGTCAAATGCCTTTGAAACAACGTTTACCAAAATTCGGCTTCACTTCTCGTAAGAGCCTAGTGTCTGCTGAAGTTCGTCTAGCTGAGCTAGCGAAGGTAACTGGTGACGTGGTTGATCTAAACAGTCTTAAAGCTGCAAACGTAATCACTAAGAACATTGAATTTGTAAAAGTTGTTCTATCTGGTGAAATTAACAAAGCAGTGACTGTTAAAGGTCTACGTGTGACTAAAGGCGCTAAAGCTGCAATCGAAGCTGCAGGCGGTAAAATCGAGGAATAATCTCGAGGAGCGAGGTACAGATGGCTAAGAAACCAGGACAAGATTTTCGTAGTGCTCAGAGCGGCTTAAGTGAGCTAAAGTCGCGCTTATTATTCGTAATTGGTGCACTTTTAGTATTCCGAGCAGGCTCTTTCGTGCCGATTCCTGGTGTTGACGCTGCTGTGCTTGCCGACTTGTTCGATCAGCAGGCGGGTACCATCGTAGACATGTTCAACATGTTTTCTGGTGGTGCTCTTGAGCGTGCATCTATATTAGCGTTGGGCATCATGCCGTATATTTCGGCTTCCATTGTTGTCCAACTGCTAACTGTAGTCCATCCTGCGTTAGCTGAGCTCAAGAAAGAGGGTGAAGCAGGCCGTCGTAAGATAAGCCAATATACGCGTTATGGCACGCTTGTACTTGCAACACTCCAAGCTATTGGTATTGCAACAGGTCTACCAAACATGGTCGAAAATCTGGTCGTTATCGATCAAACCATGTTTACACTTATTGCTACCGTAAGTTTAGTAACCGGTACCATGTTCCTGATGTGGTTAGGTGAACAAATTACAGAGCGTGGAATTGGTAATGGTATTTCACTACTGATTTTTGCAGGTATTGTTGCTGGGTTGCCTTCGGCAATCGGTCAAACAATCGATCAAGCGAAACGAGGTGATTTGCATGTACTTCTTCTGTTGTTGATTGCTGTATTGTCTTTTGCAGTTATCTACTTCGTTGTTTTCATGGAGCGTGGTCAACGTAGAATCGTTGTTAACTACGCAAAGCGTCAACAAGGTCGTAAGGTATTTGCTGCACAAAGCACTCATTTGCCATTGAAAATAAATATGGCAGGTGTAATTCCAGCAATCTTTGCATCAAGCATTATACTGTTCCCAGGAACATTGGCACAGTGGTTCGGTCAAGGTGGCCAGAGCAGCGCGTTTGGTTGGTTAACTGACGTGTCATTGGCTCTTAGCCCAGGTCAACCTCTGTATGTAATGCTATATGCGGCAGCGATTATTTTCTTCTGTTTCTTCTATACGGCGTTGGTTTTCAACCCAAGAGAGACAGCGGATAACTTGAAGAAGTCTGGTGCATTTGTACCCGGTATCCGCCCAGGTGAGCAGACAGCTAAATACATTGATAAAGTAATGACTCGTTTAACCTTAGCCGGTGCGTTATACATTACATTTATCTGTCTGATTCCGGAGTTTATGATGGCCGCGTGGAACGTTCGTTTCTACTTTGGCGGAACATCACTGCTTATCGTAGTGGTTGTTATCATGGACTTTATGGCACAGGTACAGACTCATCTGATGTCTCAACAGTATGATTCTGTGTTAAAGAAAGCGAATCTGAAAGGCTATGGCCGATAACTCGGCACTAGTACTCAGATTTTATTACGGAGTTTAGCAATGAAAGTTCGTGCTTCCGTTAAAAAAATCTGCCGTAACTGTAAAGTTATCAAGCGTAACGGTGTCGTTCGCGTGATTTGCAGTGAGCCAAAGCACAAGCAGCGCCAAGGCTAATAAGCAGAAATTTTTACTTGAAATATAAGGTAGTGTTGAGTATATTGCTCGGCCTACCTTTTGCGTGCAAAAGAAGTAGTATCCCGCAGCGTATCCGAAACGGGCTTTGCTGCGGCTAATTCTTTTATGAAACACTAGGAGTGAATAATGGCCCGTATTGCAGGCATTAACATTCCTGATCAAAAACATGCTGTAATCGCACTAACTGCGATCTACGGTATCGGTAAAACTCGTTCTCAAGCTATTCTAGCTGAAGTGGGTATTGCTGAAAGTGTTAAGATCAGTGAACTAACTGAAGAGCAGATCGATCAACTGCGTGATGGTGTAGCTAAATACACTGTAGAAGGTGATCTACGTCGTGAAGTATCCATGAACATCAAGCGTCTAATGGACCTTGGATGTTACCGTGGTCTTCGTCATCGTCGCAGTCTACCACTACGTGGACAGCGTACTAAAACCAACGCTCGCACCCGTAAGGGTCCGCGTAAGCCGATCAAGAAATAATCGGGAAGGTAGAGTACAATGGCTAAACAACCAACTCGCGCTCGTAAGCGCGTACGCAAGCAAGTTGCAGATGGCGTTGCGCACATCCATGCTTCTTTCAACAACACAATCGTTACCATCACTGACCGTCAAGGTAATGCATTAGCTTGGGCTACTGCAGGTGGTTCAGGTTTCCGTGGCTCTCGTAAGTCTACACCGTTCGCTGCACAGGTTGCTGCTGAGCGTTGCGCTGAAATGGCTAAAGAGTACGGTCTAAAGAACTTGGAAGTTATGGTTAAGGGTCCAGGTCCAGGTCGTGAATCTACTGTTCGCGCACTGAACGCTGCTGGTTTCCGCATTACGAACATCGTTGATGCGACACCAATCCCTCATAACGGTTGTCGTCCACCTAAGAAACGTCGCGTATAACGTTTCTAGGATAATTGGAGAAAGATCATGGCAAGATATTTGGGTCCTAAGCTGAAGCTTAGCCGTCGCGAAGGTACTGACTTATTCCTTAAGTCTGGTGTACGCGCGATCGATACCAAGTGTAAAATTGATAACGCACCAGGTGTACACGGCGCTCGTCGCGGTCGTCTATCTGAGTATGGCGTTCAGCTTCGTGAGAAGCAAAAAGTTCGTCGTATGTACGGCGTTCTAGAAAAACAATTCCATAACTACTACAAAGAAGCTGCTCGTCTAAAAGGCAACACTGGTGAAAACCTACTTCAACTTCTTGAAGGTCGTCTTGATAACGTAGTTTACCGCATGGGCTTTGGTGCAACTCGCGCAGAAGCACGTCAGCTAGTTAGTCACAAAGCTATCCTAGTTAACGGTAAAGTTGTAAACGTTCCTTCTTTCAAAGTAGCGGCAAATGATGTTGTTTCTATTCGCGAGAAAGCTAAACAGCAGTCTCGTATCAAAGCGGCTCTAGAAGTTGCTGAACAACGTGAAAAACCAACTTGGATTGAAGTAGATGGTAGTAAGATGGAAGCTACGTTCAAGCGTTTGCCTGAGCGTTCAGATCTATCTGCTGACATCAACGAACAATTGATCGTCGAGCTTTACTCTAAGTAAGGTTTAAACTAAAGAGAGGACACAATGCAGGGTTCTGTAACAGAATTTCTTAAGCCACGTCTTGTTGACATTGAACAAGTTAGCACGACTCACGCAAAAGTAACTCTTGAGCCATTAGAGCGTGGTTTTGGCCATACTCTTGGTAATGCGCTTCGACGTATTCTTCTATCTTCTATGCCAGGTTGTGCTGTGACAGAAGTAGAAATCGAAGGCGTACTTCATGAGTACAGTACTAAAGAAGGTGTTCAAGAAGATATTCTTGAAGTCCTACTTAACCTTAAAGGTCTAGCTGTACGCGTTGCCGAAGGCAAAGATGAAGTGTTCATCACGTTGAACAAATCAGGCTCGGGCCCTGTGGTTGCAGGTGACATCACCCATGATGGTGATGTAGAGATCGCTAACCCTGAACACGTTATTTGTCACCTAACGGATGACAATGCTGAGATTGCAATGCGCATCAAAGTAGAACGTGGTCGTGGTTATGTTCCAGCTTCGGCGCGTATCCATACTGAAGAAGATGAGCGTCCTATTGGTCGCCTACTGGTAGACGCTACTTACAGCCCAGTAGACAAGATTGCTTACTCAGTTGAAGCAGCTCGTGTAGAGCAGCGTACTGACTTAGACAAACTTGTCATCGATATGGAAACAAACGGTACTCTTGACCCTGAGGAAGCTATCCGTCGTGCAGCAACAATTCTTGCTGAGCAATTGGATGCGTTCGTAGATCTCCGTGATGTACGTGTACCTGAGGAGAAGGAAGAGAAGCCAGAATTCGATCCAATCCTACTGCGTCCTGTAGACGATCTTGAACTAACAGTTCGCTCTGCTAACTGTCTAAAAGCAGAAGCGATTCACTACATCGGTGATCTTGTACAGCGTACTGAGGTTGAGCTACTTAAAACGCCTAACCTTGGTAAAAAATCTCTTACAGAGATCAAAGACGTACTTGCATCACGTGGTCTATCTCTAGGTATGCGCCTAGAAAATTGGCCACCAGCGTCTATCGCTGAAGATTAATCGATAATAGTTAGAAGGATTAGGTCATGCGCCATCGTAAGAGTGGTCGTCAACTCAACCGCAACAGCTCACATCGTAAAGCGATGTTCAGCAACATGGCTAGCTCTCTTGTACGTCATGAAGTCATCAAGACTACATTGCCAAAAGCAAAAGAGCTACGTCGCGTAGTTGAGCCTTTGATTACACTAGCTAAGACTGACAGCGTTGCTAACCGTCGTCTAGCATTTGCACGTACTCGTGACAACGAAGTAGTTGCAAAACTATTTAACGAACTAGGTCCACGTTTTGCTGCTCGTCAGGGCGGTTACACTCGTATCCTAAAAGCTGGTTTCCGTACTGGTGATAAAGCTCCAATGGCTTACATTGAGCTTGTAGATCGCCCAGCTGCTGAAGAAGCTGCTGAGTAATCAGGTTCGAAATGAAAAAAAGCCGAGCTTATGCTCGGCTTTTTTTATGCTGATATTTTGCCAAATTCTAAGTTTTTGGAAAGTTAACGGCAATTATAAAAAAGCAGCGCTAGCGCTGCTTTTATTGAATTGGATTACAGGATATCGAGTAATTCAACTTCAAAGACAAGTGCTGCATAAGGAGGGATCGCTGCACCAGCACCACGCTCACCATATGCAAGGTCTTGAGGAATGTAGAGCTTCCATTTAGAACCAACAGGCATAAGCTGCAGTGCTTCAACCCAACCTTTAATAACGCCCGTTACTGGGAATTCAGCAGGCTGACCACGTGATACAGAACTATCAAAAACTGTACCGTCGGTTAACTCACCATGGTAGTGAACGCGGACTTGGCTTTCCGCAGTTGGGATCTCACCAGTACCGGCATTAAGGATCTCATACTGAAGACCAGACTCAAGTACTGTGATCTCTGAGCGAAGTGCATTATCTTTTAAGAATGCTTCTCCGTCCGCGGCTGCAACTTTTGCTGCTTCTTGACGTACTTCTTCAGCACGAGAGTGCATTTGTTGTAGTGCTTCGTTGATTTGATCAATCTCGATTTGTGGTTGCTCGCCAACGAGTGCTGTAGCGATACCAGCAGCAATAGATTCAACGTTTAACCCTTCAAGACCAGAACCAGCAAGTTGTTGGCCCATTTGTAGACCGATACCGTAGCTTGCCTTTTGTTCCACAGTTTCAAATTTAGCTTCAGACATGATGTCTCTCTTTGTGTAGTGTTTAGAACAGATAAGGATACCAGCATTCATGTTGCGATCAAATGCTGCTTTGACGATCAAGTGTATCAGAACACTTTGTGAGATAGCGATCTAAGTTTAATAATATTTTATTGAATTTTAGCATGCTTCTTACTCTCTCCACACGAAACCACTGTACTCAGCGCAAACGGGTTTTTATACTTGCAGTTAAGTGGTGTGGGGAGTACTAATGCGATGAATCGCAGAAAAAGAAAAAAGCAGCAAAACCCAGTTTCGAGCGACGTCGTTTTGGAAATGGTCAAACAAATTGACTGGCAGGCTCTCAAAGAACAAAGTATTAGCTATTGGCATGTTTTGCCCCAACTTCACCGTCGTGGAATATTAATCATTACTATCGTTCTCATCATTTTGTTATTCATTCCTTCATCAGAGAAAGAGGAAAACAACAATGTGAAGTCAGAACCCGAACGTGTCTCTATCGATATTAATACACGCAGTTTGAGTGAGCAAAAAAGTGAGAAGCAGGATCCTATACTTTTAGCAGCCTGGCATGAATATACGGTTCAAAGTGGCGATACGTTGGCCCAAGTCTTTCGTAGCAATGGTTTACCTATGTCAGACCTAAACGCTTTAGTCAAAGTTGAAGGCCAAGATAAACCCCTAAGCCATATTAAGAAAGGTCAACTGGTTCGCTATAAGCTTAAGAAAGATGGTAGTGTGGATATTCTCCAGTTAGAGAAAAAAGATCAGTCAGTGATGTTTTTTCGTTTATCCAACGGCGGCTTTGGACGCAGTAAACCGTAAAAATTACTGCGTTTGATAATGGCTCTCCATGGCAACAGTGGCGCAACAATCATCAAAATCCCTATGAGGGTGAGCACACTCGGTATTTCGCTAAATAAGCTTATTCCGAGTATCACTACAAAAACTAACCCAGAGTTTTCTGCCAATGCAATTTGGTTTGCTGGCGCTTTTCGGTAGGCTATGACTGCCAACCCATTATACATAAGTATTAAACCAGCACTGATTAGGATTAAAGCAACTTGATACCAAGTGATTTCTTGCCATGACAGAAAAGCCAGTATTGCTGATACTGGTAACGAAAGTACTGATGTCCAAAATAAGGTGCTGATGGTGGTTTGACGTTTAGGGAGACGCCGAGCTGTAAGGTTGAATAGTGCCAAAGTGATACTGGTGCCTAAGGCAAAGAAAGCTGCCCAATGAAATTCATCAGGTCTGAGAACGACTAAGACCCCGATAAAGCCGAATCCTGTTGCCAATATCGTTTTAATATGGGGCATTTCTCCAAGTAATAATACGGACAAAGGTAACATCAATAGAGGTGCTGCATAAAAGACCGCATTAGCGGTTGCGAGCGTCAAATGACTAATAGCAACCACCATACATCCACTGCCAATAATGATAAGATGCGCGCGAAAAGTGTTCAACGCCACTTTTTCGAGTGGGCGCAGGCTGGAAGGTTGGAACCACCAGAGTGGAAAAATAACCAGTGTCGATAGCAGTTGACGAATAAACACATATTGAAACGTGGCAATCTCACCCCCAACCAGTTTTACCGCTACATCAGAGAGGGATGCAAGCAAGTTTCCAGCAACGAGAAGCAAGATTGCAGCATAAGTGGGGCTAAAATTCATGATTATTTGCTCAGCTTCATGTCGACATGGGGAATGTCATCTTCAAGATACATCTCAGATGTTTGGATGAAACCGTGTCGCTGATAAAAGGGTGTAAGGTGCTGCTGAGCACCAATTTCAATCGAGATGCCCGGCCATAAATTTTCACAATGGATTATCGCTTGTTGCATCAACTGATGTCCAAGTCCTGTTGCTCGGTATTCTTTGTGTGTAGCAACTCTACCGATACTCACAGAATCAAAACTTATCCCAGCTGGCAGCAAACGTGCATTGGCAACAAGTTGATTGTCTGCGTAGCCAAGTAAGTGGTAGACACCATCTTGATGATCTTTGTCATCCAGCTCTGGATAGGGGCAAGTCTGCTCGACAACGAAGATGTTGACTCGTAGCTTGAGTAATTGATAGAGCTCTTTTGTTGTGAGCTCAGCAAAGGTTTTTAATTGCCATGTGATCATAATTAAACAACTTTATCTAAGGTGAATGACAATCTATCAAGCCAAACAAGTGTCAGCATTAACAATTGTTAATTTTGGCTACGTTTCTTGATTCGGCTGAGACTAATGGGGGTTATACCCAAATAAGCGGCAATCTGATAATCATTGAGGCGCTCCAAAAGTTCAGGATAGTGCTGACAAAAGAGATCATAGCGTTGCTCAGGAGAGTAAAGCAGCATGAAGCGTTCTTTATTCTCTTTGTGCATCAATTGGCGCTCAATTAACTTCAAATAGATGTCGCGTTTTTGTATACGCCATTCTCGTAGTATTTCAATCGGTAAGGTAAGTATTGAACAGGGAGTGAGTGATTCGAGCATATAAGGTGAGGGCCTTTGGTTAATCAGGCTTTCAAAACCAATGATCCACTCTTGGTGCCAATAAAATTCTTTACTGAATTCTTTGCCATTTTCCGTCAGGTAAGCAGAGTGGCATAAGCCTTGGTTGAGGAAAAAAATATGTTGTGCGACTTCGCCTTGCTTGAGTAATACATGCCTTGTTGGTAATTCTAATAGTTGAGTTACTTCGAGTAGTTGTTGGATCTCTGGTTCAGTAAAGCCACTCTCCACCAATTGTCGGTTAAAGTCTTCCATCTTTAGGTTCGCTGAGTTAATTCTTTGTGCCTATCTTAACTCAGTATACCTAGGTGACTTCAAGGTGTGGGATCAAGAACAGAGTCACAGGTTCGAGTTGAATGACAATCAATGAGTACTCACTTTAAAGTTGATTTAACGATGAAATGCCTGTGCTGACCTGAACCAAAAGAACTTATGTTGCTCGATCACCGAGGTTGTTACTCGGCTATCGAGCTTAATTTCACAGATTATGGATTAGCTGGATTCGATACTCATTCCACTCTTTTTCTTCGCTCTCTAATAAGGTCATTGGATAGTGGCTGTGGCGCTGAATAAATTCAGTTGCCAGCTTATTTTTGGGAGCTCGAAATCGAATGTCGAGAGGGTGTTTTGACTCAATGGGCTTTAATGACCAGTTGTTATCTACCGAGAAGTGGATGCTACCTTTGCTGGCATTGAGGCGCTGCATGTAGTCAGCGACAATGAGGCGATTATCATAGGGGCTGTCAATAACCACGGCGTTTTTGCCTGTGCCAGGGAAGTTGCCGCCATAGGCGCGATAGTTATTGGTTGCAAGAAGATACCATTGATTGCGCTCTAGAGGTTTTCCTTTGAAATGGGCATTGACGATTCGCTCTGCTGTCGGGTTGATAAGCTGACATTGTGCGTTATATCTTGCAGGCTGACTCACATCAATTTGGTAGTTAATGCCATCGATAATATCAAAATGATAGGCTGGGAACTGTGGTTGGTTGGTGAGTGTTTGTGGCTGATGGCTTTCGGCGTCAATTTGCTCAAAAAAACTGGCCGAGCATTCTAGCCACTCTTTGATGTTTTGACTGTTAATTTTTAATACCACTAATTTATTGTCGTATGGGTAGAGCTGCAGTGCTTGATTGAGATCTATCTCACCAGCGTTTAAGTAAAAAAATTGGTTAGTGCTCTGCTTTGATTGAAAGGGAGAGCTTGCAGAGAGAATCGGTAATCCGGCAAAGTCAGGGTCGCTATTCGTGACTTGTTTGACGTAGTGTTTTTGCGCTGTGTTGACGATTTGTACATTAGGCTCATCTTGAACAAATGACAATACATTAGACAGTTCCCCATCTAGTGTCGCTATGTGTTGGTTGAGATCTAGGCCTGACTTATGTGTTATGTCCTGATTGAGTTTTTCGTCAAATACTGCACTTAAGCGTGCTTGATTGTGGGTAACTTGCCACTGCTGCGATTGCTTTTCGATGACTAAATCGATGACACCAAGATAATGGCCGAAGCGCCCTGGCATAATCACAGGGACTCCATTCATAGTGCCTTTATTTTTGTCTATTCCTTGGGTGGTAGCAAAAGTATTAGCAGGAAAAAGCGTGTGTGAATGACCAAACACCACTGCATCAATACCCTTGATATCAGTCAGTTGATAAAGTGCACTTTCCTTACTTAGGTTGAAAGGGTCGACGGAAATGTAGTGGGGGATAGCAATAATAATATCCGCGCCTTCTTGCTTCATTTTGGGAACCAAGGCCTGAGCTGCTTCGAGCGTTTGTTGATTGACCACTTTTCCTTGCAAGCTTTGTTGGCTCCAGTCCATTATTTTTTCTGGAAGAAAGCCGATATAACCAATCTTAATTTGCTGCGGATTTCCCTCGTTGTCCGTCACTGTATGAGTTTTAATATGGTAGGGCTTAAAGAGATAATCCTTGGTTTTAATATCGAGTAAGTTAGCGTTTACATACTGATGGCTTACTGTAGAAACAGCTTTTTTCAAAGCATCTAAGCCATATTTGAACTCATGGCTACCAACATTACCGACATCATAGTTGAGGGCTAAAATCTGCTGGCTAAAATTTGGGGCAAGCCCTTTTTTGACTAAATAACTGCCGATGGGGCTGTTTTGAAATAAGGCACTGTTATCGATGAGTAAGCTATTTTTAGCCTGAGAACGAGCCTGTTTAACTCTATTAATTAATTGTCTGTTTGCCATTTGTGGGGAGATCAACTTAGAGTTGGCGCTACTCGACGGGCTCATATGTAGGTCGGTTGTCTCTATAATGCGCAGCTCGACAGTATTTGCCAACACCGTATGCGACATGATGGCTGACAGGATTAAGCTCACCACAGAGGTGTGAATTATGAGTCCATTCATAAACGTTCCCATTAAGATTACAGCATAAATAATCGCTTAATCTAGCAAAGAAGGATGCAACAAATAATGCGCCTATATGCATACTGTGATGTTGCTCAGTTTTGAGTCAGGACTTGGCTTTAGGATCTGATCGTAATAACAACAGTTTATTGAGATGATAAGAGAAGTTAGGTCACGACTTCGTCGTGACCTAGTGTTAGATTATTGTTGCAGATCAATTTTATAAACTGCAAAGCCGACATCATCGGTCGCAACGCGTTTCATTGGGTATTGACCTTTACGTTCTATAAAATCATTTGCGGCCTGGCTTGGAGAGGTTTCAAAGCGTATATCGAGTCGAGTTTTTGACTCGATTGGTGCGAATGACCAGTTGTTGTCTGCCGTCGGAACTACTTGGCCGTCCCGTTGACTGACTCTACTGATGTAGTCGGCGATGATCGAACGGTTTTCATTGGGTGAGTCAAAGGCAATAAACTCAGCACCAGTGCCGGGAAACTTATTGCTGTAGGCTCGGTAGTTGTTCGATGCCACTAAGAAGTTTTGTTTAAGATCGATCGGTTTGCCTTGATAACTGAGACCTGTGATACGTTGTGCATTTGGGTTAATTATCTGACAGTCACTGTCGTATTTTGCAGGTTGAGAGACGTCAATTTGATAGTTTACGCCATCAATAATATCGAAGTTGTAGGTTCTAAAACCGTCCCAGTTGATCAGTTGTTGTGGCTTGGGCTGATGAAGGTCAATTTGGTTAAATTGGCCTGCAGTGCATTCAAGCCACTCTTTGACTTGCGCTCCTGATATCTTTAAGGCAACAAGCGTATTGGGGTAAAGGTAAAGGTCGGCGGCATTACGGAATGTGAGCTGACCGGCTTCAACCTGAGTGAAGTTAGTCGGGTCGTTCTTGCGTCCACCGGCTTTGAAGGGAGCAGCGGCTGATAGGACGGGGAGATCAGATAAATCAGGGTCGCCTTGAATATAGCGCTCGACGTAATCCCTTTGCGCTAAGTTAACAATTTGCACTGTAGGGTCATCCTGAACTAAGGCTAAAAAGCTATACATGACATCGCTGGCTTTTCCGAGCGGTTGGTTGACAAAATCAAGTGTTGCTTGATGATCTGAGGCAAGTGCTTTATGAATATTAGGGTCAGCAGCAGCAAGTGAGGTCTGCTTTTTCTTATCATAGATAGGGCGAGCTTTCGCCTGACCGTTTACAACTTGCCATTTACCCTCTTTTTCTTCAAGCACAAGGTCAATGACTCCAATGTGACTGCCCCAACGGCCCGGCATAACCGCTGCCACATCATTTATTGTGCCCTTCTGGTTATCGACACCTTGGATATTATCAAATCCTTTTCCGGGAAAAACCGCGTGAGAGTGTCCAAAGGCGATCGCATCAATGCCTTGGACATCGGCGAGGTAGTAAGTGGAGTTTTCAGCGCCAAGTCGATATGGATCAGAGGAAATACCAGAATGAGGAATCGCGATAATCACATCCGCACCCTCTTTTTTCATCTGTGGGACTAACGCTTGCGCAGATTCTTTGATGTCTTGGGTGAAAACTTTGCCTGTCAGGTTTTTCTTATCCCAAATCATAATTTGAGGTGGAACAAAACCAATATAACCGACTTTAATGTTGTGCGTTTTACCCTTGGTATCTTTGAAGCTGTGGTCTTTTATGATGTAGGGCTTGAAGTAATGTTTACCGGTTTGTTTATCAAAAACATTGGCACTAATGTAAGGAAAATTGGCATCATTAAGAGATTCTTTTAAAAAATCCAAGCCATAATTAAACTCATGGTTTCCTATGTTACCGACATCATAATTCAGTTGATTCATAGCTTTATAGACCGGATGGACTTGGCCAGCTTTGATGCCTTTGGCTGCCATATAATCGCCCATAGGACTTCCCTGAATAAGATCCCCATTATCTACTAAGACGCTGTTCTCTACTTCCGCGCGAGCCTGTTTGACTAAGGTGGCCGTGCGAGCTAATCCTATTTTGAGAGATGGCTTACCTTTGTAGTAGTCGTAATCCATGACATTTGCGTGGATATCGGTGGTTTCGATGACTCTTAGGTTAATGGTGTCGGCCATCACTGAAGAGGTAAAACCAAACAAACTACCAAAAAGAGCTAAAGACAGTGGGGAAAGACGATGCTTCATGATTGCGATCCGGTGCTATTGATATTGTCGCGCATAATGTAACAAAGGCAGTCTTTACCCGGATTTTGTCGATTCGCAATGTGTGATATTGAGCATTTTATTTTTATTTAAACTGTCAATATGGTGAGGCTCAGCCCAAATAAGAAGAGAAATCGATGTAACCCATATTTCCAATTGGCATAAAAAAGATAATTTTAGAATTTCAGGTAATATAAAGTTAACGCCATAATGCTTCTATCAATGATAAGGATGATGTTATGGCGAGCATGGATACGGTTTCTCAATTCCCTCTTAGCAAGCACTATCAGAAAGAGAGTGCTTTGGCTGACTTTAACAGTATAGGCCAGAGTATGCTGGGGTACGGTGAAGTGGCATTGGTCGGCGCAGGGCCGGGTGATGTGGAGTTGTTGACACTAAAAGCCATGCGCTTTCTTCAGCAAGCTGATGTGGTGCTTTACGACTACCTTGTTTCAGATGAGATTTTGGCCTTGATTCCAGACAACACCATATTGGTTTGTGTCGGGAAACGAGCAGGCCATCATAGTGTGCCACAAGAAAAAACCAACCAACTCTTGCTCGACTTTGCCAAACAGGGTTATCGAGTACTGCGGATTAAAGGTGGCGATCCTTTTATTTTCGGTCGTGGCGGAGAAGAGCTTGAAGTTCTTGCCAATGAGGGGATCTCTTTTCATGTAGTACCCGGCATTACGGCTGCAGCTGGTGCGACGGCCTATGCAGGTATTCCCCTTACGCACCGGGATTATGCCCAGTCTGCTTTGTTTATTACCGGGCATTTAAAAGCCGATCAAGACGTGATGGACTGGGCGACATTGGCACGCAGTCAGCAAACCTTGGTGATTTACATGGGTTTGATGAAATCAGAATACATCCAGCAGCAGCTTATCAAACACAAACGCGACTCTAATACTCCGGTTGCCATTATTGAGCGCGGTACTCACGCTAATCAGCGAGTACTTAAAGGCCGGCTCAATCAACTGTCACAGATGGCTCAAAACGCACAGTCGCCTTCACTTATTGTGGTCGGTGAGGTGGTGGCACTAGCTGATAAGCTGGCTTGGTTTAATGTTCCACCAAAATCCGCCATTCGTCGCCGCGCGTAACTTTTTACTCCATATCTATTCGTCGATTAAGGAAGCAACTGACATGGATCAACAACGTTTAACCCACTTACAGCAACTTGAAGCTGAGAGTATTCACATTATCCGCGAGGTTGCTGCCGAGTTCGATAATCCAGTAATGATGTATTCAATTGGCAAAGACTCTTCTGTGATGCTTCATTTGGCGCGCAAGGCTTTTTACCCCGGTAAGATCCCTTTTCCTCTTTTGCACGTTGATACCGATTGGAAGTTCAAGGATATGATTGCCTTTCGTGATCGTATGGCTAAAAAGTATGACTTTGAGCTGTTGGTACATAAGAACCCTGAAGGTCTTGCGATGGGCTGCAGCCCTTTTACTCATGGTTCATCAAAACATACCGATATTATGAAAACCCAAGGATTAAAGCAGGCACTCAACAAGTATGGATTTGATGCTGCCTTTGGCGGTGCACGGCGGGATGAAGAAAAATCCCGTGCCAAAGAAAGGGTATATTCGTTTCGCGATAAGCATCATACCTGGGATCCGAAAAATCAGCGCCCAGAGCTATGGCATACCTATAACGGCCAAATCAATAAAGGCGAAAGCATTCGCGTATTCCCACTCTCCAATTGGACAGAGCTTGATATCTGGCAATACATCTACCTAGAGCAGATTGAAATAGTGCCTTTGTACCTCGCCGATACCCGCCCGGTTGTTGAGCGTGATGGCATGCTAATAATGGTCGATGACGCAAGAATGGAGCTTGCTGAAGGTGAAAAAGTTGAGCACAAAAGTGTGCGCTTTCGGACCTTGGGTTGTTATCCACTTACGGGCGCCATTGAATCAAAGGCGAATACTTTGACGGGCATTATTGAAGAAATGCTGGTGGCAACGTCCAGCGAACGTCAAGGCAGGGCGATCGACCACGATCAGTCAGGATCGATGGAGCTTAAAAAGCGCCAAGGTTATTTCTAACTAGGGATCTAAGGAAAGCAAATGAACAACGCAGTAGAAACTCAGCTCAGTGAGTTAGGGATCGAAGGTTACCTTACTCAGCATCAACATAAATCACTTCTTAGATTTCTCACCTGTGGTTCCGTTGATGATGGCAAAAGTACCTTGATAGGACGCCTGCTTCATGACTCGAAACAGATCTATGAAGATCAGTTAGCTGCGGTACACAATGACAGTCAGCGAGTGGGGACGACGGGAGAAAAGCCAGATTTAGCCTTGCTGGTCGATGGCTTGCAAGCTGAGCGAGAGCAAGGGATCACCATTGATGTTGCCTATCGTTATTTTTCAACTCAAAAGCGTAAATTTATCATTGCTGATACCCCAGGACATGAGCAATACACCCGCAACATGGCAACGGGCGCGTCGACCTGCGATCTGGCAGTGATCTTAATTGATGCGCGTAAGGGCATCTTAGATCAAACGCGTCGTCACTCTTTTATTGCTGATTTACTTGGTATCAAACATTTTGTCGTTGCGATCAACAAAATGGATCTGGTTGACTATGCCCAGTCTCGCTTTGACGAAATACGCAATGAATACATTGCGTTTGCCCAGCATTTAGGCAGCAACAAGAGTATAGAGATTTTACCTTTGTCGGCACTTGAGGGTGATAATGTTGTTGAGACAAGTACAAACATGGCTTGGTATCGAGGGCCTTCATTGCTGGATGTGCTAGAGACGGTCAATATCGAGTGTGAGTCAAATCAAGGTGAATTTCGATTCCCTGTCCAGTACGTTAATAGGCCGCATCTTGATTTTCGTGGCTTTTCTGGAACCTTGTCTACTGGACAGGTTCACGTAGGGCAAGCGGTGAAAGTGCTGCCTTCTGGTCAGGTATCGACCATCAAAAGTATTGTGACGTTTGACGGTGAGTTAAGTACAGCACAAGCAGGTCAAGCCGTTACACTCACGCTACAAGATGAAATTGATGTTAGCCGCGGTGATTTGATTGTTCCGCAAAGCAGTGAAATGAGCGCTTCACAGCACCTGATCGCCGACGTGGTTTGGATGACGGAACAGCCTCTAGAGCGCGGAAAGGAATACGATATTAAACTGGCAGGCAAGCGTGTTCTTGGCAGGGTCGATAGCATCCATTATCAATACAACATCAATAACTTATCTATTTTAGATGCTGATGAACTCCCACTCAATGGTATTGGGTTTTGTGAATGGACATTTACAGAGCCCGTAGCCTGTGACTCTTATGGAGAATGCCAAGATACTGGTGGGTTTATCATTATTGATCGTTTAACCAACGTTACAGTCGGTGCGGCTATGGTGCGTGAGAAACTCGAGTTTGAAGCGGATAATAAACCTGATATCTCTCAATTTGAAATCGAGTTGAATGCGCTGGTTCGTAAGCACTTTCCGCATTGGCAGGCTAACGACCTTAGTCAGTGGATAAAATAGTGATTAGAGTGAGCACAAGGATATGTGGCAACAAAGCTTTGTTCTGGCGCTGCTGATTGGGATTGTGTTGTGCCTTATTGCAACCAAAATCAAGCCAAGCTACGTATTTGCAGCGATGGCCTCGATTGCTTTTTTGAGTGGCATTATTGAACTCAAAGATGTTGTGACCAACTTTACCAATGCTTCTCTTTTAACTTTGGTGATGTTGATTTTGGCGTCGGCAGCGCTAGAAAAAACTCGCTTGATCAGTTGGGTTAGCCGCTGTTTATCAAGCGGGAGATTGGGAGCCGTTGTCGCCAAGCTGGGCTTGTCGACAGCACTGCTTTCTTCTTTTACCAACAACACTGCGGTTGTGGTGTCTCTGATCGGGGCGGTGAAGCGTAATCAACAACACGCCCCATCCAAGCTATTGATCCCTTTGTCTTACACCGCGATCTTAGGTGGTACGCTGACTTTGATCGGAACCTCAACCAACTTGATCATTAATAGCTTTGTCGAAGATGCAGGGTTACCGAGTTTAGGCTTTTTTGCTCCGACTATGATCGGTGTGTCTGTACTCATTGGTGGCCTGTTGATCTTAATCCCCTTAAGTTACTGGCTGCCGAGCTATGATGATCATAGCGATGAAGATTTACCCTATTTTTTGGAAGCCAGAGTACTAGCCGGATCGCCTTTGATCGGGCGCAGCATCAGTGAGAATAAATTACGAGCGCTTAGAAAACTGTTTCTTGCTGAAGTGGTAAGGGGGAAGCAGACAATCGCGTCCGTACAGCCTGATTTTGTCTTGCAAGCGGGCGATCGGCTGTTGTTTTGCGGTGACATAGAGAGTGTTGCCACACTTCAAGAAATTGAGGGTCTATCACTGTTTGGTCAGCCTCATCTCAATGGTCAACGCTTTGTTGAGGTGGTCGTGAGCTCTTCGGCCAGTATTTGTAATACCACATTAAAGCATAGCCATTTCAGAGATCGTTTCGATGCGGTGGTGGTTGCGATTCGTCGCGGCCATGAGCGGCTACAAGGCGGCCTTGGCAATATCACCCTCGCTGCAGGAGACACGCTCGTGCTTGTACCAGGAAAGCGCTTCGAGCGAGAGCGAGAGCTCAACGGAAAAGAGTTTGTGCTGGTCAATGATCTCGATTCCACAGCACGTCTCGATCGTCAAAAATCCACCTGGGTTCTCGCTGGGTTTGCCAGTGTCGTGCTTCTGGCACTGTGTGAGGTATTGCCGTTACTCAAAGGTTTGTGTGTGTTCTTATTGCTTTGTGTGTTGAGCGGCGTGGTTCAACTGAGTGAACTGAGGCGGCGTTTTCCAGTTGATATTATTGTGATTGTTGGCTCTGCTTTGTCTCTTGCGCAGTTAATGTTAACCACTGGACTTTCCTCAAGTTTAGGAACCTTGTTTATCTCGGCGTTTAATGGTTATGGCGTGTTTGGTGCTCTGGTTGCCACCTACTTATTTACCGTTATTTTGACTGAGCTTGTGACCAATAATGCCGCCGCTGCGCTCGCCTTTCCGATTGGTTATAGCATGGCGATGACTTATGGGGTTGATCCTATGCCCTTTGTGATGGCCGTGTTATTTGGCGCTAGCGCCAGTTTTATTTCCCCTTACGGTTATCAGACTAACTTGCTGGTTTATAACGTGGGTAATTATAGTCTGAGTGATTATGTGCGTATGGGCATCCCGCTCTCTTTGGTTTACTCAATTTTAGTCTTGAGTTTGATCCCCCAATTTTTTCCCTTTTAACAGGAGGTTTTATGACCACTACATCCGTTGCGAACGAAGAGAATATTGTTTGGCATCAGCACCTAATCAATAAGCAATTTCGCGCTGAGCAAAAGAAGCAAAAACCTGCTGTGTTATGGTTCACCGGCCTTTCTGGAGCGGGTAAGTCAACCATAGCGGGAGCATTAGAAACACGTTTAGCTAACGCGGGATTTCATACTTATTTACTTGATGGTGATAATGTACGCCATGGACTTTGTGGTGATCTTGGTTTTTCTACCCAAGACCGCAGAGAAAACATCCGTCGTATTGGTGAGCTAGCAAAATTGATGGCCGATGCTGGACTTATTGTGCTGTCTGCTTTTATTTCGCCGCACCAAGCAGAGAGAGAGCTAGTTAAAGATCTTCTTGAAGAAGGTGAGTTTATAGAAATTTACGTCAATACTCGTTTGGAAGTCTGTGAACAGCGCGATCCGAAAGGGCTATATAAAAAGGCTCGAGCTGGTGAAATTCAGCATTTCACTGGCATTGACTCTGAATATCAGCCACCGCTTAATCCTGCCCTTGAGCTGTTAGCAGGCGAGTATACCCCAAGCGAATTAGCTGAGCAGTGTATTGCGTTACTCAAAGAGAGAGAAATCATAGGTTAAAAAAACGCTTCCAATGGGAAGCGTTTTTAATGAAATGGGTTGGGATTATTACTCGAAACAGATCTCGATAAATGCGTTACCCCATTGAGAGGTAAAGGGCATCAGAATGATCGAGCCTTCACACTTGTGGCGAATGGTGTGCCCTTTGCCAGAGACAATTACAGGCGTTGCCATATCAAAATCAAAACCGCTTTCGGCAAGAATACGTTTTGCACCACCTGTCACCATATTAGTGATTTCACCCACCATGTCAGTGACTTCATCATTGAGACCATTGGGACGCTCACCGAGCATTTTTTGCATTATTTCTAATGCCAAGCTTTCGTCAAAGGTGATAGACATAGAGCCGCGGCTCTGTGGAGCGACCATACCTATTAAACCAGATACATCGCCACGGGCGATCTCATCTTTTTTTACACGTGGTTTCTGAGGCGTCAATTCCATAGAAGCCATCGTTTTTAACACGTTCATCAATGAGGCTAAGAACGGGTTTACAAATTCAGCGCGCATAATCTTCTTCTATATCTCTATTTTTCTTTGTCAGAGATACAAGCTTGGCAAGTACCGTGTGATTCAATCACGTGGTTATTAATGGCAAAGCCATGCTTCTCTGCATTTTTCGCTAGTAAAGCTATCAAGCTATCATCTTGAAGCTCAATAACGCTGCCACACCCGTCACAAATTAGAAGTTGCGAAAAGTGCTTGTGCGCATTACATGAAACACATTGAATGTAGCTATTGGTTGATTCAACTCTGTGGATGAAACCTTGTTCAAGCAAGAACTCCAGTGCCCGATAAACGGTAGGAGGTTTTGCTTGAGGTTCGCTTTGCTTTAACTCCTCCAAGAGCTCATAGGCACTTGAGGCCTTTGCGCTCGCGCATATCAATTCAAATACACGCTTTCTTTGAGTGGTTAAACGCACACCTCTTGCAGAGCATATGTCTTCAATTTGCTTCACTAACTGCTGGTCCAAACTTATCACCATTACCAATTGGACAATTTAATAATATACCATTTATTGCGGTTTATCGTCGCTGATTGGGTAACATCCTAACTTAATGCTATCCGACCACTATCTATAGTTAAAACAGTAAATAGGATAACTGTAACACCGTAACTTACATTATCTGGTATGAAAACGATACTTAAAAAGACAGTTTTCCTCGTTTCTTGTTTAAGAGATGTGCCAGAGATCGTTAAATCTTGTTTTGGATACTATGGTTTTGTCGTTTTTGACTGGGTGCGCCTCAGAGGTAAAGGCTTTCAATCATTGTGCATTGTGACTATCGATGATTGTTGCACTTCCATTGTCCTGATGTTGGATTGGACGAACTTTCCAAGTATATAAAGGGTTTGATAACTTCAAGGTGTGCCATAGGCGAGCTGCTCTAATTCACTTGTGCCCCATTATTGCTTTCGCCCAAACGCCCACGCCATCTTCCGGATGAATTTTGACCAAATATAACTAATCCGATAGCCAAAACTCACAAAGTCCGAAAAATGGCCGTCATTGTTCCGTTCCTACCTCAAAGCAACTCGATGATTTTTGCTCTACAAACTGCTCTTAAAGCTTAAAAAATTACAACGCGTTATAGAAGCATATCGTCTTGACCAAGTCTCTAAAATCTTCGCTAAAAGCGTTTGAGGCCTTCTGGGAGCTGTTTCTGATAGCAAACTCGCGTATTTACCATAATAGGAATAATGACTACTAAAATAATTTTTTTTTCATAGTTAATATGAGATAATTGGAATCTTTAATTAATCAGTCTCTAACTAGTGGTCGATATGAAAAAAATCATCTTAGAAAAATTTAATGAAGCTCTAGAGCAAATGGATGTAGAACAACGTTATGACGAAATCCCTGATGATCAAGTTCTACTTGATAGTGGTTTGGACTCTCTTGGCTTTGCAATTCTTGTTGCTTTACTCGAAGAAGAACTAGATTTAGACCCATTCCAAAAGATGGAAGATGCTGTCTACCCTACAACTTTTGGTGAATTTGTAGCTATTTATGAAAAATACTCAGCATAATTCCACTCGTTTGATTGAACTTGTAAAACGAGTACCTCTCAATAGAATTTTTCTTGAAACACAAGTATCATCCTACACGTATCATGATGTAGTGAAAATTAGTAAAAAGTTCTCCTTAGACTTCCCTCAACTTGCTGATAAAAACTGCGCCATAATTTCTCATGATCGTGAATCTTTAGCATTACTTCTTCCTGCAATTGACAGTATTTGTCGCAATGTATTGTTGCTACCCCAAGATACAGAAGGGCATGAAGATGCCTTCTATCAATCTGCTGATATCCAATACGTTATATCTCTATCTGAAGGGCAAGTTCAAGGAATCAAAGCAGTATCGGGGCCATCATCTGTTAATGACGACGAAACAAGATCCTATATTCTAGCGACATCAGGAACTACAGGTACCCCAAAACTGGCTAGCTACTCACTGTCAACATTACTCATGACTACGAAAGATAATGTTGAACGAGGGAGCGAGTTCACTTGGGGATTGACCTATGACATTAATCGGTTTGCAGGGTTACAGGTTTACCTTCAAGCCCTAGCCTCTGGTTCAACGCTCTCAGTACCTTCAAACGTAGCAAGCATGAGTGAGGTAATCATGCTGTTTGCAAGCTCTTCTGTGAATTGCTTATCGGCTACCCCATCTTTTTGGCGTAAACTGTTAATGGAACCTGAACATCTTCACCTTTCGTTCAAGCGAATAACCTTAGGGGGAGAAATCAGCAGCCAAAGCGTGCTATCTGCATTAGAACAGCGCTATCCTTCTGCAACTATTATTCATATATACGCTTCAACAGAAGCTGGCGTAGGCTTTGTGGTTAAGGATAAAAAAGAAGGATTTCCTTGTTCATATTTAACTAATGAATCTAACCTATCTTGCCAACTAAAAATTATTGATAGCAACTTATGGATAAAAAGTGCTAACGGTTGCTCTAGGTTTGTGAAAGGAGAGCTAGAGGTTAATGATGAAGGATTCATTAATACGGGGGATATGGTCCGTATTGAAAATGATAGAGTCCTTTTCCAAGGTCGGGAAAGTGGATCAATTAACGTTGGTGGTAATAAAGTAATGCCCGAAAAAGTGGAGTCTGTACTTGAACAGCATCCATATGTCGTTATGGCAAAGGTTTTCTCCAAAGCCAACCCAGTACTTGGTTCTCTTGTCGCTTGTGAGATTATTATTGATGAGAGTGCAAAAGAATACTCATCTAAAGAGATTAAACGAGAAGTTTTATCATTCAGTAAAAAAGGTCTTCAGTCATTTGAGGTGCCAGCATTGATTAAAGTTGTTGATTCGATAAAAACCAATGCGACAGGTAAAAAAGTGAGAAGTTAATGAAAAATGTAATAATTACAGGCTGTGCCAAAGGACTTGGGTTAGAAACATCAAAAATGCTTTCTGAAGCAGGATATAAAGTACTTGGTATAAGCCGCACGCCAACGGATGAGTACCAGCAACTACAAGACAGTAATCCAGAGGCAGTATTCTTTTATCAATATGATTTTTCTGAAGTAAAAGATATATCAATGTTGGTTAAGAAGATCACTAAAGAACACGGGCATATTTTTGGGTTAATCAATAACGCTGCTCTTGGTCATGATGGTGTATTAGCAACTATGCATGAATCTGATATTTCGTCACTCCTGAAAGTCAATGTTGAAGCTCCTATCCTACTGACAAAGTATGTATCTCGCTCTATGTTACTAAATCGTGGTGGCCGTATTGTTAATGTTGGTTCAATTATTGGCTCTACAGGTTTCAATGGTTTGAGTGTTTATGGCGCTACCAAGTCAGCTCTCGGTGGTTTTACAAAATCTTTAGCTCGAGAGTTAGGTAGATCTCAGATCACAGTTAATACGCTCGCACCTGGTTATATGGAAACAAATATGACTGGAGGCTTAGTTGGTGACAAGCTTGAAAAAATCAAAAGACGCAGTTGCTTGGGTCGTCTAGCAAATGTAAAAGATGCTGCTAGCATGGCTTTGTTCCTGCTGTCTGAAGATGCTGCGGGCGTTACAGGTGCTACCTTTACCGTTGATGCAGGGAGTACCGCGTAATGATACATCCAAGTGCTATTATCTCACCAAATGCAAAAATTGGAAATAATGTAACAATTGGCGCATTTTGTATTATCCATGATTTTGTGGAAATTGGTGATAACTCAACGATAGATAATTATTGTGAATTAGGAATTCCTACACCGTTAGCTAACAGTGACGCCTTAATTATTGGTGACAACTCAAGAATTAGAAGCCATAGCTGTTTATACACTGGATCTAACATTGGTCATAATTTTGTATCTGGACACTATGTAACTATTCGTGAAAATAGCAGTATAGGTACCAACGTTCAATTAGGATCTCGGGGTGACATTCAAGGCGATTGTGAAATAGGTAATTTTACAAAAATGCATGCTGATGTTCATATTGGAAAAGCATCAAAAGTTGGACAGTATGTTTGGATGTTTCCTGAAGTCTTACTAACAAACGATCCAACACCACCAAGTGAAACTTTAGAGGGTGTTGTTATTGAGGATTTTGTTGTTCTGGCTTCTAAAGTCTTAATACTTCCTGGTGTTATAGTTGGTAAAGATTCTGTAGTCGCAGCAGGTAGTGTTGTTAAAAATAATATTGATACCGGTTTGGTTTTTTCAGGGAACCCCGCTAAAAAATTGTGCAAGTCCAATATTCTTAGACTTAAAGGGAATATAAAACAAAAAGCGTACCCATGGAGGTATCGCTTTCATAGAGGTTATACTGATAGTGATGTTAAGGCATGGTTATCTGAAATCGATAGTTAACATAACACCCGTAGTGCGAAGGTTCTCAATTTAACGTAACGTCGCTTAATATGCACCTAAACCAATACTTTTGCTAGTGTGATGCTACTCATCGCACTAGCTCTTTACAAGTATATTTTTTCACACCCTATTTATTGATGGCTTTATGATTTATTAAAGCGCTGGCAAGGTTTTGTCCAAAGCTTTGCTATCGGGGCATCAAAAACGAAAATGCCCCAGAAATCCCTTAGGGCTCCTATATAAGCCTTATTCAATTGAATCCTGTCAGGCAATGTTGAGCGATTATTTCACGGTACTGACGTACACTTGCCTGGAAAGCAGGCTCTTGCAAGTCAGGAGCATCGGCAGGGGTCTCAATTTCATGTGGGTTGGGGTTGGTTTGTAAATACGTCAGCAACGCTTGCAAGTCGTCTTTATTGAGAAGACTGTTAACGGTGTATACCGCTTTACCGTTATTGGAATCTTTGTAGGATGATGTAACGTAAGTGTTAGTATTAGTATTGAGCAATTGCTGCAACCCTGCCACGTTACTTGGTCCAGACCAAACACTATCATGGGCTGACTGAGTGATGTTGTCTGCGAAACTATCACCCGAACTTGTGGATAGATTTAACCTACCAGAGAAGTTGACAGCATTACCTGCGACTCCATTCGTTAGCCCATTCGCCATAAGCGGATGATATTTGATAAAGACATTATCTTCTTGGTTGTTGGTATCGATAGCGCCTGAGACAGTGGAGCCATACTGGGCAACAAAATAAAACTCTGCTGATGAGCAGGAATGCTTTGCAACCAAAGGAGTCATAAAGAGAAATTGATCGGGAAAATATGTCTGTATCAGTGGTGCATTGAACGCTAATGGATAGGAGGCACTTCCTGTTCTCCAAGCATCTTGTTCTGGAGATGTCACCTGACCTAGTTTGTATAAATGACAATTTACCAATGTAGGGTCAATTACGCTACAAAAAGCGCTGGTGGGATCAATGTGGCCAGAATATTCTTCCGTATTATTATTAAATGGATCAACAATACCAAATACGGGCAAGTCTAGAGTTGTCCGGTGATTACCATTTTGAGCTATGCCACTGACTGTTATACTTCCTTGAGAGTTTTCATCTCTTTGGTATTGGACCGTGATTTGGCATGTATCAGAAGTAGCTAGATTCGCTCCCTGACATTGATTGTTGGTCACCGAAAATCCTGCTGCCAAACCTGACGTTTCTGTGGTGATGGTCAACTGAGCCGAACTGGAGTTTTCAATCGTAAATGTCGTTTCACTTAGTCCAGCGACATTGATGAGGGCGCGTCCCTGATTTGAAGACTGGTAAGTTAGCGTTGTGGACGGACTAGAGGGACTAGAGGTTTCTTTAGAACCATCACCTCCTCCTCCCCCACATGCGTATAAAAAAAGTGACAACAATATTATCCATATGGATTTCATATTCATTTCCGGTATCTACCTAAACTTATTATTACAATTAAAATGATGATTTTTCGTTAAAAAAAGGTGTTTTCTTCTTCGAGCTGTTTTGTCTAATTTCATGAGAAAAGAGGGTGCTCAAAATGGTCTTGATTGTAAATAAAAGCCTATAAAGGACCTATCAGGTATTACCCTGATTTTGATAGTCACATTATTAGAAATTGCAGTAAGCGAGTATGCAGCGGGGACACACACCTAAAGTATGGATATTTTCCCTCGGTAATTAAGCGAACGACAAAGTCGCTTGGTGATCACAAAGGTGTACTTTTGTGTACTCACATGCTTTTGTCCAGATTTGCGTTTTTTTGAATCTGAAATATGTATATTAACAAGACTGGGAGTATGAGGTAACTTTAAAAACTCCACCCCATTAAAGTGTCATTGTTGTCAGTATCTGTTGTTATCGACAATAGTAAGATTTTGAGTAACACCTAATGAAGCCTGAAAACACCCACACATTCGCCGCAAATCGATTTTCCATTGCTCCCATGCTGGATTGGACGCACTTTTTAAGTATTTAAAGGGCTTTGTGACTTCAAGGTGTACCATAGGTGAACCGCTCTAACTCATTTCTGCCCCTTTCCGTGTTAGAACAAATGTTCTGCACCCCTTCGGGGACGAAAATTATTCAGGACACACTCCTGTAAAAATATCTATTCCCCAAAATAGCTCATTCATAAATTGTTGCTGCTTGCATAGCATCAGCGAATAACTGCCAGCTTGGTGAGTGTGATATTGAAATCTTTGCATTGTCATAAAAGGCATCAGAACTTTCAAGCCAAGCCGCCAATGCTTGAAGGTAATCCTGTGTGGACATGTTTTCCCAATTATCTGTATCTTGTTGAGCCAGAGAGTTCAACAACGCAATAAGTGCTTCCTTGGATTGTACTCTCTTGTAATCATTCTCCACTGGAGGTCCCATACATAATAAATCAGGGCACCATAATGCCGAA
The DNA here is from genome assembly GCF_000165125.1 of Vibrio caribbeanicus ATCC BAA-2122. Classification (GTDB taxonomy): domain Bacteria; phylum Pseudomonadota; class Gammaproteobacteria; order Enterobacterales; family Vibrionaceae; genus Vibrio; species Vibrio caribbeanicus. Next base: position 10,794 of record NZ_AEIU01000099.1, on the reverse strand, counting down.
ATGGTGAGATAACATCAATGACGAATAAGCATGCTCGCCAGACATAGAAGGCTTCGCTAACGTTGTGCTCAGTTATATCCAGAACCCTCACAGTTAGCACTTCTTAACTCAGAAGTGTCCAGAACCTTCACAGTTGGAATGCTGTAAATTAAAAATGCCCCATTGTTAGTTTCGCCAAAAAGGCCACTCTCTCGGTCAGATGGGTTTTGACTAAACATAACTAATCTGAAACCCAAAGCTCATAAAGTACGAAAAATGAGTATCAGAGTGCAGTTGTTAGTTAAAAGCAACTCGATGACTTTTGCTCTACAAACCGCTCTTGAAGCGTCACACACTTACAAGGCGTTATGGAAGCATACCGCCTTGAACAAGTGTCGAAAATCTTCACTAAGAGCGTTTGAGGCGGTCTAGTGGCTTTTTCTGATAGCAAACACACACATTTGCCATAATAGGAATAATGAACACCAGATTTCTAACGCCAAGCATTGCGAATCACTCTTAAACAGTTTGATAACTGACTTTTCTAGCGACCACTAAGCCATGATTGCTTGAGCCCAATAAAGTTGGCTCATCACAATTTATTAAGTGATAGTCTAACCAAGTTTGATATTGAGATGGCGTAAAGTTATTTACACCGTTAGATATATAGCGTCCAAAACCGTCTGTCGCAGAGTGTCCGATAACACTAAAACCTTTGTCTTGTACCAAACTTTCCACTTCAGTTGGTGTGGCAAAGTACCCTATGTTGAAAAATCTATCTGCTTTCGAGTTTGAAACTGTGCCATGTTTATTTAGTTCAATTAGTACTTCTGGAGTTACTAGTTCTGGAAATTGCTGAGCGAACAGTCCCGCGACAAAAAAACGAGATATGTAGGCAACTGCTAACACTCCATTCGGCTTCAAAATTCGAAATGCTTCGTTGATCGCCAGCTCTCTCTCATGTTGAGTTTTCAAATGGTAAAGAGGGCCTAGGATTACACAAAGATCTTGAGAGTTGCTTTCGATAAATGGCACTTTACATGCATTACCTTCAAACACTTTTAATTCGATGCCCTCAGATTTTGCTTTGGTGTTTAAAATATCGACTTGGTCAGGCACAAGCTCTACAGCTGTTACATCACAGCCCATTTTTGCAAAAGTCAAAGAATAGCGACCTGTAGCTGCTCCCAACTCACACACCGATTTACCATTTGACAAATAAGGCATTAGTTTATGCATTGTTGTGTCAAACTCTAGCTGTGTGATGTACTGTCGAGTTAGCCTTTCATCTTCATTTGCCCCCGTATACTGGGCTATAAGCTCTTCCAATGTTAATACTCCTTTTACCAGTTAACGCTTTCTATACGGCGAGATGCAGTATTTATACGTTGATTTATGCCTATTTAACCTTTCATGGTCAATATAAAATCAGAGACTTAAAGCGTTTTTTTGAATTTTAGATGGCAACATGTATTTTAATGTGAGGAATTAAATTTAACGTAACGTCACTTAGTGCGAACCCAGCCAATACTTTTTCTGGTGCGATGTTACTCATCGCACCAGCTCTTCACCAGTAAACTTGCCATACCTGAAGTTATTGGTGACTTACTAATTTAGTAAAACCACTGACACATTTTTGTCCAATTCCTATTTACAAATAGAAATTGGACATTTTATTAAAACAACTTATGACTTTTTAGTAGCTTAAGAGCATCAAAAGGAGTGGACAAATAGGCAGAGACAAACTTTTGAGTGTCCACAATACCAATAGAATTAATTTCTTGTTGTAAATTCTTGTCTCCTTCTAAAAGCTTTAACCACTCGTTTAGCGGTTCTTTATCTCCTGAATAGGCGACGTAATTTATCAAAGAGTTAGTATAGCTTTGACGTTCTTTAAGCGCACATTGTTGTGATGCATAGGCAAAGCCATATTTGATAATGGCTTGTTTTTCGGATTTATCTAAACCCGTAAACCACTGCGTATCGAGTGTTTTTGAATAATCAAAATCTTTTCTCATTGATTTACATTCGGACACTCGATTATTTAGAAGAGTATAATTGGATTCCATTTCAGTTTTGAGCTGTTTGGCCCAGACGTCAGGATTTTCTGCTTGGACAGATAGACTGCAGAGTATTAGGCTCAATGATAGATATTTAAAGTGCATTGTAGACACACTCCCAAAACTTTCGTTCTTCTCCTGACGTGTTCAGCGTCGCACTTAAAGCAATTTGTTCTAGACGTTCCCTCTTTACAGGCTCTATTGCCATGACCGTATCATGATATAAATTCCAATTATAGGTTTCTACATTATAAGAGGCTGACGCCAAGGAAAGACCTTTGTAGGAACCACGACCCGCAAAAATCTGAAAAAAAGGTATTACTTTCATAATTCGATCTAAGATCGTCGACATATCAGTAATGTGGTTCATTTGCTCTATATATGCCATGGTACGAGGTGAAGGTTTTAAGCCTTGTATTTTACAATATTCGCGTTTAGCCACTGTTTAGTCCTTTATTAAACTTGTCAGAGTTATCTTAACGTCTGATAAGACTGTTTGGGAAGACACAAAAATAACTGAATTTATAGTATTTTTAACTAAAAAGACGTGAAAAGGAATTTGTCCTGAACCTTCATAGATGACATTTCTGTAACTCAGAAGTGTCCAGATTTGCGCTTTTTGAATCTGAAATATGCATGGTAACTAGACTGGGAGTATGAGGTAACTTCAAAAACTCCACCCCATATTCCCAACATCCATATTGAGATCGGTCCCTTTGTCTGTTTTTGCTTGGTCTACGGAAACAGGCTTATCAGATTTTATCGTCAGTGATACTTCAGATTTACTCTTCATTGTTTGTGGGGCCAGTGGTTGATAAGGTTGGTATTGACTTTGAGCGGTCAATCCTCCGGCTTGATATCCAGTGTAACCGTGTTGCTCTGTTCGGTTATATGTCTCATTGGTTGTAATACCTAACTTGGTATTCTTGTCTTTTATCTTGTTCAGTTTCCCTGCCAACTGATCCACTTGTTTGCCTGCTTCTTCGGTTTGCAATTTCCATCCTTCAGGGATTAAAGCATCCGGTAGACTATTTACGAGTTGTTTAAATTCATCCCATAGCCAGCGTATCTTTTTACCCACCCAAGCAATCACTGCTGCCGCTCTTGGCCTAGATGTTTTCCGTTACTCTATGTATTTCGATGTACACATTTACCTAAAAGCAGTTTATTGCTGCATAGTGCTTTTTTATGAATGTTTTTAAAACTGTGTATAATCGGCTCACTAATTTTAACTAAGATGAACACAACAACGTAGCTTGCTATTTTAAAGTGTCATTGTTGTCAGTATCTGTTGTTATCGACAGTAGTAAGATTTTGAGTAACATCCAATGAAGCCTGAAAACACCCACACATTTGCCGCAAATCGATTCTCCATTGCTCCCATGCTGGATTGGACTGATCGCCATTGCCGATTCTTTCATCGTTTACTCACAAATGAAGCTTTGCTTTATACCGAAATGGTGACCACTGGAGCCATTATTCATGGCAAGGGTGATTTCTTGGCGTATAACCAAGAGGAACATCCTGTTGCGCTGCAATTGGGCGGTTCGAATCCGCAAGACTTGGCACAGTGCGCGAAGTTAGCGGAGCAACGTGGTTATGATGAAATTAACCTCAATGTAGGCTGCCCATCGGATCGAGTGCAAAATGGACGATTTGGAGCGTGTTTGATGGCAGAGCCTCAGCTGGTGGCTGATTGTGTGGCTGCGATGCGCGAAGTGGTCGATATTCCGGTGACAGTAAAAACGCGCATTGGTATTGATGACCAAGACTCTTACCAATTTTTGACCGATTTTGTCTCTATCGTTGCAGAGAAGGGGGGCTGTGAGCAGTTCACCATCCATGCTCGCAAGGCTTGGCTCTCTGGTTTAAGCCCAAAGCAAAATAGAGAAATTCCACCGCTCGATTATCCGCGAGCCTACCAGTTGAAAAAAGACTTTTCCCACTTGAATATCGCTATTAATGGCGGGGTAAAGACGCTGCAAGAATCTCAAGAGCATTTGGTGCACCTTGATGGCGTCATGATGGGGCGTGAAGCCTATCAAAATCCCTATATTCTCGCGCAAGTGGATCAATTGATTTTTGGCGCTGATAGTCCGATAAAAAAACGCAGCCAAGTAGTTGAAGAAATGTATCCTTACATTGAACAACAACTATCGCAAGGCGCGTACCTTGGGCATATAACTCGCCATATGTTGGGCTTGTTTCAAAATATGCCAGGCGCTCGCCAGTGGCGTCGGTATATCAGCGAAAATGCGCACAAACCTGGCTCGGGTATTGAGGTTGTCCAAACGGCATTGGCCAAAATTCCTCAAGAGTTGGGTGTGTAAATATCACCAACTAGATAGGTATTTTTTACCTATACTCACCTTTACTTTTAGAGCGTCATGAATGACGCTCTTTTTTTATATTATAAATCAATGCTTTAATATTTCTCTTTTGTTGGCATGATTAGTGTAGTGGTAATAAGGTCTGAAAGGAGAAAACCATGTTTGAACTGATTTTTATTTTGGTCTTTGCTGCTACTTTATTAGTCACCGGTGTGACGTTTGCGACTGTCATTGCAGGCGTACTGTTTTCGTTTGTCGTAATGCTGCTACTTGGTATGGTCGGCGTGGTGTTAAAACTACTGCCTTGGATTATCGTTATCGCACTAGGGGTATGGTTTTTCAAAACTTATGTGGCACAGCCGCGATAGTTAGCAAATAAAAGCTATTGATACAATATTATAGAAGTATGATGGGTTTTGACGCACAGCACACATCTAACATTCTGTTTTCCAACTATGATTAGGTGACGAAACCATGGAGGGAACGGTTTTATGTACGCCAAAGCGACGCTGGTCATGTTATCTATTGCCTCATTGCCGACTCAAGCCGAAGTCACAATAAACCTAGGGGCCGATCTATGGTTGGCGGATACTAAAGTGAATGAGGTGAGGCAAGATGCGGGTATGGTTCCCATTTTATATTCCGCGATATCCCATGATATTAGTTATCTCCCCAATGCTCAGATACGTTATCTCTCCCTCGATGAAGATTATATGGCGTTGAATAAACTCGATTTGAGTATTTATTACCCTTTGCTCAATCATGATTTATTGTATTTTGATGCTGGTGTTACTTTTACTGATTTGAGTAATACCAAATACGTTAACCCTGAAAATGGGGCGCGAGCCGACTTCAACAAATTGATCTGGGCTTGGTATGCGTATGCCGAAATTACGCTGCCGAACAGTCACTGGGATGTGATTGGTGAAATGAATTTTGGTGATAGCAGTGGGATTAAAAATACTGACTTAATGGCAGGGATGCAATATCGAGTGCCAATGGGAGATAGTCCAATGATCATTAAAGCTGGCTATCGAGTGATTGATATGGAGTCCAAAGACTTTCCTAGCTCAAAAGGTGATCCCATGATATTTGCCAACGGCTTCTTTGCTGGAGCAGAATATTCGTTTTAGTGATTCGCCTAATAAACGTGACTTATACCCTATATTTTCATTTCCTTCGGGTATAAGAAACGTTCTGTTATATCTATTCTTTATAACCTTGCTTTTCATTTAGCACTTTCTCATAGATTGACCATGCTTATTGAATAAGAGAGTTGTCGGTCAGAGAAGGATCACTATGACGATCAATGAACTTAGAAATCTCTATCGTGAGCAGCAGCTTGTGGAAGCCATCATTGAACCTTCGACTCGCGAAGGTAATTGGATTGTGGAGTTTCGTCATGCGCGTGGCGGCTTTGTGATCCTGACTGATGTTCACGGTGAGGAATGTCATTATGGCGATGTCGATCTCGCCTCCAAATCGGCGATGGCCGTGGGCTTCAAGCAGGTACGCGTTGAAGCTGATTAGCTCTTGTTGTTCGTCTCAGTTCCCCATTCTTATCTCAAAATGTTATAAAGCATAAGTTTATATTCTTTCTTGTTATTAGAAGCATTGTTTAACCTTACATCACGCAATGAATAGGGATGTTAGGTCTATGCCTTCGAATCATAAACTGTCTTCAACCAGTAAGGTTACATCTGGTGAAAGCTCACCTCAGGGAGTGGCGTCTATTTCTGCTCCCATCAATGAACAGCAACTCAGCCTCTTGCAACAAGGTAGTGCTGGCTTATCTGGACAGCAATTATCTTGGTTGAGTGGCTATTTTTGGGGGTTGGCTCAGTCCGGCTCGCTCGCTCAGAGTATCTCAAGCCAACCAGCGGAACTTGCAGTCGCTACTGAACCAGCGGGTAAGCTCACTATTATTTTTGCGTCGCAAACAGGTAATGCAAAGGGCGTCGCGCAATCTATAGAGCAGCAAGCAAGAGAGCGAGGAATCGCGGTTGAGCTTTATGACGCCGCCGATTATAAACCGAAGAATTTAGCCAAAGAGAGCCACGTAATTATCGTTGCGTCGACCAATGGTGAGGGAGAAGCGCCTGATAATGCGTTAGGTCTGCATGAGTTTCTTCAATCCAAAAAAGCGCCTAAGCTTGATCAACTGCAATATGCTGTTATTGGGCTTGGTGATTCAAGCTATGAATTTTTCTGTCAAACAGGAAAAGACTTCGATGCATTTTTAGCAAAACTCGGTGCCAAGGCTTTTCAGGAAAGAATTGATTGTGATGTTGATTATGAATCGGATGCACGTACTTGGAGTGACAATGCACTGCAAACGGTAGAGTCGATGCTAGCCTCTGCGACCTCAGCTGAGGTGGTCTCATTACCTCTTGGTCAATCAATCAAAAGCACGTTTACTAAGCAAAACCCATTCAGTGCAACTTTACTCACCAGTCAAAAGATTACCGGGCGTGATTCCAGCAAATCTGTCCACCACATTGAAATTGATCTTGAGGGCTCGTCGATCCAATACCAGCCAGGTGATGCGCTTGGTGTTTGGTTCGAAAATAGTCCTAAGCTGGTTCAAGCGATCGTTGAACGGGTTGGTCTTTCCGGAACAGAGCAGGTTGAGGTTGATGGGAAAGCGATGGCCCTGACGGATGCGCTTATCCAATACTACGAAGTTACCAGTGCCAACCCGCAGTTGGTTACACAATTTGCTAGCCTATCCAAGAGTAAAAAACTGCTTAAGTTAATTGAAGATAAAGAAAATCTGCGCCTCTATGCTGCAAGTACGCAGGTTATTGATGTGTTGGCAGAGAAGAAGAGCGCCTTATCCGCGCAGCAATTGCTCTCTATATTACGTAGGTTGACGCCAAGACTGTATTCGATTGCGTCAAGTCAAACGGAAGTAGAAGAAGAAGTGCACCTAACTGTAGGCTTGGTCGAATATCAACACGGTGACGAAAAGCGCTTTGGCGGCGCATCACACTTCTTATCCCAACAACTTGAAGAGGGCAGCGAGCTTAAAGTGTATGTAGAAAGTAATGATCATTTTAAACTCCCTGAAGACGATGATGTAGCGGTGATCATGATTGGTCCTGGAACGGGCATCGCACCATTTCGCAGCTTTATTCAAGAACGTGATAATCGCGGTGCCACCGGGAAAAACTGGCTCTTCTTTGGCGATCGTACTTTCACTCAGGACTTTCTTTATCAGGTTGAGTGGCAAAAATATCTCAAGTCTGGACTGCTCACTCGGTTGGATGTGGCATTTAGCCGAGACCAGAATGAAAAGTACTATGTGCAGCACCGCATTCTCGAGCAAGCCCAGCAGGTGTGGCAGTGGTTAGAGCAAGGTGCGCATATTTACATCTGTGGAGATGCGAATCGGATGGCAAAAGATGTCCATCAGGCTCTTGTCAGCGTGATAGAAACACAAGGTCAATATTCCCCCGAGGAAGCAGAAGCTTTTCTCAATGAACTTCGTAAAGCGAAACGTTACCAAAAGGATGTGTACTGATGAACAATAAGCAAGTGGTTCTTGGTAAAGAGCTTGGACCTTTGTCTGACAATGAGCGCCTCAAAGCTGAAAGTGATTTTCTGCGAGGCACAATAGATTATGATTTACAGTGGCCGATAACAGGTGGCTTTGAAGCGGATAACTTTCAATTGATTCGTTTTCACGGCATGTATCAGCAAGATGATCGTGATATCCGTAACGAGAGAGCTAAACAAAAGCTTGAGCCTTTGCATAATGTCATGCTTCGGGCACGGATGCCGGGTGGAATTATTACGCCTAAGCAATGGCTAGCTATCGATAAATTCGCCAGTGAGCATTCGCTTTATGGAAGTATTCGTATTACCACAAGGCAAACTTTTCAATTTCATGGTGTATTGAAGCCGAATATTAAATTGATGCATCAGACCTTAAATGATATTGGCATTGATTCAATTGCAACTGCTGGTGATGTTAACCGCAACGTATTATGTACAACCAACCCAGTTGAGTCTGAACTTCATCAACAAGCTTACCAGTGGGCAAAGAAAATCAGTGAACACTTGCTGCCTAAGACTAAAGCGTATGCAGAGATATGGTTGGATGGTGAAAAAGTTGAGACGACAGAAAGTGATGAGCCCATATTAGGTAAAACCTATTTACCACGAAAATTTAAGACAACGGTTGTGATCCCCCCACAAAATGATGTCGATGTTCACGCCAATGATCTCAACTTTGTCGCAATTGGAGAAAAAGGGCAATTGGTTGGATTTAATGTTTTGGTTGGTGGGGGCTTGGCCATGACTCATGGAGATACCTCTACTTATCCTAGACGGGCCGATGATTTTGGTTTTATTCCCTTAGATAAAACGCTCGATGTTGCTGCAGCCGTGGTATCCACTCAGCGTGATTGGGGTAATCGATCTAATCGAAAAAATGCGAAGACCAAATACACATTAGATAGAGTTGGTGTTGAGACGTTTAAACAAGAAGTAGAAAAAAGAGCAGGAGTGGAGTTTGCAGCAAGTCGTTTTTACGAGTTTACCGATCGTGGCGATAGGATCGGCTGGACTAAAGGCATTGATGGTAAACATCACTTGGCACTATTTATAGAGAATGGTCGCTTACTTGATTATCCCAATAAACCGCTAAAAACAGGGGTGGCAGAAATCGCTAAGATTCATCGAGGTGATTTTCGTATGACTGCGAACCAAAACTTAATCATTGCAGGTATCGATGAGAAAGATAAGGCCCAGATTGAACGACTAGCGAGAGAGCATGGGCTAATGGATGATGCGGTGAGTGAACAGCGCAAGAATTCAATGGCGTGTGTTTCATTTCCAACTTGTCCCCTAGCGATGGCTGAAGCGGAGCGTTTTCTCCCTAACTTTGTCACAGATATTGAAGCGATTTTAGATAACCACGGACTTGATCAACAAGACAACATTATTCTGAGAGTGACTGGTTGTCCTAATGGGTGTGGCCGAGCAATGTTAGCTGAGGTTGGTTTAGTGGGGAAAGCTCCAGGACGATACAACTTACACTTGGGTGGTAACCGCGCGGGTACTCGCGTACCTAAGATGTATAAAGAGAACATCACAGATAAGCAGATATTAGAAGAGCTCGATCATCTTGTAGGGCGTTGGTCAACCGAGCGCATTCAAGGTGAGGGATTTGGTGATTTTACCATTCGCTCAGGCATTGTTGATGAAGTCAAGGTATCAAAGAGGGACTTTTATGCTTAAGCCACAATTATCAGAATTGCTGTCACTTGGTAAAGCTGAGCAAGCACTCAGACTGGCTGAGATCAATGACATGCTTGAGTCATTGACGGCAAAAGAGAGAGTTGATTGGGCATTACAAAATTTGTCGGGTCAATTCGTTGTGTCATCAAGTTTTGGCATCCAAGCTGCAGTAATGCTTCATTTGGTCACTGAACATGCCCCCGAGATTCCGGTTATTTTAACCGATACTGGTTATCTTTTTGCAGAGACCTACCAGTTTATTGAACAACTCTCTAGCCAGCTAAGTCTAAACCTCGTTGTTTATCGCGCGAAACACGGCGCCGCTTGGCAAGAAGCAAAATACGGAAAGCTTTGGGAACAAGGTGTACGCGGAATAGAGCAATACAATCACATCAATAAAGTTGAGCCGATGAAGCGAGCTTTAGATGAACTTGGAGCGGGGACTTGGTTTTCTGGCCTTCGCAGAGAACAATCATCCTCTCGAGCAGGCTTGCCTATTCTTTCCATTCAAAATGGAGTGTTTAAATTTCTTCCAATTCTTGATTGGAGTAATAAAGCCGTTCACCAATACTTGGCAAAACATAATTTACCTTATCACCCGCTTCATAACGAAGGATACGTTTCTGTTGGTGATGTTCATACCACGAAAAAGTGGCAGCCAGGGATGAGTGAAGAGGAAACACGATTTTTCGGCTTAAAGCGTGAATGTGGTTTACATGAAGATGATTCCACAGAGCAAGATGGCTCGGGAATATAGTTTTCTTTGGAGATTGACAGAATAAAAGGGCCATATGAGTGGTCTTTTTTATTCATAATAATAAAAATGTGGATAACTCTGTGGTTATCTTGTTGGGTTTTTTGGGGTAAACATGAATAAATAGCTATTTGGGCGAAAGATCATCGTTTAAGCGTTATTTTTACATTTTTTTAAAAATATCACTTGCCAACGTGAGCGAGATCTCTATAATGCCTCCTCGTCGACAGGGCAAGGGCTCAATAAGAGAATCCAGCCAAGAGACAAGGCTAAAACAAAAAACGAAATAATTTAATAAAGTGTTTGACACTCAAGATTATCTCGCTAGAATGGCCGCCTCTTCCGAAGCAAATAGCTAAGAAGAAATGTTCTTTAACAATATAAACCTATCAATCTGTGTGGGCACTCGTTGATGATAATCCAACTT
>NZ_AEIU01000100.1 GCF_000165125.1 Vibrio caribbeanicus ATCC BAA-2122 | reverse complement strand
AAGGTAACACCTATCTGGTTGTTAACGATAGAAGCATTAAAAACCAAGCCCAGCTCGATAAACTGGAACAAGGTCAAATCCGCTTTTGTACCTCTCATGTGACTAGGATGAATAGCCTCTTTGTAGATCGGGAGCACTTTAATGCCGATATCAGTAACTGGGATACCTCCAAGGTTACATATATGTGGGGTATGTTTTCAGGCGCCGCCAGCTTTAACCAACCCATCGGGAACTGGGATACCTCCAAGGTTGTAGATATGTCCTACATGTTTTCACGCGCCGCCAGCTTTAACCAGCCCATCGGTGACTGGGATACCTCCAACGTTGAATCTATGATAGTGATGTTTGAAGGTGCCTCCACCTTTAACCAACCCATCGGGAACTGGGATACCTACGAGTAGTGT
>NZ_AEIU01000101.1 GCF_000165125.1 Vibrio caribbeanicus ATCC BAA-2122 | reverse complement strand
TATATGAGGGCGATGTTTGAAGGTGCCTCCACCTTTTAACCAACCCATCGGTAACTGGGATACCTCCAAGGTAAGGTATATGGAGGCGATGTTTAACGGTGCCATCAACTTTAACCAACCCATCGGTGACTGGGATACCTCCAAGGTATGGGATATGAGGAGGATGTTTTCAGGTGCCACCAGTTTTAACCAGCCCATCGGTGACTGGGATACCTCCAACGTCGGTTCGAGGTATTTTGCAGACATGGCCGCCATGTTTAAAGGTGCTACCAGCTTTAACCAACCTATTGGCAACTGGGATACCTCGAAGATTAAAAGTATGAGGGCGATGTTTGAAGGCGCCTCCGCCTTTAACCAAGACATCGGTGATTGGAATACCTCCAATGTAAGGGACATGCATGGTATATTTAAACAGGCCACGAGTTTTGACCAAGACATCAGTCAATGGGATACCTCCAATGTAAAAGGCCCAATTGAGAGCATTTCTGTTACCTGTAATGACAGAGATATCGGCGCCACCTTCAACCATCAGGGTGACACCTATCTGGTTGTTGACGATGAAAGCATTAAAGACCAAGCCCAGCTCGATAAACTGGAACAAGGTCAAATCCGCTTTTGTACCTCTCATGTAACTAATATGAATGGCCTTTTTAAAGGAAGGGAGCACTTCAATGCCGATATTAGTGACTGGGATACCTACAAGGTAAGGGATATGAAGGAGATGTTTTCAGGCGCCTCCACCTTTAACCAACCCATCGGTAACTGGGATACCTCCAAAGTC
>NZ_AEIU01000102.1 GCF_000165125.1 Vibrio caribbeanicus ATCC BAA-2122 | reverse complement strand
AATTGCCGTGATATCGACAAAAAGGAATAGTGGTCGGTGAAGAGGGATTCGAACCCCCGACCCTCTGGTCCCAAACCAGATGCGCTACCAAGCTGCGCTATTCACCGACTTGTTTTTGCCATGACATAAATCACAGCGGGAGCAAAGCACCCAAATAAATGGGGTGGCTAACGAGACTTGAACTCGCGACAACCGGAATCACAATCCGGGGCTCTACCAACTGAGCTATAGCCACCACTGACATTGTTACCGATGCTTCCTCTAGCGAATGGCACGCCCGAAAGGATTCGAACCTTCGACCTTTGGCTCCGGAGGCCAACGCTCTATCCAACTGAGCTACGGGCGCATGCCCCATCGGCGGAGTGGAATAATACGTATATCGCCGATAGGCGTCTAGTTTTTTTTTCAACTTTTTTATCGTTTGGCGTCTTTTTCAGCAATTAAAGTGTGATAAAACCCTACTTATGGTGTGATTGTTCCTCTTCTCCAACTAACTTGTTGTTTATTGCAACAAGTTATCGGGATATAATCACTTAGTATTTACATTGATTTAACAGCTGTAAGTTAGTTTAAGTCGTTCGCAGTGGCTAATTTTGCATCTTTAGATCAAACTAAAATAATGGGTAAGCACGTATTTACCTTCAGGAAGATAAAGTGAGTTGAATGGATATGTCTCGAAATATTTTGACCCTATTAGTCACTGCAATCGCCTTCTCAAGTACCGCTTTTGCAGCCAAAATAAGCCAAGATCAACACGATGCTATTGCCGAGCGCATCAGACCTGTCGGTAACGTATACCTCGCAGGTGCAGAGCCTGTCAAAGCAGAACCATCCGGCCCTCGTGACGGTGCAAAAGTCTACGGCACTTTCTGCGTGGCATGTCATGGCTCTGGCGTCAATGGTGCTCCGAAAATCGGAGATTCTGGCGACTGGGCGCCGCGTATCGCCCAAGGCAAAGACACGCTCAGTAAACATGCAATTAATGGTTTTAATGCCATGCCTGCGAAAGGCACTTGTATGGACTGCTCGGATGATGAAATCGTCGCAGCTATTGAACACATGATCGCAGGTCTTTAGCATCAACCGATTTGTCGTTTAGACAGATAACGACTAGTTTTTGTTGAACATAGAACGTATGTTAGCGATATGAGCTTGGCCTTTTGCCATCCTTTCTTCTTGGCTGACAGGTTTCTTCTCATGCTCCCAATCAACGTCATCGAAGGGCAATTCATCAAGAAAGCGACTTTGAGTCGGCTTAATTAGCTCGCCGAATTGGCGGCGCTCTTTGCACATAGTGAAGGTCAATTCTCGCTGTGCCCTTGTAATCCCGACATACATAAGACGACGTTCTTCCTCGACATTATCTTCATCGATACTGGTCTGATGGGGCAAAATTCCTTCCTCCGCCCCAATTAAGTACACATAGGGAAACTCTAGTCCTTTCGATGCATGCAAGGTCATCAATTGGACCGCATCACTATCATCGTCTTCTTCTCCTCGTTCCATCATATCGCGCAAAGTAAGACGTTGGACGACCTCTTTTAGGTTTTTCTCTTCTTGGTCATAGTTATCCCCTTCAAGATCGGCGACGATCCACGAGTACAAGTCAGAGACGTTTTTCATCCGCATTTCTGCTGCTTTTGGACTAGTTGAAGTTTCGTACAACCAATCTTCATAATGAATATCGCGCACCAATGCTCTAACAGCCTCAACGGTATCGCCCCGTTCGGCTTGATCAGCAATCTTTACTAGCCAAGTGGTAAAACGCCTTAAATGCTCTAAGCCACGACCACTAAGACTTTGCTCTAACCCAAGCTCAAAGCTAGCCTCAAAAAGGCTTTTGCCACGCATATTGGCATAGCTACCTAATTTTTCGAGTGTTACTGGTCCTATTTCTCGTCTTGGCGTATTGACGATACGCAAGAAAGCATTGTCATCGTCGGGGTTTACCAATACTTTCAGGTACGCCATGATATCTTTGATTTCAGCACGAGCAAAAAACGAGGTACCACCAGAGAGCTTATAAGGGATACGATTTTGCATTAACGATTTCTCTATCAGACGCGACTGATGATTGCCTCGGTACAAAATTGCGTAATCTCGATAATCGGTTCGATTAAGAAACTTATGTGCAATCAGCTCACCTGTGACTCGCTCGGCCTCATGTTCTTCATTCTTCGCTTTTAGAAGCTTGAGTTTCTCGCCATCTGGAATTTCAGAAAAAAGTTTTTTTTCATACACATGTGGATTATTTGCAATTAAAACGTTCGCTGCTCGTAAAATTCGACTGGTGGAACGGTAGTTCTGTTCAAGCTTGATTAGACGTAAATTAGGGTAGTCTTGTCCGAGCAACACCAAGTTCTGAGGTTTTGCTCCTCGCCACGAATAAATCGACTGGTCATCATCACCAACCACTGTCAAACGTCCTCGCTCTCCAACGATTAGCTTAACCAAATCATATTGACTGGTGTTTGTATCCTGATACTCATCAACCAAAAGATAACGAATTCGATTTTGCCAACGACTTCGAACTTCAGGTGAGCTCTTCAACAATTGAACGGGCAGTGAAATCAAATCGTCAAAATCAAGCGCGTTATACGCTTTCATTTGTTTTTGGTACAAAGAAAAACATTGAGCAAATACTTGCTGCTGCTCACCTTGTGCCATCACTGATGCCTGTTCCGGAGTCAGCATATCGTTTTTCCAATTTGAAATGGTACTCATTAACTGACGTAATAAGTCTTTATCACCATCAAACTGCTGTTCCGTCAATTCTTTGAGCAATGCCATCTGATCTTGATCGTCAAATAGCGAAAAACCTGCCTTCAGCCCCAGCGTTTTATATTCACGTTTAATAATATTGAGCCCTAAAGTATGAAAGGTTGACACCATTAGACCCTTCGCCTCATTCTTACCAAGCGTTTGACCAACCCGCTCTTTCATTTCACGTGCTGCTTTATTAGTAAACGTCACGGCAGCAATATTGCGCGCTTTGTAGCCGCACTGCTGGACTAAATAAGCAATTTTATTGGTAATAACACGTGTTTTCCCCGAGCCTGCTCCTGCCAGAACTAAGCAAGGACCGGAAACGAATTTGACCGCCTGATCTTGATTGGTGTTGAGTTTCATCACTGTCTCAATAGTCGAAGTAATTGCCGTCTATAATAATAGTGCCACGAACAGATTGCTATGCTTGAAACTACCCACTTTGAAAAGCAGCCAAGCGTTAGATAAAAAATATTACAATAAATGACCGCAAAGATTCTTGCCAAGTCGATCGCTTTATGAGCTATAATGAATGAACGTTCATTCATTTACACCAATTATCACTTGATACTGAACCTAATCATATGACAGATAAAAAACAACAAATTATCGATTCTGCGGAAAAGCTGATTGCAGAATCTGGCTTTCAAGGACTCTCAATGCACAAGCTGGCCAAAGAGGCCGGTGTGGCAGCAGGGACGATTTATCGCTACTTCTCAGACAAGGAAGATTTGTTATTACAAGTACGTCTCGCTGTGGTACAGCGTAATGCAGAAGTGGTTCAGAGGGGTGTTGATGACTCTATGCCTCTTAAACAACGCTTTCGCACCATGTGGCTGAATACTTTCGATTTATCAGGTGACAATATCTGCAATCTGAAAAATCGTGCTCAATACGACTCGCTACCTTGTGTGCGTAACCATGAAACCAAGGAAATCGAACGCAAAATGTTTTACAAAGTCGACCAACTGTTTACCGAAGGTCGCGATTCAGGACTATTTAAGCCATTAGATAACCCTATTTTGGCCGCCCTCAGTCTTGAAGTCAGCGTCATGCTGGCTCGAAAACAATCTCTCGGATATTACCAATTGGATCAAGAGGCAATTGATGCTGCCATTGAAGCCAGTTGGGACGCCATTATTCAACATTAAATCGGAGTTCAAAAATAATGAAAAAGTGGACATTTTTTATGTTGCTGATAGCACTGCTACTATTTGGCAGCGTTATTGGCTTCAATGAGTTCAAGCAACATAAAATCGATGAGTACTTTGCTAATCCACCTGAACAAGAATATCCGGTCACGGTCACAACGGCGAAAGCTGACATCTGGGTACCTGTGATAAAAGCGATTGGTTTCATTGAGCCAAATCAAGGAGTGACACTATCCAATGAAAGCAGCGGCGTCATAAGTAATATTAGTTTTGAGTCTGGCACTCAGGTTAAAGCAGATCAGCTACTGGTTGAGCTTGATTCTGATGTCGAAAAGGCTAATTTAAAAAGCAGCCAAGCAAAATTGCCTGCGGCTAAAGCCAAATACAAACGCTATCAGGGTCTGTATCAAAAAGGGTCAATCTCCAAAGAGCGCTACGACGAGGCAGAAGCGAACTTTTTCTCGCTACAAGCCGATATCGAAAGCCTGACCGCAGCCATCGAGCGCCGCCAAATTATCGCACCTTTCGATGGCGTTGTTGGTATTCGCAATG
Source organism: Vibrio caribbeanicus ATCC BAA-2122 (assembly GCF_000165125.1). Lineage (GTDB taxonomy): Bacteria > Pseudomonadota > Gammaproteobacteria > Enterobacterales > Vibrionaceae > Vibrio > Vibrio caribbeanicus. The sequence continues at coordinate 4,154 of NZ_AEIU01000102.1, read as the reverse complement.
TCTTTCTTGGACAGTATTTGCAAGCTGGTAGCGATATTGTTCGCCTCGAGGACACCAGTGTTATGCGCCTGCGCTTTACCGTACCACAAAATGAAATTTCACGAATTCGCTTAAAGCAGCCTATCGACATTTTTGTTGATGCTTATCCAGAGCAGCCATTCGTGGGGTCAATTACCGCCATCGAACCTGCCGTCAGCAGTCAAAGTGGTCTGATCCAAGTTCAAGCCGATATTCCAAATAGTGATGGCAAGCTACGCAGCGGCATGTTTGCTAGGGCGAATATTATTCTCCCCACGCTGGAAAACCAAATCACATTGCCGCAAACTGCCATCACTTACACCCTATACGGTGATAGTGTTTACATTGTCAGTGATGAAGATGGGGAAAAGCGTGTCAAACAGCATGTGGTTAAAGTTGGCGAGCGTAAAAAGGATATCGCGCATATTCTTGATGGCGTCAAACCTGGCGATACGATTGTCACATCAGGTCAAGTGCGTCTTAGCAACCATGCCAAAGTGAAAATTATTGATGACAACTCAGCCATCACCCCACCAGCTGAAACCCCTATGTTGTAATTGGAGGCACAATGCGCTTTACTGACATTTTCATCAAGCGTCCTGTTTTAGCGGTATCAATCAGTTTTTTGATTGCTTTGCTCGGCCTGCAAGCCATATTCAAAATGCAGGTCCAAGAGTACCCTGAAATGACCAACACAGTGGTCACTGTATCCACTGGCTATTACGGTGCCAGTGCCGACCTTATCCAAGGTTTTATTACTCAGCCACTGGAACAAGCCATCGCACAAGCCGATAACATTGATTTTATGACTTCTTCGTCTGAGCTTGGTAGCTCAACGATTACGGTTAATATGAAGCTCAATAGCGACCCTAATGCTGCTCTGGCGGATATATTAGCCAAAACTAACTCAGTACGTTCACAACTACCAAAGGAAGCTGAAGACCCCACCGTTACACTCTCAACTGGGGCGAGTACAGCAGTACTTTATATTGGTTTTACTAGCGATGAGCTCGAATCAAGTCAAACCACAGACTATCTTGAGCGTGTCATTAACCCGCAGTTATTCACGGTTAATGGGGTATCAAAAATCGATCTGTTTGGGGGCATGAAATACGCCTTACGAGTTTGGCTCGATCCAGAAAAAATGGCAGCCCTTGGGCTTACGGCAAGTGACATCAGCAATGTGCTTAATGCTAATAACTTTCAGTCTGCAACAGGTCAGGCTACGGGAGAATTTGTACTCTATAATGGCAGCACAGATACCCAGGTATCGAATGTTGATGAACTTAAAGCCTTAGTGGTTAAAAGCGATAAAGGTAATCTAGTTCGTCTAGGTGATGTGGCCAAGGTATCCCTCGCCAAAAGTCATGATGTTTTTCGTGCCAGTGCCAATGGTAAAGATGCCGTAGTGGCCGCTATTAATGCAACGCCAAGTGCTAACCCAATTAATATCGCCCGCGATGTGCTTGCATTACTACCACAAATTGAGCGCAACCTACCCAGTAACATTAAGATGACGGTCTTATATGACTCAACTGAAGCTATTAATGAGTCTATACATGAAGTGATCAAAACCATAGTCGAAGCTGCAATTATCGTTTTGGTGGTGATTACCCTTTTCTTGGGATCATTTCGCGCAGTCATCATCCCTATTGTGACGATTCCTTTATCACTCATTGGTGTCGCGATGGTGATGCAGGCGATGGGCTTTTCATGGAATCTAATGACCTTACTCGCTATGGTACTCGCGATTGGTTTGGTGGTCGATGACGCGATAGTCGTATTGGAAAACGTGGACCGACATGTGAAGCTCGGAGAGTCCCCGTTTCGCGCTGCGATTATTGGTACACGCGAGATTGCCCTCCCTGTTATTGCGATGACTCTTACACTGGGAGCGGTATACGCGCCAATTGCCCTAATGGGGGGCATTACGGGTTCATTATTTAAAGAGTTTGCCCTTACTCTCGCTGGTGCTGTCTTTGTATCTGGTATTGTGGCTCTGACACTTTCACCCATGATGTGTTCAAAAATGCTCAAAGCTCACGCAAAGCCGAGTAGATTTGAACAAAAAGTTCATGATGTCTTAGATAACCTCACGCTAAAATACGAAACTATGCTTAAGGCGGTCATGGATCATCGCCCTGTGATCATAGGCTTTGCCATCATTGTTTTTGTTAGTTTACCTTTTCTGTTTAAGTATGTTCCGAGCGAGCTAGCACCTGCAGAGGATAAGGGTGTTGTAATGCTCTTTGGCACTGCACCATCAAATGCTAACTTAGACTTTATGCAAAACAGCATGAATCAAGTCAATAAGATACTTTCAGACCAAAAAGAAGTCGAATATGCGCAGGTCTTCACTGGCATCCCAAGCTCAAATCAAGCGCTAGGAATTTCAACACTAGTGCCTTGGAGTAAACGAGATGCTGGTCAAAAAGAAGTTCAAGAACGAGTTGGCAAACTGGTGAAAGAAATCCCAGGTATGTCCGTGGTCGCTTTCCAACCACCAGAATTACCTGGAGCAGGGTCTGGATTACCGATTCAATTTGTGATCACAACGCCTGATAACTTTGAAAGCTTGTTCGCAACAGCGAGCGATATTTTATCTGAAGTAATGGCAAATCCTATGTTTATGGTTCCCAGCCTAGATCTTAATTTTGATTCAGCAACAATGAGAATTAATATTAATAAAGATAAAGCTGGTGCGTACGGGATCACCATGCAAGATATCGGTATCACACTCGGAACTCTAATGTCAGATGGCTATGTCAATCGTGTTGACCTTAACGGGCGTTCCTACGAGGTCATACCGCAAGTGGAACGTAAGTGGCGTTTAAACCCAGACGACATCAAAAATTATTATGTCCGAGCAAGTAACGGTGATGCCGTTCCTTTGAGTAGTCTAGTTAATATTGATGTGGTAGCCGAGCCGCGCTCTTTGCCGCACTTTAACCAGCTTAACTCGGCGACAATTAGCACTATTCAAGCTCCGGGGGTGGCGATGGGAGATGCTGTTGCTTGGTTTGAAAACATCGCTAAAACTAAGCTGCCAGGCGGCTACAACCACGATTACCTTGGCGAGTCACGCCAATATGTCACTGAAGGTAGCGCGCTTTACGCAACGTTTGGTTTGGCGCTTGCAGTCATATTTATCGTGCTATCAATTCAGTTTGAGTCTCTCAGAGACCCTGTTGTGATTTTGGTGTCTGTCCCACTCGCCATATGCGGTGCTCTCATCGCACTTGCTTGGGGAGCGGCAACAATGAATATCTACTCACAAGTTGGTCTTATCACGCTTGTGGGCCTCATTACTAAACATGGCATATTAATTTGTGAAGTCGCAAAAGAAGAGCAGTTGCATAATAAACGCTCTCGCACAGAAGCTGTTATGGAAGCGGCGAAAGTGCGCCTCAGGCCGATATTGATGACCACAGCGGCCATGATAGCAGGCCTAGTTCCACTTCTTTACGCAAGTGGCGCAGGTGCACAGCAACGCTTCAGTATCGGTATCGTAATTGTTGCAGGTCTTGCTATTGGTACCTTATTTACCTTATTTGTCCTGCCCGTGATATACAGCTACCTAGCTCAGCATCACAAACCTCTGCCAGTATTTGTTGAAGATAAAGACTTGGAGAAGTTAGCAAGAATTGACGAGGCAAAGGCTGCACAACGCCACCTTGCAGAAGATAAGTAATAAACTGACAACAAAAAGGCCGCGAATGCGGCCTTTTCTTTGTTATGTAAACCTTGAATTTTTGCTATCTAAATAGGGACATTCACGTATCATTTAAATAAAATGAGGTTACCCAAATAACTTCAAAAGGCAGGCACATGCGCACGTAGCCTTTTGAAGTTATTTGGTTGTATCAACTGAAAGGAGTTTTATCATCATGTTCGACCCCAAAAAACTAGAGCAACTCGCGAAGCAAATTCATGACTCAATGCCAGCTCCGGTAAGAGAGCTCGGTGCAGATGTTGACCAGAAAGTGCGCCAAGTGATTCAAGGCCAATTAACAAAACTTGATGTTGTCAGCCGTGAAGAGTTCGACGTGCAAACTCAAGTATTGCTCAGAACACGACAAAAACTGGCAGACATGGAGCAAAAGCTCGCCGATATTGAGGCGAAGCTAGAACAGCAA
>NZ_AEIU01000103.1 GCF_000165125.1 Vibrio caribbeanicus ATCC BAA-2122 | reverse complement strand
GCTCCATTTACCATTTTCTTTACTCAGTGATAGTGAAAACGGCCACGAGTCCGTCACGTTAGAAACCTGTATTAAAGGGGTGAAAGAGCGCTTGCGTGCGATTCCGAATAAGGGAATGGACTATGGGATTTTGCAGCGATACCAGCAAGCACGGTTACCTCAAACGGGCTCCTCTCAGCTGGTCTTTAATTATCTAGGCGTTTTTGAAAAAGGCTTTGCCAAAGACAGCGGTCAAGCTTTGG
>NZ_AEIU01000104.1 GCF_000165125.1 Vibrio caribbeanicus ATCC BAA-2122 | reverse complement strand
ACTCCATTTACCATTTTCTTTACTCAGTGATAGTGAAAACGGCCACGAGTCCGTCACGTTAGAAGCCTGCATTAAAGGGGTGAAAGAGCTATTACGTGCGATTCCGAATAAGGGAATGGACTATGGGATTTTGCAGCGATACCAGCAAGCACGGTTACCTCAAACGGGCTCCTCTCAGCTGGTCTTTAATTATCTAGGCGTTTTTGAAAAAGGCTTTGCCGGAGACAGCGGTCAAGCTTTGG
>NZ_AEIU01000105.1 GCF_000165125.1 Vibrio caribbeanicus ATCC BAA-2122 | reverse complement strand
ACTTGGGTATACCCAAGTGACCTCAAGATGCTAGGTTCAGCGAGAATGGATTGCTTGACAGGCAAGGCAACGATTTGAAAATCTGGTCATCTAAATTGAAAATCGGTAACGACGCATGTAAAGCAAGACAACTCGCCCTTTGGGAGCGTGCCACAGTGCCGATTTCATCGTCAAATAACTTGGTAAGAGTCGACTATTCCGCTGCGTTATTTTCCTTGAACTCAACACGGTGGCATCGCTCTGAATCCTGCATTTTGAAGTC
>NZ_AEIU01000106.1 GCF_000165125.1 Vibrio caribbeanicus ATCC BAA-2122 | reverse complement strand
TTCAAAACGGATTGCCTGGTTAAAGTGTTGACTGGCCTCAACGGGCTGAGTGCTCAGAAAGTGATGCTGAATGGGCAGTAAAGATTGCACACCTTTGACCGGCGACTGCGGGATCTGAGCAGTTTTCGCATCGATATCTAGATGCAGAGCAAGTTCAGCAATGGTCTGATACTGAAACAACTGCTTAGTGGTGAGTGGTAACCCTTGCTTTTGCCCTCGAGAAGCGACCTGAATCGCTTTAATAGAATCACCACCTAGGCTAAAGAAGTTAGCGTGGATACTGATGTGCTCTACACCCAAAACATCTGACCAAAGCACACTAAGCTCAGTCTCTAAAGCAGTGCTTGGCAGCACACAATCTTTTGAGGTATCCGAATAGGTAGGGTCAGGTAGGGCCTTACGATCGACTTTACCGTTGGGTGTTAATGGCAACTGCTCCAACACCACAAAAGCCGAGGGCACCATGTGATCAGGCAATACGGCTTTGAGCCTTTGCCTGAGTAAATCCATCAGCGTTTCTTCTGTTCCGCCCAAATCCTCAGACGTCTCAGAGGCTGTGACATAGGCGACCAAACGCTTGTCACCACCGCGATCTTCACGAGCTACGACGACCGCCTCTTTCACGCTCGGTTCAAGCAGCAACTGAGACTCGATTTCTCCTAACTCAATCCTAAATCCCCGTATTTTGACCTGATGATCCAAACGCCCTAAAAAGGCGAGATTGCCATCGGGTAACCAGCGCACCAAATCTCCGGAGCGATATAAGCGCGCTTCTGGATCATCGCTAAAGGGGTGAGTAATAAACTTTTCAGCGGTGAGTTCAGGGCGATTGAGATAGCCGCGAGCTAAACCCACACCGCCAATACAGAGTTCACCTGGTACACCAATAGGCAGAAGCTGTTGCTCGGGTGAGAGTACATAGACCTCCACGTTATCAATGGGTTTACCAATCAATAATTGCTGTTCACCCTGCTTAAATTCGTGGTCGGTTGCGCACACAGTTGCTTCAGATGGACCATAGGCATTATAAAAATGACGTTCTACTGACCAGGTATTCGCTGCTTCCAATGTGCATTGGTCCCCAGCCACACATAGATGTTGGACGCTATTCCATTGCTTTAGATGTATATGAGGCAACAACGCAGGCGTTAACGTTGCGTGTGTAACTTGATACTCTTGAACCTTAGAAGACAGTAATTCAATATCTCGAGTCTCAAGTTCAGATATTAGACACAAGCGAGCCCCCACAGTCAGTGCCATCACAACTTCCCAAGTGGCTGAATCAAAGCCTATATTGGCAAATTGCAACACCCTACTCTCACCAGTCACATTAAATTTGCGACCTTGGTGACAAGAAAGATTGACGAGCCCTTTATGTTCTAAAACCACCCCCTTGGGCCTACCTGTTGACCCTGAAGTGTAAATCACATACGCCAGGTGCTTAGGGGTTAAACCTATCAGCGCTGGGTCAATATTCTCTTTGGCATAATTGCTCAGTTGCTGTTGCACCTCTGAACAATCCAAGGCTATGGAGCGGTAAAATGCCTGTGCCGCGCCTCTAGGTAAATCATGGATAAGGTGCTGCTGAGTGATGATTAACTCCACACCACTGTCTTCGATCATATGACCAAGACGCTCACTTGGGTAGCTTGGGTCTAAAGGTACATAGGCGCCTCCGGCTTTTAATATCCCCAAAAGCCCAATCATCATCTCAAAGCCACGGTCAGCGTACAAACCCACTAAAGTATCGGGACGTACACCCTGCTCTAATAAATAATGCGCTACCTGGTTGGCACGCTGATTGAGCTCGTCATAGCTCAGGCTTTCATGATTAAAGACTAAAGCTGTCGCTTCAGGGTGCTGAGCAGCTTGAGCTTCAACCAGTTGATGAATGCACAGCTCGTCTGGGAAGTCTTGTTGGGTGCCATTCCACTCGACTAACTGCTGCTGTTTTTCCGCTTCACTGAGTAATGTGATCGACGCCAATGGCGTATCCGCTTTTGAATGAGCTAAACCTTGCAACAACCCCTCTAGATGTTGAAGCAGTTGCCGAACCTGATCTTCGTTAAATTGCGGCTCACTAAACATCAGCTTTAGGTTCAGAGAATCACCCGGGATTACCGACAACGCCAGTGGGTAATGAGTAGACTCGACGCCTTGAAACTCTGAAATTCGGAGGCGGTCATTGTTTAGGGAATTGTTCGAGCAACCATTAGAACTGCCCTGCACGAGTTCATCCGCTAAAGCCTCATCCACAGGGTAGTTTTCAAACACCATCAGGCTATCAAATAG
>NZ_AEIU01000107.1 GCF_000165125.1 Vibrio caribbeanicus ATCC BAA-2122 | reverse complement strand
ACCTTGTTCCAGTTCATCGAGCTTGGCTTGGTCTTTAATGCTCTCATTGTCAACAACCAGATAGGTGTGACCTTGATGGTTGAAGGTGCTGTTGATGGGTTTATCAAGACATTTCACCGTGTCTTGTGCGGCGGCGGAGGTAGCGAGAAGTAAAGTGCTCCACCCGAGAGATTGAAGGGTCTTCATTGCGGTCCTTATGCTGAAACAGAGAGAGGGCATATTGCCCATAAATCAGAGAGTTACTACTGATAGCTGCGGTGAATTATAAATAACGAAGGGGTATTGAAAAGACGCTAAATGATTGAATCATCAAAGATTTGAGATAGGCTGCAAATATAATGGTTTATATTTACACAAAAGGCACTAAGGCTAAAAAAGCCGCACAAGGCGGCTTTAAATTAAGGGTGTTTTATTGAAACTGTGGCCAGTGATGCAGGTCTTGGCCTAGTGGGCTGCCTGTTGCAAAGTTTCTATAGTTTGTGACCCTATCGACAATAGCCAAATCGCTCAAATCCTGGTCAAAAGCAGAGGCCCCATGGAACATACTTTCTACAGACTCTAGGTCTTCCACTATCCAAGTACTGATATCTTGGTTAAAGCTCGTCGCATCGTAAAACATATATGACATATCCGTCACCATGGGCGCAGTCCAATCTATGATGGGTTGATTGAACGACGAGGCACCAGAAAACATACTCCTCATATCTTTGACAAGCCACACATCCCAGTTGCCAATGTTTTGGTTAAAGGCTTCGGCACGTGAAAACATCGACCACATATTTTCTACGTTGGCTGTATCCCAGTCACCGATGGGTTGGTTAAAGGCGGCGGCTCCTTTAAACATCGACGACATATCTTCTACGTTGGCTGTATCCCAGCCACCGATGGGCTGGTTAAAGGCATGAGCATATGCAAACATCCACCGCATACTTTTAACCTTGGAGGTATCCCAGTCGCCGATGGGCTGGTTAAAGTTGGTAGCTTTGTAAAACATCATCCCCATACCTATAACCTTGGAGGTATCCCAGTTACCTATGGGTTGGTTAAAGCTGGTAGCACCGGTAAACATGCCACGCATGTCACTGACGTTGGTGGTATTCCAATCATTGATGGGTTGGCTAAAGGCGGTGGCGCCTGCAAACATCCTCTCCATACTTTCAACTTTGGAGGTATCCCAGTTGCCGATGGGCTGGTTAAAACTGGTGGCACTTGAAAACATCCAACCCATAGACCTTACCTTGGAGGTATCCCAGTTACTAATATCGGCATTAAAGTGCTCCCGACCTTCAAAGAGTTTATACATACTACTCACGTGAGAGGTGCAAAAGCGGATTTGGCCTTGTTCCAGTGTATCGAGTTTAGCTTGTTTTCTTATGCTATGCCTATCAACAACCAGATAGGTGTCACCTTGATGGGTAAAGGTCGCGCCAATCGGGCTGTCATTACAAGTAAGAGTGTTGCCTTGTAATTGCCACTTACCTTCAAACTGGCGAACATCTTGGTTAAAGCTGGTGGCACCTAAAAACATATCTCCCAAATACCTAACCGCAGAGATATTCCAGTTACCAATGGGCTGGTTAAAACTGGTGGCGCCTTTAAACATCTCCTTCATATAGTATACTTTGGAGGTATTCCAGTTCCCGATGGGTTGGTCAAAGGCGTAGGCACCTTCAAACATTCCTGCCATATCCAATACCTTGGCAGTATCCCAGTCACCGATAGGTTGGTTAAAGCTGGCGGCACCGTTAAACATCTCCTTCATATTCCATACCTCGGAGGTATCCCAGTCACCGATAGGTTGGTTAAAGCTGGTGGCACCGTTAAACATCCACCTCATATACCTTACCTTGGAGGTATCCCAGTCACTGATATCGGCATTAAAGTGCTCCCGACCTTTAAAGAGGCCATCCATATTAGTCACATGAGAGGTACAAAAGCGGATTTGACCTTGTTCCAGTTTATCGAGCTGGGCTTGGTTTTTAATGCTTTCATCGTCAACAACCAGATAGGTGTGACCTTGATGGTTGAAGGTGGTGTTGATGGGTTTATCAAGACATTTCACCGTGTCTTGTGCGGCGGCGGAGGTAGTGAGAAGTAAAGTGCTCCACCCGAGAGATTGAAGGGTCTTCATTACAGTCCTTATGCTGAAACAGAGAAAGGGCATATTGCCGATAAATCAGAGAGTTACTACTGATAGCTTTAGTGAATTATAAATAACGAAGGGGTATTGAAAAGACGGTAAATGATTGAATCATCAAAGATTTGAGATAGACTGCAAATATAATGGTTTATATTTACACAAAAGGCACTAAGGCTAAAAAAGCCGCACAAGGCGGCTTTAAATTAAGGGTGTTTTATTGAAACTGTGGCCAGTGATGCAGGTCTTGGCCTAGTGGGCTGCCTGTTGCAAAGTCTCTATAGTTTGTGACTCTATCGACAATAGCCAAATCGCTCAAATCCTGGTCAAAAGCAGAGGCTCCTTGGAACATACCTTCTACAGACTCTAAGTCTTCCACCATCCAAGTACTGATATCTTGGTTAAAGCTCTTAGCATGGTAAAACATATATGACATATCCGTCACCATGGGTGCAGCCCAACCTGTGATGGGTTGATTGAACGACGAGGCACTAGCAAACATACTCCTCATATCTTTGACAAACCACACATCCCAGTTGTCAATATTTTGGTTAAAGGCTTTGGCGCCTTCAAACATCGCTCTCATATTTTCAACCTTGGAGGTACCCCATTCTCCGATAGGTTGGTTAAAGGCTTTGGCACCTCTAAACATACTGTTCATTCTGGTAACATTTGACGTATCCCAGTTTCCGATAGGTTGGTTAAAGGCTTTGGCACCGCTAAACATACTGTTCATTCTGGTAACATTTGACGTATCCCAGTTTCCGATAGGTTGGTTAAAGGCTTTGGCACCGCTAAACATACCGTTCATTCTGGTAACATTTGACGTATCCCAGTCACCGATAGGCTGGTTAAAGCTAGCAGCACCTGCAAACATCGACCTCATATTTTCTGCTTTGGAGGTATCCCAATCGCTAATATCGGCATTAAAGTGCTCTCTTCCCAGAAAGAGGCCATACATATTAGTCACATGAGAGGTGCAAAAGCGGATTTGGCCTTGTTCCAGTTTATCGAGCTGGGCTTGGTCTTCAATGCTTGCATTGTTAACAACCAGATAGGTGTCACCTTGATGGTTGAAGGTCGCGCCAATCGGGCTATCATTACAAGTAATAGTGTTGCCTTGTAATTGCCACTTACCTTCAAACTGGCGAACATCTTGGTTAAAGCTGTTGGCACCTAAAAACATATCTCCTATGCGCCTAACCGCAGAGATATTCCAGTTACCGATGGGTTGGTTAAAGGCGGTGGCGTCTGCAAACATCGACGCCATAGTTTCAACCTTTGAGGTATCCCAGTTACCGATGGGCTGGTTAAAACTGGTGGCACCTGCAAACATCGCCCACATATTTTCAATTTTGGAGGTATCCCAGTTGCCAATGGGTTGGTTAAAGCTGGTAGCGCCTTTAAACATGGCGGCCATTCCTTTAGGGTACCACCCATCAGTGTTGGAACCGACGTTGGAGGTATCCCAGTCACCGATGGGTTGGTTAAAGGTTGAGGCAAATTGAAACATAAAACTCATATCTTCAACCTTTGAGGTATTCCAGTTACCGATGGGTTGGTTAAAGGCGGTGGCATCTTCAAACATCAACGACATATCTTCTACGCTGGAGGTATCCCAGTCACCGATGGGCTGGTTAAAGTTGATGGCACCGTTAAACATCCTCTCCATATCCCTTACTTTGGAGGTATCCCAGTTACCGAGAGGTTGGTTAAAGCTGGAGGCTCTTGAAAACATGCTCATCATATCTTCAACCTTGGAGGTATCCCAGTTACCGATGGGTTGGTTAAAGGCTCTGGCATTGTTAAACATTCTCCACATACTTTTAACCTTGGAGGTATCCCAGTCACTGATATCGGCATTAAAGTGCTCCCTCCAATTAAAGAGTTCATACATATTAGTCACATGAGAGGTACAAAAGCGGATTTGGCCTTGTTCCAGTTTATCGAGCTGGGCTTGGTCTTTAATGCTCTCATTGTCAACAACCAGATAGGTGTTACCCTGATGGTTGAAGGTGGTGTTGATGGGTTTATCAAGACATTTCACCGTGTCTTGTGCGGCGGCGGAGGTAGCGAGAAGTAAAGTGCTCCACCCGAGAGATTGAAGGGTCTTCATTACAGTCCTTATGCTGAAACAGAGAAAGGGCATATTGCCGATAAATCAGAGAGTTACTACTGATAGCTGCGGTGAATTATAAATAACGAAGGGGTATTGAAAAGACGGTAAATGATTGAATCATCGAAGCTTTGAGATAGGCTGCAAATATAATGGTTTATATTTACACAAAAGGCACTAAGGCTAAAAAAGCCGCACAAGGCGGCTTTAAATTAAGGGTGTTTTATTGAAACTGTGGCCAGTGATGTAGGTCTTGGCCTAGTGGGCTGCCTGTTGCAAAGTTTCTATAGTCTGTGACCCTATCGACAATAG
>NZ_AEIU01000108.1 GCF_000165125.1 Vibrio caribbeanicus ATCC BAA-2122 | reverse complement strand
GTCGCGTTTACTAAGGGATGATTGCCGCTTTTGGATTCGGTTGAGATTATCTCTCCAGTTGCATTCCATCTACTTGACCCATTACCGCCAGTGCCAATCGCATAGTCGAGAGCTTGGTTTTGGTAGGTCAACTTTTGCCATCGAGAATATTCTTGATCGTAAAAGTATGGTTGGGTCAGTGCTCCTGTATCAGAATTAATGCTTGTGAAGTTTAAGTTGTTTAAGTCATTGGGGTTTCCCCCAAATCTTAGATACTGATTACCAAAGATAAGTTTATTGACCGTCCCAACCGATCCCTTTTGCCAAGTGAATGCCTCTGCATTTGGGATCAATACATCAACACCATCCGCGATGGTGTAAGTACTTGTACCCCCGGATGAACTATCCTGCCCATACTTGAACTCAAGCCTGGCTGAGCCAGTTGCCACAAGGTTAGAGTTAATAATAATATTGTCATTGGCTTCCAAGGTTAACATATTTGTTGACCATGAAATGACGTCATTAATGTAGATATCGCCGCCAAGGTTTGATGTTGCGACTGTATGATTTCCACCGGCTAAAGCTGTTTCGACTGCTGTACCAGTCATATCACCGCCAACCGCTGCAACCGTGAAGTCAATAGGGTCAATCAGCCACAAGCCACTTTCGCCATGGGTGGAAACTGTGGTTACTCTTGCATCATCGGTGACCTTGACTCGTGCAGCGCTGGTTTCAATGAAACCACCGTTTCCACTATCAGGTGCTGTGGCGTTGATATGACCAGACACTTTAGTAATGCCATAATCCATATCACCCATAAGCATAATTTGTCCGTTTTCCCCGGTAGATAAGGTTTTCGCTTCTGTTATGCCGGTATGGTTGATGACACTACTGGTAAGTTCTGAAAGAGACTTGGCAGATAGGTAGATTAGGCCACCATCGGCTCTCACTGCGCCACCTTGTTCAATTAAACCGTCAATGGTACCTTCATGAACTTCAAGTTTTACAGGCCCCCCAAGATCGAGTGTTAGCTTATTGCCTGAGCCAAAAATAACGTTGCCTCGGTGGGCCTCGATAGTACCGTTATTAATGACTTTAGCCGCGATTAAGGCTATTGTTCCGGTATCTGAAGCAGTAATATTTCCTTGGTTTATTATTGCGCTAGAACTGTGTCCATCAAAATTATATTGACTAGCTAGGAAGTCTTCCGTGCTGATGTTTTGAGTCGAAGCAACAAGTCCCCCTACATTAACTTGAGCTTGCGAGGAAAAGGTAATACCGTTTGGGTTGATAAGAAAGACTTGACCGTTGGCGTTCAACGCTCCCTGAATTAACGAGACATTGCTACCCAGCACTTTGTTGAGTGCGACCGATGATTGTGATGGTTGAATAAAATTGACTTCATTACCGTGGCCAATGGAGAAATCTTGCCAATGTGCCACTACTTTGTCACTACTTTGCGTTATATTCATGGTGTTGCCAGATGTTGTAATCTCGGCAGAGCCACTTACAATATTGCCACCAGAGGGAAGGTTATCTGCCTTGGCTAACCACGAAATGATCAATAAGATGCATATGGCTTTTTTCATTTTGGCTCCCTCGGTGTAAATAACACTTCTGTCATTTTAGTACATTGAGCGGAAAGCATAGGTTTAAAGGCTTTAAATCTCGCGTTAGTATCTAGATGCAGAACTCAATGACATAAAGCGTGTTTAATCGATATGGTTCAAAAAAACAATCAGACAAAAAAAGTCGCTCATTTAAATGGTATCCGCGCTTTTGAAGCAACGGCAAGACACAAAAGTTTCGCTGCAGCAGCTCAGGAGCTTAATGTGACACCCGCAGCAGTTGGACAACAGGTGAGGCAACTTGAGGAATGGTTAGGAGTCTCCTTATTTGATCGCTCTCTGACCGGTTCCGCGCGTCTTACTATGACCGAGCAAGCACAGCAAGTTTATCCAGATATCCAAAGAGGCTTGGCACTGATTTTACAAAGCATAAATCAGCTACGTGCCGAGACAAATGAAACTCAAATTACGGTTTCTGCGAGTCCATCAATCACTGCAAAATGGTTAGTTCCTTTGGTTCAGGAGTATCAAACTTGTGAAAGTGCCAGCGATATTCAGATAGAAACAGATTTAGCGCTTGTCGATTATCTTGAGCAGGGGATTGATATTGGTATTCGTTATGGTGAAGGTCGATGGGACGGTTTAAACGCGAGCCTTCTTATGACCGAGGATATCTTTCCTGTTTGTTCACCAGAATTTGCTCTAAAACACCGTTTGCAAGATATGGATTTGAATGACTTCTCATCCATACCCTTGATTTATGATCGTTCTGCGCCGAAAAGCCTTGGATATCCATCATGGCAAGTGTGGGCAAAGGCATTGAATCTTAGTTTTCTGGACAAAAGTGCCGCGATGAGTGTGAATGATTTTTCAAGTGTTATTGAGCTTGCTCGCGGGGGAAATGGACTTGCCTTGGCACGTAGCCGTCTTGTTGAAAAAGAGTTGGCTGCTGGTGAGCTGGTCTGCCCATTTGATTTGGATAAAAGCAAGGTGAGTTCACAATTCTCCTACTTTTTAGTCTGGCCCGAAAATCAAGACAGCCAAATGAAAACGCACCATTTTAGACATTGGATTCTCGCTCAAGCTAAACGGTTTAACTGAGCGAGACTTTGAGTGTTTACCCCTGATGAACAGGCAAAGCAAAAGTTAGATTAAACGCGACAGCAACATCGAGCAATTTTGGATTGTTGAGGGTCTTATCTCTCGATAAACGGATATCGACATACTCTTGAAGTGATGTCGTGGGTCTTATCATTGCGTTCAATTCTTTTTGTACTGACAACGGCATATCAACCATAGCTGGCTCATCAGCGGGAGGGTAATCGTGACCCAAGTGGAGTTGCGTCTTGTCATCGAGGTTGTAGAGGCTTTGGATTGAGTGGTAGAGCGTTTCTGCACTTCCTCCAGGAAAATCAGCTCGCGCTGTCCCTTTCTCTGGTCTAAATAGTGTGTCACCGACAAAAATATGTCCATCAATGTGATAGGTCAAGCACGCGGGAGTATGTCCAGGGGTCTCTATGACTGAAATTGTTTTATCGCCTAAAGGCAGTTGGCTGGTTGAATCAACAAACAGATCAAACTCTGAAAGAGCTTCAAGAGCAAGTGGTTGCTGCCATTGGTCATAGACTTCCCTGATTCGGTGACTAATCACAGTTTTAGCTCCAGTTTGATCTTTTACATACTGGGCGGCAGACAGACGGTCAGCATGAATGTGAGTATCCAATACATAGTTGATCTCAAGGCCTTGTATGTGTACCTGAGACAATATGATATCAACATGCTTGGTTGAGATTTGACCGTCTTTGTAATCTAAAACGGGATCAATAATGACAGCTTTGTTTTGATGAGAAATAAGGTAGCTAAGAGAACCTGACTCTCTGTGAAAAAAAGGCTGTATTTTCATTGTGAAATCCTTAAGGTTTTACTCGATTTTCGACCTAACGGGTCGCTTTATTTATACCCAAGTTATCTGAAAAATACTTGGATAAGTTGTTCTAATTAATACCGCCAAATTGGCGATTAATGGCGTACTTCACCAGTGCCTACTTTACGATAGATAACTGAGTTCTTGTGTACGTCAATGGCTAATGATGACTGAGCGGGTAAACGCAGCCATGAGTGATGTTGATAATTTTCGCCATTTATAGAAAGCTCACCTGATAGAACGAAAATCTCTACAACGTCTTGGAATTCTTCACTTTGAGAGTGGTAACCTTCTTTGAAACGGTGCAAGGTCGTATCCTCAACTGAAGATGACCATAATTGAAGCTGTTGGTGATTTTTGTCGATATCGGTCCAGGTGGCTGCATTAGTATCTATATAGACATAATCTTCCTCTTCAGCAGGCACTTGAGACAGCTTGACGAAAATTTCGCAGCCATCTTTGGTGAAAGGTGCATGGACTGAACCAACAGGGTTACGTACATACCAGCCTTGTGAGAAGTCACCTTGTTGGTCCGAAAAGGTGCCATCAAGCACAATATATTCTTCTCCTCCAGGATGACTATGAGGTTTGAACTCACTGCCTGGGGCATAACGCACACAGGATGTAGCCCTGCGAGCGACTTCATCACCTCGGCGTTCAAACATCATACGCTTCACGCCAACCATTGGAGTATCAGAGTAGGGCAGTGATCCTCCTTTTATTGTGACCGGTTCAGAAAAATCGACATTCCATTCAATATAGGATTGTTGAGCTGTTTTCTTATCGTTTGTTTTTGTCATCATTATTACTCCCAATTTTTTCAATAGTGTAGAGTGATAAAACTGGGTCGACGAGTGAGAATTTGTTTGTGAGCCAGATAGATTTTGTTGTTTGGTGTTTGGTGTTTGGTGTTTGTTTTTGAAGACTGGGACTCAAAGCCTAAGTATTTAATCTACCTTGAAGTTGCTTGGGTATAACAGTAGTATCTTGGCGCAGCCGATCAACAGGCAGCGAAAAAGATTGTTTACGGCCTGAAAGGCCGATCAAATTGTTCTCAGGGCGGGGTGAAATTCCCCACCGGCGGTATACTTTCAAGTGAGCCCGCGAGCGCTCGAGATTTCGAGGTCAGCAGATCTGGTGAAAAGCCAGAGCCGACGGTCATAGTCCGGATGAAAGAGAATAACAGTGCACATTACGCTTTTTACTAACATAGTGAGAGGCCTGTGTGTGTTGGTTTTAGGTTCTAGCGTTTGACCTGATACTTCACGAGAACTTCTTGTAAGGTAATAGGTTAGCGTAGAGTCTCTCGCATCGCCCTGATTCTGGTAATAATTAGGAGTAACCATGAATCAGTTATCACTTCTTAGCCAATTTGGCGACCCTACTTCTCGCGTTGAAAACGCATTGACTGCACTTAGACAAGGTCGAGGTGTACTATTGCTTGATGATGAAGATCGCGAAAATGAAGGTGATATTATCTATTCTGTTGAGCATTTAACTAATGAGCAAATGGCATTGATGATCCGTGAGTGTAGCGGTATCGTGTGTTTGTGTTTGACAGAAGATCAAGCGGATAAACTAGAGTTGCCTCCTATGGTGGCAAATAACAATAGCGCAAATCAAACCGCATTCACTGTCTCGATCGAGGCAAAATATGGTGTTACGACGGGCGTTTCCGCAGCTGATCGCGTCACGACGATAAAAACGGCAGCCAATTCAGACGCTCGGCCAAGTGACCTAGCTCGTCCGGGACATATTTTCCCATTGCGAGCTCGTACTGGTGGGGTAATGATACGTCGAGGTCACACAGAAGGTACCGTGGATCTAATGCAGATGGCAGGCCTTCAGCCTGCTGGTGTCCTGTGTGAGGTGACAAACCCAGATGGTACCATGGCAAAAACACAAGAAATTATTGCGTTTGGTAAGCAGCATAATATGCCGGTCCTTACGATAGAGGATATGGTCTTATATCGCCGGCAGCATGACCTGCAATTAGCCTAGCTAATGAGAAAAAAGGCCACATATGCTGTGGCCTTTTGCTTTCATTCGACGTTAGTCAAATATTGTCCAGTTTTTGGTAAGTAGTAATCTTTGGCTCATGCTCGAGAAACGTGAGTAGTTGAGAAAAGTCTCCTCTTTCTTCGCGCCAATTCAAGTAGCGTTCAAGTGCGCCTAGTTCTGACCACTCGACACTTACCATAAATTGTTTTTCTCCGAGTGTTGCCGCCGTTACTCCCAAATTCCCAGTGAACTCTCTGGTCTCTGGTAAAATACGCTTCAGAAACAAAACAAAATTTTGTGCTTCACCAGGTTTGGTTTTGAATTCAAATAAACTTATCAAAGCCATAGATACTTAGCAACATTATTGAAATTGAGTCAGTAAGTTGTCAGTGCTTTCTACCTCTGCATAAGCAAACCCTAAAGCCGCCATAAAGGCTGCATGAACTTGCTCTGCGGGGACTTTGGTTCCATTGAATTCTAAATCCAATGTGGCACATGCATCATGAGCCAACTGGACAGGATAGCCAAAATCAACAGCAGCGCGAGTGACGGCATCAATACACATGTGGCTCATTGCTCCAACCACAACAAGTTTGGTTACATTGAGTTTTTCAAGTGTTGCTTTTAGTTCTGTATCACGGAAGCTATTAATTTCGTGTTTCAAAATGACAGGTTCGCCATCAATTGGAGCAACGCTATCGTGTATTTGTGCTCCTTGCGAATTTGGCAAGAAAAAGGGAGCCTGCTCAGTTGGAAACTCATGCCTAACATGAATGACGGGAAGCCCTTGCTTTCTGAACGTACTTAACAGTTTTTGCGCATTCGCAGCGGCAGCTTCTGTTCCGGATAGCGCCCACTTAGCACCTGAGTAAGTTGGGTAGTAGTCATTTTGAAAATCAATTAGTAAAAGTGCAGTTTTAGACATAATCAGAATCCTCTGTTTGTTGTTTGTTGTTTGTTGTTGAGACTGATTATGCTGGAGAAAACACATCGAGGCGGGTGGCAAAAATGACATATTACAAGCCAAAAGTGACATTTGTTAATACTCACTAATACCGAACAATGAGGTATCACGGGTTACGATGTTGCCGCCTTTTTGAATAAGCTTGGTTTTAAAGACCCTAATAGTATATTCCGAGAGATTAGTGTCTTAGAGAAAAGGTAGGATATGGAGGCGAAGTGGTTTATTGGAAAATTTAATCAGAAAGCCACACATCAACGTTAGTGTGTGGCTCACGATGTTGCTATTACTTAAAAGCTGTAAGCGACCGTTGCACCAACTAGCCATTGGTTTGCACTATCAACGATCGAAGAGTCGCTAATATCGTTGCCAAGACGAGTGTACTGAGTGACTTGACTAACTTGCCAGTTATCGTTGATTGGCATTATTAGTTTGTAACCTAGACCGTAGTTTACCGATGAGTCTGCTTTATACGCTTTACGTTGAGCCGTTGCTTCTTTTTGGTTAACGCCAAAGTAATGATTGACGTACTCCTCGCTCTGGTAAGATACGTTAGCAAAAGGAACGAGGTCGACATTGCCAATATTCATGATGTGAAAGTAAGTTGCGCCAGCTTGCAGTCCATCATATTGCCCAGAAATATCGTGCTGAACATAGGTTGAAATTACGTTATTTTTATTGATGGTAAAGTCTGCATTCAAACCCATATCAACTGAAAAACGACGTTTATCTGTACCTTTTAAGATTCCTGCAGTATCACCATCACGAGCAACACCACTACCCGTTAAATATGTGCTCATGTTAAATACATCATTAGTATTACCTAAAAAGCGATAGTTAATACCAGACAGGTCGGCATTGAAGTCATCACCGTGGTACCCACCGTTGAGTAATGGAGCCGTATTGTGCTTTTGATCTTTAAAAAGGTCGCTGCCATGAACAACACCAGCTTCAACCATCCAGCCACCTTCATTGTTATAAACGTGACCATTACGGATATAAGTGTCACCAGCAAATGCTGAACCAGTTGTACTCAGTGCAGCTAGTGTGAACAGTATTTTTTTCATTTTTATTCCCTCATAAATAACTTATGAACACTGTACAAAATTATCCTGTAGGGTAATGTCCATTTAATGTATAAAAATGTCAATTGTGTTTTTTTGTGATTCCGTATCAGTATTGGGCGAGATTAAAAATGGACTTTTTACTTAAATTAATGATTAGTATCAATAAAAAATTAAAATTGATACGCATTTTATTTGATGGAAAAGTAAAAAAACATCTGGGAAAAAGAATAAATTGTCAGAGGGGTATTTTTTTTATATTCATTATGATAATTCTATTATTGATATTTATAATTTCTATTGGTGTTGATTTATAAATTAGTTATTGAATCCAATTTTCGATATATTTTTTAAACAGAGGGATATGATAATGAATGCTATCGCGTTATTTACAATAGCTAATGCTATTTCTCCGTCGGTCAATACGGGGTCGAATGCCATACCGATATACGAAAATAGTTCAAAACAGGAATTAGGTGAAGTTTCAAAATGGCAAGATGAGATGGAGTCAGAAGATATTTTCAAGATTGCTTCATTGGTAATGGACCAAGATGCCATTCGAATATCATCACAAGTGACAGATGATGACTTCTCTTTGTGTCGAGATAGAACGGGTTGGATTCATAGTGTGACCTATTCTGATAATCTTGATGAGCTTGTCGTTCATATTGATTCCAAAGAGAGAGATGCGACTCTTACTGACGCCGCATTCAAGTCTGGAGGTGTAAATAAAAAAGTAGATAGGACCACAGGTACCCTAAGAGCAGACACAAAAATCGGTCGCGAAGATTTTGAGCGCGAGACCGCATTAGCCGCTTATTCTGAAGGTAAACCTGAACTGATATTTTTTACATCCTATCAGCGAAAAATTGATGCTCCAAAACGTGTAGACAAGAAATATACTTATGCAGAATTTGATATTTTTGAAAAAGATGCGGTCTCTAGCGAGGAACTACT
The DNA here is from genome assembly GCF_000165125.1 of Vibrio caribbeanicus ATCC BAA-2122. Lineage (GTDB taxonomy): Bacteria > Pseudomonadota > Gammaproteobacteria > Enterobacterales > Vibrionaceae > Vibrio > Vibrio caribbeanicus. The sequence continues at coordinate 72,131 of NZ_AEIU01000108.1, read as the reverse complement.
GGACATTGTTTACTTTTTAGATCGAGAATCGGATGATGCGTTAAATATAGCCTTGCAACTTATTGAGGCTGCAAAAGTTATGTATCAGGGTGAACTAGCACATCGTGATCTGCACATGGGAAACCTTATTGTCCATAAGATCAACAAGACAGATGAATTGTTTCTAAAGGTAATCGACTTCGGGCGCGTAAAGTATGATTCAGACTTTGATTCATACCAATATAATGACATCCACTATTTATTTGATAGAGAGGGAGAGTCATTTTTCGAGACTTTTGCTAGAAACTATATCGTGGCCTTAGGTAGTTATTTTTTCGATGACTTAGAGATTGCTCAGAAGCACTACCCAATACATAAGTTAATCGATCCATTTGGGGATCATAAAAAAGTAGTGAGAAACTCTCTATCCAAAATAGGCCAGAAACTTGAGTCTGATTTATCCAAAGCAAAAAATGAGCAGGAGCAAGACACCGCCTTTATGCATGCAAAATGTTCAGTGAGTCAATTGTTCGACCAGTTTAATCAGCAAGATTCTTTTTGAGATATTCGGCTACATACCCAAGTGACTTTAAATGAAGAACTCTGAGCGATGTCACAGCGTTGAGTTAAAGGAAAATAACGCAGTGTAATAGAGGACTCTTACTGAGTTTTTGACGATGAAATCGACGCTGTGGCACGTCTCTATAGAGCGAGTTGTCTTACTATGTATTCGTCGTTACCAATGTTCAGTTTAAGTGACCAGATGTTCAAATCGTTACCTTGCATCATAACGAGGGGCATATACCAATGATGATTACAGTGATTACGAGAGAGTGTATCGGTATATGCCTGTTGTTTTTTGTTATATGTTTATTTCATTTTCATCCTCATTTTCAAAGTAATAATCCTCATTAGTCCATGAGTGTTTGGACACATCAATTTGATGCAAAATTTGCTTAACCCTCTTATCGTCGAAGGCAACGATTGTATCGATTCTTTGTCTTTGGGCTTCTACAATACTGCTCACAGCGGTGTCGAGTTGCTGTTTATTGAGTGCATTGCTTGCGGTTAGAGCATTAAATGAAATAATTATGGCATCGAGGGACTCTAAAATTGCGGCATTTATCATCGCTGCTCTCTTAAGTTCTATTCTTGGTTGGATTTGCTCATGGATTATGTGTCTCAATTTGTCGCGGTGTATTGCACCCGTTACTGCATCGGTGATTGCCATTCCGCCAATAACAGTCGCAATTCCGCCTGCTACCTGACCAACTCGAAACCAAGGTGGTAAACCGGCTAAACGTGCAAACGCAGCTTCACCAATTCTTCCCTCAGAAATAAGGTATGAAATCGAGGCCTTATTGATTGCAATTGTTGCTAGTGGGAAGATAACGAGTGGTTCAAGAGCATCGATGACTTCTGTGGTCCAGTCATGACCGATATAAAGTTGACTTAGATCGATATGCGGGTCTTGAGCGCATGAACTGTATGCGTGAATAACCACACTATTTGCGGTTTGTAATTTACGTTCGATTTGCACTTTATCATTTGCAAGTTGTGAAGTGAGTGATTTTATATCAAAACTCAATTCTTCAGCTCGCTCTAATCTATTTCTATTGTCTGGATATTCTAAATCTTCAAATAATCCATTGGCCTGAGATGAAGAAAAAGCAATGGCAGCAAGGGATAATGAAGCCGCATAAAGAGCGCTTTTAAACATAAAGATCCTTATTTTATTTACACAAAAGCCCAACTAATTTATTTACATTTAGACTTAAAGTGAAATTAATATTAACTTTCTGAAACATAAGGCTATCCCATCACTTGTGTGTCATCAATAGAGATCATGAATCAATTGTAATTCATGTCTACGAGCTAATATTTATAGGTCATTTTTATGATAAAGATATATTTTATAGATCTTTTTTTGAACTATTTTTGTTTGGTAATTAATCAGTGTTGAAATTTGAAATATATATACCTAAGTGACTTCAAAATGAAAGATTCGGAGCGATACCACAGTGTTGAATTAAAGGAAAATAACGCAGCGTAATAGCGTACTCTTACTGATTTTTTTGACGATGAAATCGAACGCTGTGGCACGTCTCCATTGAGCGAGTTGTCTTGCTTATAAAGCAAGCCATTCTCGCTAAGCTTAGTATCTTGGGGTCACTTGAGTGCAATAATATCAATAACTAAAGTGTTGATTTATAGTATTTAATCATTTCATCTTGATTAAGAGCTTCTTCTTTGAGGTTTTGTTGCTGCTTTAGTATTTGTGCGAGTGATGGGAGAATAGATCGTTCTGCTTTGTATTTATCAGACCAAAGTTTAGCTCTCATTACTGCTTTTCCACAGTGAAAATAAAGGCTTTTTATTTCAATCTTAATGACAATTTTGGGTGGTTTATTTCCATCAGGACATAATGACAGTAGCTCTGGGCAAGAGTGAATACTAGCCACTCCTTTTACACGTAACACTTCATCAATACCATTCACCATAAATATCAGTCCAACTTTGGGGTTATTAATTATATTTCTCAAGCTATCTACCCGATTATTTCCAGAGCTTTCTGGTATTAATAGTGTTGAACTATTGATAGTTTTTATGAATCCTGGTGTTCCTCCCTTGGGAGATAAATCTGTAAATCCTAGGTGATCACAAGTGCTAAGAATGGCAAAGCTACTATTTTCTATGAGTGTTTGGGCGTGACAATCTATTTGTGGCATGACTTTATTTTTCGCGCGCACACTTGGTTGTGAAAAAATAGTTTCAAGTTGTTCAATACTAGTAATTTCACTCATCATATTCTCCATTTAATATTATACCCAAGTAACCTCAAGATGTTAGGTTCAGCGAGAATGGCTTGCTTTACAGGCAAGGCAACGATTTGAAAATCTAGTCATCTAAATTGAAAATCGGTAACGAGGCATGTAAAGCAAGACAACTCGCCCTTTGGGAGCGTGCCACAGTGCCGATTTCATCGTCAAACAACTTGGTAAGAGTTCACTATTACGCTGCGTTATTTTCCTTGAATTCAACACGGTGGCCTCGCTCTGAATCCTGCATTTTGAAGTCACTTGGGTATAAATTACTTAAATACTATAAATAAAATATTTAAAAATAATAGACTGGGTATGATATTTAATTATAATTATTACATATTAGTAATAATGAATTACAACCATGCGGTATTGTTTCGTTTTTTGCTGAGGTTATGATGAGTTTATCAAGGAGCTAGGACCAAAAACTGGTCGTTAAACAATACCTTGATATTAAGCTCAACGCTCACAGAGTTTGGGATATTCTACCGAGACTGGATAGATTGTCTGACAACGTGCTCTATGAGCAACGCATTCAATGTGCAATTATAATAAGGACAAAAAAATGACAACACTGACTGATAAACCAGGTATTACTTTAATCAAATCCGGCTCTTTTAAATTGAATGATTTAAGCAAGCTGCTCAATGTCGAAAATCTAAAAAGTGATATGGCAGAAGTTGCTGTCACCAATAATCAATCAGCCTTGACGATAGGTCACTTTACCATGTCTCCGGGCGTCGAGTTTGAGTATGTGTATGATTCAGTTGAGTATAAAGTCGTTACAAAAGGTAAGATCGTAATGCGTGATACTCAAGGTAATAAATACGTTGCAGAGACAGGTGATGTGATTCTTTTCTCGCCAGATGTGACGGTTATTTTTGATGCAGAAAGTGATGGTGAAGCGATTTATACTGCTCATCGTGAAGCCTCGGAAGAGTTTGCTCCTGCAAAATAAACCCTAAAATCAATGGTAAAGGACACACATCCTCCATGTGTGTCTTTTTACTTAGCCGTTGACTGCCTCTCCATAAGAAAATTATTCAGCTTTTGGCCACGAACTTCGATTTCTTGAGCCTTAATAACTTGAAAACGAAAGTATTCAAAGAATGGCCGAGCAGTGATGCTAACCTCTGAATAGAAGCACTGTATACTTCGTTGCTCGCCGATATTTAATATATGTCTCATTAGCGTAGAACCAACACCTCGCCCTTGGTATTCATGATGGCAAAAGAAATGATCAATCAGTCCGTTCTCTTGAATATCTGCATAGCCAACGACAACACCATTCATTTCTGCAACAAAGGGGGACAATTGGGCCATTTTTTTATCCCAAACTGAGGGATCAAAGTTATTAGGTGCCCAGGCTTCTACCTGTTTTTGTGAATAATCACGAATATTGACGTTACGAACAGCATAGAAAAATATATTCCATAGGATAGTAGAATCCGATTCTTTGTACTTTCTTATCTTAATCATATTCTTAAGTTGAATGAATTTTACACATTATATCACTTTAATTTAAATAATCACATATCAATAATATTATTTCATATAAATAATAAATTAAAAAAATTATCGAATTTTATTATTATATTAACCTTTATACTTTTAAGTGGAGTTATTTAGATCTTTTGTTTCATTAAATATTAAATTTCATTTAATGTTTTAGAATTGTCGCTCTATTTTTTATCTCGTTTAATTTTAAAAAATAAGTATAATAAATTCCTGAGCTTAAATTAGTTTACCATAAACCTTATAAGGTGTTTTGTTTGTAGTTAAACAGGAATATAAAGCAAGGCGGTTGGTTTTTTATTTTAGTCATACTTTTTTATATCTGTTGTTTGTTGTTTGTTGTTTCTATATTTATAGTTTTGTTTTTTTAGTATCGATTTTTTAAATGGAGGTAATTATCAATGCTTGGAGTGAATGATATTTGGTTATTTATTATCTCAGGGGTTGTGCTCAATATAATGCCGGGCCCTGATTCTTTATACATTGTCAGTAGAAGTGCAAGTCAGGGTTTTAAAGCTGGATCTTCAGCGGCTTTTGGTACTGCATCTGGAGTATTGGTTCATAGTTTTATCGCTGCTTTAGGTCTATCCGCAATATTAACAACATCTACAATAGCTTTAACGATATTAAAGATGTTTGGTTGTGCTTATCTTGTTTATTTGGGTTTCTCTACTTTAATAAAAAATGGTGATAGTGAAAATTTATATCATTCTAGTCATCGAAAGATCTCTCTATCAAAAATATTTTATCAGGGGTTTGTCACTAATATATTAAACCCTAAAGTTGCTCTATTTTTTTTAGCCTTTATGCCACAGTTTATTGATAATGATGCTCCTAATAAAGCGTTAGCATTCCTCTTTCTGGGTTTGGTATTTAATATTAACAGTTTGTTGTGGAGTCACATACTAGCTTGGTCGTCATCGTCATTGAGTGTCAAAATAAAATGCAGTGAGCTTATGACAATTACCTTGAATAGATGTGCCGGTTGTCTATTTATAGGTTTTGGGGTCAAACTAGCGATGATGCAACACGCTTTTTAATTAAACATAAGGTTGCCAAGACCTTTTGAGTAACCGAGCTTGTTAAGCCACTTTGGTAAATACTAAAATAAGGTCTTGGTGATCTATCGTATACGAATTTCTTGCCATTGTTTATGGTGAGGATTGTCATTATAGGAGGGAGCTTGTAATAATGAAGCAAAGGACTAAAAAATTTGAGACTCTCAGTTTATTATGTACTGAGAGTCTCATTTGCTTTGAATGACAAGTTTATTTGTCGCTATGGCTAGCAACTTTCGATGTCGAAAAGCTCTTTAACCATTGCTATACCTGAGGATAAAGTTATTTTTGTCTCAACGTCTGGCAATTACTTAGGTGTAGCCTCTGTTTTTGTAAGCGACCAAAAATACACTTTTTTTAACAAGCTCACTCTGAGTTTTTTACGCAGATATCGTTTGTATTGAGTTTGATTTTCAAGTTTCTGCATTTGATGTTTTCTCCTCTGTCACCACATTACGTGTGTACCAATCGATATTGCGAGTGATGATCATGGTGAAACCCAAAATCATAAAACAAAGTAGGGCTCCCATGACTAAGGCGTAGCTCTCTGCCAAGAGTAAACCAAACAACAAACCATAAAGAGCCAGCAAACCAGTGCTAAATAAAGCTGCCTGTTTAACGCTGTTAAGTATGCCGTGTACATATATTGCTAAAAGACTGGTTGAGGCAAGTGTTGACAATAGGTAGGCTAAGTTGAAGCCCAAGTGTTCACTCATTGAAATCAAGAGGAGGTAAAAAACCGCTAAAGCCAAGCTGATAAAACCGTATTGTATTGGATGAAATGGACGAGCTTGAAAGATCTCTAAAAGAAAGAAACTGACAAAAACAAGTAGGAGCACCAATGAGGAGTAATTGACGGCCCTGTGAGATTTTAAGTAGTGGTTAACGGGGTCTATAAGCTCTACTCCCATTTGTCGCTGTTCAATTTCATGGCAAGCACTGTCCGAAAACAAACAACGTTGAATTCGCTGGGATATATTGGTGGAGAAGTTGTTGCTAGCCCATTGTGCCTGAAAGCCATCTTCAGAGACATCAGATGAGATGGGTAAGAAATCTCCAATGAAGCTTGGGTGTGCCCAATTTGACGATAATTCAACTCTGGTCTGATTACCTATGGGAGTTACTTTAAGTTGCCCCATACCTTGTAATAAAAAATGAATATCAAAAGTTAGTGGCTGCTGCGTTTTGATATGCTCAAGATTAAGTTCACCATGGAACCCCTGCGGTATTTGGTCAAGTCCAGTCCCCGGCTTAATCTCGATATTGGAGCTACCGAGTTTCATTTCGTCAAATCTCATTAAGCCTCGACTGTCTTCAATACCGACGACGAGGCTGATGCGATTGATATCAAGATCATTTAATTCTGCGAGGTCATCAAGTTTGAACTCGCCTTTTAGTGCCACTTGCGCTTTGTATAACCTTGCACGGTAAATACCACGGTACTTCTCAAAACTGTCTAAGTTGGCGCTCATATTAAAACTATCAGGCAAAAGAAATTTTCGGCGCTGTTTGACTTGTTTCTTATCGTTGTCAAAACTGGTTTCTTGATAGTTCACCATGATTAAAGGCCCGATAATTTGCTGCTCTCCACTGCTGCTTCTCGCGATATCTTGGATGACTTCTTCTTGACGATGTGAGCGCTCAGATATGAGTCCTGAGATCATTGAAATAGGAATTTGCAACAATAGAAATAAAAACAGCATGAAGCCGAACTTCATGCTAAGCGGGTTATTAAGGATTTTTTTCATAAGTCATTCTCCATATACCAAGGAATGTCAGGGTTTTTGGGTACAGAGTGACTTTAAATCCGTAATTTGGAGAATGAATGAAGTGAATATGGAGATTTTATGGAGTTGGTAATGTTATGGTTACTTTTACTCCAGAGTTGACGTTCTCAATGCGCAGAAAGCCTTTGTGCAGTTTCACGATTTGCTCAACAAAGTTCAGTCCCAATCCTGTACTCTTTGAGCCATTTTCACGTGCGAGCGAATAAAAGCGTTCAGTTAAACGGGGCATGGCATAGTCAGGAATATTCGGCCCAGTGTTGAAGATCGATAAGCGAATATGTTCTTGTTCGATTTCGGCGCGCCAATCAATGGTTCCATTAGAATGGACAAAATCTAGAGCGTTATCCATGAGGTTAAAGGCTGCTTGCTTAACCAGAAACGCATCACCCAACACCTCTAGTTTTTCATTAATACAAATATTGGCCGTGATCGACTGATTGAATAAGCGTGCATTTGCTGAGTGAACAATATCTGTGATCATAGGTTTTAGTGTAATAGACTCAAGGTTTTCTAGATCAGGACGCTTTTCGAGTCGAGTAAGATCGAGCAGCTTATCAATTAATGCCTGCATACGGTCGCACTCTCGTTCAATATTCCCTGCGAAATGAGAGATTTTGTCACTAGTAAGAGGCATTTGTATTATTTCGCTTGCGCCTTTTATTGCCGATAAAGGGCTTTTTAGCTCATGCGTCAGTGTTTGGACATACTCTTCCACATAGTGTTTACCATCAAGTTGGCTGCGCATTTTTTCAAGGGCATCGCTGAGTGTTGCGTATTCATAAAAAATACGAAACGTGGGCTTGGAAACATTTTCTCCTTGACCAATTTTAATAGCGTAATGTTCTAATTTGTTGAGTGCCGAGTGAATTCGCCAAGCAAATAGTGCCCCTGTGAGTAATACCAGTCCGCTCATTAAAACCATCCAAAAAAGGACATTCCGTTTTGATAGGTCGATAAATGGTTGTGTTGAGCGATTGGATTTGGCTACAGTTACACTACCAATAATGACACCATTATGATAAATCGGTGCGGCGACGTGCATTACTGATGAGAGTGGATCGTCTGGATCTTCTTTGGTGCTACGAGCTCCATATTGGCCGCGCAGCGTTAGGTAAACATCGTTCCATTGTGAATAATCTTTACCGACATCTTGTTGCCACGAGTCAGCAATGACAATGCCCTGTTTATTGGTTATGTAAATGCGATGATTGATGGCTTTTTTGCCGATTTCCCAAATACGAGCGTTTGGATCGCGTTGACCGTAAGCTGCTAGCAGCTTGGCAAAACGACTTTGTGATAACTGGTCGTTAGCCACGTCTTCTTCGGCAATGACCGCCAGTAAGTTTGCCATATCCACCAAGGTTTCTTCTGTCGTTTTTCGCACCGTCGGCTTGAGTTCCTGAACCACACTTGTACTGACCATATAAGCGGTCACGCCTACGATAATGAAATAGATCACAAACAATCTGACCCCAAGAGGGATTTTTGGCCATGGATACATTATTCACCTGTCGCGCTGTAGAAATAGCCAAAACCACGTTTGGTGCAAATCCGTTCGGATAAGTCAAAGGGCTTAAGTTTGTGTCGAATCGCTTTGATGTGTGTATCGATATTACGCTCATAGGCCGACTCTGGTGCCATATCGGCAGCTATCATTAATTGCTCTCGGCTCAATACGTTAGAAGAGACACAAATCAACTTATTTAAGATTTTAAATTCAGCCGCGGTCAGTCCCAGCAACTGCCCATTGACTTTATAGTCATAGTTCTGTGCGACCAAATCTTGTGGTTCCGGCGAGTGAGGAGTTATTTCTTTTTTTCCCTTGTGTGCGGGCACTTTGTTTTTGATACGTAGTTTAATTCGTGCCAGCATCTCTCGGGGACTGAAAGGTTTAGTCACATAATCATCCGCACCAATCTCCAAACCGATGACACGGTCAATTTCATCATTTCTAGCGGTAAGAAAAATGATCGGAATGTCTGAAAACTCACGAATGGTTTTACAAACTTCAAACCCATTTCCATCAGGGAGGCCCACATCTAATACCAGTAGAGCTGCAGAATTTTGTTGTAAAAAGGCTAAACCGTCACCGGCGGTTGCAAACCATACCGCTTGGTAACCATCCATCTCCAATACGTGGACTAGGGTATCTGCAATTGCTTGTTCATCTTCAATAATGACGACAGTTAATGGGTCACTTAAGTTGTTCACTTTTTTCTCTCTATGTATTGGGGCCCATAAAATGAAAACGCTCACCAATGGCGGCACGCTATTCCATCACACCATATTATCCCGTCTCCCTTTAACATCAAGCACAAGATGGTAAGAAAAACATTGAAGATACAGGCTCACTTTAGTTGATCGTATTCTCAAGTAACTTATAAGAGCAAAACCGAATAAACATGAAGTTCATCATCTTTGCTACGCTGAATGTGATGGATCGTTGAACGAGAACTCCTTTCTTATGGAGACTCTCTTGGCGATATCTCGTCGCTACCCCTAAATGGAATAATATGAGGCCGTTGTGATGAAAGAGAAAGTTGAGTTTTCTAGTCAGGGTACCATGCTGGCCGGCTTGCTAGAACGCCCCGAGGGTGAGGCTAGCGCTTATGCACTGTTCGTTCACTGTTTTACCTGTGGTAAAGACATCGCTTCAGCATCAAGAATAGCGCGTGCTTTGGTACAAAAAGGGATTGCGGTGCTACGTTTTGATTTTACGGGTTTGGGCAATAGTGATGGTGATTTTGCCAATACCAATTTTTCCTCTAATCTTGATGATATTAAGGCGGCAGTGGACTTTTTGGCATCACAATATGAAGCGCCCCAGTTACTGATTGGTCATAGTTTGGGTGGCTCAGCCGTCCTTGCCGTAGCTAATCAGGCTTCTGATTGTAAGGCGGTTGTGACGATCGCAGCTCCTGCCAATGCCAGTCATGTGGTACATAACTTTTCCAATGCAATCAGTGAGATCAACTCTCAGGGGTTGGCGACCGTGGATCTTGGACCAAGGCAATTCACGATTAAAAAGCAATTTTTGCAGGATCTCGACCACCATGCTGAGCAGGCGTTTTCTCTTGATAAAAAAGCATTGCTCATCATGCATTCGCCCACGGATGCTTCAGTGTCGATTGAGCAGGCTGAGAAAATCTATACTCAAGCAAAACATCCCAAAAGCTTTGTCAGTTTGGACAACGCCGACCACTTGCTGACCAATAAAGATGACGCTGATTACATCGCCAACGTGATAGCCAGTTGGAGTGGACGCTATCTCAACCTTTCAAATGTCCCGCAAAAAAAGGCAAGTTGTGAAAGAAGGGCGGGTCAGAGTTGAGGAAAAAGATCATAAATTTACCCAAACCATAAGCAGTGATGCGCATGTTTGGCTTGCGGATGAGCCACTAAAAGTTGGAGGAAAAAATTTAGGCCCTGATCCCTATGAGCATTTGCTTGCTGCACTTGGAGCTTGCACTTCAATGACAATGCGCATGTATGCTGACCGAAAAAAATGGCCGTTGCAAGACATCAAAATAGACTTATCGCATGCGCGCACCTACGTTAAAGATTGTGAAAATTGCGAGGGTGAAAACTCACAGATTGATACTTTAAGTCGAGAGATTGAGTTGGTGGGACCACTTACAGAAGAGCAGAAACAAAGTTTACTCATCATTTCTGAAAAATGTCCTATTCACAAAACATTGCACAGTCAGTTAAAGGTTGCGACTAAGCTAAAGGATTAGAGCACTTTCCTCGCTGAACCTAGCATCTTGAAGTTACTTGGGTAGATATCACCAAGATAATCAAAAGAACCTCCTCAATGTATGCTGTCGCGTTTCTAAAACGCGGCACTTTTTTCCTTCAATAAAGTCATCTGCATTGGCCACTCCCGTTTAAATGTTTTTCACCGAGTGTGGCGAGAAACTTGTGAAAAACTCAGTATTCGCTTGTGAGAATTTTGTGAACTTCTCCTGTTAAGTTTTAAAAAACGAATAACAAGGAGACAATTCATGAAACTCCCCAAATTACAGACTGAGCATCTGCATCACAACGATAACAGCCTTAATGACGTAAAGCGCCGCTTTCATTTTCACCGCGAAGCTTTCTCTGAGCTCTCAATGAGTGACCAAATTATTTTTGAGAAATTTGGCCAAGGTGACTATGCCAATCCTGATTATTTTTGCCTTCATAATGCCATAGAAGCGCAAGCGAGCTTACGTCCTGAAGCGATTGCTGCGATTCATGAAGGGCAAAGTATTAGTTATCATTCACTGAACAATAAAGCCGATAGATTGGCGATATTTTTACAATCGCAAGGCGTGTCGCCTAGCGATGCGGTGGGTCTTTTTCTTACCCGATCGATTCCAATGTTAATTGGCATACTCGCCATACTTAAATTGGGGGCGTGCTATGTTCCTCAACATGCAGGAGTTGCCCCAAAGCGGGTTTTGCGTCATGTATGTGATACAGCCGAAATCAAGGTTGTATTAAGTCTTTCTCATCATGCAGAGGATATTGGAGATCTTGAGCATCAGAACGTGTTTTATTTAGACACCTTACTTGAACAGTTGAACCCAGTTAGCACTCCTATTTTTGCCTCTATCCCACCAGACTCCCGATGCTTTATTTTATTCACATCGGGCACGACAGGAACCCCCAATGGCGTTCAAGTCACTCACCAAAACGTCGCTAATATTGTGATGACAGCACCGGGAAATCTGGGGATAAAGCCTGATATGAAGGTTGGGCAAATCTTAAGCATTGCCTTTGATATGTGCGCTTGGGAGATTTTTGTGACTCTGTGTCATGGTGCAACGCTATTGATACGTGGGAAAGAGATTGAAGCAACGGTGAGTCAGGCGGATGCGGTGATAGCGACTCCTTCTATTCTCGCCAATCTGAATGTCGAATCTTGTCAGTCGATCCAAGTAGCTGCGGTTGCGGGGGAGCCATGTCCGGTTCCGCTGGCCGATGCTTGGGCGTCTTTTTGTCGCTTCTACAACTCTTGTGGTCCAACGGAAACTACCATCATTAACACCGCCCAGCATTACCTCGGGCCGTCTCAGACCTTAACAATAGGAAAACCAACACCCAATAATACCGTTTATATTCTCGATGAGGATATGAAGCCTTGTGCTATAGGTGATGTGGGCGAAATGTGGGCTGGAGGCCTGTGTGTTACGGCTGGTTATATTGGCAATGAAGTGCTCAATGCTGAGCGTTATCGTCCTGACCCTTTCCTTGGTGAGGAATACAAAATGTTTCGTACCCGTGATTTGGGTAAATGGAATGAAAATGGTGAGCTTATTCACTTAGGCAGAACCGATGATCAAGTGAAAGTGTTGGGTTTTAGAGTAGAGCTGGACTCTGTGTCCCGAGTGATAGAAAAAACCGCGGGATGCCATCAGGCCGTCACCTTAAAAGTTGACCATAAAACCTTGGTCGCTTTTGTCACACCCGCCAGCGTTGTAACTGCCGATGCACAACAAAGCGTCAAAACTCACCTTCCGTATTACTGTGTACCTAAAACAGTGGTGGCCTTAGAAACATTGCCTAAAACTCCGCGCGGAAAAATTGATAAACGTGCATTGATGGCACTCTACCAAGCATCTCAAACACCTATTTCGGAGGAAGTCTCATGAGTTCGATTGACCACAGTGCTACTGTATTACCTGAGCAAAAATCGTGGCTTCGTCGCATCTGGTCTTATCCTGCACTGGAGCACTACTACCGATTGGTGATTCTGGTGCTTTGCGCCAATGTGATGACGTTAGCTTACGGAATAATGGTCGGAGAATGGTTTTCAGCCGAGAGTATTGCACTGCAAACTTTGGCAAACTTGGTGGTAGTTAACTTGAGTGTGGCGGTGTTGGTTAGGCAGCAATATGTGATAAACCTATTGTTTTGGCTTGCCACTCGAGCGCCGACCTCATGGCCATTGGTAATACGTTGGCATCTTGGCAAGATCTATCACCATGGAGGACTTCATAGTGGGAGCGCAATGGCCGCAACGACTTGGTTTGCAATTTTTACTGGGTCATTAGCCTATAGTTATTACCATGATTTGGTCTCTATTTCCTCTCGAACTCTTGGGATTTCTTACCTTATCTTGGCTTTGCTTATGCTAATTATCGTCATGGCACTGCCGAATGTTCGCAAGAAGTATCATAATGCGTTTGAGAAAACTCACCGATTTGGTGGTTGGAGCGTGCTGATACTGTTTTGGGGCCAAACTTTTTGCCTGGCTGACGATCTTAATCCCCAGGCCAGTTTCAGTTCATCTATGTTAATGTCTTATTCCTTCTGGGCTTTGGTGATGGTCACTTTCAGTATCTTGTTACCGTGGTTACGCCTTCGCCGCGTCCCAGTGGAGATTGTGACCCCATCCAGTCATGTTGCATTGTTAAAGTTTGATTATGGCGTTACGCCTTTTGCCGGATCTTCTACCGCGATTAGCACAAATCCATTAATGGAATGGCATCACTTTGCCAATGTACCTAGCCCTAGTGAGTCTGGCTTCCGTCTCACGGTCTCTCGTGCTGGTGACTGGACCGGGAAGTTGATCGAGAGTAGACCTAGCCATGTGTGGGTCAAAGGTATCCCAACAGCAGGTGTTGCGAATATCGAAGTCTTATTTAAACGTGTCGTTTACATAGCGACAGGCAGCGGCATTGGGCCTTGCCTACCGCACTTGCTGGCAAAAGAAGTCCCTATGCACCTAGTTTGGTCCACGAGGACACCAAGAGAAACCTATGGTGACGCATTAGTGGATGAAATTTTAGCAGTTCAGCCTAATGCGGATATCTGGGATACCACCGAAAAAGGTAAGCCAGATATGGTGAAACTCGCCTATGCTGCCTACAAAAAATTTGATGCAGAAGCAGTGATTTGCATCGCTAACCAAAAACTGACTCAAGAAGTAGTCTTTGGCCTTGAGAGTCGAGGCATTCCTGCCTACGGCGCTATTTGGGATTCTTAATCGATCTGGGTAGGAGAGAGAACATGATCATTCAAACTGAACAAATAGGGCGTGTTGTGCTGGTTAGGCTCAACCGGCCAGAGAAACTAAATGCGCTGAACAGCGAAGTGATGTTTGCTATTACGCAAACCCTTACCGAACTAGATAAAAGTCCCAATGTCGGCTGTTTTGTCATCACAGGCTCTGAGCGCGCCTTTGCTGCTGGTGCAGATATTGCCGAAATGTCAGATAAGAGTTACGGTGAAATGCTGGGTATTGACTACTTTTCTGGATGGGAGGCGTTCTGCGCCCTGCGAACGCCCAAAATCGCAGCCGTATCAGGTTACGCGCTTGGAGGTGGTTGCGAGTTGGCAATGATGTGTGATCTGATTTACGCTGCAGAATCGGCGCTGTTTGGCCAACCTGAAATCAAATTAGGAGTGATCCCCGGGATTGGTGGTACTCAACGACTAACGAGGTTGGTTGGGCGTGCTAAAGCGATGGATTTAATTTTAACTGGCAGAATGATGGATGCATTAGAAGCGGAGCGAGCAGGCTTAGTTGCTCGTGTTATGCCCGATGAAAACTTGCTTGATGAAACGCTTGCTATTGCTAATGTCATTTCTAGCTACAGCAAACCTTCAGTGCTGGTTGCTAAAGAAGCGATCGATAGAGCAGAGCAAGTTTCTCTCAAAGAGGGACTGCTGTTTGAACGACGAGCTTTTCATTCTTTGTTTGCCACCCAAGATCAAAAAGAAGGCATGCAAGCTTTTTTAGAAAAGCGTGCCCCTAATTTTCAGGGGCAGTGAGACACTGATATTGATTGGTGACTCCACTCAGAATTATGTGGTTTCACCATTCAATATTTGATGAGTCTGGTGAGAGGGCTCTGTTTTGAGTACAAATTGGGTGATAAACAACCCCGGTTGTTCGGATATTTCGAGCTTAGAATGATGCAAAGATAGAATCGCACTGATCGTTTTCAGCCCCATTCCCAATTCTCCGCCACGAATAGAGGGGTCGACGGAATTGATCAGTTCAACACGAATATCGTGAACTTGAGCTGGTGAGGAATGACGAGAGTTGGGTTTTACATAAAGCTCAATACGGGCATTGCTTGGACTATGACGAATTGCATTTTCCATAAGATTATCCATCAAACGGTCCAACAGCTTTTTATCCGCTCTAACTATGGTATTGACGGTAATGTTGGATAACAAAGTTAAAGACTTTTTGGCCAATCCAATCTTGAAGCGTCCTTTGCATTCTTCAATCCAGTGGTTTATATCAATCGGTAAGCGCTCAATTTCTGGCTCAACAAGTTCTTTACGCGCTGCTTCGAATTGCTCTTGTAGTTGTTCGTGCAACTTGAGTGCGTTCGAGTGCGCAGTAGAGACCAGTTCAGTATTTTGCTTGCCATGGATTAACCAAGTTTCCAAGTAGCCTTGTATATTCGCCAATGGGGTTTTTAAATCGTGGCTAAGGCGCATTAAGTACTCTCTACGTAAGTGTTCTTGTTGGCGCAAACAGAGAAACTGCCATTGAATATGGTCGACTAAATAGCCAAATTGTTTGGATAGCGGTTGCAGTTCAATTGTAGATACTGCTAAGTTTGGCTCGACTCGAAAATTCTCTTTGGCAGCATGTTCTATTTGGCGAATCAAGGTCTGATTTGGGCTGAGCAAATCCTTTTTTACCAGTCGATAAATCAACACGGTAAACAGCAAAATTAGCGCGATGCCTCCGAGTAAAACAGGGAAGTATTGGATCATATAGCGATTAACTCGAGCCAGTGCTGAGGATTGTCGGCCAATAACAACATATAGGTAACCTTCAATTCCCTCCTCACCTTGAATTTCAGAAACAGAAAATACCTTCTTGCGTAGACTGTCTTGAGGATCATCGCCCAAGATAGGTAAAGGCTTACCAGCTAAAAAGTCTTGGATTGGTGTTAAATCGACACTTGGCGTAAATTCAACGTGCTCAGCTAAACCTGTGGTGGTGATGTTTCCCTGACTATCGAGAAAGTAAATTTCAAAATCTGGACCAAGCACCATCAGAGTATGAAAAATACTTTTGAGGGCTTTTGGTGAATAGTCATTGCCTTCGAACAACGGGTTATCATCACGCATATGATGTGCCAAATCTTTGTGAAGAAATTGACGAGCATGCTGTTCACTGCTTTGCCATGTAATATGAAAATAATAAGTTAGTAGTGGAATGCTCACTAGCGCCCACACGAGGGAGAGACCAAGCAAACGTTGTTTAAACGATCGATTCATGGTCTTGCCTCATTTTGAAATTTGTACCCAACTCCCCAAACTGTTCGAATGTATCTCATATTATGTTTGGGCTTCTCAATTTTATTCCTTAGCCGATTGATGGTGCTACAAACGGTATGATGATAACCGTCATAATCGGTATCCCAGACGCGAATCAATAATTCGTCTTTGGTAAACACTCTTCCAGGTTTGCTGGCAAGACAGTACAACAATGAAAATTCTGTTGGTGTTAAGTTGATGTTTGCGCCTGCAAGACGAACCTCATGTTGCTTTTTAGAGATCACAAGTTCATCAAAGACAAGTGCTTCAGGTATATCGTTACTCGTTTGATCAGGGGCAAGCTGGTGTGTTGAATGCTGAGCCACCTGCCAATTTGGATTGATTTGTAACGGTGTTACATTAGGAGAGTCCTTGCTAGAGTCTTGCCAATGAGCATAATGAGTACGGCGTATTAACGCCCTGACTCTTGCTTGTAGTTCAACAACACTAAATGGCTTGGTGAGATAATCGTCGGCTCCTGCTTCAAGACCATCAACCATATCGTGTTCACTGTTGAGACCAGTAAGCATCAGAATCGGCAAACTAATTTGCTGTTGCCTCAGACGTTTGCACATTTCCGTTCCGTCTCCATCGCACAGTTTTCTATCCAATATCACGGCATCGGCTAACCCTTGACAGACGATTTGATACCCTTCGCTAATGTGCGATGTCAGAATAGTCTTGTAACCTTGCACCTTTAAGTTAAGGCTGATTAGGTTGGCCATATCTTGGTCATCTTCAACCACTAAAATCGTATACAGCATCATTACTTCCTTTTCAATCTGGATCCAGAAGTAGACCATTGAAGAGGATCACCTCTTTCAATGGGATGTTAGAGTTTTGTTGATAAAGTTGAAAATTGGAACGGCTCTCAAAGATAAGACTTTAAGTCTAATGTCCATCTTGAATGCTCCTTTTTGTAAATATCCAATGTGCAAAAAGTTGCGTATTTGTAGTCACTGTCAATGTTTTTATATAAACCATTGATTATTAATTGATAATTTAGTTTTGAATCTGCACTATTGCCGACCCTACGACATGCGTTTTTTGGCTTTAACAAAATAGGAAATAAAAATAATGCAAAGATATGGGTTGGTGCCACTTTTTATTCTTTTACTTGGCAGTTTATCGGGTTGTGCATCGATTAGTCAGGAAGAATGCTTACTTGGTGATTGGTATCAAATAGGTTTGTCTGATGGCCAGAATGGTCGGAGTAACCGTGCGGCTGACTACAGTAAAGATTGCTCAGAGTATCAAGTGAAAATGGACTTGAAATCATACAATAAAGGGCGAAGCGAGGGACTAAAAACGTATTGTTCTTATGATAATGGTGTGTCGCTTGGTCAATCCAATCAGAGATATAGCAATGTTTGCCCAGCCGATCTCTCGAGTGAATTTCTGTCAGGTTATCGTCCCTATAAAAACCTGGCTAGTGCACAGTATGAAGTCAGGAAGTCGCAGAATAATATCGATTATTATCAAGGGCAATTGATGAGCGAAACCATTAGTGAAAACGCCAGAAAAAACGCCACTGCAAATCTTAACTCTGCAAAAATGAAATTAGAGACAGATGAAGCTAAAGTAAGAAAATTTCAGCAAGAGCTGGAAATACACAAGATTCAGAGAGAGAGAAGTCAGATACTTGCAGAGCTCTCTGACAAGGATATTTCAAACAGCCGTCGAGAGCAGTTGAATAAACGCTTAAGTGCATTAAATACCCAAGAGGCAGTGAGTGATGGTGTCTCGACAGTCGAGAGTGCCATTCAAG
Organism: Vibrio caribbeanicus ATCC BAA-2122; assembly: GCF_000165125.1. Taxonomy (GTDB): domain Bacteria; phylum Pseudomonadota; class Gammaproteobacteria; order Enterobacterales; family Vibrionaceae; genus Vibrio; species Vibrio caribbeanicus. The sequence continues at coordinate 53,929 of NZ_AEIU01000108.1, read as the reverse complement.
GAATTAAAAAAATCGCTGATATGTTTTAGCAATTTATTTTAGGTGCTACTAAGCATTTTCAAGATATTCTAGGATACAGTTACAATAGGTTGGAGCTGTATCCTTTAGGAATTGTTAGCTCCTAATCGTTAGAGTGTTTCGCTGAATTTACCGCATTGATTGCATTTATAGCCCTGTTTGTAAAAGAACAAAGGAAAACCGAGCAAGATAAATACCAGAAAAGCTGGGCGTTTACCTTGCGTATGAGCTGATAAGTCGTGGCTTCCACAATGAGGGCAGGAGTCTTGTTTCTCTCCTATCTCTTTAGTGTGATTTTCCAGACTCTCAGAAAAATCACTGGTTAGGATTTCCTTTGCCTCGGCGAGATTACTTTCCTCGACCATCAAACGAACGCCGCCCATTGCATGGGAGTAGAGCCATTGTGTATTGACCGTATGTTCATCAGCGATAAAGCTATCGATCCCAGCACTTTCTAAATTGGCTTTAGCTAAATAAGCCTCATGAGGAAAAGAAAACCTTGCGACAACAATCATTGATTTCTCCCTTTAATATCACTTCTGTTGGTATTTGTAGACCTGACGATGTTCATACGAGATATGTGCAGCTAAGACGACTAAAAAGACACATGATGCGTAATTTTTTTTAATACCTCAATATAAATCAGTAGGTTAAAGTTTTATTTGTCGAGTCAGGCTGCAATTTGTAATGATTTTTGAAGAGAGGAGTTACGAATAGAAGGTTGTAGATTTTTGAGGATAAGGATGAAAGTGGCGATTTGTATTCATGCGTCGCTGGAGTTAGCCTCAGATAATATGACTCTTATCGCCCAGCGGTTTTATCACTCTTTGATGGCTAGGAGCAGCTAACAACTTCAGTTTTGACTTGGGGCTGTTTCTGTAATGGATGCGATAAGGCTATTTGTCACTTCCTTGATGTCGTTGGATGTGCGAAATTGTGCCATCAATAAACTTCCTTCAAGCGATGAGAAATAGACCTTGGCGAATCGCTCTGGATTGATGTCCTGTTGAAATTCCCCACTGGTAATACCATGTTTGAGCACGCTGACAAGCCAAGCATGATTGATGTCAACGAATCGATTTAACGGCATAACCACATCTTTTGATAGCGAGTACAGGTCAGAGGCGAACATCCCACAAAGACAAAGTTTATTGCTTTGGTGAGTCTGCATAAATTCATCGGCAAAGGCGCTAAGCATCGACTTGGCCTGCTCATGCTGCTGATAAATCTTAGTCAGTTGTGCTTGGTAGCGATGAAGGTAACGTTCAAGTACGGTATTAGCGAGATCTTGCTTGGTTTTAAAATGATAATGGATACTGGCCGTTTTGATACCAAGCTCATTTTGGATATCGCGAAAGCTAAAACCATTAAATCCCCGGGTTTGAATATAATGCTCTGCAAGATCGGCAATTTTTATTGCTGTAGGGTTAAGAGTACGCATTGTTATAACCTTTGTAAAAAACCGCTCTAAGAGCGGTTTTGATCAATAAGGCAGTAGTTTAGCGATTATTTTAGTAGTACTTCAGATAACGCTTCTGCCAATGGATCGGCGGATGCTGGGCTTTGGCCTGTCATTAGCGCGCCATCGACCACAACATTGGGTTCCCAGTTCGCTTTGCTTTTGTACACAGCGCCGCGGCGTTGTAATTCATCTTCTAGAGAGAATAGCAGATGCTTAAGCAATTCAACTTCTTCATCTTCAGAGTTTTTAAAGCCAGTTAACTCTTTACCTTTTACTAGATACTCACCATTAGAGAGTTTGACATCGCGCAAGATAGCAGGAGCGTGACATACCATCGCAACTGGTCGGTCTGTTTCGTAAAAATCTTTGATAAGCTTTAGAGTGTGCTGGTCAGACGCAAGGTCAGTCAGTAGGCCGTAACCACCAGGAATGAAGACAGCATCGTAAGTGTTGTAATCAACTTCGCGCAGTTTGCGAGTATTACGCGCTGCAAACATGGCGACTGGGTCATTAAAGAAACGCTCAGTGTATGAAGTGGTAAAAGGCGCTTTCATGCTTAATAGGTCGATAGGCGCTTCACCGCCTTGAGGTGAGGCAAACACGACTTCATGGCCAGCTTCAGTGAGGATGTAGTAAGGCGCAGCAAGTTCAGTGAACCATGTCCCGGTTTGCTTACCACTGATACCCAGTTCATCAACGGAAGACATAATAAGAAGAACGCGTTTTTGACGATTACCTGTATTCATTTTTTATTCCTTATCTACCAGTAGGTAGTTGATGTATGTATTAAAAAAGGAGCGGGGCTCCTGCTGACTGATTGCTACTTTATCACTGGCATTTTTTAAGTCAACAACTTTATCTATCTATAAGTAGGTAAAGTTGCGAGATTGTATTTATGTTATTGTTTTAGTTGATCTTAAATTTAAAAAAAAGATGGTTTTTATTTCCAAACTCTTTTAATTCAGTCTTACCTTATCAATTAATGATAGAGAGGTTTTAGGTGGAATTGGAAAAGGTAGAATAAGGAAGGCACCAATATTTTGGTGCCAGTCCTTTATTTATGTCTTGAACAAAACATTAGATCGCGCATGCAGTTGCTTCCTCTTGTGCAGCAATCTGCTCTGTATTATTGTACTCTTCTAAGAAATTACCGTACCTAGTTTTATTCAAGCGGTGAGTGGTAAACGCTCCTTGCAAAGTTTCTTCTTCTGTCGTTTCAGCAATAGCGCCTCGATCATAACTGTAGCGGTAAGCGTCATTGTCTTGATATAACATTTCATGTGAAGTTGTTTTACTAAAGTAAGACTTATTCTGTGGTAGATAAGATACTTCGGCTGATGCTATTTCAGGCCATTCTTTGAGTTGCTCCTCAAAGAGAGGCATACAAGACTCGCAAGGGATCTGATTGACATAAACCGTTAACTTTCCACCTGCTGGGATTATACCTTCGCTGATATCAGTTTCGATTTGACGTAAGGCCTTGATCTCCGCGTCGTTTGCCTGTTTAAAACTCGACGCTTTGAAATAACGCTCAACGTTTTCATAGTCGGCTTCTGATATTTTGTTCCCGACGAGAACCTCGTTTTCGCGCATTTCTTCTTGTGACCAAGTTTTGAACTGTTCTTTGGCTGCGCCACCGTTATTAACTAATGGCTTATTTAAAAGAGTCTCTCCACTGAAAGAGTGATAAATTCTCTTAGTCGATCCGTATTTATATTCAAACCGTGCAATCGATCTTTTTTGTAGCGAATCTAGACCGACTCTTACTTCTTTCTTTGCCCATTGATTTTCAGGTTGTGCATAATACTTTCGATTTGCACCTGAATACGCCGAAATGATTCTATCAACAGTGTTATTGAGTTTGCTAGGCACTAAACTCTCTTTGTCCGTTATTTTTGTGACGGTTACGTTCGCACTCCAAGCATGTTGAGCGATGAGTACACACAAAATGATTGAGAATTTTTTTATGATTATCATGGGAAGCTCCTTGCTATAAATCAACAGAACAAATTTCAGACAGGAAGGATTCTTGAGAGGCTAATACCTCTTCCTCTTCCCAAAGGCCATCAGCGGCAAACTCTGCGGCAGACGAACTTGTCAAAAAATCCACCGCTGCCAGTCCGTCCATGATTAAGGCGATCGGCATAACTATTTCCAATAGGCGGCTAAGAAAATTTCTTTGCTCATATTGGTGATGAGGTTTAGGTACAATCGCTTTTTTATATTCCTCGACATACCATTGCCATAGTCCACGATCTGTCATATCAACAAAACATTGTTTATTAGTATTCTCGACACCTTTGTAGCGATGGTCCGAAGTGCAGGGAACATCAAAAAGATACCCATATCTGTCAACAAGAGCAGATGATAATCTCGCTAGGCGATACTGAGTTGGTAGAAACTTTTTATTGTCATCATAAGGTTTGCTGTAGGTTCTTAACGATGCGTTTAAAACAAAAAGTAGGTACTCACGATCGCTTGGCGAAATACTACGCAGTGTGTAGGAATTCATAAATCGATCTAAAACATCGACTTCAAGTCCATTCTTTGCCCAATCTTCACGAGCGATAGATTGACTCTTATCTCGGATTATCTGTGATGCCACAGCAAATTTAGAAATTAGCGTATGAACATTTTTGCTATATCTTTCGTCTTCATAAAAAAATATGTCTAGCGCTTTATAGAAAATGTCGGGATCAATTTGCGCTTTGACTACGCTTGCTCTTACAGCTAGGTTTTCTCTTGGATTAAATGCCCCATGTACTCCCGATGGCTTCAGTTCGCTCTCATCAAAAAGCTCCGGACGAGATTTGGTGAAGCCCGCTTCTCTTGTAAATGCTTGATACAATTCTTGATCAGAAGCATCGGTTTTGTAGTAACGTTGAAAGTCTGAACTGGCACTCATCCATGAAATATCATTGAGTATCCAGTCACTGTCGTTTTTAAGTTCCGAATAAGGTGAGTCGGGATCGGTTAGAAAGATATTAACAAGCTTCTTATCAGAAAAGGTCTGCCCTTTATCGTAGAAATGAAGGGCTTTGGTTAATGTGTCTGGTCTGAGTGATTCTGCATAACTAGTAAAACTTGTAAACAGAACCAATAAAAATAGAGCTGAATTTCGCATATCTATTTATTTCCTGTACTAAAATTTAATTATTTACTTGCAGCAAGTGTTATCTATAGATCTATAAATAAGAGAATTATCAAAAAATATTCTCAAGATCTATCAGGAAAAAACATAAAACATAATAAACATGTTAAAAAATGATATTAATCACAGGTAGGTTTTGAAATTAATTGCAAAAGTCAAATTTATAAAATCAAGGCGAGATACTTTTACTTTTCACTCATTATTGACACTTTTGTTATTTTGTTTCTATGGTGAATTGAATGTTGTTGAATTTATTCATGTGAAAAATTATTCAACATAATCAGTAGAAATGAGTTTTTGGTTTAAAATTATAACAAATTCAGGTATTTATTATTTTTGTGGGTGATTTTTATTTATTGATTTTTTCTTTTCACTATCGATGTTAAGTCAATTTTTAACTAGTTTTTTAAATCAATGTAAACGGGTGGATTTATGGGGTTTTGTTCTGAATATTTTGATGGTAAGTATTAATTCTTAATTTAGATAATGTTTAGTTTTTCATGTGGATATCAAGATTTAGAATTTAAAGGTATTAATTGAAAATATACTAGAATATATAGCATGTCATTTTTAATATTTTTGTGGCAGAAAAGTCAGAGAGAAGTCAGGAAATTTACGTAGAGTATTTTTCTTTTAGTGTGCCCTGAATATTTTTGGGTATATTACGAATCACTCCTCGAACAGTTAGATTTATGTTCCTTGAGCTTTCACTATTCCGATTAATTCTAATACTTGTCTACCATCACTGGGCATACCTTCATAGCCTCCAAAATAACTGGGATAGTAAATTGGTATAGAGGTGCATAAAAACTGAAAGAATGAAAAGTACATGCTAAAGCCTAATAGGTATTGAACAAGATACGGTAGATCTTGGTGGTTAATTAGGTAACAGCTGATACACACGATGAGTGATACAAGTGGACCCATTAATAACGAAAGAATTTGTAAACCCTTGCTCACGTCTCTTTTAATAGAGGCAAAGCCAACGTTCATTGATAATGGTGCTACCGATAGTTTGAGCTTGCCTATGTGAATCTCTTTGGCATTGCGCTTGTTACCCAAGTGAATTTCAGCTGCATGACCAGCAATGAGTTGGGGTATAGCGTGGCCTAATTCATGCAGCAGTGTGATGAGTGGCATCACTATAAGAAATCCCAAAACTAAGCCCACTAAATACATCAAAAATCTCTCCTATATCATTGATTATTTGAATATATTCTTATTTGGTTTTTATAGCAACAAAGAAAATTCTACAAAATTTCAGGCTACACGCCGAAAGAATTCCATCTTATAATATTCGCCGACTTTTCATATTGTTCAGTATATCTTCGGTCTTTTCTCTGAGCATATCTCTTAACAAACGGACAGTTGGAGTAACAGTTTGTCGGCTAGGACAAATTAACCAAAGTTCGGTTGATGCTGGCTTATAGTCGGGCATGACACTTCTCACTCTCCCTGTGAGCAGGTCGTCAGCCATATCGAGGCAAGACTTTACAGCGAGTCCTCTCCCAGAAACGCACCAACGCCGAACCAGATCGCCATCATCAGAAGCTCTATTGCCTTTGACTTTCACCTTTACGCTTTTTTCGCCATGGTCAAATTGCCACTGATCGTGCAATACATCATGCAATTGATAAATCAGAGCATTGTGCTCAAGGAGATCATGTGGCTTAGAGGGCGTGCCGTGTTCGGCTAAATACGCTTTGCTGGCACATAAAACTTTTGGTACGTCACAAATTTTAAAACCATAGATGTTGGAGTCTGATGGGGAACCATAACGTAGCGCCATATCAATGGGATCTCGATAAAAATCAATATTACTGTCACTAATGAGGCAGCGAAGCGACACTTCTGGGTATTCACACACAAATTCATCAAGCCAAGGTGTAATAACGTTTCGACCCAGATCAGACGAAAGCGCGATTCTAACTTCACCTTTGATAACTCCTTGGTCTTCACGTATGTTCAATTTTGCTTTTTCAAGCATCTGTAATGCTTCTTCACACTGAGGCAAATAGCGCTCTCCAGCCGTCGATAAACGTAAACTACGGGTGGTGCGCACAAATAACTCAGCCCCTAAAGAGGCCTCGACACGTTTTACGGCTGCACTGGCCGTTGCGGTGCGCATATCTAGGTGAGTCGCGGCTGCCGTGATACTGCGAAATTCTGCGACTTTTAAAATGACTTTTAAGTCTTCTAAAAGCATGTTCATTACCTTTGGTGACAATGTTGACGAGACGGAATAAAGATTGCCTGTTATAACGCAATACTCAGAGTATAAACAGTTTATTATCAATTTAAATTTGATAATGATGCAAAATGACACCTGTTTTTAGCTGGTAATGATTCGCTTAATATACCTCCACAGCGCAAAAAACTTAAAACAGAGGAAACATCCATGTCCAGATTAACCATCATTGCAAACATTATCGCGAACGACGACAAAATCGAATTGATCAAAGCAGAGCTATTAAAACTTATTGAGGTGACACGTGCAGAAGGAGGCTGTATTAACTATGACCTTCACCAAGACAACGAAAACCCAGCGCACTTCACTTTCTATGAAAATTGGGAATCACGCGAGCTTTGGCAAGCTCATATGGGCAATCAACATTTAGCCGATTACATGACAGCGACCGAAGGTTCTGTTGCTAGTTTTACCCTAAACGAAATGACGCAAATTGCATGACATTGAATAAATTCAGGGCACACTACCAAGGTAAAATTGGTGTGTCCTGAATATTTTGCTATAGATATTGTCAAGCCAAACCGCGGAATAAAAATGAGGGTTAACGTATAGAGAACCCCTCATATAAAGTGTCCTTAACCTGCTTCACAGACCTCTACTGGATCTGGGGACAACTCAGTTGAAACCATGTGATCGAGCAAAAAGTTGGCAATATCTCGATTGTTAGACACCCTAGGGATTTTCTGTTGACTATCGACTTGTTTCTTATTTTCAGAGAGGTATTGACAAAATGAGCGCTCTTTTAGTCGTGTCACTATCGGTATGCTCAATTCCTCTTTACTACGAAACGCCTGATAAAACGCACATTGTGACTTTAATGCTTCGTCGAGCTCTCTAGTTAATAGCGATTCATCGACCTGTTCATTATCAGGGAGTTCGATAAACCACTGATGATAAAAAAGCTTGGTGTCATTAACAATCGGGCTTGGTGCAACTGTGAATTCACGTACACTAATATTCATTTTCTTTGCCACCTCACTCATCACCAACTCGGCATGTTCACTACGGATATGCTCTCCCATGATGTTGAGCTCGTGCTGCATTCGGCCAGATACCACGATACGATACGGATTAATGGAGACAAATCTCACTATATCGCCCACACAATAACGATATAAACCAGAAAAGGTTGAGATCAACATAACGTATGCTTTATCAAGCTCTACCTCTTTTAAAGAGAAAGAAGTTGGGTTCTCACTATGAAATTCATTCAACGGGATAAACTCAAAAAACACGCCGTTATGACTATCGATTAACATGCCGTCTTGGTGTAAATCTTGTACCGCAAAAAATGCTTCTGAAGAGCCATAAAATTCTCGGACATTGACTTTATGTCCCAACATGTTTTCTATGGCAGGCAGATAAGCTTGATAGCTCGTGCCCGTAGAATAAAAGGTATCGAGATTAGGAAAAATAGCATTTAAACATTCAGAGCCAGAGACTTCTTGGCAAGCCTGCAGCAACACAACGACCCAAGAGGGAAAACCGACAATGACGCGAATATCTTCAGCGTCAATGGCTTCGCGGGCAATTTGCAACATCATCTCTTCATGATTCGGTATGTCTAAGGTATCTTCAGCGGGTACTATCCCAGCAAACAGCCTTTTAGGTACGAGTTTACGAGTTAACCCCGAGAGTCTTCCAATAGGGAAACCATTAATAGAATCTGTTTTACACGAGCCTGTTAAAGCAATGCAATTGGCATGAACCAATGACTTTTTCTGGCTTATCAAAGGGTATAAATGTGCCATTTGCATCGAGCCTAATAATTGATTTCCCTGACTTTCTCTTGTGACAGGGACATATTTAATTTCTCCGGTTGTGCCAGATGTGCAGGCAAAGTAACGTGGCTTACCTGGCCAAAGGACATCAGCTTCTCCTTCAACGATTCTTCCCATGTAAGGCGCGACAGTCTCATTGGTTTGAATGGGTACATACGACTGAAAGTCTTTAACGGTATGGATTTTGGAAAAATGATGTTGCTGGCCAAATTGGGTTTTCTTCCCCGATTTTATCAGTGTTTTAAATACCTTATCTTGCCCAGAAATAGGGTCATTGATTAGTTTTTTATATTTTCTCTTGATTTGAGCATATCGAAGAGCATGGATAAATTTCACGGTTAAATCCTCATCACTAGTCTAAGTGTCTTTAAATGATCCAGCTAATAGAGAGGTGAGTGAAGGCGAGGTGCGAACTGTCATTTTCTTTGTAAGTTAGAGGAATTCAACTAGTGCATTGAGAATGCAGACTTCAGCTTTTCTTTTCGTTCACGACATTTTTCTGCCTATGTTTGGGGACCTTGAGTTGGCCTTGATGTTTTTAGACAGTCTCTCTATTAGTTCACTTATGATAGACACATAAAATATAAGCATAGGATTGCATACGAAGAATGATTTAACGTTTTTACTTTTTTCGAGTCATATCACCATTGATGATGACGAGAATTACCGATAAAAAGTGATAGAAATGAATATTCGATTCTAAATATTCGAGTATTTTTCTGGACTCATCGGCCAGTTAATGATGCTCAAACATTCGACTTTGCGACTGAATCTGTTTTGAGGTTGTAATAACAATTGAAAATAGAATAACATATTGTTTACATTTTAAATACATGATTTAAATGATAAAAAGGTTTTATTATGCAAAGTGAGTTATCCCATATTTCGAGTTTGGTTGGATCCGATGCTGGTGTTAAATATAGTAAAAGTGAACAAAGGCCTAGGTGTGGTGAGTATTATGATTTTCATCACATTGAAATTTGGGTCAGCAATGCATTTCAGGCAAAGATGTTTTATGAAACACACTTAGGATTTAAGTGCGTTGCATATGCTGGACTGGAAACGGGTGAACAAAATTTTACTGCTTATGTGTTGCAGGGGGAGCAGGTATATATAGTCGTTAAATCGCCACTGAACCCACACGATGAAATCATTGCTCCTTTTGTTAAAAAACATGGGGATGCTGTTCGTGATGTTGCTTTTTGCGTTGAAAATGTAGAAAAAACATTTGAACACGCGAAGGCGAGTGGTGCAGAGGTTATCCAACCACCAACTTTTAGTGAAGATGATAAAGGCCAGGTACTCACCGCTAGCGTGTTAGCTTATGGTGATACTGTGCACTCTTTTATACAGCGTGACCGATATCAGGGTGTATTTCTTCCGGGCTATCAGCCGATAGATCCTCTCTTAGTCAATGCATTTGCAGAAAGTTTACCTCCTGTACCCATGGGCCGGATCGATCATGTTGTGGCAAACCAGCCACAAGGGAAAATGAATGAGGTCGTTGATTTTTATATAAACGCACTGTGCTTTCGGCGCTTTTGGTCTGTTGATGACAAGCTTTTGCAAACGGGGACATCAGGGCTCAACTCTATTGTTGTTAGTGATTTCGATGAGCGAATAAAAATCCCCGTTAACCAACCCTCTACTCGATTTGATGGGCGCTCGCAAACCCAAGAGTTTGTTGATTTTCATGGTTGTGGTGGTATTCAACATATCGCCATTTGTGTAGACAACCTAGAGCAGACCGTGAGATCACTTAAAGCAAGAGGGTGTTACGTCTTACCTGTTCCTTGTGCTTATTATGATGAACTGCAATCCGCTTTATCTGAGATAGATTTAGATTTGGGCATAAGTATCGATACGATGCGAGAATTAGATATCGTGGTGGACTATGATGACAAAGGATTTATTTTGCAGATATTTACTCGACCAGTTGAAAGCAGGCCAACACTGTTTTTTGAGTTCATGCAACGCAATAATCACGATGGTTTTGGCGCGGGTAACTTTAAATCATTATTTAGCGCTATTGAAGCACAGCAAAGACTAAGAGGAACTCTGTAACTTTTGTCTTAATAAACTGAAAAATTGCCTAAAAACAGATATTTATATCTTGAATATTCAGGACGCACACTAAAAGGATATCCAATGGCGTGTGTCCTGAATATCTGCTTAAATTAGATTATTTTTAAAGTCATCATACAGTTTCTGAACCATACTATCACTTTCTGCACTAAAGAATTTAAGTGCTGATTCTTTTGATGAGAAAATCTCTTTTAAGGTTAAAGAGGGCTTACTAAAGTGTTCAGCAAAGCCTTTAGTCGGATTGCATGACCAAATTAGTTTCCCTGAGCCATCAAATAACTGACCAGATATATTGAAACCGCTAGTATACTCATCTGAAAAACCATGAACAATACCAAGGACGACGACATTTATGGTAAACACTAGCTTATTTTTTGACTTTTCATCTAATTCTATATCAAGGTTATCTTCCCTGATTTTTTCAATAAACTGCTTTGTTACAATGTCATTAAAATTAATCTCGTTGGCCTCAAGAAACTCTAATGTACTCGCTTTTAAACCAGTACCTCCAACATCAGCTACCGCGGCATAACCACCAGCCCACTGCATTTTTGCTTTACCAACAACGACCAGCATTGAATTATCATGTTCACTCGCTTCTACACTTAGAGTGTTCAGCTTTTCAAAGTCTTCTTTTTTGAGCTGTACGCTCGGAACTGCCGAACAACCACTCAAAATTAACAAACATAATACTACAACTATTTTCTTCATTACTGCTCCGAAGTTTGGAATATTTATTCTCATCTATTACTAGAAAAGTAAAATGATATATGATTCACTTATAAAAATAAAAGCGTAAACTATAAATTAAATTAAGTTACTATACTTTATCGGATGAAATTTAGGCAATTACAATTAACCATTAACGATTTTAATTGAAAATTTAAAATTAAATAATATATCATTTACTCTAATACCTTATGCATGTCTTTTGGTGTATGGGGAAACAATGACTTCGATAGAAATAAAATTTTTTAAACTATCGAACTTTAAGAAATAATGAATAGGAAATATTATGAAACTTGGTCGCTATCAAGAATATGCGGGATTTTGGATACGGAGTGCTGCGGCTATAATTGATACAGTTATACTACTAATGCTGATTTTGCCAATGATCTATTTAATATACAGTAGTTACTATTTGGGGTCTGAAAGGTCTATTGATGGTGGCTGGGAAACTTTATTTAGTTGGCTATTTCCATTCGTATTAACTGTCTTGTTTTGGACGTACCGCTCAGCAACACCAGGTAAAATGATATTAAAGCTTAAAATTGTCGATGCTAAAACTGGTGAGCCTTTATCAATAACGCAGTCAATTATTAGATACTTGGGTTATTATTTAAGCTCAATTATGTGTTTAGGATTTATCTGGATTATATTCAGTAGGAAGAAACAAGGTTGGCACGACATGCTCGCAGGTACTGTGGTAGTGAGAACCGAGAATCGCGATGTTCCAGATGTAGATTTGGAAAATAACGCCTAACAAGAAGGGTGACATTTTTAACACAATTTCAAGTAAGTAACTTTGGACACATGTACAAGTTAAATGTGTTCTATCCATTCAATCTTCTATCAGTAATGGGGCCTTTTATTAAATGGACTGCTTGGGCCACACCAGTGAGTATTTTGTCCCTTAAATAGAAGGATTTATCTTGCAGGTTAAGGACACACACTAACAGGATATGGTTGTTCTAACGGAGTGTGTCCACCATATTTAATCTCAGGTATTGACCTTATAGTCATTAGTGGAGGGCGGCGTTATAACGAGGAGGCTTCTATAACAAATATCTGGAGATTGTAAATGATAGAACGTGTTGATTCTTTCACCTCACTGTCAGATCTTGACATTTCGTCGCTACCTACACAGTGTGAAAACATTACCGAACACCCAGAGTACAAGAGTGGAACGGCTGACTGGCCACACTTATCTGCTGACTTTGCACAGCATGCTGACAAGGGATTGCACTCTGCTTTAGACTTCATATCGCAACAATCAAATCCAAATCAAGTGACGGGCATGTTTAGTAATGCCTTATCATTTATCAAAGATCATCAAATGGCATTAAACCGGAATTGTACCTATTGCAGTAAAGCCGTTGATCAAAACCTAGCATCATTAGCCAAAGGAACGTTCGATAATTATTTTGTGGCGACCGAGACCGCTCAAGGTTCTATCAGTACAGACGTTAAAAACGTCCACTCAGAGATCCTCGATTCCCAGACGCCTCTCTCCGAAAAGTTAGGAGATTTGGTTAGTGAAGGTGACAGAGCGATTATTGTCGTCCCTGTAAAAGATAAAGGCTATTCGCACGCAATGAACTTTATTCATCACTCAAATGGCAGCGCAGTGATCGATGGCCAGTTCCACAAAGTTTATAACTTTAATAACCCAGCCGACCGAGAAAAATTTGATTCAAAGTATGGAGTTGGTAGCCAAGCTGAGCACAAGCCTCCAGTCGTTACAGTGTGGCGCACCGGCGAATCACCCATTGTTAAAGATGAGCCTTTTGAGATCATAGAGCAAGAGGATAAAAGTGATGATGGCTGGTTACTGGTTTAATTGTTGCTGAAATAAGATAGCGAAAATTTTATTGTCTATTAGCAATGGGGCTTTTTATTGAATGGACAACTCGGAGGGGATTTGGGACACACACTAATAAATATTTTGTGATATTGGTTACTGTGTGTCCTGCATATTTTTTATCAGTTGACCATCCAAGCATCTTCGAGCTTGCCACGGATCGGCCAGTGATAGGCTTTAGATATAGAATATATCAGATCTTGAGCTAACTCCCTGCCATTATCGGAGTTGGTCATTACTACGGCACCTTGTCTAGTATTTGGAAGCCCAACCAGCCAGCTCTGATACCCAGAGTTTTGGCCTAGTTTCATAAAGTGAAGTTTTTCCCCTTTGCCCCTCACCACAAACCCTAAACCATAGGGGGTATTTTTTTGTTTAGAGAGAGACTGCTTGGCAAGTCTCGGGCTAAGGACTTGCTTTTTTTCTCCTTTATAGGCTTTATTAATGGACACTATAAACTTACCCAAATCTGTAGGAGTGCTCCACATTCCTGCTGCTGCGTATTCTGGAGAAACTCTCCATTTATACTCAAACTCTTTGCCATCGCTATCAGTCGCCTCTGCAACATTTTTTAGACTTTGGCCTGATGGTTGGTCATAACTGCTGTTGGACATCTTTAAAGGATCAAAAACAAATTTCGCGGTACTTTCTTGACTCGTCATTTTTGTAATGTTGTCAGTGATTAACTGTACAACTTCATAACCACCGCCAGAATACTCATATTTACTACCTGGCTTGTGCGCTAACATAACTGGTGGATTTTTGGCAGGAGCGGCACCATTTAGTGTGTCTAAAAGACTTGGTAATGGTTCCCCTGGTGCATAACCATAGTAACCCCCGACATCTAGTCCTGAAGACATACTTAGCAACTCTCTCAGTGTAACAACGTCGCTTTTATAATGATGAGGATTAGGTATATGCCAATCTCCTAAAAATGAATCGACATTTTCGTCAAGAGAAATCAATCCTTGCTCAACTAAATTTAATGCAGTGGTTGCAGCAACGGACTTCGATATGGAACCAGCTTGAAACAGTGTATTTACGTCCACCTCCTGAGAGTGACTAGCATTGACATAGCCTATAGCCTCTGACCACACAACTTTATCATCGTTGATGACGGCAAAGCTTATCGCTGGAACTTTGTAATGAGCCATCGCTGACCTAAGATCGACGGAATCAACTTTCCCATTGACTTCAATTGATATGCTTTTTAACGCATTTTTTTCCCTATCTTCTTCAGTTGCAGACACGTAAGAAAGTGGAAGACATAATAATAAGCTTGCCGATATACCAAACTGTACTAGACCACTAGAATATTTCACATTGCTATCCTTGATTAAATATAATTTAAAAATCTTATAGACATTAAAGGTATGTAAGATTTAAATTTAGAACACTGTTATAAATGATTTATTTTAAAATTCAATTATAAAAGCCAAGATTGGTTAATTATTTTTAAAATTGATAATGAATGCAGTTGTAAATAAGGAGGTTACTCTGGTTATTTATAAAATATCAACATGTAACTTTAACAAATTGCAATACGATCAAATAAACTTTTTCTTTTGTGTTGCAGTATATTTATGACTAATCTTTCCAGCTAAATTTCTACTTACAGTCTACCTTAGAAAACGTAACTTTTTCGTCTTTAGTAGCTACAAGAGCTTGCTTATTACCGATGAGTGTAATTTTTGTGTTCTCATCTAAGTTAGAGCATATTTTTCTCTCGTCAGCTAAGTTCTCATGGAATGCAACATAGAGATATTCTGATAGATATGATTCATCTAATGAGTATTTAACAATTAGCCCGAAAAACGCGAGATTTAGAATATAAAGAGACACTAATGGAAACGTTATAAAAGAAAGTATATCCCGTTCCACAGGATACGGTACTAAAGGTAAAAACATAGCTCCACATATGGATAATCCAAAGATGAATTGAGTTACAACTAACATCAGCATAATAAAATACACCCATCTG
This sequence comes from Vibrio caribbeanicus ATCC BAA-2122, assembly GCF_000165125.1. GTDB lineage: Bacteria > Pseudomonadota > Gammaproteobacteria > Enterobacterales > Vibrionaceae > Vibrio > Vibrio caribbeanicus. The sequence goes on along the minus strand of NZ_AEIU01000108.1, from coordinate 38,622 downwards.
GCTATGTCAACATAGTGTTGCAAGTCCTGAGCAGTAGTACCTGTTACTGTTTCTATCATATTAGCGGAAAAATAGATGCTCAAAATATTACAACCTACTAAGAGTAAGAAAGAGCTTATCTTGAATATGAAAGAATCAACGATGATATCTCTAGCGTCTTTGAATCGAGCCCAGTAATAACTAACAACAGCTAGTGTCAGTATAGCTGGAAAGACCATGTAAAATGGGCTACCCGTTACTTTAAAGTATTTAGCTAATACTATAAGGTAGACGTAATAAATAATTGTTATGCCTGTATACAATTTCAATCCATACACTTCGTTAGAGAATTTATTAATTTCTTTTTCTCTATTCATATACCCAAGAAAACCTGAATAAAAGAATAGAAAATAAATAAAAGATGACAACTCGAACATTCTTACCAATCCATTAAATATACTAAAATTAATACCACATTATATGGTGATCTTCTTTTTATACAGGGATTATTAATATCTGATAATCACATCATGCAATATTTTTTTTGAGTTTTCAACATAGAATCAATAGATTGAATATTTTATAAAGTGTTGGTTAGTAAAAAATTAAAAGGGATTGACCCACATAGTTAAAGTCGTTATAACAATACTTTAGAAGTAATGTAAGAGCTGAATTTTTGGCGTGTGTCTTTATGTTTTTCTAGTAATGATATTTGTCTTATTTTTATGCAACGTAAGGGTAATGAGAGTCGCAGAAATGGATAAAAGGAAAATCAATACCGTTACCACGAAATGAATACATATCAACACAACCAAATGTCTCACAATAGGTAGTGCCAATTGATTTACAACTTTTTCTAATGGAAGCTGCTTACCCTATTTGCTAACAGCATTATTGAATAATATCAGGGCATAGGCCCAGCCACTTCCCCAGAAAATACCTTTAAGAGCGTTATTCTAAACACTATTTGATAAAATTGGAGTTCATAAGCTTACGAAGTCGATTTACCACCAATCGAATTTACTAGCTTTCCAATATGGTCGAAGCTTGAGCGCAAAAGTTGAGAGAAAAATAAATAAAACCGGAAAGGAAGAAACCAAAATCCACAAAAGCAAAAAGCCCACCGAATGGTGGGCTTTTCTAAATATGGCGGAGAGATAGGGATTTGAACCCTAGAACCGCTATTAACGGTTGCCGGTTTTCAAGACCGGTGCTTTCGACCACTCAGCCATCTCTCCTTTCGCTGCGGATAATAGCGAGGTTACTAAACCTTGTAAACCCCTTAGTTGTTTGTTTGCTGCAATTATGAGCGCTTAAGGCAAAAAACAACGAAAACACGTGATTTCAGCAGGTTGTTAGCGATAAAAATCGCTTAAAGTGTCACCAGAGGGGGAAGGGGGCCGAGATCAATCAGCGGGGTAGAATGAGTCTGACCAAAGAGAAAAAAGTGCTGTCTTTCGCTTTTGTGCAGCTTAGTGATGTCGACTAACTTCATCAGTGCGTAAAAGCGCCTTACATATTGCTGAGTTTCTTTGGGTAGGGCTAAATCGGGAAAATGGGTGTTTCCTGCTCGTTTTATTGCGCGAGCAACGCGGCCTTCGCCAGCGTTATAGGCCGCAAGCGTCAGAGTCAGGTCGCCAAACTTTTCATACAAAAATGCCAGGTATTGAGTGGCGGCCGCGGTGCTCAGCTCTGGGTCATAACGCTGATCGTTATGCTTATCTACATCCAAACCAAAACGCTCCGCAGTGGCTGGGATCAACTGCCACAGGCCCACAGCTTTTGCATGCGATACTGCTCTGGGATCAAACGAAGATTCCAGCATCGGCAATAAAGCTAAAGAAGGGGGTAGTTGGTGGCTTTTCAGTTGTTGGTGGATATCTTGAATAAGACTTGAATTGGCTTCTAGCCGAGCTTGGATTTGGCTGCGATAGGGTGAGAGAATATCAAATTGCTTTTTAATTTCACTTGGTAGTGGGGAGGCGTGGCTGCCAAAGGACAACCACACGGCGAATAAGAAAAGAAATAGTGATCGGCCGATCACGGCTGTGCGCTGTACGTGTGTTGGTTGGGGTTAAACACACTGCCAAGTAGCTCTTGGAAGTTAGCCGAGCAGACTGCGTTAAGCTGATTTTGCTCTTGGCACTGGTCGATTAAAGACTCTAGGGTTTGCCATTGAGATCTCACTTTACTTTCCACTGCATCAGGCAGAGCGCCAAGTAGTGCTTCAACTCCGACGCGGCTATTGGGCAGCCCTAGTTTACCCATAATACTTTCGCGCAAACTGGCGTGTTTACCGAGGCTCTCTAGTAGTGGCTCTTGAAGGCTCAGATTGTTCAATAAGCACTGATCGTCAAAGTCGATATATGCCTGATGCTGCTCAGACAAAATCTGTTTAAGTTGGCGATAAAGTGTAATATCTTCGCTGATGGTGTTGATAAAGTCTTTCGCAAGACGAGTTGCATCTGATGCCATGGTTTTGCCCTCACTGCTGGTTTTTTAGTGTCCGGTGTAAAATTCCTGCACCGCTTTGGCAAGCGCGTCAGTATCGAGAGATATTTTGCCTTGAGCCAAATCGTTACGAACTTGTTCCACTTTCGCCATGTCGATATCAGGGAGTGAGGCCATCTGAGCTTGAGCTTTGTCCAGTGCCACTGTATTGGTGTTCATATTGCTTTCGCTGACACGTGGCGCACTGATGCTCTCAGGGCTTTTCTTTGGCGCCTGATCAAAGCTCGTTCGATGGATCTGCCCACCTGATACTTTATCGATTTTCATGGTTATAAGTCCTAAATCAGTCTAGTCATAGAGCTTATGCGGCCTTTTAAAGGCCGCCATTAAATCTAATTTCAGATTATTTTATCCAAAGAGTTGCTCTATACAACTAACTCAAACGAGAGTGCCAGTGCGAGAAAAACAACACGAAATTGTTACGTTGAGCCCAAAATTAAAACTGTGTTTGGACCTTATTGTGACCGATAACCGTGGCTTGTATGGTTTTACCGGATGACACATTTTGTACCGTAATTTGTTCGCCTTTGTTGCCTTTCTCTAGCGCAATACCTTTGGTTGTCGCGCTAAAGCGATCCTTACTCGCACTAATAATGACTTGATTTCCTACCTCAACCATAGCCGGGGCATTGAGTGTTTTCGGGGTAATGATATGACCCGAGCGAATACGCCTAGTCGTCGTTTTTTCTAAGACATCGGAGACGTGAGTATAGAATTCTTGCTGATGCGTTAAGGTTCTTGGTACCAAGTGTACCGAGTCTGGCGTGAGGGCTTGGTCGCGATTGATGCCGGTTTTTGCAACTACCACATCCAAAGTTAAGGATGATTTTACCGTCACATTGATACGCCATTGCATGCCTGAATGTTCACAAGAGACAGTGCGTTTTACATTGCCTACTGGCAGCAAATTGTGGTCACTGGCGTTGACGGTCAGTTTGACTGGGCAGTGCTCCAAGTGGGAGGCTGAGCTTGGAATATTCAGGCGCGTATCTAGTTTATAATTGCGCCAACCTTGTTGTCCGGCTCGAGAATTAATTTCATGCTCGAGGTTACCTTTCACCGCTTGTTCAATTTGTTTTTGTGCCGATTCCTGTTCGCTGGCATGGGTTAATGGCACGAACATCAGAGCAGTCAGCAGCATACATTTGAATGAGGAGGAAAATCGGTAGTTCCCCATTCCTGAAAAGCCTTCCGTTTGGCGGAAGTTTACTTTCCCTTCTTTTTTGTAAGTCATTGATTTAACTCTTTTATTTTTATGGCACATATCTTGTTTTAATTAACATTATTCGCGTTGACTGTAAGGAAATAGATATGGCGATTTCTTTTGAAAATGCGCTAGGAGTCCATCCCGATACGCTGAACTTTCGTGTTCAGCGTACCAAAGTCCTAGCCAGCAACCTAGCAAATGTTGATACACCTGGATATCTCGCAAAAGACCTCAGTTTCGCCACTGTCGTCTCTCAGGTGTCGTCACAAGGTGTCGATAAGCCAATTCCTAAATTGGACATCCAAAGTCAATATTCAGTTCCTTATCAAAACAGCAAGAATGGTAACACGGTTGAGCTGGGTGTCGAGCAAGGTAAGTTTACACAAAACAATATGGACTTTCAGACTAGCCTGACGTTTTTGAATATGAAGTTCAACGGGTTGGCTAAAGCAATACAAGGGCGTTAATTATGTCATTTACCGATATTTACTCCATTGCGGGTTCAGCGATGAACGCACAATCCGTTCGTTTAAACACGGTCGCAAGTAATCTTGCAAATGCCGATGCGGTGTCTGCTAATGCGGATGATGCCTATAAGGCACTCAAACCTGTTTTCGCCACGGTTTACAACAAAACTCAGTTGAGTGTAAGTGACAATGCTTACCCGAATGCCGAAGTACGAATTGTTGATGTGGTACAAAGTAGCAAGCAAGCAGAAAAGCGCTTTGAACCCAGCAATCCCTTGGCAAACGATGAGGGGTATGTGTACTACCCAGACATTGATGTGGTGGCTGAAATGGCGGATATGATGTCGGCCACACGCAGCTTTGAAACTAATGTCGCAGTTTTGGGTAATGTTAAAAGTATGCAGCAAGGTCTGCTGAAACTAGGGCAGGGTCGCTCATGAGTGTTTTACCTTCTCAAGCGTATAGTGCCGATCGTCCCGTGGGTTCGGCTTCAAGCAGTTTAAACGTGAATACGAACCCCAATAGTGCAGGCTCCTTACAAAATGAATTCATCAGTCTGATGGTGGCACAAATTCAAAATCAAGATCCGCTCAATCCACTTGATGGCACCGAATATGTCAGTCAGTTGGCGCAGTTCTCTCAAGTACAAAGTACAGAGAATATGACCACCATGACGCAAAATAGCATGGTTTTGCTGGATAACTTACAAGTGCTTTCTACCGCGAACTTAGTTGGAAAAACCGTGTATGTGCCGAGCGATGAGTTTGAACTCGGAACTGAAGTACAAATGGGCAAAGTTGAGCTGGCACATTCTTCCAGTCAAGTCACCTTAGAGATCAAAGACCGCTTTGGTAAAACGACGCAAGTGCCGCTTGGCGCTCACCCGAAAGGGGAGGTGGACTTTGAGATTGATCCGGACAAGCTCGGCTTGAGTGCGGGTGAGTACAGCCTATCTGTCAAAGTGCAAGAGGGGCAAGGCAAGCCGAATCTCTTACTAGCAGGTCAAGTAGAAAATGTGCGTATTCCGAGTGCAGGCGGTGTCGCACAAGTGAGCGTTGCCGGACTGGGTAACGTGCCTTTTGTTGAAATCAGTCAGTTTGGTTCTTAATCCTATTATTCAAAGAGGTTTATCATGAGTTTTAATATTGCCCTAAGCGGCTTAGACGCTACAAATACCGATTTAAATACCATCAGCCACAATATTGCCAATGCATCAACTACAGGTTTTAAAGGGGCTCGTACTGAGTTCTCCGCAGTTTATAACGGCATGCAACCGGGCGGGGTCGAAGTGGCGTCAATCTCGCAAAACTTTGATAAAAATGGCTCAATCAGTGGAACGGGTCGCCCGATGGACTTGGCGATCAACGGCACAGGTTTTTTCGTAACCAAAGACTCTACTGGTCAAACCCAATACACCCGCGCTGGCGTTTTTAATAGAGATAAGGATAACTTTCTTGTCAGTAATACGGGTGCCAAGCTGCAAGGCTATAGTGTGGATGGTAATAATAATTTGCTTACAGGGGCGAGTGGCGATATTAAACTCTCAACCTCTTCTTTAGCTGCGAAAGCCACCACCAGCATGGATTTTGTCGCCAACTTCGATGCAAGTGCCGAGCAAGTGGATCAAACCGTTAATCCTTTTGACCCAAACAATACTAACTCGTTTAATTCTTCATACAGCACTAAGGTGTATGACTCGCTCGGTAATGAGCACAATGTGAATCAATACTTTACCAAAACAGGCCCGAATACTTGGCAAGTCAATGTTCAAGTTGATGGAGCCGCAACACCCAGTGCCACGATTGCAATGAACTTCAATTCAGATGGCAGCTTACAAACGCCTACTGCGCCTTATTCTGTCGCTTTTCCTGCCGCTGGTGCCCAGCCAATGAATATTCAGGTTGATTTATCAGGCAGCACTCAGTTTGGCGCTGCATTTGGGGTGAGTACCAACAGCCATAATGGTTATACCTCAGGTGAGCTTGTTGGAGCACGAGTGGAAGATAGTGGTCGTGTCTATGCCACCTACACTAATGGTCAGTCTCAGTTGCAAGGTCAAGTGGTACTGGCTGATTTTGCAAACCCTCAGGGATTGGTCAAAGTGAATGGTACAGCATGGACACAAAGCTTTAGTTCAGGGGCTCCGATTGTTGGCGTTCCGGGAACAGGAACATTGGGCGATTTATCGCCAGGTGCCTTGGAGGGCTCGAATGTGGATTTGACCAGTGAACTGGTGAATCTCATGACTGCGCAGCGAAATTATCAAGCTAACGCCAAGACGATTTCTACTAACGACAAGCTGACCCAAGCTTTGTTTAACGCAGTGTAACGGGCTTTAACTATGGACAGCTTACTCTTTACCGCGGCATCAGGAGCCAGCCGCGTGCTCAAAGCGCAACATGTGCGTGCGAACAACTTATCCAATGCGGATACCGCAGGCTTTCGTGCTGATATGGAGCGGGTGTCGAGCGTGCCTCTCAAAGGGGCAGGTTTTGATGGCCGTACTATGGTGGTGACCAACTCCGCATCAACCCGCTTCGATGCAGGGGATATGGTCAAAACCGGCCGCGCTCTTGATGCGGCCATCATGGGCGAGGGCTATTTTGCCGTTCAAACGCCCAATGGGGAAGAAGCCTATACTCGGGCAGGCAACCTTAAAGTCGATGAGTTTGGTGCAGTCACAGTGAATGGTTTTGCAGTGATTGGAGATGGAGGGCCTTTAGTGCTGCCAGATTACCAAAAAATTCAGATAAGTGAACGCGGAGTGATTTCTCTGACGCCTCCCGGTGGTGGTGCTGAGGTTAATGCTGGTGGGCTCAAGCTAGTCAAGCCTGAACCTAATCAGCTCGAAAAGCAAAGTGATGGCTTACTTCACAGCGTGACGGGTAACCCGTTCGATGCGGATCCTTTGGTTCAAGTTGCTCCCGAGCACATCGAGGGCAGTAACGTGTCCGCCATCGATGAGCTGGTCAATGTGATGTCATTATCGCGTAACTTTGAAATGCAGTTTCGTATGATGAAGACCGCAGAAACCTTAGCCAAGTCAGGCAATAAACTCATGTCATCAAGCTAGATAGACGCATAAGGAGATCACCATGCATTCAGCATTATGGGTTAGTAAAACGGGTATGGCGGCGCAAGACACCAAAATGACCGCTATTTCAAATAACTTAGCCAACGTCAATACGGTTGGCTTTAAACGCGACCGAGTGGTATTTGAAGATTTGTTTTATACCATTCAACGTCAGCCGGGTGCTCAGGTCGATGAGGTCAACGAATTACCATCTGGAGTTCAGTTGGGTAGCGGTGTACGCGTGGTGGGGACACAAAAAGTTTTCACTCAAGGCAACACGCAAAACACCAATCAGGACCTAGATTTAGCCGTTATGGGCAAAGGTTTTTTTCAGATTGAAAATTCAGACGGACAAATCATGTACACCCGAAATGGCCAGTTTCAGGTCAATTCAGAAGGATTAATGGTCAACAGTCAAGGCCTGCCGCTTGAGCCTCAAATTCAAATCCCCGATGACGCCTTGTCAATCTCTGTTGGTGTTGATGGCACGGTGACGACAACCAGTGCTATCGACCCAACACCGCAACAAGTTGGTCAAATTACCTTGGCGAGATTTATCAACCCAGCCGGTCTTGAGGCCGTCGGTGGCAACTTATTCCGTCAAACTGAGGCGAGCGGGCTTGCTGAAGAGCTTATTGCTAGCGAAGACGGCGTTGGCAGTATTAAGCAAAGGGCACTAGAAGGCTCAAATGTTCAAGTTGTTGAAGAAATGGTGGATATGATCACCACTCAGCGCGCTTATGAAATGAACGCTAAGGTGGTTTCTGCCGCTGATGACATGCTTAAGTTTGTTGCTCAATCTGTGTAATGGATGTTTGGTAGAGAAGGAAAGACAAATGACGTGTTTGAGAGTCGCATCGATACTACTGACATTGATTATAACAGGTTGTGCGGGGCGTTCTGAATTTGTCCCGCCGTCCCCCGATGAGGATAAATACGCGCCGCCACCCTTGGATTATTCTCTACCTAAAGCGAAGCATGGCAGCCTGTATCGTCACAACTACAGCATGGCGTTGTTCCAAGATAGACGAGCTTACCGTGTTGGTGACATGTTGACCGTCATGCTAGCAGAGGAAACCGAATCGACCAAAAAAGCCAACACTAAATACGGTAAATCGTCGAATGTAGGCTTTGGTATTCCGAGTCTGGGTGGCAACACCATTGATGAGTTAGAGGCCAGTGTGGATGCAAAGCGGGGTTTTGATGGTAGTGCGACTAGCTCTCAGAAAAACAAGCTTGAGGGCTCAATAACGGTGACTGTCCATGAAGTCCTACCCAATGGAGTACTGCGCATCAGTGGCGAGAAATGGTTGCGTTTAAATCAGGGTGATGAATTTATCCGACTCACAGGAATGGTACGCGTTGATGATATCAGTCGCAATAATCAGGTGTTTTCGTCTCGTATTGGTGATGCCCGCATTACTTATGCAGGGCGTGGTGCGGTAGCAGACAGTAACGCATCAGGTTGGTTGAGTCAGTTCTTTAATAGCCCATGGATGCCATTTTGATTTGGCCCTTGCATCAAGGTGTAGGGAAATATTTAGCTGGAGAGATTTCTATGATAGCACAGTGCCGCCTTTTTATTCACGGCATGCTCCTCTTGGCTTGCCTTGTAAGTTCAAGCGTCTTTGCCACCAAAACAACCACACCGATTATGGATTTGGTCGATGTGCAGGGGGTCCGAGAAAACCAATTAGTTGGCTATGGTTTGGTCGTGGGCTTAGATGGCCAAGGCGATCGTAATCAGGTCAAATTTACTGCCCAGTCTATCACTAATATGCTGCGTCAATTTGGGGTACAAATTGATGACAGCACAAACCCTAAATTGCGTAACGTGGCCTCGGTCAGTGTGACGGCTTCGGTTGATCCAATGGCAGGGCCTGGACAAAAACTGAATGTTGTTGTGTCTTCGATTGGTGACGCAAAAAGCTTGCGTGGCGGGACCTTATTGCTCACTCCACTACGAGGGATCGATGGTGAAGTGTACGCCGTTGCTCAGGGAAATGTTGTGGTAGGCGGTATCTCTGCAGAAGGGAAAAGTGGTTCAAAAGTGGTTATCAATACTCCGACATCGGGCAGAATTCCTGGTGGTGCGATGCTAGAGCGAGAAGTTGTTAGCGACTTTGCTGATAAAGAACACATCATTTTGAATTTACGCAAGCCGAGCTTTACTACAGCAAAGAACATTGTCCGAGAAGTCAATGCGGTCTTTGGCCCTAAGGTCGCGGTGGCGAAAAATAATGTTCGCATTGATATTCAAGCGCCCAAAGACAGCCAACAGCGAGTTGTGATGATGTCCATGCTCGAAGAGATCCAAGTTACCCAAGGCAGAAAGCCAGCGCGTATCGTGTTTAACTCACGAACGGGCACTGTGGTGATCGGTAAAAGTGTCCAAGTCAGTGAAGCGGCGGTCAGTCACGGAAATTTAACCGTTACCATCGCTGAGGCGAAGAAAGTTAGCCAACCAAATGCCTTTTCAAATGGTCAAACCCAGACGACCGATCAGTCCAAATTGGATGTTAGTGAGGAACGTGCTCAAATGGTGGTATGGCCAGCAGGCACTGAGCTCAATACCATAGTCAACGCGGTGAATAGTCTAGGTGCAACCCCGACAGACTTAATGTCAATTTTACAGGCTCTGCATGAAGCGGGAGCATTAAATGCCGAACTAGTGGTGATTTAATGAAATTTAATGATGTGGCCGATAAAGCCAAGATGAACTCAATGCTGTATCACGATAACAGTGCATTAACCTCGATCAGGCACAGTCAGCACAATGATGAGGCCTTGGCCAAGGTTGCTGGGCAATTTGAAGCCATGTTCCTTCAATTGGTACTCAAGCAAATGCGCGCGAGCAATGATGTTCTTGCCGAAAAAGACAGCCCATTTTCTAGTCAAAGCTTCGGTGTATTTAGAGATATGCATGATGGGCAATTATCGATTGAAATGGCGCGTAAAGGGCACCTTGGTATTGCTGACATGCTGGTAAAACAGCTTAGTCCAAGCATCACAGAAGCGCATTTTGAACCACGTGCAAATCAAACCTCAGCCAATGATGAGCATCATGATCTCGCTGAGATTGTCGATGATGTGTCAGCGGCATTTCATTCAGTGCAAGAAACGGTCGCCTCAGTTAAACAAATCCTATCAGAATCTAGTGTCACAACGGCCTTTGCTCAGCCACTAGTGCGGAAAATGGAGTTCTAAATGAATTTAGTTAATATCGGGCTAACGGGTTTAAATGCCAGTCGAGTAGCCCTCGATGTGACGGCGCAAAACGTAGCCAATATCAACACCCCAGGATACAGTCGTCAGCAAGCACTGATGGCTTCAGTGGGTGGGCCAAAACATGATAAATTGAGTGCAGGTGCTGGTGTTGAAGTTCCTAGTATTCGTCGTATTTCGGATGAGTTCTTAGTTAAGCAGACGTGGCAAACCAATAGTATTGCTTCTTATGCTGAACGCTACACGACTAACTTTAGCCAACTCGAAAACACTCTTAAGGCTGATGGCTTCAGTATTTCTACTGGACTCGATAAGTTTTTTAATGCACTCAATGACGCTAGCGTCACTCCGGACTCCACTCCCCTTCGTCAACAAATTATCAATGAAGCGGAGGCTCTGTCGCGCCGATTTAATACCTTGACCGAGTCTTTGTATAATCAGCACAAAGAAATGAGCGATCAACGGACAGCGACGGTCAATCATGCCAATAGCTTGATGGTTAATATTGCCGATATTAACAACCAAGTGGTTGAGATGCGCGGAACAGGTGGCAATCCCGCTCAATTACTCGATGAGCGCGACAGCCTCATTGGCGAGCTTTCCAAGTTGATCGAAGTCAAAACAACAAAACAGGCCGATGGCAGTTTGCAATTGTCACTCAGTTCAGGCCAGCCTCTAGTTATTGGCGGTGATGCAGGACAGATCCAAGCACTTCCTGATGCCGGCGACCCATATCTTGCTAAGATGCAAATCGAGTTTGGTGTGCAAGTATATCCAGTTCCGGGGGCAATGGGCGGTAAAATGGGGGCATTGAATGACTACCAAACCGATATCCTCAAGCCTTATCGTGATGCGCTGGATGATATGGCCTCAAACTTAGCCGATGAGGTCAATACCGTGTTGGCAACGGGGCTGGATCTTCAAGGTAACCCGGGTGCTGCGCTATTTGAATATGATCCGGCTAACCCTGCGGCAAGCCTAAATATTACTTCTATTACTCCCGATCAATTGGCATTTTCCAGTGATGGTAATCATGGTAACTCGGATGTTTTGAAAGACTTAGTGGCATTGAGCAACAAGGCGATGGCGGTTTCAGGTTTTGGCAATACCAGTCTCAATGATGCTTTCGTTTCTATGGTCGGGAAAACGGCCATCAAAGCGCGTCAGGCCAGTTCGGATTATAAAGCTAAATCATTACTGAATGAGCAAGCGATTGCGGCCAGAGATAATGTTAGTTCGGTTAATAGTGATGAGGAAGCCGCAAACCTCATGACGTTCGCCAATGCGCATAATGCCAACATGAAAGTGATCAGTACCGCCAATGAGCTGTTTGAAAGTGTACTGCGATTATTCTAACCATAAGGAAATACCATGCGAGTCAGTGATAGCCAGTTTAGTCAAATGATGCTGAGAAGTCTGCAAGTTAATAATGCCGGGTTGGCGAAGGCGATGCAGCAAATGTCGACCGGTGAGCGTTTAACCAAGCTGTCGGATGACCCTATGGCATCGATTCAATTGCTTAATCTTGGTAGAGAAAGCGCGGCATTAGCTCAATACAAATCGAATATTGCCAATGTAAAAACCGCACTCTCCAATCAAGAAGTGCACTTAGACTCAGTCAACGATTCTCTGCAAAACCTTAATGATAAGGTGCTTTGGGGCGCAAACGGCACACTTACTGATGGAGACCGAGCTGCAATTATTATCGAAATAGAGAGTTTACGTGATTCAGTGGTGTCGTCACTTAATGCCCAAGATGAAGGAGGGCGTTACTTGTTTTCTGGAACGAAAACTGACTCAGTCTCAATTAGTAATGTGAGCGGCACGTTTACCCTCGAAGGCAATAACGATAAACGTCTTGTGACAGTCGCAAAAGGGGTATCAATGGAATCCAACGTGACGGCCAAAGAGTTGCTTGATTTGGGGGGCAATGATTTGCTTAATCAACTGGATACACTCATTGCTGAGTTTCGCAATCCCAGCGCGGCATTTCGGGCGACGGTTGACTCGACGCTCGACTCTATCGAAGCGACGTCAGACAATGTACTTGCTGCATTAACCGAAATTGGTGGACGACATAATAACCTTGATTTGTTGAATGGGGCGCATGTGGATACCAAATTATTCGTTGATAAAATTGATGGGGATTTGTCGGCACTCGATTACGGGGAAGCCTCAGTAAGGCTGAGCCGTTACATGTCAGCACTACAAGCAACACAGGCCAGTTACACCAAAATTGATAGCCTGAGTTTATTCGATAGATTGTAATCTGCAGAGGGTTAAGCCATGGCAATGAGCACAGTAGAGGTACGCTCTCCAAGTGTCCACTTTTCAAATTCAGAGCGGACGTCGATTATCCCATCAAACGCCGCAGAGAATAAAACAGGGTTTGGTTCGAAACCATCTCAAGGTACCACCACCAATCAAGTGCGATTGCCTAACTTATGGTTAGCTGAGGGACAAAATCAGGTGACGCAGGCTCAGATAGCTGAGCAGTCGTTGCGGCAAGTCGGCACGGAATTATCGAACATTAAGCAACAGCTCGCTCGCGCGATGCAGCTCGGGGTCGCAGATAAACCCAGTCTCGATAACAAACTATCTGCCAGCCAAAAGAAGATAAAAAGTATCATTGATACCGCGCAATTTGATGGTGTGCGAGTCGTTGATCATCAATTGCAATTGAATCTCAGTGGCGCACAAACACGGCGCTTTTCTATCCCAGGACTGAATGTTCAGCGTCTTAGCGAAAAGGCTGAGGAAATAAAGCTTGATTTTCCTCATGGCCATTCCGTCATGGTCAATTTTGATGGTCTATCGAGTGGGCGAGATGTCGTCGATGCCCTCGACCGCAGCCTGATACCAATGGGACTTCGGGCTTCATTAGCAAAAGACGGCACTGTGTTATTTCAAGTCTCTGAGTCGATTTATCAACAAATGCAGCAAAAGGTGCGTGTTTCAGGACAAGGTCATCGCTTTCCTGCCGGCCAAGCAAACAGTGTGAAATTAAAACCTGAGCCTGAAGGTGTCCTTGATTGGCAGATAGAAACGCATTCAAGAGAGTCGATAAGACGCAGCTTGGTGAAAGTAAATCAGTTTATCCGTGCTGCTCAAGAAGGGATAGAACATACTCACGAGACATCAGTTAAGCTTCAGCAATCCATTAGTCAAACCTATCTTCCTCAAACATCACTTTCTAGCGAAGAACTGGCAACACGCCTCGCTAAAGTCAATCCTAAAACGCCGTCTTTCTCGACTGCATTTCAAGCCTTAAATGCCCAGGCTAGTGTGAGGCGTCACAGCGTGGTTGCTTTGCTCAAATCTTAATTTTCTCTTTTAAAAATACACACGACTCAGTGTGTATTTTCCCCATTCCACCGTATTATTCCCCCTCAACATCAGTGCTGCGACTAGGCTTTGAGTCATAAACTAGATAAGAAAGAAAAAATATAAGAAGAAAATAAACGCAAGTAGGGTGGCTGAGATGGTGGGGTAGATGATATGCGCTTCTTGCTTACAAGTGCGTTCAAAGCACAAAAAAGTCAATAGCATATTGTAGACAAGGAGGAGGATACTGATCCCTGTTCCTGCATTGAGTGACAACGAATAAAGTTGGCTCAGGAACAAAAACAGCAGCAAGTAGTCGATGACGATAAGCCACAGAAAACACTTTCGCAGACTATCGCGTTTGGCAAGCATAGGTCGAGACATAGGTTCATTTTTTAGTCCCCGACACAGAAAAGCAGAACTTATTCTGTGCCGGACGTTGGGTTAAAGATCTTGTTGATTTTGAGCACTTTGAGTGCGTAGGTTTTCTTGGTAATTAATGCTTTCTTGCCGAATGACAGGTTGATTAAAATCGGCTTTTTTTTGTGCTTTGCTCAACTCACTCTCTGCGCCATTACCAAAAAGGTTCTCAAGAACGAGTGCAGCAGGTGTGGTTAATACAAACAGTTCAATTCGGCGGTTTTCACTTGATTTAGGTGCTTGTGGATTCAGTAAGGCGCGATCGGACATACCGGTTACTTGTAGCACTCGCTCACTAGGCATTCCGGCTTGGACAAGGGTATATCTTGCCGCGTTGGCGCGAGAGGTGGAAAGTTCCCAGTTAGACTTGATATTAAATCGACTCTTGTAGCGAATTGAGTCGGTGTGACCGCTAATAATAATGGGATTGGCAACCTTTTCGAAGATTGGAGCAATGGCGACCAATAAGTCTTCAAAAAACGGGGTCAATTTAGAGCCACCACGGCTAAACATGGTCTGTTTTTCATCATCTTGCAAGACTACTCGCAGTCCTTGAGGAGTCACTGTGATGTTGACATTGCCTTGAGCACCATTCTGCTTGGTTGCTTCCTCAATCACTTTGGCAAGTGCAGCAAGGCGTTCTTGGGTGTCGAAGTTACCAGGAATAAGAGAGTCTGTTTCTGGGCCATCACCATCACCATCGAAAAATGAGTTCACTGTATGAGTTAAATCATGGCGGCTCGGGACCGACGACTCTGAGGCAAGATCGATAGGCGAAATACTTTGTGAAGTATCAAAAGGGTTACCATAGCTTTTTTCAAACACGCTCGCGCTGTGCAGATGCGCCATGATGGCTTTGCGTTCCTCACGATCAACCACCTGCATGATCCAAAGCACGAGAAACAATGCCATAAGGGCAATCATAAAGTCTGCAAAAGCGACTTTCCAAGCACCGCCATGAACAACATCGTGATCTTCAGATTTGCTTCTTTTGAATACAACAGACTCTTGTCTTTGCATTATCCCTCCTGCTCGGCCAACCATTGCTCCATTTGGTTGAACGTGGGTTTGATATCAAGTTGAATGTGTTTTCGTCCAGCATCGATGGCGAGTAATGTTGGCTTTTTCGCCACATAAGCAACTAAAGTTGCTCTGACACACTCGAAGGCTGACATATCTCTTTTTACACGCTGTGCCATGGCATTACTCAAGGGATCAAGGCAGCAATAACAGCCAAAAATACCAATAAAAGTGCCCACTAACGCAGCGGCAACGTGATAACCTATCATCGCAATCGAACCATCAATGGCAGACATAGTGATGATAATGCCGCCCACTGCCGCAAGAATACCAAAACCGGGTAAAGCTTCTGCAGTTCGCTGCATCGATTTTGAGGGAAGCAGTAAGTTAGTTTGGATGGCATCAATTTCTTGCTCGAGCAATCCCTCGAGTTCATGAGGCGACATTTGTCCCATTGCCATTAAACGGAAATTATCTGTGATGAATGACACTAAGCGAAAATCCTTAGCGATAAGGGGATAACGGCTAAATATTGGGCTTTCATCAGGGGCTTCTATATGTTTATCCAAGGATTTAAAGCCACCACTTCGCACCGTTTCAAGTAACACTTGTAACAGTGCCATGAGTTCCATGCAGTACTCTTTTTCTTGCTTTGCACCAGAAATCGTCAATGTAATTTGGCGGCGCATTTCTTTGAGAACTTGTGGCGGATTACCAATGATCAATGAACCAATCGCCGCGCCGATAATGATCAAAAATTCAGCGGGCTGCCAAATCGCGGTCAAATTCCCGCCAGCCCACATGTAGCCGCCAAAAACACAAATTAGAACAGTAATAGCACCAAAAAACTTTTGCATTTGAGACTCCTAAGAAGATAGATAGCGATTGAGCTGCTCTAACGCTTTTTTATGCAGCTGACAAATTCGAGGGGGGGTTAAATTCAGTACCAGAGCAATCTCGTGAAGATTGAGTTCGTGTTGATAGAACAACGTCATAATAAGTTGCTCTCGCTTAGCAAGTTTGGTCAGTGCTTTTTCGAGGGTACGGCGAGTTTGTTCATGACTCATGCCTTCATAATTACCATCAATGTGACCTTCTCCACCATGTTCAAGCAATTGATCTAGGCTTTGCATTTCTCCCGCTAAAGTGGCATTTTGCCGAGCGATATAATCTTTCTCATCGGTACCGAGTGCAGCGATGATTTCGTTATCGTTTGGCTGACGGCCGAGTGTGCGCATTAAGTCTCGAGTGACATCATTGAGCTCATGAGCCGCTTGGCGAGTTTTGCGAGAACGCCAGTCTAGACGGCGCAGTTCATCAAGAATCGCCCCACGAATTCGGCAAACGGCAAAGGCAGGAAAATTAGGATCCTGGATGTCACCATAACGTCGCCCAGCTTCTAATAATCCAATTAGCCCGATTTGCTGCATGTCCTCAATACTACAATGCGAAGAGGCATGTACCTTCAATTGGTTGACGATTCGTTTGACCAGGATTTGGTGAAGATTGAGTAACTCAGTTTCATCAATCGGCGTCGGGTTGGCCATTATTTCATCATCTAGGCCATAATTGTGCTCTATATTTGCATCTAACACAGGCACCTCCTCATTGCACAACATATTTAGTGAGAAGCACATCGTCGATTCCTTCAACCAAGTCGGTATTTTCAAAGGCTAACAACACGGTTTGTTTGACTTGGTTTTGCAGCAGATCGACCGAACCATCTTGGCGCAGGTCGTCATAAGTTTTGTCGCTGAATAGTTTAAGAAGTGCATTGCGTACAACAGGCATGTAATTGTCAATGCTTTGGATTCGCTCCGGTCGGCGGGTTTCGATGGCGATCTCTAACATAACAAAGTGAGTCTGCCTTTTACCTTTAACACTGAGTACCACTTTATCTAGCTCATGAAAAGTGGGCGGTATGTCGGTGGTTTTTTCTTGAGATAGGAAAGATAAGTGACTTTGCGACCAAAAGTCGCTCGTGTCTTGGGAAGTATGTTTTAAATACCATAAGCTTCCAATAATCGTTGCCGCCGAAACGATAAAACTGGTAAAGACCATAAGCGCGAAGAGAACGATCATTTGTTTTTTTGTCATGACAGAGTTCCTAGTGGGTTATGCGTGAGTATTAAGCCAATGGTCAGATTGAGATTGGTCACTGTGTTCGCTCAATTTCGGATGAGCAGCATGAATATGAAGAGAGTCTTCGTTGCTAGGCTGATCTGAATGAGATTGTTGGTCACGCTCTGTGCCTACATTGACATCAACATGAACAAAGTTCTGATCTTGAAGTTCTGCGCGCAGTCGTTCAGACACTTGGTTTAGTGCTTCTCGTGTTGCCATACTGCTGGCATTAAGTTGAACATTGAGACGATCACCTTCGACTCTAACAATCAGATCCAATTTCCCAAGGTCAGGAGGGTCAAGGCGAATTTTCGCTTCTTGCAGATTTTGTTGAGCCTGAAAAGAGACTCGATCATGGAGAATTTGCAGCATCTGTTGGCCCCACTTGCTTGCTTGTGGATCGACTTTAACCGACGCCCACTCGCTTGATATTTGGGCTTTATTCACATTGGTAGCAGAGTGAGTGGGCAGACTGTTTGAGAGTCCCTCTCCAGCTTGCGAAGTGTTAAAGGCCTGAGCAGTGTGCAGATTAGCAACGAGAGGTTTTGACTCTATGTTGATGTTTGTACTTGATTCCATTACGTTCAAAATTTGAGGATGATGCACTGACGTAGTGGACGCTCTAGACATTTTGGACGTTACATTGCTGTCTTGTACATGGCGAGAACTAACGAGTTGTCCACTTTGTTCATGGAGTGTTTTTCTCGCCAATTCATTGCTTTGTTGTTGGAGTATTCCTGAGTGGTGAAAGCCGGTCTTGTGCTCGCCTTCTGGTGGTACACTCAATTTGTCTTGATAAAATGGAGTTTCGACAGAATCTACCTTCTCGGCAGACTCTATCTTCTCGTCTGATGTATTGTGAATTGCTTCAGCCTGCAATTGAAATGAAACGATTATGTTAGTGTCACCACTGAGCGAAGTTTTTTGAATAGTTGATGGTTGGCTTCCTTGTTGTGAACCTTGCTTAAAACCAGTGGGTATTGGAGATGTATTATTCATTTAGATGTCCACTCTCATTGCGAGCTGATATGCTTGTGCTCGCTCATGTTGGGAATCCATCATGTTGATATCAGATTCCATTTCACTGATCGCCTCATTGAGTAGGCGAGCAGCCTGCTGATGTGCCAAGCGTGCTTCGTTTATTGCAGGAGCAAGACGGGGATCACTTAGATAGGCCTGATGTGTTTCAAGCAGGTCACGAAGCTGTAAATCGTAGCGTTTAATCCCAAGCCAGTCCTGAGTTTTCGTCGCGGTCTGAATTAACTGAGCGAGGTGACGAAATCGCTCTGGTGAAACTTTAAACGTGCTGACCAAAATTGACCCACCCTTCTCGAATGTTGTGCATGACTTGTTCAACATTGGCTAACTTAGCCAGGTCGTTGCTGATACTGGCGCGATAGAGCTCCACTTGACAAAAGTCATACAATTGATGCAAGTTTTCCGCAATTTCGCTGCCACTCTCGATATCTAGGGCACTGTCAAGGCCGACGAGGATATTCATGCAGCGATTTATGCCTGCGCCTTTTTCCGCTAAACGTTTTTCTGTCACGTGGCCACGTACACGCTCGAGCTCATCGAGAAGACCGTCGATCAACATAATCACGAGCTGGTGAGGGCTTGCCGAAGCGGCTTGAGCATCTAAATCAACCTGCTGATAAGATTGATAACCTGAATCCATTAACATACAAGGTCTCCTTACATTGACTAACCAAACAACGACATGGTTTGATTCATTTGGCGCATGAGGGTATTCATTTGAGTAAACTGTTTTATGTAGCGGTCGTAGGACATTTTGTACTTTCTATCCAGAGCCACTTGTTTGTCTCCGACTCGACTGATGCTTTCTTGGAGTGAGTCTTTTCTTGATTTGAACAGTCCGGAGGAAAATTGTAGGTAAGGGCTAATGGCCTTATCAATTGAGTCAAGTAATTGGTCGTCACCATTAAAGAGGTTTTCTAACGCACTGCTTTTGTTTAATTGGGCTTTTTCGAGCTTATCAGCATCGATTTTCATTTTGCCATTTCGGTCAATTTCGATACCAATTTCATTAAGGCGCAGCCCTGAAAAACTTCCTCTGACAATAGACTTAAGTTGGCTCTCAATGCCTCTAAGCGTGGGGTCGTTGGCTAAGATAGGACGCTTTTTATCTTCACCTTTAACTTTGGAATACTCATTGACTTTGGACATTAGGGAGTTATAAGCCTCGACAAATTTATTCAATTGCTCTTTGGTCCCTGATTTATCCGCACTGATGTCCATGCCAATGGCGCTATCACCACTTTTCTGAGCTTTATTGAGCGTAATATCTACACCTTCGATCGCGTTGCTAAAGGTATTTTTGCTTTCGGTAAGCTTGAGACCCGTGTTTTTAGCACCGAGCCAAATCACCGCATCTCTGGCTGGACTGATTTCTTTAAGCGATGCAAAAGCACTCTCAAACCAAGCCTCTCCAGTCCCTGAAGCAGTGACGTTGATGGAATTTTTTAGGCCAGTTTTTTCGCTAGCGAGCATAAAGTGGGTTTTGCCGTTGGAGCGAACTAGGGTTGCGTTGACCCCCGGGTTATCGGGGTGATTGTTAATCGCTGAGTTAAGGTCAGCGATGGTTACGACGCCATCACCGTCTGAGTCGATGCTGCTAAGATCGAGAGCTAAAGTTTCGCCATCAACCGTAAAACTTAGAGTCCCCGTTGTTGGTACTCGAGTTGTTGCTTCGAGGTCGTCTGGCATCCCGGTGGATACTTGGTGAGCACTAGCAACTTGTTCAACAAATATTTGATAACTACCCGTCAGAGCTTTAGAGTCGGCGCTGGCGGAAAAAAAACCATCCTCAGTCGTGGATGCTGTATTTTTGATGATGCCGCTATCGGAATTATTCATCTCATTAACCGAGGTTCTAAATTCGCGAAGTGCCGACTCAATTTTACCAAAAGCGCTCAATTTATCTTGATACTCTGACTTTTGAGTGCTGTATCTTTGCTGGAACTTTTGTGTCTCAATGGTCGCTAGTTGCTTTGCCATTGTTGCGGGGTCGATTGAGCTCATGTCCATACTCCCTAAAAATGAGGCTGCGTGATATTGAGGCTCACACCGCCTAAACTCGTTTCTTTTATCTATTGAGCAAAATGAGTGCCATATATATTAATGTTTAAAATCAATAGCTTGTTCGCGATTTGGGTATTTTGCGGAAGCTTGGCTTCCTTAGGTAAAATTCCCTCATTTCCTCTTTGTTTCAGCCCGACTCCTTGCTATTTCATGTGTCCTTCATGAGATAAAAACTAAATACTTCAGTTGAAAAAAAGGGCCTCCCATAGGAAGCCCAACCACTGGAGTTAAATGTCAGCGTATAGCAAAGGTGAATCTCACCAAATTGGATTAACGGAGCAGTGAAATTGCCATACCTGTTAGTTGGTTGGTCTGAGATAGGACAGTTGTACCTGCTTGCATCAACATTTGGTTCTTGGTCATATTTGATGATTCAACTGCGAAGTCGGCATCAGTAATACGACCTTTCGCTGCCGCCATATTTTCTGAGATATTGGATAGGTTGTTGATGGTGTGATCAAGGCGGTTGATATTTGCACCCAATGCAGAGCGTACCGTGTTGACTTTGTCGAATAGCCCCTGAACAACGTCAATTTGGTCGTTTGCAACCGTGTTATCTGTTAGGGCAGCTATATTGCCAGTACCGCCAACTGAGAAGTCGAGGGCGGTGATACCACCAGAAAGGTCAACCTCAAGTTTCTCGTTTTTAGAAGCACCAATTTGGAACGTTACAGCACTAGCTAATTTACCGCCTTTAAGCAAAAGTTGACCAGCTCCGTAGCTAGTATTATCTAGGATACGCGTCGCTTCTTTTGCCAACTCACCATATTCTGCGTCGAGAGCTTCGAGCTCTTTGGCTCCATTAGTTCCGTTCGCGCCTTGAGTAGCAAGATCTTTCATTCGGTAAGCTATGTTAGTAAGCTCTTCAAGGGCACCATCAGCCGTTTGTAGCATTGAGATGGCATCTTGCGAGTTACGCATCGCAACACTCATACCACGATTTTGTGATTCTAATTTATTGGCAATCGATAGACCCGCTGCGTCATCTGCTGCAGAGTTAATACGGTAGCCAGTACTAAGGCGCTCCATTGCACTGGTTAGCATGCCGTTTGTGCTGTTTAGTGTGTTTTGTGTTACGAGTGATGCATAATTAGTGTGCATTGATAAAGCCATCTTCGTCTCCTTCGTTTCTCTCAATACTTAGATGTAAGCTTCAGGGTTTCCCTGGCCACTAACAGGAGGCGGATGGCAGTCGGAAAAGATTAAGCAAAAGGTAAATAATTTTTTATTTTCGCGCTACTTTGACTCAATAAGGTGATGTTAATTCCAATTCAGACTTGCTGGGCGAGCCATTTTGGTTAAGCCTTTGATTTCTTGGATGGGCCAACAAGTTTTTAGCTTGTTGTCTTACCTTTCAAGCAAGCCACTCGCACTGATTAAGGTTACTCAGGCATATTTTCATCTAAATGACGAAAAGACAGAGAAGTAGGAATATCACTAAAATAGCCAAAATAACAATGAGCACCAAGAAGCTTATATTGGTTAAGCTCAGTTTGTGTTGCAACGCGACTGGCGACCCATTTAAGTTTGTGGCGTCTGAGTAGCTTGACAATGGGTAAGAAGGCCTGCCGATCTTGTTTCTCTTTCAATGAGACAGAAACTTTTACCATATTGGGTTTCAAGGTGATTAACCGTTCGAAATGAGCATAGGGTGGCGAGACTTCTAACCAAAAGGTGTGCGCGTACTCTTCAATTTTCTCCAAAAGAGGAGCGATAGATTCATACGACTCAGAACTAGGGTAGATCTGAAGAGAAGGAATGACATGGATAAGCGCTTTTTTATGATGAGCGAAGAGCTGTGATAGAAAGTACTGTCCCGGTGCCCACAATAACGCATTGAGCTGAATAGGGACGACGACATTACTGATGAAATCTGGATGAAATGTTTCAATTTGAAAGCGTGACTGTCGCAGTGCCAGATAAAAGCTAAACAGGTCTAGGCAATACTTTATCTGAGGCGAAAGCTGATACTGATATACGCTTTGCTCTGCGTTTTCTCCAAAGCGCAGCGTCAGGTGTTGATAGATAACTTCACCAGAATGGGCCTCGCGGATCGCCTGACAAGCATGTTTTATGTCGTTATGCTGCAGCGCTTCAAAAAGCAGGATATCGTCATCTGTTTCTAGGTTGTCTTTAAACAAGCCGATAATATAGCGATACACTGCTTGATGTGAGTTTAGATTAGCCAAGATTACCTACCACATTTATTTGTCTATTTTCAGGAATTTCATTGTATGAGAGCACCGCCAAACCTTGGGCAAATGCTCTCGCATAACGGCCTATAAGAGGGCGAAGCTGTGGCATAACAATCAGTACGGGTGCTAAGCCTTGTTGTTTTAGTTGCTGTTTGATCAGGGGCAGATTTTGCTGAAATTGATCGAGAATATTGGGCTCGATTGGGAAACTGTCGAGCATAATATTGCCGCTCGCTTGTGCTTGCTGCATTGAGCTCAGTAGCATCTGTTCTAACTCGTCTGAAAGGGTATAGACTTTGAGTTCAGATTCCTGCCCAGCAATGAGGTTGACCAGAGTGCGCCGCAGTGCGCAACGTACGTCGGCAGCCAGTAAAATTGGATCTTTAGTATTTTCGCTCGACTCCAGCATGGTATTGGCAATGGTCCTGATGTCTTGTAGCGGAATTTGATCGAGCAACAGTTGACGAAAGACTTTAAGTTGCTGGCTGGGGTTCAGCGCCGTGTTCATGGCCTCAGCGAGTTTGGGGGCTTGTTGAGTGAGCCTTTGGGTCATGGCCTCTACATCATCATGATTGAATAGTTCAGCCAGATGCTGTTTGATAATCTTGCTGATATGAGTCGCGATAACGGTTCCATCGTCGACCACTTGATAGCCCATATTTAATGCTTTGGCTTTGTTACTGTGCTCGATCCAAATGGCAGGCAGTTGGTAGGCAGGATCGCTGCCTATAATACCGTCAATCTCGCCATAGGTTTTTCCGACCGCTATAGCCATAAGGCGGTCAGGCTCGATTAAGCCTTGCTCTAGTACTTCACCGTTGAGCGAAATAGTATATTGGTTGGGTTTAAGGCTGAGGTTATCGTGAATATACACTTCAGGAAGTAGAAAGCCAATTTGCTCTGATAAGTTGCGCCTTAGACCCCGAATTCTTTGGCTAAGTGGTGCGCCTTGCTCTTTATTAACCAGATGAACCAATCGGTAACCGAGCGCAAGAGACAGGGTGTTGACATGAGGAAGGTCTTGCCAAGTCAGAGAGGTTTCTTCTTGAGAAATAACCTGACTTAATGCCTCAGAGTGTTCAAACGTATCATCTTGGATAGGTTTTTGTTTTTGACGCCAGCCTGCAAAAGCAACAACCGCAGTAAAAGTAAAAAATGCCAAGTGTGGCATTCCTGGTACTAAGCCGATGACGAACATGACAATGGCAACAGTAAAAAGGGTAGCCGGGGAAGCAAGCAACTGTTTGTGCATGGTTTCGGACATGGCACTGTCACTGTCGTTAATACGTGTGACAATAATGGCAGCTGCTGTTGCGAGTAGTAGTGACGGTATTTGTGCGACTAATCCATCACCGATAGTCAGAAGTGCGTAGGTTTTAAATGCTTCTGATGCTGACAAACCATGCTCGAATACCCCAATACTGATCCCGCCGGTAATATTGATAAACAGGATCAAAAGACCCGCGATGGCATCACCTCGAACAAATTTTGATGCACCGTCCATCGAACCATGAAAATCGGCTTCATTGGCGACCTCGCGACGACGAAGGCGAGCGGATTCTTGATCGATCAGGCCCGCATTGAGATCGGCATCAATGGCCATTTGTTTACCGGGCAGAGCATCCAAAGTGAACCTTGCGGAAACCTCAGAAATTCTTTCTCCACCTTTAGTGATCACCACAAAGTTTATGATCATTAATATGATAAACACTACCATACCGACGACGTAGTTACCGCCAATCACGACTTCTCCAAAGGCTTGAATAACTTTACCTGCTGCGTCACTGCCATTGTGGCCTTCAAGTAATACCACTCGTGTTGAAGCAACATTGAGTGTCAGTCGAAGTAAAGTCGCGACCAATAAAATTGTCGGAAAAATAGAAAAGTCTAGAGGGCGCTTGGCTGTTGTGCTCACCAACAAAACCAAAATAGCCAATACAATATTAAAGGTAAACAGGGCATCTAATACAAGAGCTGGCAAAGGCAAGATAACCATGGCGAGTATCATGAGTAATACCAATGGAATACCAATTAAACCTTTGGTTGTTGTCTTTAATTGTGTAAGCCGTTCGAGCATAAATTTGATGTCCTTGAAAAATTCTTAATCAGTGTTGAAGGTGCTTGGGAATCACGAAATGGGGTAAAGCCACAGGCTTATCTCCTTTACCAGAGCGAAATGATTGAATTTGCATCACGTAAGTAAGGATATGTGCCACCGCAATGTACAACTGGCTCGGGATAGCCTGTTCGATAGCGGTGGTGTGATAGATTGAACGAGTCAGAGGTGGAGAATGAATGATTTCAACTTGATTGTCTCTGGCAACACGCTGAATATGCATAGCTGTTTCATCAATGCCTTTGGCGACGACAAACGGGGCATCAGAAATGCTAGGGTCGTATTTTATCGCAACGGCATAATGTGTTGGGTTGGTGATGACCACATCTGCGGTAGGAACCATTTTGTCGACTTTGCGTCTTGAAAACTGTTGTTGTATCTGACGAATACGTTGTTTTACTTCAGGTCTTCCCTCGTTGTTTTTATACTCTTCTTTTAGCTCTTGTTTGGTCATCTTGAGTTCTTTAAGGTGCTCCCAACGCTGATAAGGGATATCAATCAGCCCAAACACCAATAAAGCGATGCCCATAAGAATGAGTCCGTCGAACAAGATGTTCATAATTTGAATACTACCTTGTTCTATCCCCAGACGTTGCATACCCAGAAGCGGCTGTAAATGATTGTTTAGATATAAATAAAGAATGGTAAAAATAACCGTGACTTTTAAGGCTGATTTAACAAGCTCAACCACTGAGCGAAGTGAGACGATTCGTTTGATGCCCTTAATCGGATCTAGTTTACTCATTTTAGGCATGAGGTTCGCTGGTCTAAATAACCAGCCGCCCAAGATAAGACTGCTCGCCATCGCAATAGACAAAATGACAATAAACATAGGAATAAAGAGCTCAATCAGTATGCCTAAACTGTTGCCGAAATGTTCTATGGTCTGGTAGGGGTCGGCTAGATCTTGTTTGGTTAGCCTCATGTTGTATTCAAAAGTGCCGGCAATCTTTTCCCAGATAAGCGACATCTGACTAGAAAAATAAATCAAAACAGCAAGAAAAATGCACGCTGCGGTGAAATCTTTGGCTCGTGGAATTTGTCCTTCACTGCGCGCTTTTTTTATTTTTTGTGCGGATGCCTGTTCGGTTTTATCTTGAGAAGTAGACTCGCTCATAGGGCCCCCACAAGATATTGATTCAGATGACGCAAGGTATCGTTAACCAACTCTGCGTATTTGTCCGGAACGCCAGATATGGAAATCAGGATACTAAAGAGTCCAAGTAACATGGTCATTGGAAAACCTAATGCATAGACATTGAGTGCGGGCGCTGCTCGATTCATGACGCCAAAGCTAATATTGGCAAGTAACATAGCAATGATAGCGGGCAGAGCTAACGCAACGGATGACGCAAACATCCAAGTCATCAAGTGAACTAGGTTAGTTAGAGAAAGTGCCGATAAGCCAGAGCCAACCGGCCAGATAACGAAACTTTGTACTAAGACATCAATAATGATCAGATGGCCTTCGAGAGACAAAAAAAGTAGCGTACAAAAAATCAGAAATAGACGACCTAAGATCGGAACTGACAACCCATTAACAGGGTCGTTCATGATCGCCATACCTAAGCCCATCTGCATGGAAACAATTTGTCCAAGTGTAGTAAATACCGCAAAAAGAAAGTGCAAAATAAGGCCAAAAAATAGGCCCCAAAGCACTTGTTCTAATGCTAAGGCAATAGCAGAAAAAGAGATCAAATCGACCTTGGGCATCGCAGGCATGAGAGAGGCTGAAACAACCACGATGGCAAGCGCAAATAGACTTCTTACCCAAACGGGTATCAAGGAGTCACCAAAAAATGGCATGGAGATTAATGCGGTTCCAATTCGGAAAAACGGCCACCAAAGCTGGCCAAGCATTTGGGATAGATCGGCAAATGATAAGCTCATTATCCGATCATCCCAGGAATGTTATGAAACAAATAGTCGAACAAGTCCATGATTTTACGCAGCATCCAATGGCCTGCGAAAATCACCATAAGTAATGTAACCAGCAAGCGAGGCAAGAAACTGAGCGTTTGTTCATTGATTTGTGTTGCAGCCTGAAAGATAGCGACGCCGAGACCAACAACCAGTCCTGGGACGACCAAGACGGCAACTATGGTGATCACAAGCCAAACAGCATTAGAAAAAAGAGTGACAGTCATTTCAGGTGTCATATTCAGCCATCCTTTAGCCAAAACTTGCTGAGAGCGTGCCAACAGTCATGGCCCAGCCATCGACCAGCACAAACACGACCAGCTTGAAGGGCAGAGAAATGATGAGTGGTGATAACATCATCATTCCCATTGCCATCAGTACACTGGCTACAACAAGATCGATAATCAAAAAAGGGATAAACAACATAAACCCAATTTGAAACGCAGTTTTAAGTTCGCTTATAACAAATGCAGGCAATATGACCGCGAAGGATATGTCATCAAGACTTGTATCCATTGGTTCATTCGCGATTCGCATCATTTGTTCGAGCGAATTTTGCTGGGTTTGCCGAAGCATAAATTGACGCACAGGCTTTTCCGCAATAGAGAAGGCCTGGCTTAAAGTGATGGTTCCAGCTTCATAGGGAAGAAAAGCATTTTGATGAATGTCGCTCCAAACTGGACGCATAATGAGTAACGTGAGTGCTAAAGCGATGCCAACCAGAACTCGGTTCGGTGGGCTTTGTTGCAGACCTAACGCTTGGCGCAGTATGGCTAACACAACAATAATTCGGGTAAAGCTGGTAGCCATGAGAATAAAGGCGGGCAAAAAGCTCAGAGCCGTCATCAAAAGCAATATTTGTAACTTGACGCTGTATTCCTGTTGTGTCTCTCCGTCAGTAACGGAAAATAGGGTAAGACCACTATCACTTGCAATTGCAAGAAATGGACAAAGCAGCACTATCCCACCGATTATTGCTATCCAACCTTTGTGAAACCGTTTTAACATCGTTTGAGCCTATTCAAATGCTGCAGACAGTGTCTCGTCGACAACATCAATTAGGCGCAATCCGTATTTGTCGTTAACAACCACAACTTCGGCATGACCCATGAGTGAACCATTGACCTTTACATCAAGGGGCTCTCCGTTCATTTTGTCCAATTCTATAACACTGCCCTCTCCGGCTTTCATGAGATCACCCAGTGCCACTTCTTTGCTGGCAACCTCAAGAGTGACCGTAACTGGAATATTTTTGAAGAAGCTCAGATCTCTTTCCGGTAGGGGGGTATACGCGGGTTCAGACAGATTTTCTTCCAATTGAAAATCATCGAAGTTCAAATCGTCGCTATTGAATTGGTTGTTTTCTGAAGAATCGCTCATGTTTGGGGCTCCTTGTCGTTGCTAATAATAAGAACTAGCTGACTGTCTCTTTCGGCTACTCGCCCGCGAAATAGGTACTCTTCTCCTACATGTGCAGGCGCGGTAGATGAAAGGTCAATCGGTAAAATATCATTAGGTCGCAATGATAAAAGGTTACTGAGTGGCATGGTTTTTTTACTCAGCACAATGTTCAATTTGATCGGGGTTTGAGTTAAAGACAAGCAAAAGTCTTCATACATGGATTCATTCGGGGTCAGTTCTAACTCGGCAGAGAGAGTATCGATCAGTTGTTGGTCGAGAAAGATATCGATAACGCCATGAGCTTCCTTGGTTGTGATCATCAGTTGAACCCAGATACCTGTGCCGACAAGTGTCGCAGATGAAGTGGGAGTCCACATTGTGCTTGGAGCAAGCCAATTAGCGACCTTTTCCCCTATGGTCTCTTGAAGGCGGATATCGCTATTACTGATTTTTTCTTTCGATCTTTGAGTGTTTGCATTGTAAAAGTGATCGGCAAGCATCATTAGTAGTGTTTGCTCACTTTTTATATGTAGACAACCACCAGATTGGTGTTTAAATATGCAACGTACACCTTGTTGAATATCATCACTATTAAAATGATGAACCGAAACATATTTTAATTTTGTATCAACACGCTGTTTTTTTAACCATTTCTCGAAGTCATAACTAAGGTCCGAACATGATTGAGAAATCAAACTTTCTAAATTTTCCCGAATGATATGAATTGGCTTTCCTAATGACTCAACATTTACGTTTTCATAATCATCAATAAATGCATCTGGTCTGTTCAACATTTGTATTTTACCTTGCTCTGACAAAGTCTATCATTAGTTTTTTACCTTAAAAAAAGACTAAATACATATATGTTTTGTATATAAATAAGTGTTATTTATAAAATATGTGACTTTAGTTCACATGTTGATTTAAGCTTATAATTAGCACTTCTATTCAAAAAAAAAACAGGTTAGTTTTCGGATGTATTAATAATTTTAGGAAGAAGTAAATAACCTCTTTTGATAACGAGACAATTAAATTTGATTCATATCATTTATTTCTTTTCTATTGTTGGCTTTACTATCAATATTAGCCATTTTTTTGATGAGCGTTTATTTTTTGACGATAAGTGATTATTTAATTTTTATTCAGTGAGGTTTGATTTGAGAACATTATTTTCAATATTAAGCTTTGTTACCATATTTGCATATGCAGAAGAGAATTTTTCTATTCCAATGGATAGGGTTAATTGGAAATACTCAGGTAATAAAAAGATATGCGAATTAGAATATAATGACTCTCTATATGGGAAGTTTTATTTCCGCTCGGAAGAAAGAGATAAAGTGAACTTCACAATAAAATATTCAGCATCAAGCCACCTTACTAATGAATCAGCATTATTCAGTATTTCTTCTCCTTATAATCAAACAAAATTAAAAAATAAAATTAGCCGCACAAATCCTGATAATAAGGGGGAGATCCTTTTCCATCATGGAATAAATGAACTTATCAGAGATATTCAGCAAGGTGCATGGATTTCAATTGAATTCTATGACATTAAAGGCGGAGTAAAAATACGTCTTTCCATACCCACAGTTCGTATTCAGAATACAATGAAGCGTTTCCTCGCTTGTCACGATGAACTACCCAAAATGTCTTATTCACAAGCTAGAACGGTCGATTTGTTCTTTGCTTCAGGCAAATCCTCACTCTCATCCGAGCAGCGTGAGACTTTGAGTGCTTTTTATAGCTACATCAAGGTCGCTGACAACATAAATCGCATCTTGGTTGATGGATATAGTGATAGTGCTGGATCAAGTGTGGTTAATCTTCAACTCTCACGTCAGCGGGCTCAGGCAGCCGCAGATTATCTTCAATTTTTGGGTACGGAGCAAAATCTCATTGAGGTTCGCGCTCATGGAGAACGGTACCTGTTTAATAACAATGCCAGTAATAGCGGGGCGAAAAACCGTAGAGTTACGCTACGTTTGGTTAGACAAGATGAGTCAGTGGTAAAAAAACATGACCGGCAATAATAAGGAAAAAGGTTCGATAATGGCAAAGACAAATATTTTGTTGGTTGAGCCAGTAGAAGGTAATGCTCGTCCAATCATTAGAGACTTAGAGCGAGATGGTTATGCGGTAGCTTATTGCCAAACGGGGCGTGAGGCGTTGTTGCAAGGTTTACCAGAGATTACCTTGGTTAGTGCATCGTTACCAGATATGTGCATAAGAGACTTTATCTGTTCTCAGCAAAGACAAAATAAGCAAGGTGTGACCATTGCAATTGTCGACCAAGATCAAGCGATGTTTGCAGCAGAGGCGATGAAAGTTGGGGCAACGGATTATCTGTTACATCCTTTTGAAAGCCAGCAGCTCCTGAGCTTGATTCGTCGTGTTGAGGCATTGAGAAAGCCGGTTGCGAACATTGTTGCTGAGTCTTGGAGAAGTAAACAAGTCCTGCAATTGGCGCATCGAGCAGCATCGACGAAAGCGAGTGTTCTGATAACTGGTGAATCAGGTACAGGTAAAGAAGTCCTTGCTCGTTACGTTCACGAGCAATCGAGTCGAGCTGAGCAACCTTTTCTTGCCGTTAATTGTGCAGCAATTCCCGAGACAATGCTTGAAGCTGTGCTCTTTGGTCATGTTAAAGGTGCATTTACAGGGGCCACGCACTCTCAAAGTGGTAAATTTGAAGAAGCAAACCATGGCACCATTCTTCTTGATGAAATTGGTGAGATGTCTCCCGCATTACAAGCCAAATTTTTACGAGTTCTTCAAGAAAGAGAAGTGGAAAGGGTAGGCAGTCATAAAGCGATAAAGTTGGATATTCGTATTATTGCCGCCACCAACAAAGATTTGCGTGAGGAAGTGAAAAAGGGAAGGTTTCGCGAGGATCTGTATTACCGACTCGATGTTTTACCTCTTCATTGGCCTCCACTTAGAGATCGTAAAGAAGATATCCTGCCAATTAGTCAGTTTTTTATTACCAAGTATCAAGAGGGAACAGAATGTCAACTCTCTCAAGATGCGATGGTTGCACTTTGTCAGTATCACTGGCCTGGCAATATCCGAGAATTAGAAAATGTCATTCAAAGAGCATTAGTAATGCGTCACGGAGGCATGGTCACCGCTAACGATTTAATGCTACCTGTTGACCTTATCACTCCAATTTCAACGCCCATCGAAGAAGAGTCTATGGGACATGTTGAAGTGAAAAAACGGGCTGAGTACCAATATATTCTTGAAAAATTGCGCCAGTTTGACGGCAATCGAACCAAGACGGCAAATGCGCTTGGGGTAACAACACGTGCACTGCGCTACAAGCTAGCGGCAATGCGTGAGCAAGGTATTGATTTACAGTCAGCCTTGGGTTCCGCAGCTTAATAGGAGAAAAACAATGACTAGTCAGCTTTTAACTAATGTGACGAGTGCTGAGCAGATGATGTTAAGTAAAATGGCAGCAATGCAATCAAAAGTTCAGCCCGAATACGTCATTCGCCCTCAACTCATGCAAGGGCAACTTATGGTACAACCGATGTCTTTCTCAACCACATTGAACCGAGTACTTAATGTTGTGAACCGGCACCAAGCTGTTGCGAGTAAAAAAATGACGGCCGTTGAACTCGGTGAAAGCGATGATCTGGTTGGTGCTATGATCGCGAGCCAAAAAGCAAGCCTTTCTTTTGACGGTCTTATGCACGTGAGAAACAAGCTCGTTACCTCCTTTGAAGATGTCATGAAAATGCCGGTGTAAGCTATGTCTGAAATTTCAACCCAAGTCCATCCTACCATGGATGTAAGTCAACCTTCCCGTAGTTCAGTCCAGACTCGCTCATTGGATGATTACAGTGCGAAAGTAAAGTCGCTTTGGTCCAGTAGCCAGCGTAACCTTGTTTTATCGGCGGTTCTAGCCGCGATTGTGGCAGCAATTATTGTGGTGGCTTTGTGGAGTTCAACACAAAGCTTTCGTCCCTTATACAGCCAGCAAGAAAGTTTTGATACGGGTGACATTATTTCGGTTCTTGAAGCAGAGAACATCAATTATCGTTTACAAGAACAAAATGGGCAGGTTCTTGTTCCAGAGGGGGAAGTGGCGCGGATCCGAATGCTACTTGCAGCAAAAGGTGTCAAAGCAAAACTCCCCATGGGTTTAGATAGTCTTCAAGAAGATAGTTCACTGGGTACCAGCCAATTTATAGAAACTGCTCGTTATCGTCACGGTTTA
The DNA here is from genome assembly GCF_000165125.1 of Vibrio caribbeanicus ATCC BAA-2122. Taxonomy (GTDB): domain Bacteria; phylum Pseudomonadota; class Gammaproteobacteria; order Enterobacterales; family Vibrionaceae; genus Vibrio; species Vibrio caribbeanicus. Next base: position 6,316 of record NZ_AEIU01000108.1, on the reverse strand, counting down.
GAAGGAGAATTAATTCGTACTATTATTTCCCTAAACTCAGTCGCCAATGCTCGGGTTCATTTAGCGATTCCGCGTCAAACGCTTTTTGTAAGGCAAGACCGTGAAGCCCCATCCGCGTCGGTTATGCTTGAATTAAGACCCGGAGAAGAACTCAACTCCGAGCAAGTCGAGGCGATTGTTAACCTCGTTGTCGGCAGTGTAACTGGAATGAAGCCTGAACAAGTCTCAGTGGTGGATCAGTACGGTCGACTGCTGAGTGCCGAAATTGGCTCGGAACAGGCAGGGAAAGTCAATGCAAAGTATCTGGAGTATCAAAAAAACGTTGAAAAACAGATCATTCAGCGTGCTTCGGATATGTTGACGCCGATCTTAGGGCCTAGCAACTACCGTGTTCAAGTTTCTGCAGACATGAACTTTAGTCAAGTAGAGGAAACTCAGGAGATCCTTGATGCGACTCCAGTAGTGCAAAAAGAGCACACGATCACTAACAATTCGGTTGATCAAATTGCATTGGGAGTTCCTGGGACGCTCAGTAATCAACCTCCAGTGACAGGAGAAGCTCCGACTCAAGATAGTCAAAACACCAATGCGCGTGCAGAAATAAATCGTCAGTACGCGGTTGGTAGTAGTGTACGTAGAACTCAGTATCAACAAGGAAAAGTCGAAAAATTGAGCATGTCGGTGCTGCTCAATGAATCCGCAGCACCGGATGGTCTTGCGTGGACAGATGATGAAAAAAACCAAATATCGACGATGTTAGCTGATGCGGTGGGAATCACGAATGATAGAGGGGACAGCCTAAGTATTATGAGCTTTAGCTTTACTCCTATTTCCATTGAGGCTCCTGTATCACTACCGTGGTGGCAAGACCCGACAGTTCAACAGCCAATGCGTTATGTTATTGGTGGCATGTTGGGTATGGCGATGATCTTCTTCGTTCTTCGCCCTTTGATTATGCACCTTACTGGAGCGCAGAATCAAAATCAGTCTGATGATTCGGTTGCTCCTCAAGATGAGCCAAGTTATGACAATCTACAAACTCGAGCCGAAAGAGAGCGAGAAGAGGTGCTTAATCGCAAACTGTCTGAACGAGGGATTGAAGCTTCCAATGGGTTGGACGTGGGGAATGACATGCTTCCACCAGCAGGTTCACCGTTGGAAATACAGCTAAAACACCTTCAACTGATCGCTGATGAAGAACCTGAGCGCGTTGCCGAGGTTCTAAAACAATGGGTAAATGAAAATGAACACAACAGAGTCGAACCATCCAATGACACTTAATCATGTAGAGCAAACCGCTTTGGTTCTGCTTGGTATGGGCGAAGATGCTGCAGCAAAGGTGTTACGCCATTTCAGTCGCGATGAGACTCAACGTGTCACTAAGGCTATGGCCAAGTTGAATGGCATCAAGAGTGAAAGTGCAAATCAAGTGATTCAAACGTTTTTTGATGACTTTCGTCAGCATAGTGGTATTCGTGGTGCTTCAAAAGAGTACTTATCAAATACATTAAGGAAAGCGCTAGGCAATGATTTAGCAAAGGGACTTTTGAACGATCTTTATGGTGACGAAATTCGAAACAATATGCAGAGACTTCAATGGGTTGAAGCTGAAGTTTTGGCAAGATTTGTCGTCAATGAACACCCACAAATGCAGGCGATATTTCTCGCTTATTTACCCTCTGAAACCAGCTCTTTAGTGTTGAAGTATCTGCCTGAAGATTATCATGATGAGCTTCTTTATCGCATTGCACGATTACAAGATATCGACCATCAAATTGCCTCTGATCTTAACGCTCTTATTGAACGCTGCATTGAACAAGTGTCAACCAGTCAAAGTGCTCCTTTATCAGGTGTAAAACAGGTCGCTGATATTATCAATCGTTTCGATGGTGACCGAGGATCGTTGATGGAAATGCTCAAGTTGCATGATGAAGAAGTCGTGAGCGAAATAGAAGAGAATATGTTCGACTTCCTCGTTCTTGGCCGTCAGAGTGAAACTACTATGGACAGACTGGTACAAGAGGTACCTCTGGACCTATGGGGAACTGCCCTAAAGGGTGCCGAAATTACACTCCAACAAGCGATCAAGCGCTCTATGCCCCAGCGTATGGTGAAAGCACTTGAAGATGATATGCAAGCACGAGGTGCCGTTCCTCTCAGTCGAGTGGAAAGAGCTCGACTGGATATTATGTCAATTGTTCGTGAGCTCGATGAGTCGGGTGAAGTTGAGTTAATTCTTTACGAAGAACCAACGGTGGAGTAGTGCCATGTCATGGGGTAAAACAAATAGGCTTGATTCAAAATTGTACGGTTACCGATTACATCGATTCCCTCCTTTGGCTCAGGATACAGTTAGAGATGATCAGATCAGTGATCAAGAGGGCTGGGAAGATATTAAGGTAGATGTTCAGCAACGATTGGATGAGGGCTATCAGGTAGGCCTGGATAAAGGCCACCAAGAGGGACTGAAACAAGGCCTTGAACAGGGCAAAGAAACGGGGCTTTTAGAGGGACAAAAAGAGGGTTTTCAACAAGGGTTTGTCTCGGGTGAAAAGTCTGGAAAACAAAACTTTCTCGAAGCGGTGAAGCCCGTCAACGAGCTTTTTCATAAACTGTCGCAATGGCAATTAGAACGAGAGCAGCAGCAGCGTCACCTTATCTGTGATTTGGTACAAAAAGTAGCGCAGCAAGTCATTCGAGCCGAGCTGACTTTGATGCCGCAACAAATCCTCGCCCTCGTCGATGAAACTCTAGAGGCCATGCCTGGCAAAAGCGAAAAAGTCACCGTTTATCTCAATCCCCTAGACCTTGAACGCATTTCTCAAATTAATACAGAGTTACCCAAAACGTGGAAATTGGTTGCCAACAAAGAACTGCCAACAGGTGGATGTCAGCTTGTAACTGAAGAAGCAGAGGCTGATGCGAGCAGTGATTCGCGCTTAGAAGCCTGTATGGATAGTGTTAAAGATCATCTCCTTAATGAATCAAACCGTCTATCGGAAGAGAAGGGTGATGAATAATATATTATCGTTTGATCTATTATCTGAGCAAACCAGTGAGGCGATAGCTTCACTCAATTCCATACCTGTGGCGAAGGTAACTGGGCGTTTGGTCAAAGTGAATGGTTTGATGCTCCAAGCAGTGGGTTGTCGATTTAAGCTTGAGCAGCGATGTATGGTTGAAACTGCAGAGGGGAATATGATTGAAGCTCAAGTTGTGGGATTTGATCATAACATTGCCTACTTGATGCCTATTCGGCGTTTGGGAGGATTGTTCGCGGGAGCAAAAGTTATCCCTCTTGATGGTGATAGTACGGTTCAATTAAGTGATAAGTGGCTTGGCAGAGTTTTGGATGGCCTTGGTCATCCCCTAGATGATGATGGAAAAATTATTGGTGGTGAGAGAGTTTCTCTTGAACCACGCAGAATTAACCCTCTTAAACGTCGCCCAGTGGATACGCCACTCAATGTGGGAATAAAAGCCATTAATGGGCTTATTACCGTAGGTAAGGGACAAAGAATAGGTTTGATGGCAGGAAGTGGCGTCGGCAAAAGTATTCTCTTGGGAATGATGTGTAAAAATACTGAAGCTGATGTCATTGTTGTTGGATTGATTGGTGAAAGGGGAAGAGAAGTTCGAGAGTTTATTGAGAAAAACTTAACTCCAGAAGCCAGAGCAAAGGCTGTCATTATTGCTGCCCCTGCAGATGAGTCGCCACTGATGCGCCTCAAGGCAACACTACTTTGTCACCGAGTGGCGGAATACTTTCGTGACAAGGGTAAAGATGTACTTTTGATGATGGACTCATTAACACGGTATGCGATGGCGCAACGAGAAATTGCACTTTCTCTCGGCGAGCCTCCAGCAACTCGTGGTTATCCACCCTCTGTGTTTAATATCTTACCTCAGCTGTTAGAGCGGGCAGGAAATGCAGAGAATCCCCAAGGTAGTTTGACGGCTATCTACACCATACTTGCTGTGAGTGATGACCAACAAGATCCTGTTGTAGACTCAGCCCGTGCAATTTTAGATGGGCATATTGTTTTATCTCGTCATTTAGCAGAGCAGGGGCATTATCCGGCCATTGACATAAATGCTTCAATTAGCCGTTGTATGGGAACATGTGTTGAAACAGCACACCTTACTTTGGCGAGTGAGTTCCGTCGGCATTATTCTGCTTACCTTCAAGTTAAAGACCTGATCCCCCTTGGTGGCTATCAGCCAGGTCAAGATCCCGAATTAGATCGATCGGTCGGTTTGTATCCCATCCTCAGTGAATACCTAAAGCAACCCCAAAATTCTTCGGTGAATTATCATGAGAGTTTAGTGGAACTCGCCAACATATTTAAGAGTTAACGAGCTTAGTTATGAACACAAAACTTCAAGCAGTACAAAAATTTTATACATTGGAGAGTAAGCGTCATGACATTCTCATTAAGCAGCTTGCGAGCTTACGTCAAAAGCAGCGAGATGCAGAACAGTATATTGAAAGCCTTATAGGTCTGAGGCGTCACCTTTCTCACGTGAAAGATACGACCTTATTTTCTCATCAAGAACATTTGATTAATCGGCATCGTGCGAACTTAATGGTTAGTAAGTACATTACCCATCAAGAGAATGAGCAAGCGATTAAGAAAGCAGAAAATACAACCCTAGAAAAACAGCTTATCGGGAACGAGGCGAGGCTAAAAGGCCTAGAAAAGGTGATGGAGAAGTGGCATGCCGAAGATTTAGCTGAGCGAGATTACGCAGAGCAAATAGCCTTGGAGGAAGCGGTAAACAATATTTTAGCATGTAAAAGGTGCTAATTTTTATCGTTTTTATAACGCTACCCAAGCGACCAATGTGCTGAGTGCATTAAATATAGAATCGATATATGGAACAAATCCAGAGAAGTACAAATTTTGTTGTTTGTTTGGCTTTTGGGCTTGGTAAAATCCTCACGGTGGTGTGAGTAGACTAGATAGGTCTTTGAGTTTTATGGCAGTAGACGGCTTTACAATATCTATCTCAGGGATAAAAGGGACAACACATTTTTCGTTGTCCTATAGTGCAGTACGTAGAATTAAATGCCTTTTTGTTTTTATTCTGGGGCTTTTTGGTTTGTTGCTGGTTCTTTTATCTCTTTTTGCTAATGATGCTTCTTCATCTGAAAAAGCACGTGAGTTGGCGCTGCAAAAAGCGATGTTGTTAAAAGAGAAGCTAAAACAGTCGCGAGATTCACATGCGTCTCTCAATGATAATTTGAACCAAAAGCAACAAGACCTTCGGTTTTTCTCGGAAAAGATCAGTGATATCGAGTCCGCACTTGCACTATCAAATGTTGAGCTTGATTTGAAATCTAGAGTGGGGTTAGTTGGTTTAAATGTCGCTGCGAGACATCAGATCTTACAAAGGATTCCCAATGGTAGGCCAGTAAAAAACGGTCATTTGTCGTCACGTTATGGTAAACGCTTACATCCAGTAAAAAAGATTCGCGCTATGCATCATGGTATCGATTATGCGGTAAAATCCGGCACTCCCATTTACGCCACAGCAGACGGGATTGTCGAAACGGCGCGTAAAAGCAACATGGGCTCTGGAAACTTTCTGAAAATTACTCACTCATTTGGTTTTACCTCTTCTTACTCACACTTACAGGGCTTTGAAGTGATAAAGGGTGAGTATGTTAGAAAAGGTGACCTAATAGGGTATACAGGAAATACAGGCCTGTCGACGGGAGCTCATCTTCATTATGAAATTCGATTAGTAGGTCGTTCTCTTGACCCTCTTCCTTTTGTTCGATGGGAAATGAGAAATTTTGAGTCAATTTTTAATAAGAATAAGGAGATAAAATGGGATTACTTGGTAAACAAAATAGAGTCACAAATAGCCCTTGCTCTCAAACTGTCATCGCGGAAGGTACCTTCATCGAAGGACAACTCAAATTGGCTTGTAACCTCCATATCGACGGACAGATAAAAGGAAGTGTAGAAACATCAAATTCGGTAACAATCAGTGTTAATGGTTCTGTTGAAGGGTCCATAAGAGCTGAAAAGCTTATTGTCAATGGGCGCTTTGTCGGCGATGTTTATGTTAAAGACTTAGAAATCCTCGAAAATGGCCGTTTGGAAGGGGAAGTTTCTGCCACTGACTTTACCATTCAGAAGGGAGGGGTATTTTTAGGGAGTTCAAAAAACATCAAAGCAGAGGAAGTCGTAGATCTTGGTTCAGTGAAAAATGTCACTAAGGCCAAAGAAAGTGCTAAGACCAAAAAAACCGAGCAGTGTGCCTAAATGAACCGTGTTTGGATACAAAAAAAAGAGAGACGTATTAG
>NZ_AEIU01000109.1 GCF_000165125.1 Vibrio caribbeanicus ATCC BAA-2122 | reverse complement strand
TCCAAGGTAAGGAGTATGGCGAGGATGTTTTCAGGTGCCGAAGCCTTTAACCAGCCCATCGGTAACTGGGATACCTCCAAAGTGGGAATTGATCACCATTCATCAATGAGCGAAATGTTCCGAGGTGCCACCAGCTTTAACCAACCCATCGGAAACTGGGATACGTCAAATGTTACCAGAATGAACAGTATGTTTAGCGGTGCCAAAGCCTTTAACCAACCTATCGGAGAATGGGATACCTCCAAGGTTGAAAATATGAGAGCGATGTTTGAAGGCGCCAAAGCCTTTAACCAAGGCATCGGTGATTGGAATACCTCCAAAGTAAGGGAT
>NZ_AEIU01000110.1 GCF_000165125.1 Vibrio caribbeanicus ATCC BAA-2122 | reverse complement strand
GGAGCGTTTTTTTATTTAGCTTTGTGAGCGTTTGGATTATCTTTGCAACTGCCGTCGCTACACTTACCGTACAAATAGAGGCTGTGGTTAGTCAGAGTGACGTTGTATTTTGCAGCGATCTGTTTTTGACGTTCTTCAATAACATCGTCAGAAAACTCGATAACTTCGCCACAGTCAAGGCAAACCAAATGGTCATGGTGGTGTTGAGTTGATAGCTCAAACACCGACTTACCACCTTCAAAGTGGTGACGAGTTACTATGCCTGCATCGTCGAACTGGTTTAAAACTCGATAGACGGTGGCCAGACCGATCTCCTCTCCCAAGTCGATCAGTTTCTTGTACAGCTCTTCAGCACTGATATGTTGACACTCTGGTTGCTGTAATACTTCTAAAATTTTAAGTCTCGGTAGAGTAACTTTAAGACCCGCATCCTTGAGTGCTTGGTTGTTATCTGACATATGCTTTCCTGTTGATGATCTGTACTGGGTTAGCAGAATTCAATATTCTATTCATTATAGGGTAGTCAACGTAAACAATAAACCGTGAAGTTCAAAGGGTTAATCAATTTTTTCATAAATAAGTATAATATCACTGAAATAACACATCAGACCAGTTAGTATGGAGGGATGATTTTCTGTTCAGGAAAGGAGTCTGTGAGATGAATCGTACCTTAGCAAAGATATTTAAACCTAAAGTGGTAAAGTTTGTACTAAACTCTTGGCCTCCTTTTTGGGGAGCAGGAATCAAAATTTTATCGATAAGCCATGATTTTCGTGAAGTGAAAATGAAGCTCAAGCTACGATGGTGGAATAAGAATGCGAATAGAACTCAATACGGGGGGAGTATTTTTTCACTGACTGATCCTATCTATTCCTTAATGCTTATGGGGATTCTTGGAGAGAAGTATTTCGTTTGGGATAAAGAAGCAAGCATCAATTTCATTAAACCTGGTAATAGCGACCTTTTTGCCGAATTCTGTGTCAGTCAAAACCAGTTACACGACATCATTGAACAAACTTCGAATGGAAGTAAAAGTTTTCCTGAGTTTGTTATTTACGTTAAAGATAGAGAAGGTGAGGTTGTCTCTGAAGTGAGAAGAAGGCTGTACGTTCGTAAGAAGCCCCAATATAGAGAAGCGGCATAAAAAACCTCCCTTGGGGAGGTTTGAATAACTAAAATGCAGATTTTTTTCTAGCCTTCGAGTTCAGCTAAACACATTTCTTCGTAAACTTGCTTACACCAGTTTTCGACTCTTTCTTTGGTCAATTCTGGCTGGCGGTCTTCATCAATACAAAGTCCAACAAATTGACTGTCATCACCTTCAACTAAGCCTTTTGAGGCCTCAAATTCATAGCTGCTGGTTGATGTATGGCCGAGTATGGTGCCGCCTTTTGACTCGACGATGTCGCGTACTGTTCCCATTGCATCGCAGAAGTACTCTGCGTAATCTTCTTGGTCACCGCAACCAAAAATCGCGACGAGTTTAGTAGAGAAGTCAATTTGCTCTAGTTCTGGGAAAAAATCATCCCAGTCACATTGTGCTTCACCGTAGTACCATGTTGGAATACCGAGCAGCAGTAAATCAAAATTGTCGATATCTTCTTTACTGCTTTTAGCGATATCTTGAACGTGAATAAGTTGTTTACCCAGCTGCTTTTGAATCATTTTTGCAACCGCTTCAGTGTTACCTGTATCGCTTCCAAAAAAGATGCCTACACTTGCCATAGATTCGTACCTTTACTCATATTTGTTGTGAGAGTGGCTTTTAGCCTATACCACCACCTTCCCAGCTGAGTTGGATAATACCTTTTGCAATAAAACCCACGCAACCGAGAAATAGGACTAACCATACAATACGACGACCAAAAGGGGGAACTTTCCCCGCATTCAATACATCCTTTATCGCCATTCCGATCAAAAAGAATATCGAAGCGAAAAGGAGATCGAGGCCTATTGATTCAAACATGTTCATGTAGTCGTAAAGCATGGAATCCCTTTATGCCAAATTGTTTGAGCCGAACTATATCATTGTTAACAAGTAATGTTAACGGGCAACGTTAGCAAGTGCCTCTATCTATTTTAGGTAATGAATTTACGAATCGCACGAATAACTTCTGATGGCTTCTCAGCATGCAGCCAGTGTCCAGTATTTCCGATGACATGAGCTTTGGCATGTCTGAACTGACGTTGTACCTGAGGCTGATGCTCACTTGTCAAGTAATCAGATTCTCCTCCCTTGATAAACATCGTGGGAATGTCGGTTTTGTCAATGTCTTGCCAACCTGTGATATCACTGTAGTTATTCCATAAACTTTCAACATTGAAACGCCACATTAGGTGCTCTTCGCCACTGTACAGCGATTTACCTAAAAAAAGCCGAACACCCTCCAAGTCTATGTGTTGTGCCAGAATCTCCATCGCTGTTTTTCTATGTTTTGGTTTTTGTTCAAGAACACTTTTTAGTCCCGAGAACACATTATCATGGCGACTCACTTGGTAGGGTACAGGAGCCATATCAAGCACAATCAGTTGCTTGATTAAATTAGGAGCTAGGTCGCACAGTTTCATAGCGACTTTTCCACCCATCGAATGTCCAACTAGAATACAATCTGTTAAACCAAGATGTTCAATAACATTTTTGACATCTTGCGCCATTAATTCGTAGGTGTGTTGTTCACTATGGAAAGATTGACCATGATTTCTTAAATCTAGGCTTAATACTTGGTAATCATGCTTTAAGTCTCTGGCGAGCAGACCCAAATTATCCATACTGCCAAATAATCCATGGATCAATACTATGGTGTGACCCTCACCTTCAAGCTTATAGTTGAGTAATTGTGACATTTTTATCTTATTCATGACGGGTTAGACGTAGAGTCTGATAAAAGATCTCGTTATAATCTCCTGAGTGTAAACATAGAGATTGTGAAAAGCGAATGAAAACGATAGAGGTTGATGAGGAATTATACCGTTACATAGCCAGTCAAACCCAGCATATAGGTGAGAGTGCTTCGGATATCCTGCGTCGTCTTCTCATGAAGAACCGAGACGCTACCATAACGTCAGTTGAACAAATCGTTGTCGATACAACGGATAGTAAGCCAAAAGAAAAGCGTGTTGATAGTGTTAAGGAAATGCGCACCTTATTAATTTCTGATGAGTTCTCAGGTCTAAAAAAAGCGATTGACCGATTCATGCTCGTTCTTTCGACGCTTCATCATATTAATCCACAAGACTTTTCAGCGGCAACCCAAGTAAAAGGGCGCAAAAGACTCTATTTTGCCGATAATGAGCAAACACTGTTGGCAAATGGTAATACAACTAAGCCCAAAGCCATTCCTGGTTCACCATTTTGGGTAATAACAAACAATAACACTAGCCGAAAAAGGCAGATGATAGAGCAACTTATGGCGAGGATGAGCTACCCCACTGACTTGATCGATAAAGTAACCAATTCAATTTAAACCCTCTGTATTCGCCTTGCAGCGTAGAATATCTTCTGCAAGGCACTTACCCAAGAATAAACTAAAGGATCTCTTGTATGGCAACGCACTCACGTGCTGGCTTGCGAGCAGAACAGAAAGATCTGCCCAATATTCCGGTACTTGTTTCAAACTATTTTTTACTTGAACCTGATCCGTTAAACCCTTCACATAGTGTAGTGTTCGGTACGTCAGGACACCGAGGTTCTTCAGACAAGAGCTCGTTCAATCAATATCACATTTGGGCGATTGCTCAAGCCATTGCGGAAATTCGTAAAAAAGAAGGTATTAATGGACCTTTGTTCGTGGGGAAAGATACACATGCGCTTTCAGAACCTGCATTTATTAGTGTGGTTGAAGTTCTAATCGCTAATGGCGTGGAGGTGCGGCTTCAGGAAAATAATGGCTACACTCCAACTCCCAGTATCTCTCATGCCATACTTGAGCATAACAAGTGTGAAGACGTAAAAGCAGATGGTATTGTCATAACGCCATCGCATAACCCTCCTCAAGATGGTGGTATTAAATATAACCCCCCTCATGGTGGGCCAGCAGACGATAGGCTTACTAGAGAAATTCAACAAAGAGCGAATGAAATAATCCAAAATGGGATGAAACCAGTGGAGAGGCTTGCTTTTTCACAGGCTAGGCTTTCTCCACTTTTTGTGGAATTAGACTTGGTTACGCCATATGTTGATGACTTGGTAAATGTAATTGATATTGAAGCGATTAAAAAGGCTAATCTCAAATTTGGGGTCGACCCATTGGGAGGAAGCGGCGTAGAGTACTGGCGTCAAATTGGTCGTAAATATGACTTGGATCTAACGCTGGTCAGTGAAAGCATCGATCCCTCTTTTCAATTTATGCCATTAGATAAAGATGGTGTTATTCGTATGGATTGCTCGTCTCCTTATGCAATGGCAGGGCTTCTTGCTTTGAAAGATCAGTATGATTTGGCGTTTGGTAATGACCCCGACTTTGATCGCCATGGCATTGTGACCCCCTCTGGACTGATGAACCCTAACCATTTTCTTGCTGTGTGTATTGACTACTTATTTAAACACAGGGATTGGCATCAAGAGATTAATGTTGGCAAAACACTTGTCTCTAGTGCACTCATTGATAGGGTGGTTTCCGACTTAGGTCGGAACCTTTGCGAGGTTCCTGTTGGCTTTAAGTGGTTTGTCGATGGATTATATAACGGTCAAATTGGCTTTGGTGGAGAAGAGAGTGCAGGTGCTTCATTCTTACGAAAAGATGGCACTCCTTGGTCGACAGATAAAGATGGTATCATCTTGTGTCTACTCGCTGCTGAAATCACAGCAGTAACAGGCCTTAACCCGCAAGAATACTACCAAACATTGGCTGCAAAACATGGAGAGTCTTATTATAGCCGACTCCAAGCTACAGCTACCGGACCTCAAAAAGAGATTCTTAAAGCTCTTAACCCTGAAATGGTTGAAAGTGATTCACTCGCTGGAGAAACAATTTTACAGCGTTTGACGCATGCATCGGGAAATGGAGCTGCAATTGGCGGATTAAAAGTGTCGACCAAGAATGGCTGGTTTGCTGCGCGTCCGTCCGGTACAGAAGACATATACAAGATATATTGTGAGAGCTTTATTAGTGCTGAACATTTGCGCTTGATTGAGCAGCAGGCTCAAGAGATTGTGAATCAAGTTTTTGCAAAGGCAGGGTTATAGAGAGCTAAATACTTAGGTACGGTGTTTAACCGTTGCTGTAAAGGTAGAAGGATTGGGAGCGTTAGCCCTAATCCTTCTGGTTGTTGTGGGGCCAGTCATTGGCCACAATAAACCAAAAGTCCCCGTCTTTTGTTTGAGCATGAACAAACCTTTCGGTAGGTTTAGTTATAGGATGACTAAACTCATCTAGACCAATAGCCCACAACGACTTTTTCAATTCATATAGAGGCTTATTTATCAAATCCCATTGGTGTTGGTAACACCAATAACCCGAAATTTGCTCTTGATTTAACGTATAGCCAATACATTCTTGTGGTACGGGATCATCAGAAAATGGGTTGATATAGAGTCTACCTTGCATCAGTAAATTTTCATTAATATGGTGATAGCCTGGAAAGGCTTGTTGAAAAAGAGAATTTGAAGTCATTTTTAACTGGTGATTTAGCATATGGTGAAGCTTTTTGTCGAGTTGGTCATGTGCATTCGGCCCAAACCATGTCCCCTGATGTAAAAGGTAAAATTTTATTGCTACTTCCCAGTGTTCAAAAGTTTGAGTTAGATGATTCTTTAAGATGAAATCAATAGCACCTATGGTCTGTCCAGAGTCTGTATTTATCTGTATTTCTTCTAGTTCAAGGGCATATTGTTCGGAATTTGAAAGGATGAGGCTGCATAGGTGCTGATAAATGAAGCCTAACCTCGGGTTACCTTTATAAGCGATTTCTAGACTCTCTCTTTCTAAAGAAATATGTTTCAAATCTACGAGAGGTCTATTGTTTTCAAACAAAGAAGGGGTTGTTAAAACCCAATTTGCAAAACGTTGCAAGTGATTCATATCTGGTCTCTTTAGACAGTGAGAGTTATTATTGTAACCATAATACATTCTGATATAGCAATCATTTTCGTGAGCACTTATGAACCATCTAGAGCTAGAAACATTACTAAACACCAAATTATCTTCAGGAGCAATTAAGGACTACTGCCCAAATGGATTGCAAATTGAAGGAAAAACAGAGATAACCAAAATTGTTACTGGCGTTACTGCTTCCCAAGCGCTGATTGAAAAAGCGATTGAGCGAGAGGCTGATGCGATACTAGTCCATCATGGTTACTTTTGGAAAGGTGAACCTGAGCCAATTCGAGGGATGAAAGGCAATCGAATCCGCTCATTGATGAAGCACGATATCAACCTATATGGCTACCATTTACCACTTGATGTCCATCCTGAACTTGGAAATAATGCTGAGTTAGCACGTTTGCTTGATGTTGAAGTTAAGGGAGGGCTTGAGTCCAAGGAGCCATCGATCGCTTTATATGGTGAGCTAAAAGAGCCAATGTTGGGAACAGCTTTTGCCCAAAAAATCACAAGAGTTCTCAATAGAAAACCTCTCCACATTACTCCAGAAATCGGTGATAGTTTGATCAAGACTGTAGGCTGGTGTACTGGTGGTGGACAAGATTACATTGAACTTGCGGCTCAACATCATTTGGATGCTTTTATTTCGGGGGAAATTTCAGAGCGTACGACCTACACCGCTCGAGAGCGAAATATTCATTATTTTTCTGCAGGTCATCATGCAACGGAAAGATACGGAATTAAAGCTTTAGGTGAGTGGGTTGCCAGAGAGTTTGGTCTTGATGTTGAGTTTATTGATATCGATAATCCAGTTTAAAAGAAAAAGGGCTTAGTAAAACTAAGCCCTTTTTTATGATATTAATCTCTTTCACTGAGAGGAGAGAACTCTCTTTGTGTTTGACCCGTGTACAGCTGACGTGGGCGGCCGATACGGTTAAGAGGATCACTATGCATCTCGTTCCAGTGTGCAATCCAACCGATTGTACGGGAGATTGCGAAGATAACTGTAAACATTGAGACTGGTATTCCAATCGCTTTTAAGATGATTCCCGAGTAGAAATCAACATTTGGATAGAGCTTTTTAGAAACGAAGTATTCATCTGACAATGCAATACGTTCAAGTTCCATAGCAACATCGAGAAGAGGATCGCTGATGTTGAGCTCTTTCAAGACTTCATGACAAGTCTCACGCATTACCGTTGCTCGTGGGTCGTAGTTTTTGTAAACACGGTGACCGAAACCCATCAAGCGGAATGGATCATCTTTGTCCTTCGCTCTTGCAACGTATTCAGGGATATTGTCTACGCTGCCAATCTCCTCAAGCATCTTCAAACATGCTTCATTTGCACCACCATGAGCAGGACCCCATAGAGAAGCGATACCTGCGGCAATACATGCAAAAGGATTTGCACCAGATGAACCAGACAAACGAACCGTCGAGGTTGATGCGTTCTGCTCGTGATCAGCATGAAGAGTGAAGATTTTGTCCATTGCTCTCGCAACAACAGGATTGACTTCGTATTCTTCACATGGATTTGCGAACATCATATGCAGGAAGTTTTCTGCATAGGCTAGGTCGTTTCTTGGGTAAATGAAAGGCTGACCAATAGAGTATTTGTAGCACATTGCTGCCAGTGTCGGCATTTTTGACAACAAACGGTAAGCCGCAATTTCGCGGTGCTCATCGTTGTTGATATCCAATGAATCATGATAAAAAGCAGCCAAAGCACCGACAACACCACACATTACAGCCATTGGGTGAGCATCGCGACGGAAACCGTGGAAAAAGCTCGCGATTTGCTCATGGACCATAGTGTGACGTTTTACAGTTTTTTTGAATTGCTCATATTGTTCACGTGTGGGGGCTTCACCATAAAGAAGTATGTAACACACCTCTAAATAATCAGCGTTGTTAGCGAGCTGATCAATTGGGTATCCGCGGTGTAAAAGAATGCCTTTTCCACCGTCGATAAAGGTGATTTGAGATTCACAAGATGCAGTGGCAAGAAAACCTGGGTCAAATGTAAAGAAACCATTTGCTCCCAGTGTACGAACGTCAATTACCGGAGTGCCAAGGGCACCTTCCATAATCGGAAGTTCGACAGGCGCTTGTCCCTCAACATGAAGGGTAGCTTTCTTATCTGCCATAACAATCTCCTTTGTTTATTATTTAATCCGTCCAGGATGTTTGTGTGCGGTTTTTTTACGTGTCTTCGTTATTAAAGTCAATTTTTCTCATCCGATGTGTGCACTTGTCTGAGTTTTTTATCCGTATAAGGTGAAAAATCTGGTCTGTGTAACAAAATTTGTTGCACTTTTTGTATTAGAATGTTGCCGGCCTTATATTGGCGCCGGAAATTTTAATGCAGACCTTTCAAGTTAAGGGCTCAAAACAAATGTGAGGATGCGTTTTAGTCCTTTTATTAACATCTTATTTACAAGTTGTCCTTAGCGCACATCATGGCTAAGATTTATACAGATGTTAGCTTAGAAAGTTTGTAATTGAAATTCGTCCATAACAATAAATGCTTCAATGAGCATGAGTGAGCAAGCCCGTGAAAGAAAGAAAGTCAAGACCTGTTAACTTAGATTTACAGACTATTCGCTTTCCGATTACAGCAATAGCGTCGATTCTACACCGGATCTCTGGAGTGATTACGTTTGTCGCGATCGGAATTTTATTATGGTTATTATCCATATCACTGTCGTCCCCGGTTGGGTATGCCCAAGCTGCTAGCCTAGTTGATGGCTTCTTCGTGAAGTTTATCATTTGGGGAATACTAACCGCACTCGCTTATCACATAGTTGGTGGAATACGCCACTTACTCATGGATATGGGACACTTTGAAGAACTAGAGTCAGGTGCGATGAGCGCGAAAGTGTCGTTCGTTGCGACTATCGTTCTATCTGTTTTAGCGGGAGTCATGGTATGGTAAAACACGTTTCTTCATTTGGTCGTAACGGTGTGCACGATTTTCTTCTAGTTCGTGCTACAGCGATAATAATGACCTTATACACAATATATTTAGTAAGCTTCTGTGCATTCACTGACATCTCATATGTCTCGTGGACTCAATTCTTTGGTGGGACATTCACTAAAGTATTTACAATGCTCGCACTTGCATCCTTACTCATCCACGCATGGATAGGTTTGTGGCAGGTGTTGACGGACTACATCAAGTCAACCAAGCTTCGTGGTGGACTCCAACTCGGCGTTATTGCCGTTGTTTTGAGCTACTTCTTCTCTGGTCTATTTATATTGTGGGGTGCGTAAGTGTCTATTCCAGTTCGCGAATTTGACGCCGTAGTTATCGGCGCAGGTGGTGCAGGCATGCGTGCTGCACTGCAAATATCTGAACAGGGCCTAACTTGTGCCTTGTTATCAAAAGTTTTTCCTACACGTTCACACACTGTATCCGCTCAGGGTGGGATCACTGTTGCGCTTGGTAATTCGCACCAAGACAACTGGCAGTGGCATATGTACGATACGGTAAAAGGTTCTGATTACATTGGTGATCAAAATGCTATCGAATACATGTGTAAAAACGGACCTGAGTCAGTAATCGAACTTGAAAAGATGGGGTTACCTTTCTCTCGCTTCGACAATGGTAGTATTTACCAGCGCCCATTTGGTGGCCAATCAAAAGAGTTCGGTGGAGAGCAAGCAGCGCGTACTGCAGCGGCGGCAGACCGTACAGGACATGCCCTACTACACACTCTTTATCAACAGAACGTAAAGTACAAAACAACCATATTTTCTGAGTGGTATGCGCTAGATTTGGTTAAAAACCAAGATGGAGCGATCCTAGGTTGTACAGCCATTTGTATGGAGACGGGTGAGATTTGCTACTTCAAGTCCAAAGCAACAGTGCTTGCGACAGGTGGAGCAGGTCGAATCTATCAATCCACTACGAATGCACACATCAATACTGGTGATGGCGTTGGTATGGCGTTGCGTGCAGGTGTGCCAATGCAAGATATGGAAATGTGGCAATTCCATCCCACAGGTATTGCAGGGGCAGGGGTTCTTGTGACTGAGGGCTGTCGTGGTGAAGGTGGATACCTACTGAACAAAGATGGTGAGCGTTTCATGGAGCGCTATGCACCTAACGCAAAAGACTTGGCAGGGCGTGATGTTGTTGCACGTTCAATGATGATTGAGATACGTGAAGGGCGTGGTTGCGATGGTCCGTGGGGGCCTCATATCAAGCTCAAACTTGATCACCTTGGTAAAGACGTTCTTGAATCCAGGTTGCCTGGCATCTGTGAGCTTTCTAGAACCTTTGCACACGTTGACCCAGTCAAGGAACCTATACCAGTTATTCCAACCTGTCACTACATGATGGGCGGTGTTCCCACTCAGGTCTCTGGTCAAGCGATCAAACAAAACGCTGATGGTAGTGATTCGGAAGTTCAAGGTCTCTATGCTTGTGGCGAAATCGCTTCTGTTTCAGTTCACGGTGCAAACCGATTAGGCGGCAACTCGTTGCTCGATTTAGTCGTATTTGGGCGCGCAACGGGATTACACCTAGGTGAGACTCTAGCGGCACAAGCAGAGGCACGTCCTGCTACTGAATCAGATATCGAGGCATCTCTAGCAAGAACAATGCGCTGGGAAAACAGCACTAGCGGTGAGGACCCAGTTCAAATTCGTAAAGACTTGCAGTCATGTATGCAAAACAGCTTCTCTGTTTTCCGTGAAGGTGAAGCAATGGCAACAGGTCTAGAAGAGCTCAAGGTTATCAGAGAGCGCCTAAATGATGCTCATCTTGCAGATAAATCAACAGAGTTTAATACACAACGTATTGAGTGTCTTGAACTGGACAACTTGATGGAAACTGCATTGTCAACGGCCGTTGCTGCGAACTATCGTACAGAAAGCCGCGGTGCCCATGCACGCTTTGACTACCCAGATCGTGATGATGAGAACTGGCTATGCCATTCTATTTATAATCCGGAAACCGAAGCGATGACGAAACGTGATGTTAACATGACGCCGATTCATCGTGACGCATTTCCGCCAAAAGTACGTACATACTAGAGGAGGACCTACTTATGAAACTTAACTTCTCTTTGTACCGCTACAACCCTGATACTGATAAAAAGCCTTATATGAAGGACTATACTCTCGAGGTAGAAGAAGGTTCTGACATGATGGTGTTGGACGCCTTAATTCTGTTAAAAGAGCAAGATCCAACAATTGCATTCAGACGCTCTTGCCGAGAAGGCGTGTGTGGTTCTGACGGCTTGAACATGAACGGTAAGAACGGGCTAGCTTGTATCACCCCGTTGTCAGCACTTGGTAGTAAGAAGATCGTTATACGACCACTGCCTGGGCTTCCTGTCGTTCGTGACATGATCGTTGATATGACGCAATTCTACGATAACTACGCTAAGGTTAAACCATTCCTGATTGATGATGATGCGTTGCCACCATCACGCGAAAACTTGCAATCCCCGGAAGACCGCGCACACTTAGATGGACTGTATGAGTGTATTATGTGTGCTTGTTGTACGACGTCTTGCCCATCATTCTGGTGGAATCCTGACAAGTTTATCGGTCCTGCTGGTTTATTGGCAGCTTATCGTTGGTTAATTGACAGTCGTGACACAGCAACTGACGAACGTCTGTCAAATCTTGACGATGCATTTAGCGTTTTCCGTTGTCATGGGATAATGAATTGTGTCAGTGTATGTCCTAAGGGACTGAATCCAACGAAAGCTATCGGTCATATCAAGACTATGCTGGTTAATCGTTCGGTTTAAAAAATAGTATTAAGAAGTTGCCGGCCAATACCGGTCGGCATTAATAGCGCGGCGTAGACCGCAGCAAACGTGAAAACTACTGGTTAAGGGAAAATATGCATAACGGCGTGATGAAGGCGTGGCTCGAGTCTTCACACTTGGCTGGCGCGAATGCAACTTATGTAGAAGAACTCTACGAATTGTATCTAAGTGATCCTGACCTGGTAAGTGAGGAGTGGAAACAGGTATTTGAAGGTTTACCAAAACCTTCACAAGAGGTTGTTGAACAGCCTCACTCCCGTGTCCGCGAATACTTCCGGCGACTCGCGAAAGAGGCAAAGCATTACAATGTCCAAGTCAGTGATCCAGATGTCGACGCTAAACAAGTAAAAGTATTACAATTGATCAACGCTTACCGTTTTCGTGGTCACGAAGCGGCACAGCTTGACCCCCTCGGATTATGGCAACGCCCACATGTTGCAGAACTTGATCCAGCATTCCATAACCTTACAGATGATGACCTAGAAGAGTCTTTCAATGTTGGTTCCTTTGCTATCGGCAAAGACACCATGCCCCTGAAAGATATCTATTCGTCTCTAAAGCAAATCTACTGTGGCTCCGTGGGTGCAGAATACATGCACATTATCGACACTGAGCAAAAACGATGGATTCAGCAGAGGTTGGAATCTGTTGTTGGTCAGCCTAAATTTACAAGTGAGGAAAAACAATCATTTCTCGAAGAACTGACTGCTGCTGAGGGGCTAGAGCGCTACCTGGGTGCTAAGTTCCCTGGAGCTAAGCGTTTTTCACTTGAAGGCGGTGATGCCCTTATTCCAATGACGAAAGAGTTAATTCGTCATGCGGGTAAAAGTGGAATGAGAGAAGTGGTTATTGGTATGGCTCACCGAGGCCGTCTCAATATGCTTGTCAATGTATTGGGTAAAAAGCCTCAAGACCTATTCGATGAATTTGCGGGTAAGCATGACGAGTCTTGGGGTACTGGTGATGTTAAATACCACCAAGGCTTTTCGGCTGACTTTGCCACACCAGGTGGTGATGTTCACTTAGTTTTGGCATTCAACCCTTCTCACTTGGAAATTGTGAATCCGGTTGTTATCGGTTCTGTTCGTGCACGTCAAGATCGACTTGGAGATAGTGAGGGAAATACCGTTCTTCCTATTACTATCCATGGTGACTCTGCGATTGCGGGTCAGGGCGTTGTGGCTGAAACATTCAACATGTCACTGGCACGTGGCTACAAAGTTGGTGGTACGGTGCGGATTGTTGTCAATAACCAGGTTGGTTTTACTACCTCGAATCCAAGTGACACTCGCTCGACCATGTACTGTACCGATATTGCCAAGATGGTTCAGGCACCAATATTCCATGTTAATGCAGATGACCCAGAAGCGGTTGCTTTTGTTACTCGAATCGCACTGGACTACCGTAATGAGTTCAAGCGTGACGTAGTGATTGATTTAGTGTGTTATCGCCGACATGGTCACAACGAGGCAGATGAGCCTAATGCTACTCAGCCTCTCATGTACCAGAAGATAAAAAAACATCCTACACCAAGAAAAATCTACGCTGATGTTTTAATTGACCGTGGCGATTTCGGCATTGAGTCAACCACTCAGTATGTCAATGAATATCGAGACGCTCTTGATCACGGTGAGGTTGTCGTAAAAGAATGGCGTCCAATGACACTTCATTCTGTTGATTGGTCACCATACATTGGTCATGATTGGGATACTGATTGGGATAGCCATTACGACAAAGACCGCTTGGTCGAGTTGGGTCATCGCATTTGTCAGCATCCAGAGAGCCATAAGCTGCAAAGCCGAGTCAATAAGCTTTATAACGACAGAACAGCAATGCTCAAAGGTGAAAAAGCGATTGATTGGGGAATGGCAGAAACATTGGCTTATGGAACACTAGTCGATGATGGCAAGCGAATCCGTATTTCTGGACAGGATGCTGGTCGAGGTACCTTCTTCCATAGACACTCAGTCCTCCATAATCAAACTGACGCAAGTACTTACATACCGCTTGAAAACGTACATGATAAGCAGGGGCCATTTGAGGTCTTCGACTCTGTACTTTCAGAAGAGGCTGTATTGGCGTTTGAATATGGCTATGCGACGGCGGAGCCAGGTGGTCTTACGATTTGGGAAGCTCAATTTGGTGACTTCGCAAATGGAGCGCAGGTCGTTATCGATCAGTTCATTTCATCAGGTGAACAGAAATGGGCACGCTTGTGCGGTCTAACCATGCTTCTTCCTCACGGTTATGAAGGGCAGGGGCCTGAACACTCTTCGGCAAGGCTCGAACGTTATCTACAACTGTGTGCTGAGCAAAACATGCAGGTTGTTGTACCTTCAACTCCTGCACAGGTTTATCACATGATCCGCCGCCAAGTGGTTAGGCCAATGCGTAGACCTCTTATTGTTATGTCTCCGAAGTCTCTGTTAAGACACCCATTGTGTACGTCGACTATCGAAGAGTTAGCTGAAGGCACATTCCAGTCTGCAATTGGCGAATTGGATAACCTAGACCCAGCAAACGTCAAACGAGTCGTTCTTTGCTCTGGTAAAGTTTACTTTGACCTGCTTGAGCAGCGTCGAAGCAATGAGCAAGATGATGTGGTGATTATTCGTGTTGAGCAGTTATACCCTTATCCGTTGGAAGACGTTAAGGCGATTATCTCGCAGTACACAAACCTTGAGGACGCAGTATGGTGTCAAGAAGAACCGCAAAACCAAGGTGCATGGTACTCGAGTCAGCATAACTTCAGAGCCTCGATACCCGCCGGTATGGAATTGAAGTATGCGGGACGCCCTGCATCTGCATCACCAGCAGTGGGTTATATGTCGGTGCACTTAAAACAACAAAAAGCGCTGGTCGAAGCTGCGCTTAACGTGAACAAAAAAACTTCAGACTAAGAACTAGAAGTGAATAGGAAGAGACAGATATGACGATTGAAATTCTGGTTCCAGATTTACCCGAATCTGTTGCCGATGCAACAGTAGCAACATGGCACAAGCAACCAGGAGACGCTGTTGAGCGTGATGAAGTACTGGTTGATATAGAAACTGACAAGGTAGTTTTAGAAGTTCCGGCACCAGAAGCAGGTGTACTTGAAGCTATTATTGAAGAAGAAGGTGCGACTGTACTCTCTAAACAGCTCATTGCTAAACTAAAACCAGGCGCTGTCGCGGGAGAGCCAACTTCTGACACAACTCAAGAGTCTGAGGCGTCTCCAGACAAACGCCACAAGGCTTCTCTAACTGAAGAAAGTAGTGACGCCTTAAGTCCTGCTGTTCGTCGCCTTCTTGCAGAGCATAGCCTTGATGCGAGTCAGGTCAAAGGCACGGGAGTTGGTGGTCGCATTACTCGCGAAGATATTGAAGCGCATCTTGCAAATGGCTCAAGCGCTAAGTCTGCTGATTCAGCGCCAGTTGAAGCTCCGGCGGCTTTACGTAGTCAAAAACGTGTACCAATGACACGTTTGCGTAAAACGGTTGCTAACCGACTACTAGAAGCTAAAAATAGCACTGCAATGCTGACGACGTTTAATGAAGTCAACATGAAACCTATCATGGATCTTCGTAAGCAGTATAAAGATCAGTTTGAAAAGCGCCATGACACTCGCTTGGGCTTTATGTCTTTTTACGTAAAAGCGGTGACAGAAGCACTGAAACGTTTCCCTGAAGTTAATGCTTCGATTGACGGTGATGATATCGTTTATCATAACTACTTCGATATTAGTATGGCTGTATCAACACCAAGAGGTTTGGTTACACCTGTACTTAAAGATTGCGATACTTTAGGCTTTGCAGACATCGAAAAAGGCATTAAAGAGCTCGCAATCAAAGGTCGAGATGGTAAGCTTACAGTTGATGAGCTGATGGGTGGAAACTTTACTATTACCAATGGTGGTGTGTTTGGCTCATTGATGTCAACTCCTATCATTAACCCTCCACAGTCTGCTATCTTGGGGATGCACAAAATCCAAGATCGTCCAATGGCGGTAGATGGTAAAGTTGAAATACTTCCAATGATGTATCTTGCATTGTCATATGACCACCGCTTGATCGATGGTCGTGAGTCTGTTGGATTCCTTGTGACAATCAAAGAGCTTTTGGAAGATCCTGCACGCCTATTATTGGATGTGTAACACATGCGGGTAGCGATTTAAGCTACTCGTTAGTGAATCGAGACTAGATAGTGAAAGCTATCTAGTTTTCATTTGGAATGGGTTACCAGTCCTTTTGAGAAGACCCTACAGGCGGCGACAAGGAATACTTGCGTCGTCATGGAACAATAATCCCTAACAGGGAACATAGACGGAATATCAAAATGAATTTGCATGAATATCAAGCCAAACAGCTGTTTGCAGAATTCGGTTTGCCGGTACCGGAAGGTTACGCGTGCGACACTCCTCAAGAAGCTGCAGAAGCGGCTGGTCGCATCACGACAGCGAAGAAAGTAGTAAAATGTCAGGTTCACGCAGGTGGACGTGGTAAAGCAGGTGGTGTTGAACTACATGATGATAAAGAGGGCGTAAAAGAATTCGCTCAAAAATGGCTTGGTAAAAACCTAGTAACTTATCAAACAGATGCGAATGGTCAGCCTGTAACAAAGATTCTTGTTGAAGAAGCATCAAACATCGCAAACGAACTGTACTTAGGTGCTGTTGTTGATCGTGCAACGCGCAAGATTGTTTTCATGGCATCGACAGAAGGTGGTGTGGAAATCGAAAAAGTTGCAGAAGAGACACCAGAGTTAATTCACAAAGCAGCCATCGATCCACTCGTAGGTCCACAAGCTTACCAGGGCCGTGAGCTTGCGTTTAAACTGGGTCTTGAAGGCGATCAGATTAAACAGTTCGTGAAAATCTTCATGGGCCTAGGTGATATGTTTGCTAAGCATGATCTTGCTTTGCTTGAAATTAACCCATTGGTTATTACGGGTGAAGGTAATCTTCTTTGCCTAGATGGTAAGATCAATATCGATTCTAATGCTCTTTATCGTCAGCCTAAACTTCGTGAAATGCACGATCCATCACAAGAAGATGAGCGTGAAGCTCATGCCGCACAGTGGGAACTAAACTATGTTGCACTTGATGGTAATGTTGGCTGCATGGTAAACGGTGCTGGTTTGGCAATGGGTACAATGGATATTGTTAACCTTCATGGTGGCAAACCAGCAAACTTCCTCGATGTTGGTGGCGGTGCGACTAAAGAGCGTGTTGCTGAAGCATTCAAAATCATTCTTTCTGATGACAACGTTAAAGCTGTTCTTGTAAATATCTTCGGTGGTATTGTTCGTTGTGACATGATTGCAGAAGGCATCATAGGTGCAGTGAAAGAAGTGGGCGTAAATGTCCCAGTTGTTGTTCGTCTAGAAGGTACAAATGCGGATCTAGGCCGTCAAGTACTTGCTAATTCTGATGTTGATATCATTGCTGCAGAGTCATTAACTGATGCAGCTCAGAAAGTTGTTGCTGCTGCGGAGGGCAAATAATGTCTGTACTAATTAATAAAGACACTAAAGTCATTTGTCAGGGTTTTACTGGCGGTCAGGGAACATTCCACTCAGAACAAGCGATTGCTTACGGTACACAGATGGTTGGTGGTGTTTCTCCTGGTAAAGGCGGACAAACGCATTTGGGCCTACCAGTATTTAACACAGTACGTGAAGCTGTTGAAGCAACTGGTGCGACAGCGACAGTTATCTATGTACCAGCGCCCTTCTGTAAAGATGCAATCCTAGAAGCGATTGATGCAGGGATTGAACTTATCGTTACAATCACTGAGGGTATTCCAACTACCGATATGATTGATGTTAAGGTGAAGCTAGAAGAAACAGGCGTTCGCATGATCGGCCCTAACTGTCCAGGACTTATTACTCCAGACGAGTGTAAGATTGGTATCATGCCAGGTCATATTCATAAGAAAGGTAAAGTTGGTATTGTTTCTCGCTCTGGTACGCTAACGTACGAAGCAGTAAAACAAACTACAGACGAAGGATTTGGTCAGTCTACTTGTGTTGGTATTGGTGGAGACCCTATTCCTGGCTCTAACTTCATCGACATCTTGAAGCTTTTCCAAGAGGATCCTGAAACAGAAGCGATCGTTATGATCGGTGAAATCGGTGGTACAGCTGAAGAGGAAGCAGCAGCATTCATCAAAGAGAATGTAACTAAGCCTGTTGTTTCTTATATTGCTGGTGTAACTGCACCTCCAGGTAAACGTATGGGACATGCTGGTGCAATCATCTCTGGTGGTAAAGGAACAGCAGAAGACAAGTTTGCTGCACTTGAAGCTGCAGGTGTGAAGACGGTTAAGTCTCTTGCTGACATCGGTAAAGGTCTACGCGAAATTACTGGCTGGTAAGTTCGATACAAAAAATAAAAGGCTTGATTTTAATCAAGCCTTTTTTATTGAAGTGCCTTAGCTATTGTTTTCCAAAACGAAGTTCAAGGTATTCAATTCTCTTAACGAGGTTTTGAACGGTTTTCTCGAGCTCTTTAATCCGTTCATTATTGTCGGGCTCTTTAAGGGCAACTTCAATTTTGGGTACTTGTGAGGTACTTTTCCAACGCTTAATTGTTGTAATCAAAGCTGGCATTGGAACTTTTACAGACAGACGAGCTTTAACAAGCGCAACGGTCGGTTCTTTTCCTTCATCGCGCAAACGTTCTAGGATTGTTTGTAATTCGTTGCTTACATCCTGAGAGAGCATAAATAAATCCTTTCGTTTGAGGCCAATTTTTTAAACCCTGTGTGGTGGTAAAATGATATCGATTACAGTGAAACCTCGGAAGATAATCTTACCTTGATAGCAGTCATCTCCCATTGAAGAGAACTCAAAATTGTATTCAGAATGCCAGTACCATGTTTTTGTTGGTGATTTTAATCTGTGAGCTTTGAGTGCTACGCTAAGCAGTTGTAAATTTAATTCTTTGCACTTTCGACTCGCGACAAGTTTCGCTAATTCAGCTTGGCGACGTTGTTGCCAAAAAATGAAGCACACCGCTGCTAGTAGGAGTACTATAAAAATATCCGTCATCATAATATTACGCCTTGGCCGCTTTCTGAAGATTCAGCATTGCTTGAGTGAGTTCTTCTGATGGATTCGAGTGCAGCAGTGGCAACATAATCAACCTTAATTCTGGCAACATGACTAAGTCTGCAAAAAGCTGGTTAAAGAGTATTTGGTTATTTGTTTGTGCCAGTCTCAATAGGAAAGCTTCAGCTCTTTGACTGTTGTTCACCCAATGCCAGCAGCGTCCTGCAATCGCTATAAGCACTTCTTGATGGCTAAAACGAGCAGAAGAGAGAATGTTATCTAAAATGGGTTCACCAATCTCACTATCAGCACCAGATAGTGCCCGGGTAAGCGCACTGATCAGAAATAGATCGGGCTCATTAGATGCCATTTCATTTAGGATTAGGGTTGAAAGCTTTTGCGCAATTTTATTTGGTATAAGTGTGTGTTCTAAAGCACCAAGTAATGCATAAAGAGGCTCACTGGGTAAATTCCCAAGTGCTCTTAGAACTTTGACTCCATTTTGTTCCTGCCCCAAGCGTGCGCAGATGTCCGTTATTCCTTGTAGGCCGACGGCTTGCCATTTTTCCCAACCGAGCTGACCTGACAAATAGTGCTGAGCATGCTCATAATATTGACTACATGGTAGTGATAGATGGGCGCGAATTTGACTATGAAAAACGGCTAATTTGTCTTCGGCTGGTTTGTAAGTATATGGATTAGCCGACAGCTTTTCTTGTTGTTCTGGTGTTATGTCATGAGTGACACGAGTACCCATAGCTTCTACTACAAGCTTGATGAAATTACCGATATCTGATTGTTTTATTAATCCGCGTTCATCCAATTCGAACTTAAGAAACCAGATCCAAGGTTGTCTATGTTGATTCCAATATGCAATCGCAAGTTGCGCTTTACGCTGAATTGCATAGGGGTATGGCTGAAGGCCTTTCTCTACCGAAGAAAAAGTTTTGTTGTCGATTATTTTTACTCTTCGACCTAGATCGTAGACTTGATATTGGCAATCACTACCAGTAAGAAGCTCGCTTAAAGTGTGAATGGTTTCCATAAGTGAATTGTCCTAACTTGATTCTCTATATAAATGGTATTCTACGCGTAATTTTCAAGGTGATGACCCAAGATAAAATGACAAGTAAGAGAAATTTATGCAAATTATTGGCTGAACTAGAGTTACAAATGAAACGAGTTGCTCTTTGGCAAGCTGAACCTCCAGATGCAGAGTACTTGGTGAGTCAACAGCCATTTGCAATGGATAGGTTAGAGCCAAGCGAGTGGCTACAGTGGGTCTTTATTGAAAAACTTCGCCATCAGATAGGCGAAAATCTGCCCATTCCAGAGCAGTTTAATATCAGTCCTTATTTTGAACAATGCTGGCAGGGCGACTCGAGATATTTACCGATATTACTAATACTGAAAAAAATCGATAAAGGGGAAGGTGAATGCTAGAGATTGTTTTCCAAGATGACTACTTTGTGGCGGTCAATAAACCTGCTGGCATGTTGGTTCATCGGAGCTGGCTTGATAAACACGAAACTCAATTTGTTATGCAGACGCTCAGGGATCAGATAGGACAGCATGTTTTTCCTCTTCATCGTCTCGATAAACCGACCTCAGGGGTTTTAATCTTTGCTCTATCGAGTGAGATAGCATCTAGCGTTATGCCGATGTTTGCCAATCATGAGATGAATAAAACCTATCACGCCATCGTGCGCGGTTGGATCGAGCAAGCTGGCGTATTAGATTACCCATTAAAAGTTGAGCTTGATAAAATCGCTGATAAACATGCAACTCTAGATAAGGAGGCTCAGGATGCTATTACCGATTATCAACCTATTGCCAAAACTGAACTTCCTATTGCGATGGGGAAATTTCCGACAACACGTTATTGCATGATGGAATTGAAACCGCGAACAGGACGTAAGCATCAATTACGGCGTCATATGGCGCATCTAAGGCACCCCATCATAGGAGATACGAGTCATGGTGATGGTAAACACAACAAGCTATTTAGGCACGAACTTGACTCTCATCGCTTGCTTTTACACGCGTCATCACTTTCATTTATCCATCCTTTTACGGGCGAGAGTGTGGTTATTAATGCAGGTCTTGATGAAACATGGGCAAGATTAGCAGAGGTGTTTGATTGGCTGTTACCACAAAATTAAAAAAAGCCCTGTATGGGCTTTTTTCATCATTGCATGTAGTTTTGAATACTTTTTTCAATACCCTTCGCATCTAAGCCGAGTTCTTCGTAAAGCTCTTCTTGTGTGCCTTGGTGAATAAACTTATCGGGTAAGCCTAGGTTTAGAACAGGCTTAATAAGTTTTTCCTTCATCATAAATTCAACAACACCAGAACCAGCGCCACCAGTTATGGCATTCTCTTCAATAGTGACAATTACATCATGGTCTTGGACAAGCTGTCTGATAAGGCTTTCATCAAGTGGCTTTACAAAGCGCATATCTGCCACGGTAGCACCAATGTTTTCAGCAGCTTGTAGGGCACTATGCAAAAAAGTACCAAAACTGAGTATCGCTATTTTTTGGCCTTGGCGGAGTATTCTGCCTTTACCGATTTCTAACTGAGTAAATTCTGACCCGGTGTCAACGCCAATACCGGATCCTCTCGGATACCTCACAGCAGATGGGCCTTTATGTCGGTGGCCTGTATATAGCATCTGACGACATTCATTTTCATCGCTGGGTGCCATAATGATCATGTTGGGTATGCATCGCATAAAACTAAGGTCAAAAGCACCTTGGTGAGTCTGACCGTCTGCTCCGACTAAACCAGCCCTATCAATAGCAAACATGATAGGTAAATCCATGATTGCAACATCATGGATAAGCTGGTCGTATCCTCGCTGCAAGAATGTCGAATAAATAGCGACGATAGGATTGTTACCACCAATCGCCATACCCGTTGCCAAAGTAACGGCGTGCTGCTCGGCTATAGCGACATCAAAGTATTGTTCAGGAAACTCTTTAGAGAATCGAACCATACCTGACCCTTCTCTCATCGCCGGTGTAATTGCCATAAGTTTGGGATCGAGAGCAGCCATATCACAGAGAAAATCACCAAAAACACTGGAGAATGTCGGTTTCTTTCCTTTTACTTTAGGCAGGGTATCATCGCTTGGAGCGAACTTGGGCACGGCATGATAACCAATAGGGTCTTTTTCTGCGGGCTCATACCCTTTACCTTTTTTAGTCATTATGTGTAAGAACTGAGGCCCTTTAAGTTCTCTCATATTTTTGAGTGTTTTTACCAACTCTGTGACATCATGACCATCAACGGGGCCGATGTAATTGAAACCAAGCTCTTCAAAGAGTGTTCCAGGAACAACCATACCTTTGAGATGTTCTTCTGTCCTCTTAACAAGTTCTTTTATCGGCGGTATGCCAGATAGGACTTTTTTACCACCCTCTCTGATAGAGGTGTACAGGTTACCAGATAATATTTGCGCAAGATGGTTGTTGAGTGCGCCAACGTTTTCTGAAATGGACATCTCATTATCGTTTAGTATCACGAGCATGTCAGAATGAACATCACCCGCGTGGTTCATCGCCTCAAAAGCCATGCCGGCCGTGATAGCGCCATCACCGATGACACTAACTATTCTTCGACCTTTATCTTCTCTTTCTGCACTAATGGCTAACCCAAGAGCTGCACTAATGGAGGTTGATGAGTGTCCGACTGAAAGTGTGTCGTACTCACTTTCTGCGCGCCAAGGGAATGGGTGTAATCCATCTTTTTGTCTAATCGTGGTCAGTCTGTCACGTCTTCCCGTTAATATCTTGTGGGGGTAAGCTTGATGGCCAACATCCCAAATAAGCTTGTCGTAAGGGGTGTTATATACGTAGTGAAGTGCAACTGTTAGCTCTACCGCGCCTAGTCCTGAAGCGAGATGACCACTAGATTGACTAACAGAATTTAAAAGATAGGTACGTAATTCATTACACAAAGTGGTTAGAGATTCTTTGGGTAAGCGTCTTAAATCCTCAGGCGTATCAGCCTGGGCCAGTATTGGATATTTTGAAATATCAAGAGTCATATGTTTGCGCGCTATATGTGTTATTTCTTGCGCTCGATGACGTATCGGGCGAAATCTTCGAGTATTTGGGTTTCGTGAGGAATGCTGTCTAAAGAACGAAGCGCATCCTCTAATAAATTTTGGGCTTTCGTCTGTGAGCCTTTGAGTCCTAACAAAGAGGGATAGGTGCTTTTGTTTGCCTTGATATCCGAGCCTTGTGGTTTGCCCAATGTATCGGTATCACTAACCAGATCAAGTATGTCATCTTGAACCTGAAATGCTAGACCGATAGCTTCAGCGTACCTATCGAGATGAGTGGCTGTAACATCGTCAAGGCTCCCGCAAGAGAGCGCACCGAGTTTAACCGCTGCCTTGATCAATTCACCCGTTTTATTAACATGAATAGCTTCTAACTGATTCAAACTGACACTTTTCCCTTCAGCATTGAGATCTAAGGCTTGTCCTAGGCACATTCCTCTGGCTCCTGATGCATTAGCCAAAACTTGCACCATTTTTATACGGTTTTTTTCTGCCTTTGGGCTCAGTTTGCCTTCAGATAGTATAGTGAATGCTAGAGTTTGAAGGGCATCACCTGCGAGTATTGCTGTTGCTTCATCAAATTGCATATGGCAAGTCGGATGTCCACGGCGCAGGTCATCATCATCCATTGCTGGAAGGTCATCATGAATGAGAGAGTACGTATGAATGCATTCTATTGCTGCTGCCGCAGTATCAAGGTCTTCAACTGCAGAACCCAAAATTTGTCCTGTAGCGTACACTAGGAAAGGTCGAACTCTTTTCCCTTCGGATAGCAAGCTATATTTCATTGCTTGAACTAAACTCAGATCGGGATGGCCAAGAGTTTCAAGCCATTTCTCTAGCTCTAAGCTATTTCTTTGTTTAAGAGAGGTGAAAACCTCATTCATGACTGACATGCTGTGTAACTACTGTTCGGACTTAGTATTGAAATCAGATAACGGAGCAGAATCATCATTCTGTAATAAAATATTGACACGCTGCTCAGCATCAGACAATTTTAATTGGCCAGCTCGCGCGAGAGAGATGCCTCTTTCGAAGCTTTTTAATGCATCTTCTAGGGACAAATCACCATTTTCGAGGTTAGTTACTATGGTATCTAACTCTTCGATGGTCGCTTCGAAGGCCATGTTTTCTGGTTTTTTGCTCGCCATAATGTTCTTATATAAATAAAGATTCACGAAAGTTACCCTAGCAGCTATTAATGGTCAAATTTAACCTTTAAAAATGATAAGAAAAATAGAGCTTAGCACCAATTGCAGTAGACGAAGCGTCGGCCGGTAAGTACTGGCAATGAGGCAAAAAATCATAACTTTGGTATTAATTTGAAGGCGATACCAATAAAAGACTAAAGATCTTAAGCCGTTGCCGATATAATTTGGTAGTGGATTAGATACAATGTGAGGAGTTCACTGTGGATTTAGCAACGCTAGTAGGGCTGATAGGTGGCTTTGCTTTCGTCATCATGGCAATGATACTGGGTGGCAGCATTACAATGTTTATCGATGTTATTTCGATTCTCATCGTTGTGGGGGGCTCAATTTTCGTCGTCATGATGAAGTTTACTATGGGGCAGTTTTTTGGCGCAGGAAAAATTGCTGGTAAAGCTTTTATGTTTAAATCCGATGAACCTGAAGACCTAATCGCTAAAGTCGTAGAAATGGCAGATGCGGCTCGTAAGGGTGGGTTTCTCGCATTAGAGGAAATGGAGATAACCAATAGCTTCATGCAAAAAGGCATTGATTTATTAGTTGATGGCCATGATGCAGATGTCGTTCGTTCTGCACTACAGAAAGATATTTCACTGACTGATGAGAGGCATGACTCTGGATGTAACGTTTTTCGTGCTTTTGGCGATGTATCGCCAGCCATGGGTATGATAGGAACATTGGTTGGTTTGGTGGCGATGTTGTCTAACATGGACGATCCCAAGTCTATCGGACCGGCGATGGCTGTTGCGCTCTTAACAACCTTGTACGGAGCGATTCTATCCAACATGATTTTCTTCCCTATTGCAGATAAGCTATCTTTGCGTCGTGAGCAGGAAAAGTTAAATCGTCGTCTTATTATGGATGGTGTCTTGGCTATTCAAGATGGTCAGAACCCGAGAGTGATAGACAGCTATCTTAAAAACTATCTCAACGAAGGCAAGCGTGCACTCGATGTTGATAATGAATAGGTGGGGCTATGGAAGAAGAAGAAGCGTGTAAATGCCCCCCCCCAGGGCTTCCACTATGGATGGGTACATTCGCTGACTTGATGTCTCTTTTAATGTGTTTCTTTGTTTTATTGCTCTCATTTTCTGAGATGGATGTTCTTAAGTTTAAACAAATCGCGGGTTCTATGAAATTTGCGTTTGGTGTTCAGAACCGTCTAGAAGTTAAGGACATTCCTAAAGGAACCAGCGTTATTGCTATGGAGTTCAGACCTGGTAGGCCAGAACCAACCCCGATTGATGTTATCATGCAGCAAACAATCGACATTACTCAACAAACGGTAGAGTTTCACGAAGGGGAATCGGATCGTGCAGGTGGTATGCAGCGTGATCAGGGTAAAGAAACTGGCGGACAGTCGACCGAAACTTCTACTGAAACGAGTCAGGAAGCTGATTCGCAAAGCCAAGAAGAACAACAGCAACAACAGCAAGAGTCACAGGAGCAACAGCAGCAGTCTGAATCATCGGAGCAACTTGAAACCGTCGCAGAAAATATTAAACAAGCTTTAGAAAGAGAAATTGAGCAAGGGGCAATGGAAGTTGAAAACCTTGGTCAGCAGATTGATATTAGGATTCGAGAAAGAGGTGCTTTTCCTGAAGGTTCGGCTTTTCTTCAACCTAAGTTTAGGCCTTTGGTTCGCCAAATAGCAGAGCTTGTAAAAGATATACCGGGTGTTGTTAGGGTGTCAGGTCATACTGATAATCAACCAATTGATTCTGAACTTTATCGTTCAAATTGGGATTTGTCGGCTCAAAGGGCGGTCTCCGTTGCACAAGAAATGGAAAAAGTGCGTGGCTTTAAACATGATAGGTTGAGAGTCAGAGGCATGGCAGATACTGAGCCTTTAGGTCCTAATAAGACAGAAGCTCAAAGAGCGCTCAACCGAAGAGTGGAAATCAGTATTATGCAAGGGAAGCCGCTCTTGAGCGAAGAAGTCCCTTCATTACCCCAAAATTAAAAAGGCGAGCTGTGAGCTCGCCTTTTCTCTACTTGATGCATGATGTATAATCCAGCGCTTTTGAGAATGCAGATAATAAATATTTTGCATAATCAGCCAGAGCCTCAACTATGCGTGCAGTCAACTTGTGAAGTGAATTATGAAATTTATTGTTAAGCCCCACCCCGAAATTTTTGTTAAAAGTGAATCTGTGCGTAAGCGCTTCACAAGGATTCTAGAATGTAATATTCGCAATATGGTGAAAAATCGGACGCGTTCTGTTGCCGTTTTCAATCGTCGCGATCATATTGAAGTGACCGCTCCTTCCTCAGAGTATTACCAAGAAACTTTGACAATTTTGACTCAGACACCCGGTATTCATCATGTCTTAGAGGTAAAACAATCAGAGTTTACCGACCTACATGATATTTATGAGCAGGTTTTAGCGCTTAATGGTCCACTTATTCGTGGCAAAACGTTTGCTGTTAGAGCAAAACGTCGAGGTAAACATGACTTCAGCTCATTAGAGCTGGAGCGTTATATTGGTGGTGGCTTAAATCAGGCGATAGAGGATGCAAGTGTTAAGCTTAAGAACCCTGACGTTACTGTTAGCCTTGAAGTTGCTAGTGAAAAGCTCAATTTGGTAATTGCTCGTCACAAAGGTCTTGGAGGATTTCCTTTGGGTACTCAAGAGGATGTCTTGAGTTTAATTTCCGGAGGCTTCGATTCTGGTGTGTCAAGCTACCTTCATATCAAACGAGGCTCAAAAGTCCACTACTGCTTCTTCAACCTGGGCGGCTCAGCGCATGAAATAGGTGTAAAGCAAGTTGCTCATTACTTGTGGAGTAAGTACGGTTCTTCTGCGAAGGTACGTTTCATTTCTGTCGACTTTGAACCTGTTGTGGCGGAAATTCTTGAAAAGGTCGATGACGGGCAGATGGGGGTTATCCTTAAAAGGATGTTTATGCGTGCTGCAGGGATTATCGCGGAAAAATTTGCTATTCAAGGTCTGGTGACTGGTGAGGCGATAGGCCAAGTATCAAGCCAAACGCTTACTAACTTGCGACATATAGATGGTGTGACCGATAGACTGATTTTGAGGCCGCTAATTAATTGGGACAAAGAGGATATCATTAATCTCGCTCGCGAGATTGGTACGGAAGATTTCGCAAAAACAATGCCTGAATATTGTGGTGTGATTTCTAAAAAGCCTACTGTCAAAGCGATTAAAGAAAAATTAGAGGAAGAAGAAGCCAAATTTAATTTTGAGATCCTTGAGCAAGTTGTGCGAGATGCCGTGCTTATGGATATTCGAGATATCGCAGAAGAAACTGCTCAGAGTGCTCCTGAAGTGGAACAAGTTGAAGCTGTTGAACAAGGTGCCGTGGTACTTGATATTCGTAGTCCTGAAGAAGAAGAAGATAATCCTCTCGAAATTGATGGTGTTCAAGTTAAGACAATACCTTTCTTTAAATTAGGCACTCAATTTGGTGATTTAGACCAGTCAAAAGTCTATTTACTGTATTGTGAGCGTGGTGTTATGAGTCGACTCCAAGCTTTATATCTTCGTGACCAGGGATTCGAGAATGTAAAAGTCTACCGCCCCTAAACAGTCTATTTCGTGAAAAAACGCAAGCCTAGAGTGCGGCTTGCGTTTTTTTTATATCTTTATTCTAGTGAATTCTAGTGAATTCTAGTGAATTCTAGTGAATTCAAGTGACAAGGCCTACTATCGCCGTAAATAAGCCTTTAAATTACAAGCTACTTTCGTTGAGAAAAACGGTTTACAGTTGTCTAGGTACGAGGGGCAGTAGAGAATTTGAGGTATATTGATAAAAAAACACCGCCTTATAGGCGGTGCTAAAAAATTTGACAGACAGGTCAAAATAAATACAGGAAGTATATGTTCCGATTCTTTTGGAAACGAAACTGGTAGAAACCTACCGAACTCGAAATACGAGTTTTGCAAACACAACATCGCAACAAAATGTCAATTGATTCAAAGAATCAAGCCGTTCTGACTCCTTGCTGCGAGATGAAATATAGAATTTCTCTGGCTCTCTAGCAATGGACAATTTATAATGTTTCAGATTAAAAAAACTAATCCATTTTAATTTGAGTTCAATTTATGTCCAGACGACTACCACCGTTAAACTCACTTAAGGTGTTTGAAGCTGCGGCGAGACACTTAAGTTTCACTCGTGCTGCTGAAGAGTTATTTGTTACTCAAGCGGCAGTAAGCCATCAGGTTAAAGCACTTGAAGAGTTCCTTGGTCTTAAGTTATTTCGACGTCGAAATCGGTCTCTACTTTTAACCGAGGAAGGTCAAAGCTATTTTTTAGATATAAAGGATATTTTTACTTCAGTAGCGGAAGCTACTGATAAAGTACTAGAACGTAGTGAAAAAGGTGCTTTAACAATAAGTTTGCCACCTAGTTTCGCTATCCAATGGTTGGTGCCACGTTTGGCCGACTTTAACCAACAGGAGCCTGATATTGATGTCAGGATCAAAGCTGTTGACATGGATGAGGGATCTTTGACTGATGATGTTGATGTAGCCATCTATTATGGAAGAGGTCAATGGCCGGGTTTACGCGCTGATAAATTGTATCAAGAATATTTAATTCCTCTTTGTTCTCCTTCCTTGTTGATGAGTCAAAAATCATTAGAAACTCTAAGTGATCTTAAAGAGCATACCTTGTTACACGATACATCAAGAAAAGATTGGAAACAGTTCGCCAAGCAGAACGGAATTGAAGGTGTTAATGTTAACCATGGACCCATTTTCAGCCACTCTACTATGGTTTTGCAAGCGGCGGCTCATGGGCAAGGGGTTGCTTTAGGCAATAATGTTTTAGCACAGCCTGAAATAGAAGCTGGACGACTGATTGCCCCTTTTGATGAAGTTCTCGTTTCGAAAAATGCTTTTTATGTGGTGTGCCATGATAAACAGGCAGACATGGGGAGAATTGCGACTTTTCGAGATTGGATGTTGAGCAAGGCCCATAGTGAACAAGAGGTCCTCCTTGATGACTAAATATCTACAAGACGGAAACGTGGGAGACCCTATCTTTATTTTTGCCCATGGTGCTGGTGCGGGCAAGGATCATCCTTTCATGGAAACCATGGCTCGTGAAATAGCCAAAGGTGGTATTCATGTTGTCAGATTTAATTTTCCATATATGGAGAAACGCTTGGTTGATGGTCGTAAAAGACCGCCTGATAGGGCACCGGTACTTTTGGATACATATCGTGAGGTCATCAATGATTTTCAATCCGATGCCCCAATATTTATTGGTGGTAAGTCCATGGGTGGAAGAATGGCGAGTTTAGTCGTCGAGCAAACAAAAGTGTCAGGGTTAATTTGCTTGGGTTTTCCCTTTCATCCACCTGGAAAGCCCGAAAACTTTAAAGGAGATCACCTTAAATCTATCTCCATTCCGAGTTTAATCATTCAAGGAGAGCGAGATACTTTTGGTAAGCGTGCAGAGTTCGAAGATTTCAGTCTGTCTGCGGCGGTCGAGACACAGTTTATTGCCGATGGTGATCACAGCTTTAAGCCGAGAAAAAGCTCAGGTTTAACAGAACACGAAAATTTACTTTGTGCTGCTCGGCTAGTGCAGCGTTTTATAATGGAGCAATCTAGTGAAAGCTAAGAATTTTTTGGCGTTAGGTGGTGTAGGCGCAGGTAGTGCAGTAATTCTTGGCGCATTTGCTGCCCATGCACTAAAAAAAGCCATACCTCTAGAAATGGTCGAGGTGTTTACCACTGGAGTTCATTATCAATTGATCCACTCAGTTGCACTCATTCTTTGCGGTCTCTTGCTTAATCAAGGCGCTAGCTCAGATTCACAAAAGTATTTCGCTCGCGCAGCAATTTGCTTTATTATCGGCATCTTTTGCTTCAGCGGCAGCCTTTATGGCCTCACGTTAACAGATAGCAAATGGTTAGGGCCAGTGACACCGCTCGGTGGCACTTTATTTGTTGTGGGGTGGGGGATGTTTGTTTTTGCATCACTGAAATTAAATGAGGTTTCACAGTGAAACAGTTAATGCTGTATTGCCGATCCGGCTTTGAAAAGGAATGTGCAGGAGAGATCCAAGACCGAGCGACTCAGCTGGAGATATTTGGTTTCCCTCGCCTGAAAAAAAATACCGGCTACGTCCTTTTTGAATGCTACCAAAATGAAGACGCAGAGAAGCTAGTGAAAGACCTAGACTTTAAATCTCTCATCTTTGCTCGGCAAATATTTGCCGTAGCTATCGAAATTAAAGATTTGCCAAAAGAAGACCGCATTACACCTATCCTAAGTCAATTATCTGATATCGAAAATATGCCTCGGTGCGGTGACATTCGAATCGAAACACCGGATACAAATGAAGCTAAAGAATTGCTTAAATTTTGTCGTAAATTTACCGTACCAATGAGACAAGCGTTAAGAGGAAAAGGCATTCTCCTCAAGCGAGATGATGATACTAAGAACGTTCTCCATATTTGCTTTGTAGCATCAGGACATTGCTTTGTCGGCTATTCGCTTCCTGAGAACAACTCGCCGTTTTTTATGGGAATACCTCGTCTGAAGTTCCCTAGCGATGCACCTAGCCGCTCTACTCTAAAATTAGAAGAAGCTTTCCATGTCTTTATTCCTAAGGATCAGTGGGATCAGAGACTGGCGTCAGGTATGTGGGGAGTAGATTTGGGAGCATGTCCCGGAGGGTGGACTTACCAACTCGTGAAAAGATCCATGTTTGTTCATTCAGTCGACAACGGAATGATGGCGGATAGCTTGATGGAAACGGGTCAGGTCAAACATCATCAGGAAGATGGGTTTAAGTTTGAACCAGCTCGAAAAAATATCACTTGGCTCGTTTGTGACATGATCGAAAAGCCGTCAAGAGTTGCTCAACTGATGGGTGAATGGATTATCCGAGGATGGGCCAAAGAAGCGATATTCAATCTCAAGTTGCCTATGAAGGGCCGCTATGACGAGGTTTTGGATGACATTGAAAACTTGAAAATATTTTTAAAAGAAAGCGGTGTGAAGTTTAGACTTCAAGCAAAACACCTTTATCATGACCGAGAAGAAATTACGGTACATGTACAAAGTCTGTCAAACATCTCTCCTCGATAATTTGTGAGCGCTCGACTTAGAGCGCTCTTTCTTATTGATTCAGGCCAAATTTGCTCCTGATTCCATCGTCTGACCCGAATATCGTATATCTTGTAAGTTAAATCCTAGTTTGATGTCTGTTCGAAGCATTGCGACTTTCTTGCATACAGTTGCCAGCTCAATATTGTCCGTCAGTTTTTTGCGGTACTTTCCGGCGAGCTCTTCGCTTTGCACTGCAGATTCAATATTGACGAACTGTGCCAATATCTCTTTCGCAGCTTTTGGCCCTAAGCCTGGAACACCTGGTACTTGGCTAGAGCTTATACCAACTATTCCCCAATAGTCACTCAGTTGACTTGGCCTTACTCCAAACTCCCTTTCAATAAAGGGCTCATCTAGCCACCTATTTTGAAAATAATCTCTAATTTGAAGGGTTGGTGATAATAACTGACAGTATCCTTTATCCGTAGAAATGATAGTCACTTTTTCATGCCTTCTCGCGACTTTCATCGCCAGTGTTGCAATCAAATCATCAGCTTCATCACCCTCTGATACAAGCGAGTCTATGCCGATTTCCCACCAAGCTTCTTGGATAGATTCGAGTCCAACAAGCAATGGTTCTGGCATAGGCTTACGATTGGCCTTATAGCTCGTCAGTAATTCTGCTCTCCAACCTCTGTGTTGAATATGATTGTCATACACAGCGAGTACATGCGTTGGCTCAGATTCGGAAATAATGCGCCTGAGTGTGCGACAAGTCGTGGTTATTGTCCTGTTTATGTCGTTTGGATCTGGCTGTGCCGAATGGACTCGGCGTATGAGATTTAAAGCGTCGATAATAACAAGATGAATAGACATGTTCATAAAAAATAAGGGCAGTTAGCCCTTATTGTATCGGATGAATTCGAGATTGCTAGAGGCTAGTTCATCTTGATTTTGTAACATGGCTCATAAGCTGTTCCTCCGGGCAGTTTCATTCGATCTTGTTCCACGAAATCCCTGAGTAATTTATCCATTTTTTTCATCAATTGAACATCACCATTTAAAATAAACGGACCATTTCGTTCAATTTCTCTAATTCCTTCTGCCTTTACATTCCCAGCAACGATACCTGAAAATGCCTGACGCAAGGAGGCTGCTAAATTTTCTGGCCTTTGATTAAGGTGCAGGTCTAGACTTGCCATATTGTCATGAGTCGGTTCAAATGGTAATTGGAACTCCGGTTCTATTTTTAATGACCAATTGAAACTGTATGCGTCACCCGTATCTTTTCGGTGTTGCCTTACGTCAGACATCCTTTGCTTCATTGTTTGAGCAACCTTCGCTGGATCATCAACGATAATTTGATAGTGTTGTTGTGCATCTTCACCGAGAGTATTTTCTATGAATCGATCAATTGAGCGAAAGTACTCCTCACTTTGCTTCGGCCCGGTGAGAATGATTGGCAAGGGTTGTTCCTTGTTTTCAGGGTGCATCATAATGCCGAGGATATAGAGCAACTCTTCCGCTGTTCCTGCGCCTCCTGGAAAAATTACGATACCATGTGCCATTCTGACAAAGGCTTCTAAGCGCTTCTCTATGTCTGGCATAATAACTAATTCGTTAACAATGGGGTTTGGCGGCTCTGCTGCGATAATTGAAGGCTCAGTTAATCCTAAATACCTCTGATCGGTGTAGCGTTGTTTGGCATGACCGATTGCAGCTCCTTTCATTGGTCCTTCCATGGCACCCGGCCCACATCCAGTACAGATATTCATTTCACGTAGACCGAGTTCATTACCTACTTCTCTTGTGTATTGATACTCTACTGCATTAATAGAATGCCCCCCCCAGCATACGACCAGATTCGGTTCAATACCCGGGGTCAATGCTCCTGCATTGCGTAAGATCCCGAAAACGAGGTTTGTGATGTGACTTGCGTTGGTTAGATTAAGGCGTTGATTATCGGCTAGATGCATATTGACATAAACAATGTCCCTCAAAACCGAAAATAGATGCTCTTGTATACCTTTTATTATCTCACCATCAACGAACGCATGTTCTGGTGCATTGCTGAGCTCTAACTTTATCCCCCTCTCGCGTCTCACCACATTAACATCAAAAGACTTATATTTATCTAAAAGCTCTTTAGAGTTATCAGTGTGACTACCAGAATTTAGAACGGCTA
Source organism: Vibrio caribbeanicus ATCC BAA-2122 (assembly GCF_000165125.1). GTDB lineage: Bacteria > Pseudomonadota > Gammaproteobacteria > Enterobacterales > Vibrionaceae > Vibrio > Vibrio caribbeanicus. The sequence goes on along the minus strand of NZ_AEIU01000110.1, from coordinate 51,313 downwards.
ACGTGCAATTACGATATAGTTGATATAGTTCGCTTGCTGCGGTTTTTTTAAGACGCTCAACTTCGAGTTGAGAGAGTAGATCCATGCTCCCTGCCGGACTGATGTGTGTGATCATAGATACCTCCTAGTTACAATAAACTCCCTTCTTATGAATGGCTTATTGTCAAAACTTGTAAGTGTTGTTTGAGGGAAAGTGAAAAGACACAACCTTTTTAGTCTAGCAGGTTTTCAAAAAAAAGAGGCATAACTGTATGAAATATAAAGATCAATACCCCATTATGCGCTCTTTTTATCATCCTTGTGAGGTATCTCTAAAGTTTATTGCCAGCTAAGCTGATTGGTGCCCCTTTCTTTGGCTTTATTTAAGGCATGAGTTAACTGTCCGAGAACATCTTCAGGTGTGTTATTTGTTCTGAAGGGTACACAAGCTGAAGACAGAGTAATGGTAAGGTTCTGGTCACGAAACTTAAAGGGAAGTTTTGATACGCTGTGTTGAATATTATCTATGGTCGAACGTGTTTTCTCATCAGAGATTTCTGGCAATATGAGAATAAACTCCTCTCCAGAAAATCGAGCGATTGTATCGGTGTCACTAATCTCTTTTTTGATTGTGCGTGCAATTATCTTCAGTGCTTTATCGCCAGCAGCATAGCCAAAATTAATGTTGATAGATTTAAAATTATCGACATCAAAAATGACCACCCTAAGTTGATGTTGAGATTTAAGCCAGCGTCGATACTCAAACTCCAGTCTGTCACCAAAAGCAGCTCGATTATAAACCTTAGTTAAAGGATCCAGTAACATTCGCTTTGCTTGGTCTTCTAAACGGCGGCGATAATCTTGAGTCACTTCAGATAAAGACTCGATCTGATTTTTGCCGTAGTTCATTCGTTCAATCAAATCATGTCCCACTTTCTCTTGGTCGACTAAGAGCTCCGTTAGTGCACTGATTTTATCCAACGTGATTTTTAAAGCTTTTTGTTCTTTTGCTTGCAAAGTTTTAGTTTCAGAAACGCTGTTTTTGGCGGTATCAACTAGTTCAACTAATTCAATATTCACTTTATTTCTATCACTGATTAGAGTTTTGCAAGACTCTATATTAGATTTTGAGTTTCTTAGACTTGAACGTAGTGAATTATTGACATGATTGAGAAATTGCTCGGAAGTCTTTCGCTCATATTGAGTGCCTTGAATCACTAATTTTAAAGCTTGCATCGTTAGATCTAGTAGCAGCTGATTATCTACCCCAACGAGCAATTTAGAGCGTATATCATGCAGCAAATCTCCAGATTCACCGTCAAAATCCAATTCACTAATCACATTTTGAAGTTCTTCTGACAATTGCATCAACTGTTTGTTATTACAATGGCTCTCTGAGACTGGTCTAGAATAGTCTGAATTAGTGGCAAGTATTTGTACTGTGCGTTCGTATAAATTGAGAAGCTTGAATATTTGCTGCGAAACGGGGAGTTTTTTTTGACTAGAAAAATTGAGAAGATCGTGGATTTCTCGCTTGATCTTAGCTGGTATGCCAGTTAAACGAAGGAGGATTTCGCTGCTTTGTTGGATCTTTTTATCTAAGTGTTCTGTTTGCTGTTCCATTACTATGCCTTGGTGCTTAAACAGATGCTCAAGCATTACAGATTTCAATTAAATGGAGAATGACTAACACGGCTGAATAGACACATTTAGTGAAGTAAATACTCTTTTATTAGTCGATATTGGTTACTTTGAAACGTATGAAAATAGGGGAGTAACCAGACCCAAACTTTTCATTCAGCGTCAATTATCTTCAAACATGTTTGTTTGGTATTGAATTACACTAGAAATTTCGACGTACCTCTAATATTGGGTTTAGCATATCTTCTATCGCGCTGAAGACAAAGAAAATTTAATAAGAATCATATCAAATATGATTGAGTCGTCACGACTTCGATTTTTTATTGATAAATTAATCAATGTCTAAAATTTCTTTTATGATTTCTTCGTCTTTGAATGATGAATGAATTTTAATCAATCCTTGACTTATTGCTTGTTTACAAGCTTGACGAATATCCCCAGTTGCTAAGCTGGCTGCTGGAGCATTTTCGATGGCTTTCAGATAAACCCATTGGCTAGAATCATCCCTCATGCTTAGTGCTCTTGCGGTATTCGCTGACATGAGTAGTAAGTCAACAAGCTCTTTATCATTGATGGCTGTATAGGCTCTTGGTAAGAATGGATAGTCTGCAATGCCTACTCTTACAGTCCGGTTAAGCCGTCTTTGCGGTTCAAACTCGCTGACTAACTTTTGTATCATTTCAAATAAGACTTCGGGGTTGGTTGCTTTCTCGCCATTAGGCTCGATGTAAAGGAGGTTAGCATCAGAAAAATGATAAATACGAGCGGGCGAAATGATATTTTCTTTTAGATACTCACCAAAGGCGTTTTCAATTTTCAAACCCATTTGGTATCCGTGTTGCAGATACATGTTTCGTAGAAATGGTACATCTATCATTACGAAACGCAGGCGATCATTTAGAGGCTGATGAATCAATTCACCAACATGCCACCTTTCAAATTTGTGGCTACTTTCCTCCAATGATGCCGGCAGTTTTGCGTTGAGCATTCTAAGATTTTTTAGTCCCGAACGTGAATGAGTGTAGAGATTCCTATTAAGTTCATCCAGCTCCTCTTTTTGTAGATTGATCACATGACCCCGCCTTAACAAAAATATGAAGAGTAAGGCACATAGAATGAATAGAGTAAAAGTGATCTTTTGAAACTTCCTATATTCGTTATGCGTTCTTTCTAATTCTTCTTGCTGGCCAGTGAGGTGCAGAGTTTGCTCTATGAATTCTTTTTGCTGACGGAATGCGTCTTCACTGATTAAATCAAGTTGCTGCTGTTCAATTGTAGTTAGAGAGGTGAAGTTTTTTAGGCTAGTAAGTGCTGCTTTATATTGTTTATCAAGCTCGTAACTATGATAAAGCTGCTGATAGGCCGCTTTCTGAAGACCAATGTCGTCCTCTTTTTTGGCAATATCAAGTGCTCTCTGTGCTTTTTGTATCGCTTTTTGTAGTTGTTGTTTGTGTTGTGCCAGTCCCGCTTCTAAGAGTAGTGCGTGCGCTTTTAGACGTGGAATGTCGGAATATTGTAGTAGCTCCTGTGCTCTCTCTAGATATTGCTCGGCAAGTGGGTAATTGATTAAATGCAGGTAAGTGGTTGCAAGGGATATTCTGATATCGATGACACTTTCGATATTATTCTGCATTCGCTCGTGGTCCATAGCATTGAAGTAGTGGACTAAAGCTAAATTATATTTACCCTGATAATAATAAATATCTCCCATTCTTTTTAAAATTGGGGCAAGAGCCGGAGAATTATCATAGTTATCGTAGAAATCTGCAGCTTGTGACAAGTGGTCATTCGCTTTATCAAATACATGCCGCTCGTAAAACAATTGCCCTAGTGTTTGGTTGACCACAGCAAGCTGATAAGCCGAGTCAGTTTCGATTGACATCCAATAGCTCATAAGTAGCTCTGATAAAGCTAGGTTATACTTTTTGTTGGCTAAGAGGTGTTGGCCGATCGTCGTGTGATAGCTTATTGTCGTTTGAGGCGACTTTGTCCCATCGACATAGCCTTTTACCGATTGATATAGTTTACTTGCTAGGTCAATCTCGCCGTTTGCGGAGGCAATATCAGCTTTGAACATAGTAATGCGGTAACTCAGTCCCTGAGCAAGCTGTTTTGAATTTTTTATCAGGCTGAATTCTTCATCCAGTTGTTTGATCTTTTGTCTGGTTTCGTTGGTGTTTTTTTCAATTAACCATCTCAGCTTAATATCAACCAACTTAATTTCCGCAAGTAAGTACGGTAGGCTGTAGTCAATAGCAATCGTTTTTGCCTTTTGTAGTAACAGCAAAGCCTCCGCATGATTACCCAGATTAAACTCTGCTTGTGCCAGTATTCGCATTGCGTCGACTGTACTTCCCGGTGTTCGCGTTCTGCTGTCTTTCTCATCACGAGACATCACCGAAGGGCTATGTTCAGTTTTGCTTGATAATGTACGCTGGACTAAATAGTCTTTCGCAAGTTGTTTCGCTTGCTTGGGCACTATGTTGACAAGACTACTTGCCTCGTTGAGTATTGCTGAAGAGTAAATCGTGTTGGCATTTGATGGGCAAATCAACGCGAAATATAAAAAGCAAAAAAGAGAAAGCCAGCGTAAGTTTGTCATGCTTAATGAGTTCCTATTGACGTGCCATACGTTGATTGTGGTTTGGCTGAGCTCTGATATTCGAGCGGTAAGGGTTTATATCCAATCCCCCACGACGAGTATAACGTGCAAAAACTGTTAGTTCTGAAGGCTGACAAAACTCCATGATATCAGTAAAGATTCTTTCGACACATTGTTCATGAAATTCGTTGTGTTCTCTGAAAGAGACGATGTAGCGCAATAACGCTTCTCGGTTAATTTTTTTACCTTTGTATTGAATTTCAACGCTGCCCCAGTCGGGCTGATTAGTAATTAGGCAATTTGATTTAAGTAAATGGCTGTGTAAAGACTCTTCAATGACTTCCCCAGTTGCACTATTTTGAAGAAGTTCGCGCGTTAAATCGTAATTATCAATAGTAATATCTTGGTTATCGATACATTCACCGTCCATCGACACAATTAAAGTGTCGGTATAATCTTCGAGTGCACGCAATGTTACGCCAACTTGCTCTCCTGCACAGGCAGATAAATCCTTAGTCATAATCCTCTCTACTTCATCCCAGTCACTAAAATGAGTCTGGTTGAAACTATTCAGGTATAGCTTAAATGATTTGGATTCTATAAGGTTGCTACTCGTCGCAGGGACTGAAACTTCCCCTATGGCAACTTGGGGTAATCCATTTTTATTGAGCCACGAGACTTCATACATTGTCCATAAATCACAGCCTATAAATGGGAGAGTATCGCCAAGGTATAAATCGTCTCTGTTTAGGCTTCGAGGTACTGGATGTAATAAATTAGGGTCGTATTGATTGGAGTACTCGGTCTTTTGGCCTAGAGTTAGCCCTGCCAACTCTTGTGCATTTGAATATTTGCTCATATTTCAGTTTAATTTCAATTAGAATGTCGTGAATTTTACGCAATACTGCTTTTAAAAGCGAATATTCTATCGGAGATTTCGATGACAGATGATACCTTTCGAGCTTTGTTGTCATTTACAGAAAAGTACTATCAAGCATACCAAGATGAATTAGGCCATGGGCCTTATAGTGACGAGCTGAGTAACATTGCGTCCCCCTGCGTCGAGAATAAGGACGGAGAGAGAGTATACTGGCGTCCTGTTGTTCGTGATAATGGAGCAAACTTTACAAATATTGAACAGGCGATTGATTTAGTACTGCACCAGGACATCAAAACCTTTTTTGGTGCTCAATACAGTGGTGATATGTCGGGAACTTGGCAGGGCAATCCTTTAACCTTACTTCAAGTTTGGAGCGATGATGATTTTAATCGCCTTCAAGAAAATATTCTCGGTCACCTTGTGACTCAAAGGCGACTGAAATTGAAACCTACGGTATTTATCGCAGTGACCGATGCTGAGTTAGATGTGATATCAATATGCAATATCTCAGGAAATGTCATTCTAGAAAGACTAGGGACATCGAATCGAGACATACTAGCCGAGAGCCTTGTTGAGTTTCTTACTAAAATTGAGCCCGGAGTCTGAGCATGTTTGTTATCGAATTACAGTTTGAGTGCTTTGACAACACAACAGTGACCGCTGTGGATAAGGCTATCAATGGCCTGATGGATGCACTGCGTTATAATGGCCAAATTCTAGGGCGAGAGTTTCCCATTGTTATGGGAGAAGGTGAGTTTTTTGTCCGTGTCGTTTGCCCAGAGAAAGAAAGCCTTCATCCTAAAAATCACTCAGACTTTGTCAATGTTTGCGTCGAACGACTCTCCGAGGCGAGCCTGCTCAAGCCTAAAATGCGTTTATTAGGTCGTGATATAAACTCAGAACAAGCAGCAGAGCCGGGTACACCCAATTGGCAGGTACTATATACTACCTATGTACATACATGTTCACCACTTCGAGATGGGGACAACTTGCTTCCTATTCCCTTATATCGAAATTCGCCAACATTTAACGGTGACCATAAAGCGGTTATAAAGTGGCAAACGGAATGGCAGGCATGTGATGAATTACAAATGGCTGGTGGTTGTAAAGCCGAGCATGCAGCGCTAAGCGAAATTTGTGATGTCAATAGTGTGCTCTTCAAACGAGGTTGGAACTTACGTGGGCGCATAGAACATATCACTGGCGTTCCAACTTACTACTATCAATATCGAGTGGGAGGGGGGAGCCTTTCTGAAGAACAAGCACGTAGGTGCCCTAAATGTGGTGGTGATTGGCGTTTAGATGAGCCTATTCATGATGTGTTCCATTTTAAATGTGACGATTGTCGGTTGGTCTCTAACATTTCTTGGGATCACTTAAAGTGATAATGCCTATATAAAATTTGACACGGGATTCAGTGAGGCAACGATTTTGAATGTGAGTGGTCATCCGTCCAACTTTAAATAAAAGGTGACTATCCATCTTCAGAGTCTTTGTCTGTACGTTCTTGCTTTTCTTCCGCCGTTTGGTCACTGGATGTTTTTTTTGTTTTGTGATCAAACTTCATCTTCGCCGTGTATTTTAAGGCCATGATATTCCCAATAATCACGCTGAGAACAATAACGATGATAACCCATGGGTTGGTCAATAGATCCATGCTTTTCCTTATGACTTGATATTAATATATCGTCGGTATATGTCGTTGATGTTAGCCAAAACGCCTTGCTTGCCAATAAGGTTACTCGAACTTATTTTAGCGTAGAGCATTTCTACATTCAGTTGTTTAAGGCACTCGTTTGAAGATACATGATGACTGATATGCCAAGGTTCAAAGCCCACACCGCTTGAGTCTTCAGTATAAGGAAAGAAAAAACCATAGTGTGTTAAATTGCCCTTTAACCAGTGATAAAATTGTTTTTGATGTCCTTGCAGATACTCCCACGATTCGAGCTTTAGAACTGTGCCATCGGAAAGAGCGCCGCGATCGTAAACGTCAAAATCAGTGCCCCAATGATGCCGACTACCACCGGGTAGAGCTGACCAACGCAGTATAGAGTTAATTTTCTCTTCTTCTGAAAGTAATGTGATGTCCAGTTTCTGACCATGCTTGCCTAGTAATGCGATATCACCCGACATTTTGCCGTTCCAAATTGCTAGCTGACGTTCAAAACTTCGGAAACCACTGGCAATATGTAAATTGAAGCCTGCTTGATCAGCTGCTTGCTTTAAGTTTAATAAGTCAGTAACAACGGAAGGGTGGACAGAAAAAATTTTCTGCCCAATGGAAGCACTTACTAAATGCGTAGATGCCTCACCAATTAACTCCTCAAGCTTCATATTCAAGTGAGAAGGTTCTCCATGGTTTTTTTATACATATTAGTCAGTTTTTCAAGGTCCTCGATGTTGACACATTCATTGACTTTGTGAATTGTTGCATTCACTGGACCAAGCTCGACGACTTGCCCACCCATCCTTGCAATAAACCTTCCATCCGAAGTACCACCTGTGGTGAGTAACTGTGGCTCAGTTTGATTGACATCATTGACTGCTTTCACAACGGACTCTAGCAGCGCACCTGTATCGGTTAAGAATGGGTCGCCATTAAACGTCCAATCAATACCGTAATCAAGTTGGTGTTTATCAAGAACAGCAATCACTTTGCTCATAATAATGTCATTATTTAGTTCAGTGCTAAATCGCAAATTGAATTGTACCTTTAGCTCCCCAGGAATGACATTAGAAGCACCCGTTCCAGCATTAATATTTGGTATTTGGAAACTGGTCGGTGGGAAGTATTTGTTCCCTTGATCCCATTCCATATTTGTCAGTTCTTGAAGTGCCGCCAGTGAATGATGAACAGGATTATTGGCCAAGTGTGGATACGCGACATGTCCTTGTATCCCCTTTATTGTAATATCACCTGTAATTGAGCCTCGTCGACCATTTTTAATAACATCACCAACAATATCGGTGCTTGACGGCTCGCCGACAATACACATTTCGATGTTTTCTCCCCGTGCCATAAGAGTATCAACCACTCTGACGGTACCATTGATAAAAGGACCTTCTTCGTCAGAGGTGATTAAAAATCCGATTGATCCTTGGTGGTCTGGGTTCGTGCTAATAAACTCTTCAACAGCGACAACCATGCTTGCAAGAGAACCCTTCATATCGGCTGCTCCGCGCCCAAAGAGAAAACCGTCCTTGACCGTAGGCTCAAATGGTGGATATTGCCATTGTTCAATATTTCCTGCTGGCACTACGTCTGTGTGACCGGCAAAGACGAACAATGGGGACTCTGTACCACGACGAGCCCAAAAATTCGTAGTATCTTCGAATACCATGACTTCAATATTGAATCCCAGTGCTTTGAGACGCTCAATCATGACTTCTTGACATCCTTCATCTTTGGGAGTCACCGATGGGCGGCGAATTAAATCTTTCGCGAGTGCAAGAGTAGGGCTATCTATCATAATGTATACCTATACTCAGTATTATGAAAATATGGACTGATAAGTATCGGGTTTAAACCCAACATGCAATTGTTCTCCATGGGACAGAATGGGACGCTTTATCATTGCTGGTTGGTCAACTAATAGCTGAATGACAGACGTTTCATTCAGACTATCTTTTTGCTCTTGGGACAATTGGCGATAAGTGGTGCCACGTTTATTTATGACATTTTCCCAGCCCAACTGATGACAAAATTGCTCGACCATTGGCTTATCGATCCCGTGTTTTCGGTAATCATGAAAATGGTAATCGACTTGTTGGTTCTCAAGCCACTTTTTGGCTTTTTTGATGGTATCGCAATTTGGAATGCCATACATTGTGACGGTCATAATCCTTCCTTCGAGGTAAGCTAACTTTGTTTTTTCTACTAGGTTGCATCCTATCAGGAACTCCTCATGCTGACAAAACGGTAAGGCGATTATTTTTAAAGCAGTATGATAGTTTTTGACGATATATCAGATGAGTGTTTGATCGAACTCAATATATCTCTGTAGGAATCGGCAATAATACGGTCGACTTAAAGTTCGGAGGTAGAAATGAGACTAAATCCGGTATTTGCTAGAAGGCTTTACCTAGCTTTACTTGTTGAAAGTTTAGAGCGCCCCAATGTGCCCAAATTAATGGAGAAAACGGGATGGCCACGACGCACCATTCAAGATGTTATTAAGGTATTACCAAGGATCGGAATTCAACTAGTTTTTGTTCAAGATGGGATACGACATAATGACGGTTATTATCAGCTATCGGACTGGGGGCCCTTTGATAGTCAGTGGGTTATAGACAAACAAGAAGACATCGCAGCGAGTATTTTCCTCTCCGAAAGTCCTCTTTCTGGCTTTTAGTCTTACTCAAATTTTTTAGTACTGCTCTATTGTGCGATATACATGATGAAACCAACCCAGCTTACAGCTAGCAATATCCAAGGCGTCACGACAAACCTAGACGATAATTTTAGGTGAGTGTCGATGTTTACCTTCTCTTCTATTTGTGCGGTTTCATTTAGGCTTTGCGAGCGTAATTTTTCTTTACGTCTCCTTTTCTGAGCTTTATCAGCTTGACGGGATTTCTCTTTGAGCTGTTTTTTATATTGAGCAATTCCTTTTTCTATTCCTTGTGCAATTAATTTAGTTTGCTCTTTTGTTTGCCCAGGTTTCTGTGTAGCTTTTGCGATCTTCATCGCTTCATTTTGTGTTTCAACAGAGGGGGTGATTTTATTATTCATGGACTCATTACATGTATTTTTTGCGCAATTTTAACAGAAAGACGTTGAGATAGAAGCAAAACTCCCCCACATATATCATTTGATGGCCTTGAAGCCGTAAACAAAGCATAGGGTGATGTTTTGCAATATAGTTTAGAGAGTTATGATTCTAACGGTTTTCTCAAACCGCCCAAGTTGCTTTGGCTAGGGTGGATATTTCTCGCAAAGGCTTGGGTTGTATTTGTTCTTGCGGGTGTTAGTCAACAAAGTGGCAGCGAGATCCTATCCACTCTCTATCCTGATCACCAAGTATTTTATGTTGGGCTCACTGCTGGCTTACCAAGTATTGTGTTGATGTGGCTTGTCAGTTTGCGCAGTGCAAAGCGTCCTTTTATAAACCGAGTTATTCGTTACGGACGTGGGATTACGATAGTGACTGCGTGTTTGCAGTTAGTTCAAACCTGTTATGCTGTCTATTTGTCAAATGGTCAGTTTAGCTGGAGCAATGGCCTGAGTTTATTGGGGCTTTTCTGGCTACTACTTTATTTGAATTACAGTCGTTTTATTCGAGACAGTTTTTCAGAATCTAGATTTCACCAAGAATAAGGAAATTCATTTAAAGAAAGCGAATTTGTGCCGATAACAATAATAGTTCCTATGTACATATTCACACTTTATGGCGATTACTGTAAATACCAATGTTTCCGCAATGACGGCCCAGAGATACTTATCTAGCGCAAGCAAAATGCTTGAGCAATCACTCGAGCGTCTCTCGTCAGGTAATCGTATCAATAGCGCAAAAGATGATGCCGCAGGTCTTCAAATTTCAAACCGTCTTACCACTCAGATGCGAGGTCTAGACGTCGCGGTTAGAAATGCAAATGATGGCATTTCTATTATGCAGACGGCAGAGGGAGCGATGAGTGAAACAACGCAAATCTTACAGAGGATGCGTGATTTATCTTTGCAATCTGCTAACGGTTCAAATAGTCGTTCTGAGCGTATTGCTTTGCAGGAAGAAATGACAGCTTTGAATGATGAATTAAATAGAATTGCTGAAACTACCTCTTTTGGAGGAAGAAAACTCCTAAATGGTACTTTTGCAACATCAGCCTTTCAAATTGGAGCCAGTTCGGGGGAATCGGTTTTAGTTAGTCTAAAGAATATGCGTAGTGATGATATTAATATGGGGGGCTTTAGTTATTTAGCGGCCAACCGTTTAGATAAAAGCTGGCAAGTTCAGGGTGGTAAGAATCAGTTGGTTATGGAGTATACCGATGTTAATAATCAACAAAAAGTTCTGACCATTGACGCGAAAGTCGGAGATGACATTGAAGAACTCGCCACTTATATTAATGGTCAAAATCAAGAAGTGTCGGCTTCTGTAAACCAAGACCAACAACTACAAATTTACTTAGAGGGTAGCCTGACGTCTGGTACTCTCTCTTTTAGTGGTAGCCTCGCAAGTGAATTGGGAATGGGGCTTATTGGATATGAAGCCGTTGATAATATAGATATTACAGACGTTGGAGGAGCCCAACGTGCTGTTGCGATTATCGACACGGCATTAAAATATGTAGATAGCCACCGGGCAGAGTTGGGGGCAATGCAAAACCGATTTAACCATTCTATCAATAACCTTTCTAATATCAACGAGAATCTATCAGCGTCCAATAGTAGGATAAAAGATACTGACTATGCTAAGGAGACGACGCAACTCGTCAAGCAGCAAATTCTCCAACAAGTCAGCACATCCATACTTGCTCAGGCAAAGCAGCAGCCCGACCTCGTCCTTAAGCTGCTCGATGCTTAATTTTAAACGATTCACTTCCCCGTCAGTTTTTCTCAAAACTTGAGCGATTTTCTTCTTTTTTAGTTAGTTTTGACGCTTTAGTGCCGTTATTTTAATCAACGTAATTTTTTTCTAAAAAAATAAAAAAAAATGCTCAAGGTTTTCTTGTTAGAGCCGTTAATAATTGTAACTTTTGAGAGAACTACTTTGGTTTTCCGAGACGTCGGAAACCGGTTACATCGGAAAATCAAACGGAGAAATCACCATGGCAGTGAATGTAAATACTAACGTATCAGCAATGACAGCACAGCGTTATTTAAACAAGGCAAACGATGCACAGCAAACATCAATGGAGCGTTTGTCATCTGGTTTTAAAATTAACAGTGCGAAAGATGATGCAGCAGGTATGCAGATTTCAAACCGCCTTAATGTACAAAGTCGTGGTTTAAGTGTTGCTGTTCGTAATGCTAACGATGGTATATCCATTACCCAAACAGCGGAAGGAGCAATGGATGAAAGTACAAATATATTGCAGCGAATCCGTGACCTTTCACTCCAATCTGCAAACGGTTCCAACTCACTTTCTGAGAGGGTAGCATTGCAAGAAGAGGTGACAGCTCTCAACGATGAATTGAATCGAATCGCAGAGACGACCTCTTTTGGCGGGAATAGATTGCTCAACGGAACTTATTCCACCAAGTCTTTCCAAATCGGTGCTGATAATGGTGAAGCGGTAATGTTGACGCTAAATGATATGCGTTCTGACAACGTCGGCATGGGAGGTAAAAGTTATCTTGCCACGACTGAAAAAAATAAAGATTGGACGGTTGAAGCTGGGACAGACACCTTTATTATGAAGTTTAAAGATAATGATGGTAAAGACCAAGAAATTAACATTACAGCAAAAGAAGGCGACGATATTGAAGAAGTTGCTACCTATATCAATGGTCAAAATAGTTCGGTAAAAGCTTCTGTTAGTGATAAGGGGCGGCTACAAATTTTCGCAGGCTCGAATAAAGTCGATGGAGAGGTTGCGTTTTCAGGTACCTTAGCTGCGGATTTGAACTTACCAGCCGCAGGTACAGATGTGACTGTCCATACCATTGATATCACCACCGTCGGTGGCGCTCAAGAAGCGGTCGCTATCGTTGATACGGCATTGAATTATGTTGATAGTCACCGAGCTGAGTTAGGTGCATTCCAAAACCGCTTTAACCATGCAATCAGTAACCTAGATAACATTAATGAAAATGTAAATGCTTCTAAGAGCCGCATAAAAGATACCGACTTCGCAAAAGAGACTACGTCCCTAACCAAGTCACAAATTTTGTCACAATCTTCAAGTTCAATTCTTGCGCAAGCCAAACAAACTCCAACTGCGGCTTTAAATCTTCTAGGGTAATCTTTAAAAAAATAAGGAAATCCAGCTTCGGCTGGATTTTTTTGTTTATGTAACATGCTGAATATTAGATTAATATTTGTTCATTTTAAAATTGTATCATTTTTTTCCTAAAGGTATTTCTCCCCAAGCCGTTAAAGGATTGAGAGAAATGAGATGTGTTGAAGCGAGGTGAGAGACGCTGATGCACATCAGCTAAATGCCTAAGGAGATCAAATATGGCAATTAACGTAAACACAAATGTGTCTGCGATGACTGCTCAGCGCTACCTCAATGCGGCGACTGACGGTATGCAGAAATCGATGGAACGTCTGTCTTCAGGGTACAAAATAAACAGTGCCCGAGATGATGCGGCTGGTCTTCAGATATCCAATCGTCTCAACTCACAAAGTCGCGGCCTAGATGTTGCGGTAAGGAATGCGAACGACGGTATTTCTATTTCCCAGACCGCAGAAGGAGCGATGAGTGAGTCAACTTCCATTTTGCAAAGAATGCGGGATCTCGCCTTGCAGTCTTCGAATGGTTCCAATTCAATTTCCGAGCGTACTGCCCTTCAAGAGGAAGTGTCTGCACTTAATGACGAGCTTAATCGTATCGCTGAATCAACTTCTTTTGGTGGCTACAAGTTGCTCAATGGTACATACGGTACGCAGTCATTTCAGATTGGCGCTGGTTCAGGCGAAGCCGTTCAGCTATCGATGGGTAATATGCGCTCTGACACTGATGAGATGGGTGGAAAAGTCTATATAGCTTCAACAGGCAAAGCGTCAGATTGGGTTGTTGAAGCCGGTAAAGAGGACATAACCCTAGCTTATGATGATGTAAATGGTAAATCTCACAGCATTGATATTACCGCTAAAGTAGGAGATGACCTCCAAGAGTTGGCAACCTTTATTAATGGTCAAAGTGAAGATGTTAAGGCCTCGGTCGGTGAAGATAATAAACTTCAACTCTTTGCCTCGGCTAATAAGGTTGCATCAGATGTTACTGTCACTGGCAACTTAGGCACTGATATTGGATTTGCTGCAGGACAAAAGAGTACAGTCTCTGATATTGACATTAGCACGGTGGCTGGATCTCAACTGGCTATCTCAGTCATTGATGGAGCTTTAAAGACCGTTGATAGTCAACGAGCACAATTGGGTGCATTTCAGAATCGATTTGGGCATGCTATTTCTAATTTAGAAAGTATTAATGAAAATGTTAATGCCTCTCGTAGTCGTATTGTTGACACTGATTATGCCAAAGAGACCACACAAATGACGAAGTCTCAGATTCTCCAGCAAGCGGGTACATCTGTTCTGGCACAAGCTAAGCAGTCGCCATCGGCAGCGCTCAGCTTATTGGGCTAGTTGATAGGTTTGATAGGGGCTTATTGGTGCAGCGTAATGTTGTAACCTGCTAAGGTGGAAGGGAGATCGTTATGGAAATACCATCCTACACATCGAACGTCCAGCCTTATGGCTCAGATAGTGGCACTAAACTTGCTTCAAAATACGATATTGTGCAGCAAGTTTCCTCAAGACAGGAACAGGTTTCTACCAAAGAGCAGAGCGAACAAGCGAGTCGGTTTGTTGAAAAAGCAATCGAGATCGCTCAAGAACGTGAAAAGCTCACACGAGTCGAGCGTGAGAAGATAGTCGAACAAATGAATGATTTTATTTCTTCTATCAACAAAGGGCTGTCGTTTCGTGTCGACGAGCAATCTGGTAGGGATGTTGTAACAATTTACGAGGCGGAAACTGGAGATATTATCCGTCAAATTCCAGATGAGGAAATGTTAGAAATACTGCGACGTTTGAGAGAGCAGACAGCGAGGTACTCCTCCGGTCTAGTCAATCAAACGGTATGATCGTACTGAGGTGAATGTATGAGTTTTGGCCCTGTAGGCATGAATACTGGTATGGATATCAATGCTATGGTTGGCAAAATTGTTGATTCTGAGCGTGCTCCAAAGCAGCAAAGAATCAACAATGAGCAAGCTAACATTGAATCTAGTATTAGTGCATATGGCCGGCTCAGCGAGTCGCTTGATACAATGAAAAACTTGATGGCTGGCTTTCGTTACGAGAAGGCTTTCTCAGCAAGGACGGTGGAATCGACTGATGAGACCGTTGTATCTGCGACAGCGTCCACTGATGCTATCGCTGGTAGATATTCTATCGATGTGTTGCAACTTGCCCAAAGCCATAAGATTGCATCTGACGTTTTGTCACAGGATGTAAAATTTGGTGCGGGTAAGTTGCGTATTTCATTAGGAGATAAATCATTCTCGCTTGATGTACAAGCTAATTCGAAATTAGTGGATCTCGTCAGAGGTATAAACAATAGCCAGACCAACCCTGGTGTCAGGGCTGCAATTATTAATGACACCGGTGGACCACGTTTAATCGTTGCATCGACAGTGTCTGGTGATGATAACGATATATCCATTGAGGCTGACGCCTCACCGAGTGACCCATTAAAATTACTCGAATATAAGACACTTGAGCAAAGGGTGAAAGACCTAGAGCGCGCAAGAGCTCAAGCACAAGAACTACTCGCGCCATTGACTCCAGAAGAAAAAAAGATTGCCGACAAAATAGCGCAAAGAATGACAGATGCGGCAAAACTTGCCGATAAAGAGTTTGCCGATCTATCGAAACAGGCGGCGAATCAGGCTGACCCAAATACTGCGGGTGAACTCTCGGATAAGGCAGCATCTGCAGCGGCAAGTGCGGGGTTAGCTGCAAGCAAACTTTTAAAACCTGAAGACCGGATCCCCGGCTGGTCTGAAACTGCATCAGGAACATTACTCGATTCTTATTGGGAACCGGAAGACCCATTGGATGATAAAGCTCGTGAAAAAGCATCTGACGTTCCAGGATGGTCTAATACTGCTGCGGGCACACTGACTGACTCCTACGTCACCCCCAAAGAGGCACAAGCAAAGCTAGATTCTGAGCGGGAAAGAATAGCTCGAAAATTAGCCAATGAAAAAGAAGCATTGGACAAACGTGTTGAAGCGGGTGAATTGACAAAAGAACAAGCAAAAGAAATTGAACGAGCTAAACTTCCTAAAGAAGAACGAGAGTACCTAGAACGTCTTGATAAAGTGCAGGCAGATTTGGATGTGGCTCAACGCTCATTTGATACATACCAAGGCATGATTGAAGTCCAATCCGCACAGGATAGTAAAGTTGTTCTTGATGGTGTTGCACATCTATCGAGTAATAACAACATTATTGAGAGCGCTATTGACGGCGTAGATTTGACGCTCAAAGGTTTAACAAAAGAAGGGCAACAACCTTCGGAAATTGATATTGCGTATGATAGACAAGGCGTGAGAGAAGATATTGAGCAATTTGTTGCGGCATATAACCAATTTTATCAGGTAGCGTCTGAATTATCGCAAGTTGATCCCAGAACTGGGGTAGCTGGCCCATTAGCAGGCGATAGTATCGTCCGCAGCGCAGATTCAAGGTTGAGAGCAGTATTCGGTTCGGATATTGAACCCGCCCCCGAGAATATGAAGACCTTGACGGAATTTGGAATCACTACAACCCGTCAAGGTACTCTTGAAATTAACTATGGCATGTTAGATAAACAAATTAACAATAACTTTAACCAGTTAGAAAGCTTCTTTGGTGGTAGTAATGGTTTTGCTAAAAAGGTTGAGGATGCTATTCAAGGTTTAACTGGGGCGACCGGGTCTATCCGTAACCGTGAACAAAGTATGACTGAGCGTTCCTATCGGCTACAGGATGATCAAGCGGCACTTGATCGCCGCATGGATAATTTACAAAAGAGAACATACGCCAAATTTTCAGCGATGCAGGATGCGACAAGTAAGATGCAGTCTCAACTAGCAGGGATGATGAATGCACTCAACTAATGATTATCGAATTCTAATTGCTAGTCTTTGTGACTTAGATCAATTAATTACATCATTGCTTGAACAGGATGAAATTAACGTTGAAGAAATTGTCTACCAAGTCGATAAAAGGGAACAGATATTGCTTTGTCTTACAGAGATAGTGAGAAACTATCCTGAAGCAGTAGACCAAACGCAGTGGGAAAAAGCGATAGAAAGAACACACTCTATCTGCACCTTAATGAGTAATAGAACTTCAGAATTTGAAAGTCTATTGCGTAAAGTTCATCACGGTAAGCGTTCGGTTCAGCAGTATCAAAAGTTTTTATAGAGATAAAGAGGGTTGTTATGCGTGGTTCACTACAGGCTTATAAGAAAGTATCGGTTGATAGTCAACTGAGTGCGGCCTCCCCGCATAAGATTGTACAAATGTTGATGGCAGGTGCCATCGAGCGTCTTATCCAGGGAAAAGCTGCGATGGAAGCAGGGAATATTCCTAAAAAAGGCGAGCGCCTTGGTAAAGCTCTTGATATCGTTATAAGTTTACGTAGTTGCTTATCAATGGATGATGGGGGGGATATTGCACAAAACCTCGATCAACTTTATGAGTTTATGATTACTCAAATAACAGAAGCTAACCATAAAAATGATCCACAACCTATTGACGATGTGATTGAGATTATTCGTGAGATTAAGTCTGCTTGGGATCAAATACCTGCTGAATATCACAATTTGACGGCCAATGATGTTGGAATTTAAAAAGTCAACCCCAGATATTATGGGTTTAGTTTAATTGAAACTGGTTTAATATTAAGCTTTTGGGCTAATATCACATCAGGTAATTGCTTGGTTGCCTTATTTTTTTTATCAAATAGAATAGAAGCCACGACGTAGACTCGTGGCTTTTTTGCTTAAAATTTTTCAGTTGTCTGACATAGTCTTTACACTATATTTAAATTGACATTGAATTTTGAACTAGCCAAAACGATTTTTATTAAGGCAAATATTCTCATCTATGCAAGGCTTAGCGAAAATACTCGTGATTGAAGATGATGCTCAAGCAAGGATCAATCTGAGTAACATTTTAGAATTTGTTGGGGAGCAGTGTGAGGCGGTCACTTTTGACTGCCTTGAGGATATCGATTGGTCGATAGCCTGGGCTGGTTGTATTCTTGGCACTCTCCACAGTAATCTTTCATCATCACAACTTAACAATAAGTTATCACAGGCGAACCATGTCCCATTATTGACGACCTCTGGTGAACAGGCCCATATCGTTGAAGAGCTCACCAACTATGTTGGTGAATTAGAGTATCCTTTGAATTATCCTCAGTTAAGTGAAGCTCTTCGTCATTGTAAGGATTTTCTTGGGCGCAAAGGGTTGAATATTATTCCCGCAACTAGAGACAATACACTCTTTCGTAGTTTAGTTGGCCAGAGTTATGGTATTAAAGAGGTACGCCATCTCATTGAACAAGTCTCTGAAACAGAGGCAAACGTTATCATTCTTGGTGAATCTGGCACAGGGAAAGAGGTGGTTGCGAGGAACATTCATTACCACTCGGCTCGCAGTAATGGTCCCTTTGTACCAATAAACTGTGGCGCAATACCGCCAGATCTACTTGAAAGTGAACTTTTTGGACATGAAAAAGGTGCGTTTACTGGGGCGATAACATCTCGAAAGGGGCGTTTTGAACTTGCAGAGGGAGGGACGTTATTTTTAGATGAAATTGGCGATATGCCAATGCCTATGCAAGTAAAGTTACTTCGTGTACTTCAAGAGCGTTGTTTTGAGCGGGTTGGCGGAAATACGACAATCAAAGTTAATGTTAGAGTTATTGCGGCAACGCATCGAAACCTTGAAAATATGATAGAAGAGCATGATTTCCGTGAGGATCTCTATTATCGTCTAAACGTGTTTCCAATCGAAATGCCTGCGCTTCGAGAACGTAAAGAAGATATCCCTTTGCTGCTTCAAGAATTGATAGCTCGTATGGAAGTCGAGGGAGCTCAGCCTATTTGTTTTACACCTCGTGCCCTCAACTCTCTTATGGAACACTTATGGCCTGGCAATGTTCGAGAGCTTGCTAATTTGGTTGAACGAATGATTATTCTTTATCCAAATTGTTTGGTTGATGTTAATCATTTGCCGACGAAATATCGTTACAGTGATATTCCAGAGTTTCAACCAGAGTTTAGTACAGAGTCTGTCGAGGAGCAGGAGAGGAACGCACTACAGGATATCTTTTCGGCTGATTTTGGTATGGATTCAGAAGATATTTTTCAGGATCACGACAATAACCCACAAGAACTTCCACCTGAGGGTATTAACCTCAAAGAGATGCTTGCAGATCTTGAGATTAATATGATCAATCAGGCTTTAGAAGCTCAAGATGGTGTTGTGTCACGTGCCGCTGACATGCTGGGAATGCGTCGTACAACGCTCGTCGAAAAAATGCGCAAGTATAATATGCAGCGTTAAAAGGTTGCGTCAAATTTCCGTCAGTTGGTTAAGGCTCTGATTTAATTGAATAAAAACATGGCTTGTTTTTTGCAGTTAGGAAGTTTGCATTCTTAAAGGCAGAAACTTGTCATGGAAACGACCTCTACAACAGAAAGTGAAACACCATTAGGCACACTAGAACAGCAAGTGGAAAGGTACCAACAAGTCTTGGATGTGATGCCTGCTGGTGTAATTTTACTCGACACACAGGGCATCGTCAGAGAGGCTAACCCTGAAGCGAGTAAACTTCTCGAACTGCCTCTAGTTGGTGAAAGATGGTTTGAGGTTATTCAAAAAGCCTTTGCACCCCGAGAAGATGATGGTCATGAGATTTCTCTGCGTAATGGGCGTAAAGTTCGTCTAGCAATCTCAGCTTCTGCAACTGGCCAACTGATCTTAATTACTGATCTGACGGAGACTCGTCTCTTACAATCTAGGATTAGTGACTTACAACGTCTTTCTTCATTGGGTCGAATGGTTGCCTCTCTTGCTCATCAAGTCAGAACACCGTTATCGAGTGCGATGCTGTATGCATCAAACTTGGGCTCATCCAATCTACCACCAGCAACAAAAGATCGCTTCCAGACTAAATTAATGGATAGATTGAATGACCTAGAGAAACAGGTCAATGATATGCTTCTGTTCGCTAAGGGGGGTGATAACAAGGTTGCGACCACCTTTAGTGTTGAAAGCTTAGTCAGTGAGTTTTTACCAATGATAGAAGCAGCAGTTAAAAACAACCAGATCGATTTTACACTTGACGTTGATGAGCAAAATACCGAATTACTTGGAAATGTGAACGCAATAGCTTCCGCTTTGAGTAACTTAGTTATGAATGCAATCCAAATCGCGGGAAAGAAATCTGAAATTGGAGTGCGTTTCAAAGTAGAGAATAATGAGCTCAGCATTTCTGTACAAGACAATGGCCCAGGTGTTGCGCCTGAGCTTGTCAAAAAAATAATGGAACCTTTTTTTACAACTCGCTCACAAGGCACTGGCCTGGGGCTTGCTGTGGTTCAGATGGTGTGCCGTGCGCACGATGGACGGTTGAACCTAACCTCAAAGGTGGGCGAAGGAGCTTGTTTTACGGTTTGTATTCCGCTTGATCGTAGACTTCACTTCGACCAAAAAATGACGACGGGAGAATGATTATGGCTCAAAGTAAAGTGCTGATCGTTGAAGATGACGAAGGTTTACGCGAAGCGTTGGTAGATACATTAGCGCTAGCAGGGTATAGCTGGCTTGAAGCTGATAGTGCAGAGGATGCGCTGGTCAAACTTAAATCTCACCATATTGATATCGTCGTTTCTGATGTGCAAATGGCAGGCATGGGCGGGCTAGCTTTGTTACGCAATATTAAGCAACACTGGCCTCATTTACCCGTTTTGCTTATGACCGCTTACGCCAATATTGAAGATGCGGTTTCCGCGATGAAAGAGGGCGCAATCGATTATATGGCAAAACCTTTTGCTCCTGAAGTGCTCCTCAATATGGTCAGTCGCTACGCCCCGACAAAGTCTGATGATAATGGAGACGCGGTTGTTGCCGATGAAAAGAGTATAAAACTTCTCTCTTTAGCTGAGAAAGTGGCAAAAACTGATGCAAATGTCATGGTGCTTGGCCCAAGTGGATCGGGTAAAGAGGTTATGTCTCGATATATCCATAATGCTTCCCCCCGTAAATCAGGCCCATTTGTGGCAATAAATTGTGCCGCGATACCAGACAACATGTTGGAGGCAACTTTATTTGGATATGAAAAAGGGGCGTTTACTGGTGCAGTACAAGCGTGCCCTGGTAAGTTTGAGCAAGCCCAAGGTGGGACAATATTACTCGATGAAATTAGTGAAATGGATTTGAGCCTACAAGCTAAGTTATTGAGAGTTCTACAAGAAAGAGAAGTTGAGCGTTTAGGGAGCAGGAAAAGTGTAAAATTGGATGTGCGAGTTCTGGCGACCAGTAACCGAGATTTAAAGCAATATGTAAGGGAAGGTAACTTCCGTGAAGATTTATATTATCGTCTCAATGTTTTTCCAATAGCTTGGCCGGCCCTTTGTGACAGAAAAGGAGATATTGAGCCTCTTGTATATCATTTAACTGAACGTCATTGTAAAAAATTGGGTATGCCAAGACCAGATATTAGTTCGTCAGCGATTGAAAAACTCTCCAGCTATAGTTGGCCAGGAAATGTGCGTGAGCTTGATAACGTGATTCAAAGGGCACTCATTCTGTGCGACAAGCACTTGCTTGATTCAGAGCATATATTACTGGAGGGGCTGGATTGGCATGATGCTTCCAGCTTACAGGCTGTCCTTGATACAGGTGATTGCGTTGTACCGAATGTAAAAACTTCACATCTTGTGGATGAAAAGCACTTAGCCTCACCAAGTGGTCTAGGAGGAGAGCTTCGCGAACAGGAGTATGCGATTATTCTCGAGACTTTGGAGGAATGTCGCGGTAGACGCAAAGAAATGGCTGAAAAGTTGGGAATTAGTCCGCGCACTCTGCGCTATAAATTGGCTAAAATGCGTGATGCTGGAATAGATATTCCTAATTAAAAAAACCGTTATTGTGTGCTGTATCTATGGCACAGGGCTTGCTTTACTCATAGTGCGTGTATAGCTAGTCAAAGGTTTGACTATCGAGGTTGTTATGAAAATTGATGGATTTCAAAGTGAAATGCAAGCAATGATGTTTGAGGCAAGCAGTACAAGGCCTACCGCAACAGGTGAAACTGTTGGGGCTGACTTTAACAAGTTATTGAAAAAAGCAATCAATAACGTCAATAGTCTCTCCCAGACTTCAAGCGACCTACAAATGAGGTTTGACCGTGGTGATAAAGATGTTTCTCTTTCCGATGTCATGATCGCGCGAAATAAATCCAGTGTTGCATTCGAAGCAACGATTCAAGTACGTAATAAATTAGTCGAAGCGTACAAAGAATTGATGAATATGCCAGTCTAAATTAGGTAAATGCTGTGGAAGAAGAAAATCAATCAACAGATATGACGGTTACCGATGACTCTGGCGGGGGCGCAGTCATGTCTAGCTCAGCTCTGGACAGTGATTTACACCACACTGCGGACCTAGATGAAAAAAGTAGCTCTCGCCTCGACTTTGGTGCCGGTGACTTAGATCTTCTCCGTCAGGTGGTACTGGTTCTGTCTATTTCTATTTGCGTTGCATTGATCGTCATGCTGTTTTTCTGGGTTCGTGAGCCTGAGATGCGTCCACTAGGTGTGTATGACACAGAAGAATTGATTCCTATTTTAGATTATCTTGATCAGCAGAAACTCGATTATGAACTAGAGGGAAATACCATACTTGTTCCGGTCAGTGATTTTAACTCACTGAAATTGGACATGGTTCGAGCAGGTTTGAATCAAGAGAGAGAGGCTGGCGATGATATCCTTATGCAAGATATGGGCTTTGGTGTTTCTCAGCGTCTTGAGCAAGAGAGATTAAAGCTAAGCCGTGAACGTCAGCTATCGAAAGCAATAGAAGAACTGAAGCAGGTACGTAAAGCGAGAGTTTTACTCGCTCTGCCTAAACAGAGTGTGTTTGTTCGACACAATCAAGAAGCTTCAGCATCAGTATTTTTGACACTAAAAACTGGAGCAAACCTCAAGCAGGAAGAAGTCGATTCTGTGGTTGATATGGTAGCAAGCGCAGTGCCTGGAATGAAGCCTAATCGTGTGACTGTCACCGATCAACATGGACGCTTATTGAGTTCTGGCTCGGAGGACCCGGCTTCATCGGCTCGACGTAAAGAACATGAATTAGAGCGCAAACAGGAACAAGCACTTCGTGAGAAAATTGATTCCGTCCTTATTCCCATTCTTGGATTTGGCAACTATACAGCTCAAGTAGATATTGAACTCGATTTTAGTGCGGTTGAACAAACTCGGAAAGTTTTTGACCCTGATAAGCCTGCTACTCGCAGTGAGTATACACTTGAAGACTATAACAATGGCAATATGGTAGCAGGTATTCCTGGCGCTCTAAGTAATCAACCTCCAGCTGATGCTTCTATTCCCCAAGATGTTGCTCAGATGAAAGATGGGACAGCTCTAGGTCAGGGTTCTGTTCATAAAGAGGCGACCCGCAACTTTGAGATAGACACGACGATCAGTCATGAACGCCGTCAAACTGGTGTCGTCAATCGCCAAACTGTCGCAGTCGCAGTGAAAAATCGGAGTGTGGTTAACCCAGATACGGGTGAAACCACCTATCAACCTATTTCTGAGGCTGAGCTAAACTCTATAAAGCAGATACTAATTGGTACTGTGGGTTTTAGTGAGTCGCGAGGCGATTTGCTAAATGTGTTGAGTATGCAGTTTGCGGAGCCTGAATCTGATGTTGTGACTGATGTTCCAATTTGGGAGCATCCTAACTTTAATGACTGGGTAAGGTGGTTTGCGAGCGCCTTGGTCATC
Source organism: Vibrio caribbeanicus ATCC BAA-2122 (assembly GCF_000165125.1). Classification (GTDB taxonomy): domain Bacteria; phylum Pseudomonadota; class Gammaproteobacteria; order Enterobacterales; family Vibrionaceae; genus Vibrio; species Vibrio caribbeanicus. Next base: position 27,517 of record NZ_AEIU01000110.1, on the reverse strand, counting down.
ATTGTCGTGATTTTGGTTCTAGTTCGTCCAGCGATGAAGAAGCTTATCAACCCTGCATCGGATGAAGATGATGACCAAATGTATGGTCCAGACGGGATGCCTATTGGCGCAGATGGTGAAACTAGCTTGATTGGTGGTGAATTGGATGGCGGTGAGTTATTTGAATTTGGCTCAAGTATTGACCTACCCAACCTGCATAAAGATGAAGATGTGCTAAAAGCAATACGAGCACTGGTCTCAAATGAGCCAGAGCTAGCAGCACAAGTTGTGAAGAATTGGATGCAAGATGGCTGATGATAAAGACGGTGAGGGCGCCGAAAATACTCTAGATATAGCGGATATCCCAGGAGAGGAGCGTGCAGCGATATTGTTACTCAGTTTAAATGAGGACGACGCCGCGGGCATCATTCGACATTTAGAGCCCAAGCAAGTACAGAGAGTAGGTAGCGCAATGGCTCGCGCTGCTGATTTAAGCCAAGACAAAGTCAGCGTTGTCCATAGGGCGTTTCTCGAGGATATTCAGAAATACACCAATATAGGTATGGGAAGCGAAGACTTTATGCGCAATGCGCTCGTCGCCGCTTTGGGAGAGGACAAAGCCAATAACCTTGTTGATCAGATCCTCTTAGGCACTGGCTCTAAAGGTTTGGATTCATTGAAATGGATGGACCCAAGACAGGTTGCTAGTATCATTTTCAATGAACACCCGCAGATTCAAACCATCGTACTGTCTTATCTTGACCCTGACCAATCGGCGGAAATCCTGTCAGCGTTTGCTGAGCGTGATAGATTGCAGTTGGTGATGCGTATTGCAACGCTAGAAGAAGTTCAGCCATCTGCGTTAGCTGAACTTAATGAGATTATGGAAAAGCAGTTTGCTGGTCAGGCGGGTGCTCAAGCTGCCAAAATCGGTGGTTTGAAAGCAGCCGCTGAAATTATGAACTACATGGATAACAATATCGAAGGTATCTTAATGGATCAAATGCGTGATCAGGATGAAGATATGGCGACTCAAATTCAAGACCTTATGTTTGTCTTCGAAAATCTTATTGAGGTCGATGATTCGGGTATTCAGAAATTACTTCGTGATGTTCCACAAGATGCGTTGCAGCGAGCGCTCAAAGGTGCAGATGATGCATTGCGAGAGAAGATATTTAAAAACATGTCGAAGCGTGCAGCTGAGATGATGCGTGATGATTTAGAAGCTATGGCGCCCATCAAAGTCTCTGATGTTGAAGCTTCCCAGAAGGAAGTGTTGGCGGTCGCCAGACGCTTAGCCGATTCTGGAGAGATCATGCTTGGTGGTGGTGCAGATGAGTTCTTGTAACCTTAATGTAATACAGGGTGTTTATGTCATTTGAGAGAAAGCGTGGCTTTTTACGTTTAGAAAGTGATGAATCAGTAGAAAAAGCTGAACGTTGGGGAATGCCTGACTACACATCTCAAACGCACAAAGAAGCAAGACAAACGGCTATGAACTACGATCCTAGCTGGTTGCCAATATCTGAGCCTGAAGTTGAAGAAAAACCAAAGGAGCTTACTGAAGAGGAAGTCGAATTCATTAAGCAGCAGGCCCATGATGCGGGTTTTCATCAAGGACAAGAAGCAGGTTTCACCCAAGGCTATGACAAGGGAAAGGAACAAGGAGTTGCAGAAGGTCACGCAGAGGGGTTAGAAGTTGGAAAGCAAGAGGGTTTGGTTGAAGGGCAAGACCAGATTCTTCAACAAGTTGAGACCTTTGTTAAACTGGCAAATCAATTCGCTCAACCTCTCGAGTTAATAAACCTTCAGGTTGAAAAACAACTCGTCGATATGGTTTTGATGATAGCCAAAGAAATTGTTCATGTCGAAGTACAAACCAATCCACAAATCATTTTAGATACAATCAAACAATCGGTTGAGACTCTTCCTATCGGTGGGCATTCCATTACGCTGAAATTACATCCGGAAGATATTGAGATCATCAACTCTGTTTACGGTGAAGAAGAAATGAACGTTCGCAACTGGACGCTGACTTCAGAGCCTGCTCTAAATCGAGGAGACGTTCAGATAGAAGCAGGTGAGTCTAGCGTAAATTACCTTATGGAAGATCGCATACGCAATGTATTACAAAGTTTTTGTGGTATGAATCGTCATTCAGGTGGTGGAGCTTGATTGCTTTATCTGAGCGGCTTACACATTACAAGACACAAGGTATTTCATGCCGTCCTGTCGCTTCTGGTAAGCTAGTTCGTGTTGTAGGGTTAACATTAGAGGCAAGTGGGTGCCGTGCCCCTATCGGTAGCCTCTGCCATGTTGAAACCATGCACGGTGATATTGAGGCTGAGGTAGTTGGATTCTCTGGTGATAAGCTGTTTCTTATGCCCAGCGAGCAGATAACAGGTATTCTTCCCGGTGCAAAAGTGACGCCGCTTACAAGTGAATCTGGTCTGTCTGTTGGGATGGAGTTATTAGGAAGAGTCATTGATGGGGTCGGTAACCCTTTAGACGGCTTGGGTCCAATCTATACTGATAAACACGCCTCTTTTAACTCAGAGCCAATTAACCCTCTAACTCGAAAGCCTATTACCGCACCTCTTGATGTGGGCATTAAGGCAATAAATGGGCTGTTAACTGTGGGCAAAGGTCAGCGTATTGGCCTGTTTGCTGGGTCAGGTGTCGGTAAGTCGGTTACTCTCGGTATGATGACTCGGGGAACCACTGCACAGGTTGTTGTCGTTGGGTTAATCGGTGAGCGTGGTCGAGAAGTGAAAGAGTTTATCGATGAGATACTTGGTGTCGATGGACGTCAGCGCTCCGTTGTTGTTGCTGCTCCTGCTGATGCATCGCCATTAATGCGTTTGAAAGGTTGTCAGACTGCTTTAACTGTTGCTGAGTTCTTTAGAGATCAGGGCCTAGATGTCTTATTGTTGATGGACTCTCTGACGCGATTTGCGCAAGCTCAACGGGAGATTGCGCTGTCTGTTGGTGAGCCGCCTGCCACAAAAGGCTATCCCCCCTCCGTATTTGCTAAACTTCCAGCGCTAGTGGAAAGAGCGGGTAATGGAAGTGATACTCAAGGTTCGATTACGGCCTTTTTTACCGTTTTGACCGAAGGGGATGATTTACAAGATCCTATTGCTGATGCTGCTCGGGCAATTTTAGATGGACATATCGTACTCTCACGGGAAATGGCAGATTCGGGGCATTACCCTGCAATAGACGTGGAAAAATCAGTGAGCCGCGTTATGCCACAAATTGTCTCAGAAGAGCAATTACTGATGTCCAAAGCCGTCAGGCAGGTTTTGTCTATTTGCCGTAAAAACCATGATCTTGTCTCTATCGGAGCGTATAAGCCGGGCAGCGATGCTGCCATAGACAGCGCTTTTACGTTAAAGCCAAGTTTGGACACTTATCTTCAACAAGAAATGAAAGAGTCTGTTCCATTTGATATGTCTGTAAGTATGTTGAGACATCTATTACAAGGAGGGGAGTAATATATGGAGTCTGCACTGGGCATATTGTTAGAGCAAGCTCAAGAGAGGGAAGATCAAGCTGTCTTGGCGCTCAATAATGCGAGAGTTGAGCTGGATGATTACTACAGACAGTTACAGCAGATTGAGCAATATCGTTTAGACTATTGTCAACAACTCGTTCAACGAGGTCAGCAAGGGCTTGCTGCGAGTGAGTATATGCACCTCAACCGATTTTTAACCACACTTGATGAAACCCTTGCTAAGCAAAAACAAGCGGAAGAGCATTTTAAATCTCAGGTAGAGCATTGTGAGCAGAATTGGTCAGAAACAAGAAAGACACGACGATCATACGAGCTGTTAATCGAGAAAAAACAAAAACAACGCCAGCGCTTGGAAGAAAGATTGGAGCAAAAACAAATGGATGAATTTTGTACCTTGAGTTTTTCGCGCCAGAGAGGTTCCGACTTTTTATAACGGCAGATGACAGTTTTAATAGGGATTTACGTTCAACGTAACCCATAGTCACAGCTTGAGATCTAGACGTAAAAGAACCTCGTCCGTGACATCTGTGATTTCAGCTAAACCAGCAATATTCTCAATATCATATTCTAGTTTTTTTGCTTTTTGCATATTAACTCTTAATACATCTGCGACATCAAACTTCAATAATTCGATCTCCGATGAAGCGATACGCTCACTATCTATTCTCACTGCAATAAATTGTCCTGTTTGTTGAGAACGCTTAATGAAATTGATTCGCTCATCACGGTCAATGAAGTCACTGACTAGCTTTGAGTCTAAAAATTGTGTCTTTTTTTTGTATTCTCCAATCATCATATACAGTTCGTGGCTATGTAAGCCATGTTGCTCTTTTGGTCTCATTGTTTGCTTTATTAGAGAAAATGACCGTCCCATATAAATGGGAGCAAGAGAAATTTTACCGTCGACTTTAGCAAAGGCTTTGATAAAAGGCGGCGTTGGGTAGGTTGCCCCTATTGCTCTTGGATTCAACTTAGTCCCATTTTTTTCGAAAAATACCGATGCCCCCACGAAGTTTCGGACAAAAACATCATGAAGTGTTTCTATAACGTTTCTTGGTAGCTTGTTATTAATACCGATGCTGGGATTAATACGAGTGCTGTCCTTAGCGTTTGTTCTGAAGCGCCCTAGCTCAGAGATCGATAGATTGGATGGCTGTCGCATTAGGTAGTCATTATTGCAGTCTGCGTAGGTGACTTCTTGTAATAATCCATAATGCGTTGCTTTTTTGACACCAAGCTTAGGAGCTTCCTCGTGAATTTTTTTGATCTCATCTCGAGAAAGTTCGAAAACGGACAGTTTAAAGACCTTCCATGTGTCTGTTTGTGCGCCAGTTCTTACGAATAATCGAAATAAATCATCAGTTGTTTCTGCCTCATCAACACTCAAAAATTCATTATGGTATCTAAAAGTGTGAAAGATTTTGTGTGTCCCTGGCTTTGATAGCTGGGTTAATTTTTCTAATCTTTCCGCTCCGAGAAAAACTCCGAGGCAGGGTTGCCCTGCTTTGTTCTTTAGAGACTGGTAAAGTCGCTTATTTTTTTCATTAAGTAGTGTGAGGACAACACCTTCCTTAGAGAAGAAGAACGGTAATTTAGAGGTGTTTGCAAATAAAATATGTTCGTGAGTGTGTGCGTTTGCCCGTGCAGGAATTTCATTTTTATCAAGGCTTTTACGGCTTTGTCTCTCAAAGAAATTCATCATTTCGTCTATTATTTCTTTGTTGTGTTCCAATACACATCTGAGATACTTAACTGGGCTGTTGTCTATAGGATCATCGATGGCGACGATATGATAATGTGCAGGGCGGCTGATCTCTTCCTCATAGCTATTACTTGATTTACAAAAATAAACTTTCATATCGGACTGTGTTTTGGCCGTTATGCAGCGAGGTATTTTTATTCTTATACCAGAAGATGAGATATCGAGTAAAACAGCAAAAACCTCTTGTCCGTTTTCGAGTACGATGCGTACAGGGGCAGAGATATTTAATCGGGATTCTCTGCGCGATAAGTAAAATCCCATATCAATAAAATCTACGTCTAGCTTTTCGCTATTAATTTCGTCGACTTCTTGCTGCCTCGTTTTTTGTGCCTCAATATCTCTAAGACTTATAGTGTACTTTTTTACCGACTCCCACACGCCCTCCGCGTAGGTGCCATACTTAAAGATATTTTTATAGTACAAGTTGATGCCGTGGTCATTTAGCCAGTGGCTATATCCGTTGAGATCGTATTTGCGACATTCGTCTTTGACTAGGCCTCGGATATCGATAGCTTTGGAACAGGGAGCCATTATTCGGTTTAATTCACTTTTAACTAAAAACTTCGCAGATGCGGGCTCATTTTCAAGAATGTCATCTAATAATTTAGTGAGATCGGGCGTGCCATACGCGGGTACCAATTGCTCGGCTAGGTGATTTATTCTTTTTTCATCCATTACGCTGACTTCATCGCCCAAAGTTTCAGTATTATTAATAAGCTTGTATCTAAAGAAGCTATTGTCAAGTTTGTTGATCTTAAGGTATTGAATTAAAGTACTTGAAACAATTACACCCAAGTCACCTCTCATCTTGAGATTACTTGGGTATAGAGCATATGCTCTGGCTAACGTCTTTCGTTCCAATAGCATTGATACGCCGATTTCATTCATCGGTATGTCTGTTCTTTATCTTTGGCCTATTGTTTGCAAAATGTCTCTAGTCCAAGAAGAGAATTTATCATGGCTTTTTTTTCAAATAACGAGCCTTAATGATAAATCCTTTTATAGAGGACGATAAAATATCGAATGACGTATTATTTGTGCGGGATTGATTTCAAGTCGGTACACTTTTTGCTTTAAATCTCACATTCAAAGATGATCGCCATGTTTACATGGATTAGTAACGTTTTCTGTCATTGGATCTGGCCGAATATTTGGAGAAATTTTGATATGAATGTCAATTTATCATCGCTAACTGAGAGCTCCACTACGCCCAAAACGAATCTAACAGACGCTACAGAGAGTAGTGAAACAAGTGAATCAAAAGGTTTTTTTTCAAAACTATCCTCCCTTATTTTGGGGGGAGACCAGAATGTAAAAAGCGAAAAGGGCGTAGACATCGAGTCGCCTGATATCGAGTCAGCTGATAATGAGCTTCTCTTACAAACACAAAACTTGGCGGATGGTGAAGAAAGTTTAGATACCCTCCTAGATTCTGACTTGGTGGATATTGATGAATCTAAACAAGTGACAATTGACTCAGAAAGCGAGTTAAAAGCGAAAGATAGTTCTAAAACGAATAAAATTGCGGAGCAAATAGTTGCCGATAACGATGAAATATTAAAAAGGCTCGATAGTTCTGCAAATGTCCTCATATCTAAAGACGGCAAAGAGTTGCCAGTCGGGCGAGAAAATCCTCAAGAAATCGATACAGTGATTGTTTCAAATAAAGTAGCTACTGAAACAACTGAACATAATGATGGTGCACGAACCAAGGCGTTAGAGCCCAGTCATAGTGTGGCCGATGTTACTTCTGTAGCTTTATCGCAAGAGACACTGGCTAACTCTGAAACGCTGAAAGAAATTCAGGCAGATGAGACTGTCATTAGAGATGAGCTAAAGTGGAGTGAAGAAGCTAAGCAACTTTCTAAACGGCTTCTTCCTGAGAGCAAAAATGATGAAAACAAAGTGCTAGTTGATGCTGACAATGTACAGCAAGAAGAGACTTTACTGTCAGATAAGTTAATAAATCCAACTCAGACTAATGTTCAGATAAATACCATTAAAGAAGGAAATGAAAAGCAGATAATTAGTAAAAGTGTTGGAGAAAGAACTCGATATGAGAGCTTTGATGAATTAAAAGAGACGCCAATCGATGCGGATATGGGTGATGATGAACTGTTAGCTTCGATACAAACGATTGAAAATAGTGGCGTGAAAAGAGATGAGCTAGTTATTAAGCAGGAGAGTTTGTCTCAACATCAAGGGTTGAAGCGACTTTCCCCTAATACTTTGAATCAAGCCACACAACATGCAGCGATAGCGCAGGCTCATGTTTCTCAGCCATTACCTCAGAACCTGATTCAAGAAAGTCTGAATACAGGGCAACAACAGCCGATGATGAACACTAATCCTGCAATGCTATCTGAAAAGGCATTGTTAGGAACTGGGGTGACTGGTCGAGCAATTGGTAACCTCGGTAAGCTAATTGAAGAGAAGCAACTGGGAAGTGATACGAATATCTCATCGGTTCAGCAAGCTGGGCAGGGAAGCCATCAAGTGAGTGCAAGTCAAGTTTCATTGCAACGCACTGACTCCGTTAATTCGGCAAATATTCAATTAACCCGAGATTTTGCTGGAGAGCAAGTGGCGGAAAAAGTGCAGATGATGATGTCGAAAAATCTCAAGAATATAGACATACGTCTCGATCCCCCTGAATTAGGTCGACTACAAATACGAATGCAAGTGACAGGTGAAGGTACATCGGTACATTTCACTGTTTCTAACCCTCAAGCTCGTGACGCGATTGAACATACAATGCCGAGGTTACGAGAAATGCTCGCACAGCAAGGGGTACAATTAGGAGAAAGTTCCGTTCAGCAACAAGCATCAGGGCAACAACGAGGTCAATATAGTGACAAAGCCCAAGGGTCAGAACTTGGGCAGGGTTCAAATGCTACTCTCACTGGTGACGATTTGGAAACTGATGTAGGCTTAGAACTGAATATACTCGGTAAACGTGATGGTATTAGCTATTACGCATAATCAATTGAATTATTGAGGCAAATAATTATGGCAGAAGAAGAAGAAACCGCAGCAGCCCCGGCAGGGAAAGGCAAACTCTTTATCATCATCGGGGTTGTAGTGGTGGTGGTGATAGCAGTTGCCGTATTCTTTTTAATGGGGTCAGGAGATACGAAAGAAGAAGAGGTCGTTAGTCAGCCTGTTGCCACTGCCGAACCTGTAGTTTATATCGCTTTATCTCAAGCATTCGTATTTAATGTGAACTCGAAAACGAAGAATCGTATCGCCAGAATAAAAGCTCAGTTAATGCTTCGAGGAGCTAAAAATGAAGAACTCGCTCGATCTCACATGCCTTTGATAGAAAGCACTATGTTGATTTCGCTCTCAGTCGCTACCGTTGAGCAGCTTCGGACCGTCAATGGTCGAGGCGAGTTGCGTGATAAGATCACCGAGGATGTCAAAACGGCTCTCAACAAAGCCATCGGTGAGCCAGTAATTGAACGTGTTTTGTTCACTGACTTTGTTATGCAGTAGGTGTTGAGTGGATCTATTAAGCCAAGATGAGATTGATGCGCTTCTTAATGGGGCCGACGACTCCGATGATAGTCAAGATAGTGATGCTGGTGGTGCTGAAGGAAGTGTTGATTTTGACTTTTCTTCGCAAGACCGAATTGTTCGTGGCCGTATGCCCACGCTCGAGCTTATCAATGAACGTTTCGCTCGCCACCTTAGAATCAGTCTCTTCAACATGTTACGAAAAACAGCAGAAGTGTCTATCAATGGCGTACAGATGATGAAGTTTGGTGAATACCAAAATACTCTGTATGTTCCTACCAGTTTGAATATGGTGCGTTTTAGACCGCTCAAAGGTACTGGGCTTGTAACCATGGAAGCTCGTTTGGTCTTTATTCTGGTTGAGAATTTTTTTGGTGGCGAAGGTCGCTACCACTCTCGGATTGAGGGAAGGGAATTTACCCCAACTGAGAGAAGGATTGTACAACTCTTGTTGAAGATAATCTTTGAAGATTACAAGGAAGCTTGGTCCCCAGTGATGGGCGTTGAGTTTGAATATCTCGATTCAGAAGTTAACCCCAGCATGGCAAATATCGTCAGCCCGACAGAAGTTATTGTTGTCAGCTCGTTTCATGTTGAGGTAGACGGAGGCGGTGGTGATTTTCATGTTGTGTTTCCTTATTCTATGGTCGAGCCTATACGAGAACTTCTCGATGCAGGTGTACAGTCGGATAAAATGGAAGCAGATGTACGTTGGAGCAGTGCGTTAAAAGAAGAGATTATGGATGTTCCGATCAATTTTCGCGTTAACCTCTTAGAGCATGACATTGCATTGCGTGATTTAATGGAATTACAGCCAGGTGACATTATTCCTGTTGAAATGCCACCTCACGCAGTAATGTTTGTTGAAGAATTGCCAACATATCGCGTTAAAATGGGGCGTTCTAGTGATAAGTTAGCAATCCAGATTTCTGAAGAGATTAAACGGCCAGACGCGGTCAAAACAGATATCGCCTTCCTGGGTAAAGACGTCATGTCAGAACTAGAGGAAGACGAGGGCGAAATTGAAGATTAGGTGAGAAAGTAGGAAAGAGTATGGAACCAAGTGAAGACCAAAAGTTGGCTGATGAATGGGCCGCAGCGTTAGGTGAAGATCCTGATGCACCCGAGATTGATGTTGATGAAGTAATGTCAGCTCAACTTGATGAGCTTGAGGATACCTCAGAGCAGTCTTCCCTCTCTGATGATGAGCGTCGAAAAATTGACTCTATACTGGATATCCCTGTGACGATATCAATGGAGGTTGGGCGTTCACAGATAAGTATCCGAAATCTATTGCAGCTTAACCAAGGCTCAGTAGTGGAATTAGAACGCTTGGCAGGAGAGTCTCTTGATGTGCTTGTTAATGGTACTTTGATCGCTCATGGAGAGGTGGTTGTGGTTAATGACAAGTTTGGTATTCGTTTGACTGATGTCATAAGTCAAACAGAACGCATTAAGAAGCTGAGATAGAAAAGGCGTAGTATGAATTTAAGAAGCTTTTTTTCTACTAGCCTTTTACTGGGTTTTCTTCCTCAATATGCTTTTGCTGAGGCGACAAAGTCAGGTGCTCAGATCGACTGGCTAAGCACATTTGGTTCATTGATTTTTGTCGTTGGATTTATTTTTTTATTAGCTTGGGGACTAAAAAGAATGAAAGTTCCCTCTCTTGTTAACCAGCGAGGGCTGAGTATTGTTCGACAAATTGGCGTCGGTAATCGTGAACGTATTATGATTGTTCAAGCGGGAGAGGAGCAATTTTTAGTTGGGGTTACTAGCCAGTCTATCCAGCTTATTTCTAAACTGGAGAGTCCTTTGTCTCTGGAGGATGAAGCTGTGGGTCCATTTTCTAGCCAATTGACGCAGTTGCTGAAAAAGAATGACAAAAAAGTTTAGAGTTTCGATTTTATTTCTCAGTTTGTTGGGGCTTTTCTTCTCCGCTTGCACTCTTGCGGAGGATGATAATAGTACCCCTATCCCGGCAAACTTAGCGCCATCACAGTCGGTGACTGTAAGTGCAATGGAGAGAGAGCAGGGAGCTGCACGCACGGTTGCGAGAGCGAGCAGTAGTGGAGGTGGTGGTATCCCCGCATTCACTATGACTACTAATCCTGATGGTAGTGAAGATTACACAATAAATCTGCAGATATTAGCATTGATGACCATGCTAGGCTTTTTGCCTGCTATGGTCATTTTAATGACCTCTTTTACTCGAATCGTTGTTGTGATGTCAATCCTGCGTCAAGCGATGGGATTGCAACAAACACCATCAAATCAAGTCATTGTTGGTATCGCGATATTTTTAACTTTTTTCATTATGTCGCCGGTACTCAATAAGATAAATGAAGATGCGATCCAACCTTACATCAATGAGCAAATCACTGCTCGGAAAGCGTTTGATTTAGCTCAAATCCCGATGAGAGATTTCATGCTCAAACAAACTCGGGTAAAGGATCTTGAAACTTTCGTTAATATTTCTGGCTCAACAGCGACCGCAACCTCTGATGTGTCAATGGCAGTATTGATACCGGCTTTTATCACATCTGAACTTAAAACAGCATTTCAAATTGGCTTCATGTTATTTTTGCCTTTTTTGATAATTGACCTAGTTGTTGCGTCAGTATTGATGGCCATGGGTATGATGATGCTCTCTCCTATGATTGTTTCGCTACCATTTAAATTGATGCTTTTTGTTTTAGTTGATGGTTGGAATTTGATCTTATCCACTCTAGCTGGCAGTTTTGCCTTATGACGAGGATGTCGCTATGACGCCTGAAATGTTTGTGGAGTTATTTCGTGAAGCACTTTGGGTGGTACTTATCATGGTATGTGCCATTATCATTCCGAGTCTGTTGATCGGTCTGATTGTGGCGATATTTCAAGCGGCAACATCTATCAACGAACAGACATTGAGTTTTTTACCTAGGCTAATTGTTACCTTGCTTGCTTTAATGATGTTTGCTCACTGGATGACTCAGATTCTGATGGAGTTTTTCTTCAGTATGATTGAGCGATTACCACAAGTGCTGTATTAGGCGATTCGATGGAATATCCAACTGATATTGTACTCGATTGGATTGCTAGCTATTTTTGGCCCTATACTCGTATCGGCGCCATGTTGATGGTTATGTCTGTCACTGGAGCTCGCTTTGTTTCCACGCGTGTCCGATTGTATTTGGGGTTGGCGATAACTTTTGCTGTCATGCCCGTTATTCCTGCAGCGCCTCAAAATATAGAGCTTCTTTCATTTGCTGGTTTTATTACTGTTTTAGAACAAATTCTCATCGGAGTTGCGATGGGTACTGTTACTCAGTTTTTAATTCAAACCTTTGTTATTTTGGGGCAAATTCTCGGTATGCAATCGAGCTTAGGTTTTGCTTCTATGGTCGATCCCGCTAACGGCCAAAATACCCCCTTGCTTGGTCAGCTATTTATGTTTCTTGCCACTATGTTTTTCCTTGCTACAGATGGACACCTGAAAATGATAACGTTTGTTGTTATGAGCTTCCAATCATTACCTGTGGGCGTGGGAGCACTGACCAATGTCGACTTTAGGGAATTGGCACTGTGGTTAGGCATCATGTTCCAATTTGCGTTAAGTATGTCTTTGTCTGGCATTATCGCACTTCTAACGATTAACCTATCGTTTGGCGTTATGACTCGAGCTGCGCCGCAATTGAATATTTTCTCACTGGGTTTTGCGTTTGCACTTATGGTCGGGTTATTGATTTGTTGGTATCTCATTGCTGGCCTATATAACCACTATGACCTATTGTGGCATGAGGGAGAAAAGCAGATTTGTAAATTTATTCGGTTAGATTGTTAAGGCATAGATATGGCGGAATCTGACGGACAAGAACGTACCGAAGAGGCAACCCCCCGAAGGCTTCAACAAGCAAGAGAAAAGGGGCAAGTTGCCCGTTCAAAAGAATTAGCATCAGTGTCAGTGCTCATTATTGGAGCCATTGCATTGATGTGGTTTGGTAGTTTTTTAGCCAAAGGCCTTTTTTCGGTGATGGGGCGACTCTTTGACTTATCTCGTGAGGAGATTTTCGACCTAGATAAACTTTTTGATATCATTCTTGGCTCGGTAGGAGAGCTTGTTTTCCCTCTGTTACTCATATTGTTAGTGCTCTTTCTTGCGGCATTGATTGGTGCCGCAGGCGTTGGTGGGATAAACTTTTCAGTTGAAGCAGCTATGCCTAAGTGGTCCAAGATGAACCCTCTCAGTGGACTTAAGCGTATGGTGGGAGTGCAAAGTTGGGTTGAGCTGATCAAATCGATTTTAAAAGTGACTTTGGTCTCGGGTATGGCTTTCTATCTTATCAATGATGCTAAGCAAGATTTGTTTCAGTTGAGTTTGGATGTGTATCCACAAAATATTTTTCATGCACTGGATATATTACTGAACTTTATTCTACTTATAAGCTGCACATTGCTGTTGGTTGCCGCTATCGATGTTCCCTTCCAAATTTGGCAGCATGCCAATCAATTAAAAATGACTAAGCAAGAGGTCAAAGACGAATATAAAGAGACAGAGGGTAAACCTGAGGTCAAGGGACGAATCAGGATGCTACAACGTGAGGCAGCACAACGCAGAATGATGGCAGAAGTTCCACAAGCTGATGTTATTGTGACTAACCCAGAGCATTACTCTGTTGCTTTACGTTACAGACAAGATACTGACAAAGCTCCGATTGTTGTGGCTAAAGGCACAGACCACATGGCTCTTAAAATTCGGGAAGTGGCTCGAGAGCATGATATATACATAGTACCTGCACCGCCGTTAACTCGAGCATTATATTTTTCTACAGAGCTCGAACAAGAAATTCCAGATGGCCTCTTTACTGCCGTTGCACAAATATTAGCCTACGTTTTTCAATTGAAGCAGTATAGAAAGCGGGGAGGTCAAAGACCCACGCTCAATTCCGCGAGCTTGCCTATACCGCCAGAGCTGCGCAAGTAGACAATTTGGTCTGCTCTACTTTTCAGGAATGGATAATAAAACCAGCAGTGCTCCGTCGCCACCATACTCAAGCGGCGCTTGATGAAATGCGAGAATGTCTGGGTGCTGGGCTAACCACAATGGTGTTTTTTGCTTGAGAATATGCTTACCAATACCATGTTGAACACAGGCACATGAGATTTCGTTTTTAACACAATAGGCGATCATTGCGCCAAGTTCACGCTTTGCCTCATTTTGTGTCATTCCATGCATATCTAAAAAAACATCAGGAACATAAACGCCTCGTCGGAGTCGTTTCAATTCATATTGTGATACATCACTTCTTGCATAGCGCGTTGGACCTGAATCACTCAATAATGGGACAAATTCATCAGAAAAATAAAACTCGCTATCACTCGCTTCACGGGAACTTCGAGTGACTTCTTTTTGTCTGTTATTTCTTTTTGGCTGTTGGATTATGGTATCCTGTGATAACTTTTTTACGCCCTGTACTGCTTCTTTGAACAGAGAAAAATCATCGTTTTTGTTTTGGTCTTTTTTACTCATGGGACTTGCATATGACTTGTAACAATGTGATGGCAGTATTGTAGCGCTTTTTGGAGGCAATTTTGGATAAGATTTTTGTAGAAGAAGCGGTTTCGGAGCTTCACACCCTTCAGGATATGGTTCGTTGGACTGTGAGCCGCTTTAATGCTGCGAATCTATTTTATGGTCATGGGACCGATAATGCGTGGGATGAGGCGGTACAGTTGGTTTTACCTACACTGTATTTACCGATTGATGTGCCAACACACGTATTGAATTCACGTTTGACGACAAGTGAAAGGATGCGAATTGTTGAAAGAGTGGTAAAACGAATTAACGAGCGAACTCCAACCGCATATTTGACAAATAAAGCTTGGTTTTGTGGTCTTGAGTTTTTCGTTGATGAGCGTGTACTTGTCCCTCGCTCTCCAATCGGCGAGCTTATTGAAGCTCAATTCCAGCCCTGGTTGGTGGAAGAACCAATTCGAATTATGGATATGTGTACAGGCAGTGGGTGTATTGCCATTGCCTGCGCACACGCGTTTCCTGAAGCTGAGGTAGACGCCATTGATATTTCTGCAGATGCTTTAGATGTTGCAGAGGAAAACATTCAAGATCATGGTATGGAACAACAAGTCTTTCCTATTCGCTCTGATTTGTTTAGGGATTTAACGGTTGAGAAGTACAACCTGATTGTTTCCAATCCACCTTATGTTGATCAGGAAGATATGAACAGCCTCCCTGATGAGTTTACCCATGAACCGGAACTCGGTTTAGCGGCAGGTACCGATGGTCTTAAGTTGGTGAGACGCATTTTAGCCAATGCACCAGATTATTTGACGGATAAAGGCCTTCTTATTTGTGAAGTCGGTAATTCTATGGTGCATATGATAGAACAGTATCCACACATTCCTTTTACATGGATTGAATTTGAGAACGGTGGGCATGGTGTCTTTATGCTAACGCGTGAACAATTGATTGAGCATGCAAAAGACTTTGCTCTTTATAAAGACTAAAAAACTAGACGGTTAGTTTTATGTTGAAAGCGCCAAGTCGAGAGTCTACGTGGCGCTTTTTCTTTGTATAAATCGTGATTAGGGGTTTACATCAAATCACAATGAAGTCACTATAAATTTTATTATCATTCAAGTGTAAACCTAATTGTACACACCTAAAGGTATACATGGACGGAAAAGTTTGAGGAACAAATGGCAGGAAATAGTATCGGTCAACATTTTCGCGTGACGACTTTTGGGGAAAGTCACGGATTAGCTCTCGGATGTATTGTTGATGGCTGCCCACCTGGGCTTGAAATTAGTGAGTCGGATATTCAGGTTGACCTTGACCGCCGTCGTCCTGGAACATCGCGTTACACAACCGCTCGTCGCGAGCCAGATGAAGTGAAAATACTTTCAGGCGTTTTTGAGGGAAAAACAACAGGAACTTCGATCGGTCTTCTGATAGAAAACACCGACCAGCGTTCAAAAGACTACTCTGAGATCAAAGACAAGTTTCGCCCGGGACATGCAGACTATACCTATCATCAAAAGTATGGTGTGAGAGATTATCGCGGAGGTGGACGTTCGTCGGCAAGGGAAACCGCGATGCGCGTTGCCGCAGGTGCGATTGCTAAGAAGTACCTCAAACAAGAATTTGGTATTGAGATCCGAGCCTATTTATCTCAGATGGGCGATGTTTCGATTCAAAAAGTCGATTGGGATGAGATCGAAAATAATGCTTTCTTTTGTCCAGATAGCGATAAAGTCTCAGAGTTCGATCAGCTTATTCGTGATTTAAAAAAGCAGGGCGATTCGATAGGTGCCAAAATTCAGGTTGTGGCTACGGGAGTTCCTGTTGGGTTAGGAGAGCCAGTCTTTGACCGCTTAGATGCCGATATCGCCCATGCACTCATGAGTATAAATGCCGTAAAAGGTGTCGAAATTGGCGATGGTTTTGATGTGGTGAAGCAAAAAGGTAGTGAGCATCGTGATGCGCTTACTCCCAAAGGATTTGCAAGTAATCATTCCGGTGGTGTATTGGGTGGAATATCAACAGGACAAGAAATTGTTGCTAACATTGCACTAAAGCCTACATCGAGTATTACGGTTCCTGGTGAGACGATTAACCGCAACGGAGAGTCGACTGAGCTTATCACCAAAGGCCGTCATGACCCTTGTGTAGGTATTCGCGCAGTGCCAATTGCGGAGGCGATGTTAGCGATCGTGATCCTAGATCACCTGCTCCGCCATCGAGGGCAGAATCACGGCGTAGTGACAGAAACTCCAGCTATCTGAGCGGCCATTTATGAAGTCCACCAAATTGGTGGGCTTCTTTTTTGTTTAATGAAAAGGTGTTTCGGTATCGTAATTGAACGAGGGCAAGCGCCAATTATATCTGACTGCAGCCATTCTCAGGGTATAACCGGCCACTAAAGTAATTATTGTCGCGGTAACGTCATTAACGGAAAAATTGATCAACACTAAATATAACCCAGAAGAGGCGAGTGCTACTGAGGCATACAGCTCCTCATGTAAAACTAATGGTGTTTGACGACAGATCAAGTCACGCAGCAAACCGCCGAATACGCCAGTAACTAGTGCCGATACCATACAAATTAAAGCATGCAGTCCCATCCCCAAGGCAATTTTGGTCCCTATGATACTAAAAACGATAAGGCCAAGTGCATCAAGTCGAATAAAGAGGCCTTTTAGTTTAACTATCCATTTTGCAATGCCTGTGGTTAGTACTCCTGCAATACAGGTGATCGCAAGGAACTGGGGATTTTCAACCCAGCCCAAGGGATAGTGTCCTAGTAGAATATCTCGAATTGTACCACCACCGATTGCTGTTGCGCTGGCAACAAGCATGACACCAAACCAGTCCATTTTACGACGTCCTGCGCTCATGGCTCCGGTCATTGCTTCTGCGGTAATACCAATAATATACAATACACTCAGTAACATGAATGGGATCTCAAATAATGGCGATAAACAAATAGCTCTCTATAACGATAAAGAGATTTTAGAGAGAAATGTGATCTGTGACGAATGATAAAATATAGGTAAAAACGAACGTTTCGGATTAGAATTTCTAATTCAAATTATATCTAACTTTGACTTATCTATTAAAAGTGCGAAAATTGTTGGCCAAGTAAATGTAAGTTGTAAACCAGCTGATGAAACATGAATATCAAGATTTAATCACTATTTTTGACAATACCTTTTTTGAGGACTTTCAAACTCGGCTTGAATTGGGCACAGATGAGCCCATTTATCTTCCAGCAAGTGAGCAAACTCCTTTTCACAGAATTGTTTTTGCCAATGGCTTTTTTTCATCAGCCCTTCATGAGATTTCACACTGGTGCGTAGCAGGACCGCAGAGAAGGTTGCTTGAAGATTTTGGTTATTGGTATGAACCGGATGGAAGAACACAAGCGCGTCAGGAAGAATTTGAACGGGTTGAAGTACGCCCCCAAGCTTATGAATGGATCCTCTCTCAAAGTGCTGGTTTTCCGTTTACAGTCAGTTGTGATAATTTAAACGGTGACTTTGAGCCAAACAGAATTGCATTTATGACTCGTGTTCACCGAGAAGTCCTCGATATTCTGAAAAGTGGTCTTCCCCATAGAGTCAAGCTGTTGTCAGAGGCACTTCGTGCGTTTTATCAAACACCGCAGCTTACCGAAGAGGTATTTGTTGTGACTTAAGCATAGGCTGTTTGCTTATTTCATCGATTCTGCGTGTTCAACCGACAAAAATAATTTCGATATTGGGTTGCTATTAGTCAATAGATTGCTTTGCCTTCACTGATATGAGAAGCTTGCGCGCGTTTTTAAGAATGAATATAACTTAGGCATAATTGCACCATGATTATTGAATTTGAAGAGCAGCTTCTTGAATTAATTGATATGCGTATTGCGACAGCTTCAGACGATGAGCTTTTTGCCGGTGGGTACTTACGTGGGCATATCTCACTCTCTGCCGCAGCGTGTGAGGAAGAAGGTATCTCTGATATTGAGCAGCTCAAAACGCGGATCCAAGAGAGCCTAGATGAAGCGCGCTCAGAGTTGTCACCTGCCGATCGTATTATCGTGAATGATTTGTGGTTGGAATTGGTCAATAACGCCTAACCACTTCTGAATAGTCACGTTAGAGTTATCCAACGTGACTATTTAACCAAGTACTCTACTCTAACGATCTTGTTCGGTTATCGGCTTTCCTTTTTTGAGCTTTCTTACCCACATTCGACTTGGGTGTAGTAGTTCGAGAATATCGTTAGGGAGAGGGATAGGGTCTTGGCAGATCTGTGAAGCGAGCACCTCTGCCATTAGTGGCGCAGTGCTCAGCCCTCTTGAGCCAAGCCCCAATAGACAGTAAAGATTAGGGTGACTCGAAACGTTCGGGACTTGTTGATTCTTCTTTTTAGGCAGATCGTTATAGATGGCTTTTATTTCTTCCAACTTTCCCACATTTCCGACAAAAGGTAAGTGATCACGACTGACACAACGTATCCCTTGTCTCGATTGATTATCAGAAGCATCTACTTGTTCAGTCCAAGCCTTATTAGGAATGCATTTCTTTAGTTTCTCGATGTTTTCTACTTGAGCTATAGGGTCAAAGTCTGTGTTCAGATTATCGCGATCGTAACTTGCACCGATACAAAGCCTATTGTTATCAGGACTGATTGGCGTCATATAGCCATCATAACAGAGGACAGAATTAAGTTTTTCGAGCTCTGAATTGCTCGCGATATGACTGATTTGTCCTTTGACTTTGCCTAATGGAAGATCGGAGCTTTGACTAAAATCAGAAAACTGATGACCGTTGGCTATAATCACCGTGTCGTGAACGTATTGTTTATCTCTACTAAATATTGACCATACACGCTCAAGATCACACCATTCTAAACGTTCAATCTTTGTTTCAAAAAAAGGCTGAAAATTATCGTGTTTCGCCAAATGCTCAAAAATTTTCTCGGTCAATTGCGCGGGGCACACCCATCCACCCAAAGGATAATAGATACTTGGATGGTCGACATTTAAACCAACCGTATTGTTGGTCTGAGTGGCATCAAGAGAGTGGACAAGCTCAGGGTTAAAGCCTGCATTGAGAATTTTATTTAGTTTAGTTGTTGCATCGTCACACCACATTAATTGCGTCACGCCACACCAATCATGGTTAAACTCGAAACGTTGAGCTGCCTGATTGATAAATTGACGAGCAAACAGAAAAGCAGGAGTAAATACCCTAGACACCCCTGAGTGATCGCCATTTAAGAGCGGGTATATTGCGCCTTGTAAATTACCCGAAGCACCTTGTGCTGCTCGAGTATCTTGGCAATATAGGCTGACGTTTAGGCCCCGTCTTGTCAGCGACTCAGCGAGGGCCGCACTGGCAATACCGCCACCGATAATCGCTACATTTTTGACATGTTCATTAGACTCACGATAAAACCAAGGTTTAAAATTTGACTGTGCCACCTTTGCGGTCATTGTACCTGCAAGCATGTCCCTTTTGGTGCCAAATCCTTTGACTTTTTTCATTTCAAAGCCAGCGTCAATCAGGCCACGTCTGACGAAGCCCGCGGCGGTAAATGTGGCGCAACTGCAATCTTTTTTCCCCAGTTTTACCATGTTGTCGAATAGTTGTTGATTCCACATTTCAGGATTTTTACTTGGCGCAAAGCCATCTAAAAACCATGTATCAACAAGGCCTTTCTCGTTTACTGGCACCTTTGGCATACAGTCCTTTATATCGCCGAACCAAAGATCTAATGTAATTGCACCGTTGCCAAGAACGATACGATGACACTCAGGAGTGGCGATCGGATAATGCTCAACAAGCTCTCGACTAAGTTCAGACAATTCTGGCCAAGCTTTGTGCGCTTTGATTAGGTCTTCTCGACTTACGGGAAACTTCTCGAAGCTAATAAAATGTAATTCTTTTAATACAGAGCCTGGATTATTTCGTAAGAATGCAGCGAAAGCTTGCCATGCTGCTAAAAAATTGAGCCCAGTACCAAAGCCAGTTTCGGCAATAACAAATCGCCTCTGTTCATATGTTTGCCATCTTTCTGGCAGATGATTGCTTTGTAAAAAGACATAGCGAGTTTCTTCCAAGCCATTGACATTGGAAAAGTAAACATCATCGAAATGGTCTGAAACGGGTGTTCCTGACTCATTCCATTCGAGTTTTGCGTTGGTTATTGAGGCCATAGTATCTGAGATATGCGATTGAAGGCGATATTATTGGGTTTATTGTACGGTTTTATGGGAAAGCTGACCACTTTTCTCACATATGTTAGTTATTATCTAGCTGATTTTTGAATTATAGGAATGTCATAATGAAACGAGTCGTGATCACCGGTATGGGAATCGTCTCAAGTATCGGCAACAACGTCGAAGAAGTTTTAGCGTCTCTTAAAGCAGGTAAATCTGGTATTACTGCCTCTGAACAATTTAAAGAGCAAGGTTTACGCTCTCAAGTTTGGGGGGATTTGAAGATCAATCCTTCAGAATTGATTGATCGTAAACAGATGCGCTTTATGGGTGATGCGGCTGCTTATGCATACCTATCAATGCAGCAAGCGATAGAAGATGCAGGGTTACCTGAAGACTTGGTTTCAAGTGATCGCACTGGTATCGTTGCAGGTTCAGGCGGTGCCTCTGCATTGAATCAGACAGTCGCGACAGATACGATGCGCGCGAAAGGCGTTAAGCGCGTTGGGCCGTATATGGTTCCTCGCACCATGTCTTCGACTGTTTCTGCGTGTCTGGCCACACCGTTCAAAATTCGCGGTGTTAATTACTCTATGAGCTCAGCTTGTGCGACATCAGCACATTGTATTGGCCACGCGATGGAACTTATTCAACTTGGTAAACAAGATATTGTTTTTGCCGGTGGTGGTGAAGAACTTGATTGGTCACAAACCATGATGTTTGATGCTATGGGTGCTCTTTCTACCAAATACAATGAAACACCAGATCAAGCTTCACGCACCTATGACGCGGATCGTGATGGCTTTGTAATCTCTGGTGGTGGCGGTATGTTAGTTGTCGAAGAATTGGAGCATGCTTTAGCGCGTGGTGCTAAGATCTACGGCGAAATTGTGGGTTATGGTGCGACTTCTGATGGCTACGATATGGTAGCACCATCAGGTGAAGGAGCGATTCGTTGTATGAAGATGGCTATGCAAGATGTTGAGAGCGTTGATTACATCAATACTCATGGCACCTCTACACCCGTTGGTGATGTCAAAGAGCTCGGTGCTATTCAAGAGCTTTTTGGCGACAATAGCCCTGCAATTTCAGCGACAAAAGCTATGACAGGTCATGCTCTTGGTGCTGCTGGCGTGCATGAGGCGATTTACTCGACTCTTATGCTTGATAATAACTTCATTGCCCCAAGCATCAATATCGCTAATCTAGATGAAGCGGCGCAAGGCCTTGATATTGTGTCAGAAGCGCGCGACGCACAGCTCAATACTGTCATGTCTAATAGCTTTGGTTTTGGCGGTACCAACGCCACGCTTGTGATTAAAAAATTTGAGGCATAACTGCTTAGGATGAGAGCCCAATATCTTTGGGCTCTACGAGATTTCCAGAGCCGATCAAACTTTTTCAAGTTTAATCACAGACGCAGATTTTAGTTCCTGGAGAGCGAGCTAAATTCCTTTTGTTCTGGATTGTTGCCCGATTTTATATCGGGCATTTTTCTTTCAGTTAAAGTGCAGATTATTACTCGACACTGGTTGAGGTTTTCTGCACAATATTTTCACCAGTCCATAATAACTCTTCTCGTTTATGAATATTCTTGTAGATGAAAATATGCCCTATGCTGAGCAACTATTTAGTCGGCTCGGTAACGTAATTTTAAAGCCGGGTAGGGAGCTTGAAGCCTCTGACTTAGTCGATATTGATGCACTAATGATACGTTCAGTGACCCGAGTCGACTCTGAACTTATTGCTCGAGCAAACCAGTTAAAATTTGTTGGCAGTGCAACGGCAGGTATGGATCATGTCGATCAGAATCTTCTGCAACAGAAGGGGATCTATTTTACAGGTGCTCCCGGCTGTAACAAAGTTGGGGTCGCCGAATATGTTATCAGTGCCATGTTGGTGCTCGCTCAGGAACAAGGCTTTTCAATTTTTGATAAAACAGTTGGGATCATTGGTGCTGGTGAAGTTGGTACTTATCTGCAGCAGTGTTTGGAAGGTATAGGGATAAAAGTTCTCCTGAATGACCCATTAAAGCAGGCATGTGGTGATGAACGTGAATTTACTCCACTTGAGACCCTGATAGGTCAGGCAGACATTATAACGCTGCACACGCCGATAACCAAAGAGAGCGAATATCCTACCTATCATCTATTCGATCAAACACGGTTATCAAGCTTACGGGGTGATCAGATTCTGATAAATGCTGCCCGAGGAGCGATTGTCGATAATTCTGCTCTAAAGCAGCGTCTATTAAAAAACGATGGCTTTACAGCTGTACTAGATGTATTTGAATATGAACCACAAGTGGATCTAGACTTAGTCCCTTTACTCGCGTTTGCCACGCCACATATTGCTGGCTATGGACTTGAGGGTAAAGCTCGGGGGACCACTATGATTTTTAATCATTTTTGTCGTTTTTTAAATCGCGATCTGAACGTAGATGCGGCTGAATTACTTCCGATAGCACCTATCCCGTCACTGCACCTAAAATCAAACTGTAATGAGGCGATACTGCACAATATCACTCAACTAGTTTATGATGTGCGAAAAGATGACGCGCTTTTCCGTCGTAATATCCATATGCAGGGTGCATTCGATAAAATGCGTAAACACTATTGGGATCGTCGGGAATATAGTTCCATTAAAGTATCAGGCAGTGATTATCATCACCTGACAATGTTAGAAAAACTTGGTTTTCAAGTTGAGGTAAATGAATGAGCGAGCAATTTAATATTGCCATTTTGGGTGCAACGGGTGCCGTTGGTGAAACCATATTGGAAGTGCTAGAGGAAAGAAAATTTCCTGTTGGTGAACTGTATTTATTGGCCAGTGAGCGAAGCGAGGGAAAGACCTATCGTTTTAGTGGAAAAACAGTAAAAGTTGAGAATGTAGAAAATTTTGATTGGTCTCAAGTACACATTGCTCTGTTTTCTGCTGGCGGAGAGCTTTCTGAAAAATGGGCTCCAATTGCAGCGGATGAGGGAGTTGTGGTTATCGACAACACTTCTCAATTTCGTTATGAGTACGATGTACCTTTGGTCGTTCCCGAAGTGAATCCGGAAGCGATTGCTGAGTTTAGAAATCGCAATATCATTGCAAACCCTAATTGTTCAACCATTCAGATGTTGGTGGCACTTAAACCTATTTATGATGCTGTTGGCATCGAGAGAATCAATGTATCAACCTATCAATCTGTTTCTGGTGCCGGGAAAGCAGGTATTGATGAGCTTGCAGGACAAACAGCGAAACTCTTAAACGGTTTGCCAGCTGAAAGTGAGCAATTTTCTCAACAGATTGCCTTCAATTGTATCCCACAAATTGATCAGTTTTTAGAAAACGGTTACACCAGAGAAGAAATGAAAATGGTGTGGGAGACTCAAAAAATCTTCAATGATCAGGGCATCACTGTCAATCCGACGTGTGTTCGAGTCCCTGTTTTTTACGGACACGCTGAAGCTCTACATATCGAGACATGTAGTCCTATCGATGCTCAAGAAGTCAAAAACCTATTGGCTAAAACCGATGGTATTGACGTTTTTGAGGGAGATGATTTTCCGACTCAAGTCCGGGACGCAGGTGGCAAAGATAATGTCATGGTTGGGCGCATACGAAACGACATTAGTCATCATAGTGGTATCAACCTGTGGGTTGTTGCTGATAATGTGAGAAAGGGGGCTGCAACGAATGCAGTACAAATCGCTGAAGTTTTGATCAGGGACTACTATTAATTAATTATTCATTTCTTTGAGCCCCCACTACTTTGCGGGGCTTTTTTTAATCAAATTTTGAAAATTTGTGTGAGATTAATGCGAATATGGCGCAGGACACACATTTTTTACCTCTACACCTATAGTTTTAGTGGCTTTATCCGATATATTTAACAGATCATTGTCTTTATTTTAATTGAGCACATAGCTGAGCCTTATATGCGTCGAATTCTACAGCGTCTACTATTCTCACTTGTAATAGTTGCCGTGACTCAAATATCTACCGTAAATGCGGAAAGCATTCGTTTAAAGGGACCGGACGGTCAGGTACAGTCTTCCCCGCGTTTTTCTAATGCCCAAACGCCAGCATTTGAGCCAACCCGCTTCTACGGACCTACGACTGAACAAGAAACACTCTGGAGTATTGCTTCCAGATTGCGGCCTGCGAGCGACGTTACAGTTCAACAAACACTCTATGCGATTTTTCAGATCAACCCGCAAGCCTTCGCTAATCAGAATATTCACGAGCTAATTCCGAGGAGTACGATTCGAGTCCCTTCTTTGAGTCAGGTACGCTCGGTTTCAACGCAAGAAGCCGTCAATGTTATGGCTGCTCACAAAGCTCGATTAGGAAAAAGTTCGACGGCTCGCACATTGCCACGTTCGGTGCCAGCCAATAACACAATGCCAGACAAGGCTCCACAAGCAAGCCAAAAAACTGAAGAGAGAGCTAGCGATAAACCAGCCGAAACGACAGACTCAATGGTTCCTCCGTCTAATAGTAGCAATGACGTTAGTATCGCTAAGCTGGTGACCAAAGAAAAAAATAAGCAAGTAAAAAACCTAGAGACTCAACTTGAGAGCTCTGAGACTGAGTTACAGGCATTAGAAGAGAAAAACCTTAAGCTTCGTATGATGCTTGCTGATGTGCAGTCTGAGGTGGATGTTCTTAATGATAAAATACTGGGTGAAACCAAGATACGAAATGAGGTCGAGAAGTTACTAGAGGCCGAACGTCAGCGTGTCGAGGAAGAGAGACAACTTGCACCCACAGCTATGGATCAACTCCTCTCCAGTACTGGCTTAGTTGCTGCTTTAGCGATTATTCCAGGCTTAGTTATGGGAATTATTATTGTGCTCCTCATCAGCCGGAGATCAAAAGAAGAGACGCCTCCAGAGCCGGTTGAGCCTCCTCCTGTTGCTGCTGAGCCAGAGGTACAAGAAACTTATGATGAAGATCTTGATGACGACCTTTTACTCGATGATGATTTATTTGGAGACTCAGAGAAAGACAGCGAAGAATCTGGGGAGGGTTCTGAAAGCTCAGAAGAAGGTGACGTTGATGTATTCGCGGACCTTGACGATGACGATCTGAATTTCAACCTAGAGGGTGAAGAGGGCGAAGATCCGTTTGCTGGTATCGGTGATGATGGTGATCTTGATGAGTCACTTGCCGATATCGAATCTAATGGCAGTGATATCAGTGTTAATGGAGATGAAAAAGCACTTGGCATTGAAGAAATGGAACGTGCAATTGATGAAGTTGCATCCGAAGATTCAGAAGAAAGTGACTTTGATTTATCGGACGGAGAAGAGTTCTCTCAAGATGACCTTGATTCCTTGCTTGCTAGCGATGGTAGTAATGAGGAGTTGGGTGGTGATGAGCTTGATCAATCGTTGTTGGATGATTTGCTTACTGATGGCACAGGTGACGATGCCGCAAAGAGTGATGAGTTTGATCTAGGCGAGGAGCTAGATTCTGACCTCAGTGAGCCGAGCCTTGCAGCAGATAGTGAAATTGATGATATTTTTGCTCAGATGGATGCTCAGGCAGACCTTGACGCATTAGAAGCAAGCGCAATTGATGAGACAGAATTGCTAGATGATATTCTTGAAGAGGATAATGTTGATCTAGAATCTGACAGTACCGATTTGCTGGACGAGATTATTGAAGCTGAGCCAGAAGGCGGTACAGAAAAACCAGCGGAAGATCTCGAAGTTTTTGATGAGTTAATTACAGCGGATGCACTAGATGAAAGTAATACGGATCTTCTTGATGATTTAATCGATGAACCATCAGAGACCGTTGATTCAGATCTTAATGCACAGTTGGATGAGTTGATTGACACGGATATTGTTGATGATGAATTCATAGAAGACAGCACGGATTTGCTTGATGAGCTAATTGAAGATTCTGATGACGATACTATCGTTGACCTTGATTCTGAATTGGAGAGTATCGCTGATCAAGATCTCCTTGCTGATGAAGTTATTGAAGATAGCACGGATTTACTTGATGAACTTATCACTGAAACGGAAGACAGCACTGTTGCTGATTTGGATTCAGAGTTAGACACTCTTATTGATAATGATGTAGCTGGTGAGGATCTTGATCTAGGGGAAAGTTCTGAACTATTAGATGAATTTCTGGATGCCGATGATTCAGGTGAAGTTATCGATGAGGGTGTCGATCTCTTTGAAGAGTTAGCAGAGATAGATAAAGATGGGGATGATGAATCTCAGGAACTCGTTGATTCTCAGTCTACCTCTGATGATAAAGATTTTTCTAGCGATGAATTTGTTGATGATCTATTGAGTGTTGCACCTGAGGGTGACCCTCTTTTAGATAATATTGATTTGAGCGAAAATTCATCAGGCGCTAATGAAGAACTTGAACTCGATGAAGGCACAGAGCACGCTACTGCTGAGCCTGAGCCTGAGCCTGAGCCTGAGCCTGAGCCTGAGCCTGAGCCTGAGCCTGAGCCTGAGCCTGAGCCTGAGCCTGAGCCAGAGGATGACTGGCTTTCCTCAGCGATAGAAGAGGTTGAAGGCTTACATAGTGAGGACGATGATCTCCAAACATCTTATTCTTCAGAGTCTTTAGATGATGATGCCTCGGTTGACACATCAGACTCGGCCAGTGAGTTAAGCGAGGAACTCGATCATTCTGAAGCTTCCAGCATAATTGCTGATGAAGCAGACTTTGAATCCGATCAACAAAGCAGTGTTGAGGAAGATCTGCTTGCCCAACAGGAGCAAACAGACTTACCTCAAAGTGATGAACTATCTGAGCAATCTTTTGATAGTGATGCTCTTACCCCAGATGCAAGTGATCATGAATCAGAAAAGGCTGAGCTAGAGGCCGTTGACGACTTGGACTCTGAGCCAGTTGAAGAAGAGTTTGAAGTCCCCGATGTTAGCGAAGAGTCTGTCGAGTCTGAGCCAGGGACTATGGATGAGTTGGATGCTGAGTTAGTCGAAGAAGAGTTTGAAGTTCCTGACGTTAGTGAAGAGCCTGTCGAGGCTGAGCCAGATACCGTGGATGAGCTCG
>NZ_AEIU01000111.1 GCF_000165125.1 Vibrio caribbeanicus ATCC BAA-2122 | reverse complement strand
TAAAGTTGTCGTGTCCTATGGTGGAGCAAAAAAGGACATTATTATTCCAGATTCGGTGACCACCATTGGGGATAAGGCGTTCGGTAATTACGAACTTACCAGCGTGACTATTCCAGACTCGGTGAGCTTCATTGGGGAGGAGGCGTTCAAGTTCAACGAGCTCACCAGCGTGACTATCCCAGATTCGGTGACCATCATTGGGGATAGGGCGTTCAAGTTCAATAAGCTCACTAGCGTGACTATCCCTAATTCGGTGACTACGATTGGCAATCAGGCGTTTGGTGATAGTGTAAAAATTAAGAGAAATTAACAGTTAAACTGGTTCTGTCACAAATCTAGTTAGAGGTGTGGCAGACCTATCCAACAGATACTATTTTTTAGTGTGTGCCCTGAATTTTCTCTTCATTCATCATTTAAATAATAATTATTTAAATAAATAACAATAAAAGTGTGATTTATTTCACATTTTATCAGTTTTGATGTAACGTGTACTACTGATACCCACTGGTAGTAGTCACGCATGAAAAAAGCCTTATATAAATCAAAAAAAATGCCCGTTCTCGCTCTTTTGCTTCTTGGAGCCTATCCTGCTGTTTCACTTCTAGGAGCGTCCTCTCCTTCTGTTTCACTGACACCTCCAGTGAAAATGTTTGATACTTACGCCACATTCTATCAGCAAGCGCAATCAGAATTAGAGCATATTTTTCAATTAGACCCATCTGAAAACAGTGAGAGAATTCGCTTATTTTCCTCCCTTTTTATGGATGTACCCTATGTCCGAAATCGATTAATTGGCAGCAGTACAACAGAAGAACAATTGGTGATTGATTTTGGTGCTCTTGACTGTTTTACGTACCTCGATTACGTAGAGGCATTAAGAAAATCAAATGATCTCAATGAGTTTCGACAAAAATTAATCGAAACGCGCTATGTTAAAAATGACGTTAGTTACTTGACTAGAAGGCACTTTTTCTCTGATTGGGTGAGTGAAAATACGCCAAATGCACAGGACGTAACGGGGACTTTGACAGATGAAACGCAATTAGTCAGCAAAACCCTTAACCAAGCTAAAGATGGTAAGGTCTACATAACAGGGTTACACCCAAAGGAAAGGGATATAACGTATATCCCTGCCGATAAAATTAATGACAATGTTATATCGAATTTGCAGGATGGGGACTATATCGGCATTTATGCTCATACTGAGGGACTAGACGTCTCACACACTGGGTTGTTCTTTAACACTCCAAAAGGGCCTGTGCTGCGTAATGCCTCATCAAAATCCACTAATATGAAGGTTGTCGACTCTCCTTTTATCGAATATGTAAAAGATACGCCAGGAATTGTCGTCTATCGAGCAATCGACCGATCATAAAGGCAAAGCTCATTTTACTCTCTGAATATTACTGCATTAGTTGGATAGATAAATAGACTGATAAATAGTCAGGACATACGCCTTCAGAGATCTTTTGGTGTGTGTCCTGAATTTTCTCTCTAGGTATTACCTACATGACGATACCGGAATTAACTCGGTATTTGATGCGAGCGAGAGGGTATCGGCGCTAAATTCCAGCATATTCTTAGCTTCAATCTCAAGACATAAGTCGGTCTGCTCTTTGGTTTGCACTTGCAAGACATTATGGAGCCCTTTGCTTCTATCTGATTCTATCACCTGTTTATTGTTGTCGTTGTAGAGAGTCATATCGACAGCGAGCAGCTTACTGGCGCTATCAAAGTTTTGGTGTTCCCAGACTAATGTCGCTTTAAAATTAGAGACTGGATTGACGATTCGATATGATTTCGTTTGAGATCCAGAATTTAACTCAAATTGCTTGGCGTTTTGGTATTCCTTATACGCTTGAGTCATTTCCATATATCCCCATCCGCGAGAGGGGCACCAGTGACCATTAGAATCGCAGTACTGGGGTAAGTCTTCTTTTAAAACGTGTTGTGAATGGTTATCTGAACTATTAATAAGCACAGCTTTAACGATGGGCGAGAACTTTTTGTATTGGCTGTCTCTTGTTTCCTCCAAGGCTTGTCTTACCAATACAGTAGCGCCAGCAACATGTGGAGAGGCCAGACTGGTACCAGAGGATATGCGAGTAATGGTAGCCGGATCGTATTCCTTGTATTTTTTTGCAGTGAAGCGATCTTTATAAGGACCATGATAAGTATACGCATTCGGGTCTGGCGCAGCGGTTCGTGTTTGATGCCCCGGTGCTGCGATATCGGGTTTACGGCGACCATCAGTGGTAGGGCCGCGACTGCTTGTGCTGCGTATTGAGTGTTTCGCTCTGTCTGTGGTTTTTTCAGTCGGCCCACCAGATAAAGTGGTATCGACGTTGGCTACGGTCAAGCCATTGTAGTTATCGCCGGGCATAGAGAGTGAATAAGGCTGGGGCTTTTTGGATTGCTCTTTATTCGGATATTTTGAACCATCATTGCCGGCTGATTTGGCAAAGAGAAAATCATTTTCAAAGCTGACCGCATCAAAGTACCTTGCCCAAAACGACCATGTTTGCCATTGGCTCATCACACCACTTTTGGCTGGCATTAGTATGCGTCCATTGCCAAAACTGTAGTTAAGAGACACGATATTGTAGTCTTTTAAATAAGTTAAAGTAGACATTGTCAGGTTGGCAGATTTAAGATCTTTGATGATTTTGGCCATTTCACCATCACCTTCTGGAGTAAGGGCGTCCTCGGCAGAACCTGCGTACCCACTGATAAGGTCAGCGTCTTTGGCGATCCCCTTGTGTGGGCCAATCGAAGGGTTGCCCGCCAGAGCTCCAGCAACGGCAGTGCCGTGTGCACTTCTCAGATGACGGCTGCCTTCCGTTTTGAGCCATTCTCTTCTCATTAGCCAGTTATAGCTCTTGTCGTTACTTTGGTCACTGCCAAGAATGGTCACGTTTTTATTTAGAAATGCGGGATGGTCACTATCGGTACCACTATCGAGTAAGGCGGCCACATAGCCATTCCCCGTGATCCCATTGTCCCAGAAACTATTGATAGGCGCACCACCGGGCTGTGTTTCTGAGCGTGATAACAATAGTGATTCCACATTAATATCAAGCTCTTCTTTTCCGGAGTGGATAGGTATTATAAGGCTTAAACTTCTATTTTTTCTCTTAAAATCTTTTGTGAACGAGGAGCTTGAAGGGAATGGGCCGACTAAAAATGTGTAGTCAGAGGCATAATAGCGGGTATAAAGATCAGCGTGTTGTGTGTATTCTTCCAGCCCTTTGAGCTCATTTAATGCCTTGGCAGTCCTAATCAATCTCGACTCAACATCTTGAATATCACCTTCGGATGTACCGCTTTTGAACACAAATCCAGTCACAACCCATGATTCTGGATTCAAAGTTTGGTGACGCTTTTTTTCTTTACACCCAGAGAGCATAAGGCTCGCAATCAGTATTACTGCAAGCAATGAGATGTTTTTTGGTTTCATATTGCTTCTTACTCTTATTGTTTTTCTTGCGCGAAGGACAATATGAAAGACTGCCTAGTTCTTTGTCAGTTTGTGTTAGATTTTTACCGAATTGTGTAAAGAAACTGTGTGAATTATCATTTGATGAAGCTAACAGGGAGTATGTTGCTAAAAGTCTTACTCTCCATCACTTCTAGCTGACCGGGGACACTGTGCTTCCTCCAGTTTTATATGCGGAGTTTTTTATTTGTGTCCTCAAATTTCTGAACTTTTTTCTAAAATTACGCATCGTAAGTTTCCGAACTCCCATGGTATTAAATATTGAAAGCTCACAACATTAAATTTAATAATTGCAATTGGCACACCTTCACCGGATAAATTTGTCACAAACTATTGATTGCAAGCTTTTTTATTGATGGAGGTTTCGGCTTAATGAACGAATTTCTTTACCTAATCGAAACATTTCCCTATGAATAAAATACAATTGGATGAATATATGAAATTGAGCTTTTTAAAAGTAGCAGTTCTTAGTGTGTGTTTAACTTGTACTTCACCTGCATTTGCAAACTATCCATTGAAAACATGCCTCCAGGGGGCGATTGAGACTGCAAAGTCGGCATGGTCAGATACGTGGGAAACAGACCCAGATGATGGCATTTTTAGGCCGGCACGCCAGCTTATGATACTTGGTATGTTGAGTGAAAAGTTAGATTCTTTTTTTGGCGAAGACATGTCCACTTTTATTTCTGAGGCTTCAAAAACTATTGAACCTCTGATTGTACGTGAATATCCAGACACGGTACTAGAGGAGCTTGAAAAAGTCGTTTTTCCTATTGCGGGTACATGCTCGGCATATTTTTATACAGATTTCTAAAGTCGGCTTTTTTACAAAACGGAGGATATTGTTGAGGGACCCGATTTGAGTGCCTAAGAATTGTTTATTCTCATCAATATTTCTGTATAAGTACCTAAATCCAAATAACAAAAAGGCCGCTACCCAGAGAGTTAGCGGCCTTTCCAAACGTTTGGTGGGCTGGCGTAAGTTGAATTAATCCATTAAATTGTTGTTTAATAATCACATTGTTTGGTTTGATTTTTATTGATGTACCTTACGGTGTACCTATTCATAATCGGTAAACTATCACTTTAGTAAAATTCTTTCTCTAATCCCTATGTTATGGCTTCAATATCTAAGATCTATTGTGATTGTTTTGGTTATAGATGGCTGTCCTCGCTGATTTTTTCTGACGTTTATTTTAGAATGTGACTCAATATCCCGACTCATGAGAGTAAACTGAGATGAAAAAAATTGAGGTTGTAGCTGCGATTATTCAGCATGATGATAAGACATTATGTGTTCAAAGAGGCCCTGCGAAATTTGATTACATTCACCATAAATTTGAATTTCCCGGTGGGAAAGTTGAGTCTGGTGAGACAGGTGAGCAAGCAATCATTCGAGAATTACAGGAAGAATTGCGCCTTGATATATCTAAAGCTGATTATTTCATGACAGTTGATCACACCTATCCAGATTTTCACATTACGATGCATGGCTATATTTGTCCTGTGGAAAGTCGTGAGATTGTGCTTACTGAGCACATTGATGCTCAGTGGTTATCAATTAATGAACTACCCCAATTAGATTGGGCTGCTGCTGATATTCCTTTTGTAGAAAAGCTAATGGCTGAGTGAGGAGAAATCAGTGAATAGTGTAATGTCTGTAGCTAGTGTATCTAATACTCATAATAATCTGGTTTTAAATAATGAATCAGACAATTTTTACAATGAGTTACGTCGTTCATTTGATGAGTGTAAATGCTTTTATATTAACGTAGCCTTTGTTTCTTTTAGCGGACTACAGATTTTACTCGATATTCTAAAGGAAGCTGATGATAAAGGAGTTAAGGGTAAAGTCGTTACCTCAACCTACCTCAATTTCACAGATCCTAAAGCACTAAACAAGCTTCGTACTTTTAGTAATATTGAGCTTAGACTATTTATTGCAAAACCAAATCGAGGGTTCCATCCCAAGGGTTATATTTTTGAATACGCTAATGAAACCAAAGTTATAGTCGGTTCATCAAATATCACACAAAGCGCCTTAAAAAGTAATATAGAGTGGAATGTTGCTACAGTTGCAAGCGCTGATGACGGCTTTATCGTATCGGTTATCGATGAGTTTAATGAGATTTGGGCTCATTCGGTGCAAGTGACAGATGACGTAATTGAACAGTACAGCTCATTTTTAAAAAGTCTCGCGACGCCCAAAAGTGGTTCACAGCAATTTGTGTTGGGGGATACCAAAATTGAACCTAATACAATGCAAGCTGAAGCTCTACAAAATCTTCAAAGGTTGCGAGAACACGGTGAAAAAAAAGCATTAGCTATAGCGGCAACAGGAAGCGGAAAAACATACATGGCCGCTTTTGATGTTCGTAAAGTGGCTCCTAGTAGAATGCTATTTATTGTCCACCGCGAAGAAATCCTATTGGACGCGAGAAGCTCGTTTGCTCGCGTGATGGGGGTAAATGAGGATAAGTTTGGTATTTTAAGTGGTAATCAAAAAAATTGGGATTGTGATTATCTTTTCGCTACTAATCTGTCACTACTAAATTACCTTGAACGTTTCACACCGGATGCTTTTGATTATATTGTTATTGATGAAGCGCACCATGTTAGTAGTGAGACCTATCAAAAAGTTCTAGCGCACTTCAAGCCTCAATTTCTCTTGGGGATGACAGCCACGCCTGAGCGCGGGGATGCACAGTCCATATATGAAAATTTTGACGATAATATTGCGGTTGAAATTCGTCTGCGTGATGCACTAGATGCTGATTTGATTGCTCCATTTCATTACTTTGGCATAACAGAAGCTGAGAGTGTTGATTATCAAGGCATAAATCTTAAAGATATTAATGCAGTAGCGAAGTTACTCCAAACCAATAGACGAGTTGATCACATTGTCGATAGGATGAATTTTTACGGTTACGATGGTGATTTCTGTAAGGCAGTTGGGTTTTGTGTCAATGTTGAACATGCTCGATATATGTCTGAAGAGTTTAATAAAATTGGAATAACTGCCTGTTATCTAAATAGCGAAACACCACGAGACGAACGGCAAAACGCGATAAAAAGGCTATCTAGTGATAGCGATCCACTTCAAGTTATTTTCACTGTTGATCTATTCAATGAAGGGGTAGATATACCGTCGATCAATCTTGTTTTGATGCTTAGGCCCACATCTTCACCAATTGTCTTTATTCAGCAGTTGGGGCGTGGGTTACGTAAACATGAAAGCAAGACCTTCCTAACGGTACTGGACTTTATTGGTAACCATAACAAAGCATTCTTAATGGCGATCGCGTTATGTGGTAGCCGTTTTTATGACAAGGATAGTTTGAAAGTAGCAGTCAAAAAGGATTTTTCATCGATCCCGGGTTGTACTCACATTCAATTAGACCCAATCAGTAAAGAACAAATTCTGCGCCAGATTGAAGATGAAAACTTCAATTCAATGAAATATTTAAAAGAAGAGTACCTCAACTTTAAGCTTGACCTAGGCAATCGTATTCCAACTCTCATGGATTATAACGTAGTCGATGGTGCGCCAGACCCAATTCGCTACATTAAAAAGGAACGTTCATATTTAAACTTTCTATCAAAGGTAGAGAAAAATGAACCATCCATAATGCCTCTTATTGCTAATAATACCCATGATAAGTACCAGCGTTATCTTGATGGTTGTTTGCCACTGAAGAGACCTCATGATTTCATCATTATTCGCTATTTGATGGACAATGAAACGATCACGCTTGGTAAAGCTCGATATGAAACAGAGCGATATTTAAGTTCTGTTGATGACCAAACATTGAGGCATGCTTTTGAGCATATAAACGGTAACTTTTTTGATTCACGTGAAAAGAAAACTTGGCCGTGTTTTGCTCAGTTAATCGAAAGTGAGGGTGAGCTGACATTAGAAAGAACTCTGGAATTTAAACACTTATTGAGCCAATCATTATCGTATAAATGGTTAGTTACCAGTATTGAGTATGGTTTGGAGTGTTATGCCAACGATTTTGGATCTGATGACTACGGTCTTCCTAGTCTGCGCTTATATCAGCAGTACAATATGCGAGATGTTGCATTAGTTGCGAATGCGCGTAAAACACATAGCTCATATCGTGGGACAGGAGTGCTACGAGAAGGCGATGACTTCTTTTTCTTCGTTGATTTACACAAAGAAGAAGGTGCAATCGACTATAAAGATAAGTTTATAAATAATAGACAGTTTCAGTGGGATAGCCCGGGAGGCTGTTCACCAAAAAGTAAACAAGGTGATGCCATAATCAATCACCAGCAGAAGGGTTTTAGACTTCACCTGTTTGTAAGGAAGTTTAAAGAGTTAGATGGTGTTACTGAGCCATATGTTTATATCGGCAAGGGTGATGTCATTAGCCATGAAGGAGAGAGGCCGATTAACTTTCAACTAGCATTGCACGATCAGGTTCCTCAAGGTGTTTATGACGAATTTACAATCGATACAGTTAACGATTAGTTATTTTAAAGGTATTTGGTTGTTTTGTATTCGCCATATGAATGGTTTTCTTTTAACAAAGATCCATTTGGCCTTTTACCGTATGAAGTTTAATCAAACGATATTGAATCATCCCAAACGTTGTTGAACGTCGTTTGTAACATTTTATAATGACAGCTTGTTCAATTGAAAAGGATATATTTAATGAACAAGCTGCTCTCATGCAGGAAGTATCTATCCCTCCAGGAAACTCAAGATTACCTCGCCAAAGCTCTAGAAGAATCGGTCTCTTTGCAAGACATCTATGGTTTGATTTTAGATGGTCTTCTTACTCTCTCTATCCGGTTAATAGCCCAAGAGCCAGCTCTTAAAGGAAAATTTATCAAAAGGGAAGAAACAGAAACTAAAAAGCTAACTACTGAATTTACTGATGTGCCATCATCTGGATTAGGCGATTTTTTGATTGAGCATAGTCAAGATAAACAATTTGTTCATGACCAATGTTTACATCATATTGATGGGGTTTGGGATACTCTGATGATAGGAGCTATGCCTAGCGTGATTTCCCAATTACGTAATCAACATGGTGACCCTGTGATGCTAGATAATTCTCCTGGGTTAAGTGGCAACATATACCTCATCCGTGACGAAGAAGTAGGCGTATTACTGCAAAGGTCTTTACTCTCAGAAGCAGAAAAGACAGCAGAGATTCGGCATTTACTTAGCCCTATGGCGGCATATTATGGTTGGACTGTTGATGAACTAAGGAGTTTTAGTGAGATAGATCTATTTATGAGGGTTGGTAAGGATATCCAAGAGGAGAGAGAGCGGATCATTGATAGCGTACAAAACCTTTCTGTTTATGACCTTCGAAACTATAAAACAGCCACCAAATTTTCAGGTCCCCATGAATATGTCATCAAAACAGAGGAAATTACTCGCTTTATTGGCGATATGGAATGCGAGAAGGCCGATCAACCCTTGTCAACTAAACAGCGTAATTCTTACCTCTACCTTATCAGCGGGCTTCTTAAAGAACTCAAAATAAACGCCTCAGATAGAGGTGTCGCTGTTGCTATTCAATTGATATTGGAGAATGCAGGCCACAAGCTTTCTGAAAATACTATTCGCTCTATCCTCCGTGAAGTGTCTGATATTGAACATTAACTAATCCATATATAGAGTCCTTTAAGTCATACAGAAAACGCAATTGAGTATGTTAAATTCTCAATTGCGTTTTCTTCATCCTATCCAGAACTAATCTCAAGGTATCTTTTAAGAGACCAAGAGGTTTTTTTATGTCGTACAAAGTTATTCGATTACCTGAAGTTATTGATATGACTGGTCTATCTCGCAGCACCATCTATTTGCGAATGTCTAAAGGAACTTTCCCCCGATCTATTTCACTAGGGCAACGAGCAGTTGGATGGTTAAAAGCCGATATTGAAAAATGGCTCGATGCTTGTGTCTCAGCATCTAAGGCGGTTGATAATGACTAAACGTAATTCACCTAATTGTATAAAGAGTAATCGTAATTACACCGTTATTGATGTTAGTGAAGCGCTCGGCGTTCACCCTAAAACCGTGCGTAATTGGCTTCGTGTTGGTTTACCAGTCGTGGATGATAAACGGCCACTTCTGATAAATGGTGCAGACTTGAAGGTTTACCTCAAACAAAAACGCAAAGCAGTGATGTTTGAATGTAAAGAGCACGAGATGTGCTGTTTTCGGTGTAAACAAGCAGTGAAACCAAATGTTGAATCAGTGAATTTTATCGCTAAAGCCGCAGGGATGGCCCACATGACGGGCTTGTGTGATGAGTGTGGATGTCGAATGAATAAGTATGTTTCTTGGCGCAAAGTGAATGATATTTGGCTTGAACTCGAGGGTAAATTACCGATAGCGGAAAAACACTTAATCCTAAGAGGGCAAAACCTCTTAAATTGTCCTTTCAATGGAGTTTTTAGTGATGAAAAGTAACAGTACCAATAATGCACGAATTATCTATGAGTTTACCAAGTATCTAAAGGAGGCCAAGCGCTTAGATGACTTAACTATTGATGGTACTTTGAAGTCAGTTAATCGCTTTGAGGAATATACGGGTTATATAGATTTTAAGAAGTTTAGGGCGAAACATGCAATTGGGTTCAAAAAACACCTTCTCAGCAAAAAGTCTATTGTAACAGGTGAAGTATTAAGCAAGGCAACTGTGTTGACAGCCATTCGCCACTTAAAAATGTTCTTCCAATATTTGGTTACGCAAAAAGGATACAGAGCAAAAATTAACTACAGTGATATTGAATATTTTAACTTATCAGAAAAAGACACGCGTATCGCCAACGCAAAGCGCAGGAGAAACGTAGCCACGATAGAACAGATCAACCGAACCTTGGAACTCATGCCTTACTCGACGCCTATTGAAATGCGTGATAGAGCTTTAATGGCATTCGTTATCTTAACAGGAGCAAGAGACGGGGCGGTCGCCTCGGCAAAGATAAAGCACATTGACCTTGTTGAACAGAGCTTTTATCAGGACGCAAGAGATGTTAATACAAAGTTCAGTAAAACATTCACAACATACTTTTTTCCTGTCGGAGAATTGCCATTAAAGATTTTTAGCGAATGGATTGATTATTTGGTTCAAGAGCTTGGTTTTACGCAAAGCTCACCATTGTTTCCCAAGACTAAGTTGGCACACAACCGCAATCAGCAGTTTGAGGCTATTGGTTTACTTGAAGAGCACTGGAGCAATGCGAGCCCAATCCGCAAATCTTTTGCAAAGGCTTTTGAAGCTGCGGGTTTGCCTTACTTTAACCCTCATAGTTTCCGAAATACGTTGGTGCGATTAGGTGAAAGGCTTTGCCAAACGCCTGAAGAGTTCAAAGCATGGAGCCAAAATTTAGGGCATGAGAGTATGCAGACTAGTTTTTACAGCTATGGTTATGTGCCTGATTACAAGCAAGCTGAGATACTCAAAAAATTAGCAGAGCCAGCCCCAGCAATTAGTGAGGATGATGCAGCTCTTTTTCAAAGAATGTTAGCTGATGCTAGGAAAAAAGGCATTTAACTGACCGTTATTAAATGAGCTGGTGTAGGTTTCTTTCGCTTATGCCGGCTTTTCTTTGTAGAGGGTCGCACCTGTGGTTAATACTGATTGAGTTTCATAATGATTAGTGCAACATGGGTTGAAGGTAAGTACGGAAAAATTCCGTCGATAAAGTTGTTATGCTTTTTATTGGAGTGGGTTATGTATAAAGAAAAACTAGGTATACCTCAAGAGCACGAACTCGTGAGAACGAGTAGTAAAAGTGAACAGCGTAAAGGGCGCGATACTGATATTTATAGCTACGATGAAAAAAATTCATGTGGAGAATTGATTGCGAAATATGTTGTACGTGACAGTATGAGTATTTACCCTCCCCAGTCAACTACGGTTTCATATGTAAAGTATGACGTTAGTGGTAAAGAGATTGGTTCGGGAAATTTATAAAAGAGGTAAAGGTATAGATTTCTAAAAATAAGGATTAAACTCCACAAAGCTAGTTTCTAATCCTTACCTTACCGTGGTTTTACATTCTAGTGACACATTCTAATGCTTTTTGAACATTGGTTCTTAGCTCTGTCATATCAATAGGGGTGCTAACAGTTTTTACACCATCAGCGTGGTGATATGCACCCGTATATTCATTTAAATCTTCGATGTCCTCGAAAGTCTCATCGTCAATATAAAAGATATCATCTTGATTATCTTTTCTACTTCTCACTTTTCCGATAAGCGTTCCCAAATACTCATTAGGTGAGAATGTGTTCGGATCTGACATGTAGATTTTCGCTTCAAGTATGGTTCTGATTCTTCTTATAGCATCAGGCTTTATTTCTGAATCGTCTGATGTTACTTCGAGCGTTTGAGTAGTCAAATTAACTATTTGCCCATTTAAAGCTTCAAAGTACTTCATAATATATGATAACTAACTGAAAATGTTGGTATAATATCTTATTTTGTATTGAGCGGAATTTCATGCGTTACGAATCACTGCCCGTAGTCCCGGGTGCAAGGCAAGAAACCACAAAAGAGAGAGCGGCCCGCCACCAAAAAGAGCGCAGGGCAGAATTGACTTACAATGCGTCTGACGAAAAACGCTGGGCTGAAAATAGAAAGCGCGTTCTGGCTCAACGTAAAATCGAGCAAGCTCATGTCTCGGATAAAGGAAAATTAGCAATAGATCAAAGAGCTTATGATCTTACTTATGGCCTAACAGAGAAAGAGTCGAATGAAGAATTAAGTAGATTAGCTAAGCAATACCAATGGGATACGTCTCAACAAGAGAATATAAGTATCGCAATATTGACTATTGAAGAAGCAAATGAATATTTAGATCTGCTTATTAAAGATACACATGGAGAGCTGTCTTCAGGCAAAGATTACACCGGCATTGGTATGGGTCTAAAAGGCGCTTATGAAGTCGCCAAAGATCTTGGAGGATGGGGAGTGACTGCTAAGGCAGTGAATATCAATGGTGTAATGAATATCGAGATTAAGAACTACAAGCCTCGATATTTAGATTTAGGTATACGTTGGCAAGAAGCTACACCTCAAATGCTTAAAATTGGTCACGCCCTGAATACAGTTAAAGGCAATGTTAGCTTCTTGAAAGGGAACATTTATATAGAGATTGTGTTTAGTGGTGCGGTTAACGCGGTCGACTACATGCTGCATGATGAAAAAACGCTAGGTGAAGTGGTAGGGCAGCTTTCCTCTGATGTGACTAAAGGTGTTGTTGCGGGTGTTGCCGCTCAAGGATTGCTTCTGGCATCCCGAGCAGCAGTAGTGTTACTCTTTGGTTTCTCCTTGCCTGCCGCTGTTGGTTTGGGCTTGTTTGCTTATTCTGCATTTAAGATTGGTGGGTATATTTCCGACTTAGATAATAAATATGAGTTTACCGAACCAATGAAAAAAGTGGTGGAAGATTTAATTGATTAATATGAAAGATCTACTCAAGAAAATTTTGGCTTTGTTATTTTTTATTGCCATAACGCTCTGGTGTGCTTTTGGTGTTTATGATTTCAGCAACTTAGTAAAAAGCGTAGGTATTGAGCCCATAATTAAGGTATCGGGATATTTTAATAATACATCTTCATTTGTGTTGCTTGGTTTCTTTCTACCTTGCATACCTATGGCTCTGCTCAATATATTTTTAAATGTGCAACTACCAAAGCTAACACTCAGGTTAATGTTACTTGGAGCATTGATCTTTGCTGCAATAGGACACTACTTTGACTCTTCACTTAGAGAAGAAATAAGAGATAATGACTATATAGAATGCTCGGTAGACAGGGAAGTGGCTTTGAAATACTCAAGTAGGACCTATGTTCGCTCTCCCGAGACGTGTGATTAATTAACGGTTTAGGTTGTTACTTTTTTCGCTTCAAGCTAGCGTTAGTTTTTGAATGCGCTAGCTCGAAGAATTTGAGATTTGTGACACCTAAAGTTATTGATAAATTTTTAATTTATAGATGTGGCTATAACGCTTTTGGCCAGAGGTGTACTAAGGCGGTGTGTGATACCGAAATGCTCCATTATTGTTCAGCGCAAAAACTCTAATCCTATATTTATACCCTAATTGTTCTTTTGGTGTGTCCTGAATCATTTCTCATAAATGCGTTGGTATACAAGACTAGACAAGTTACAGAGCTAGAAGACTTAGCTAGTTCAACAACAAATATGAACTTATCAGATAATTTAAGATCTCTATTGAAGTAATTTTGAGGATACGGTTCTAAATTTTATATGTTGCTCTAAATGTGCAACTAAAGATGAACTGAATGATCAAATGCCTAGATCCTGTAACTAATGTAAGCTTTTTGTGATGAATGGCAAGAGGTTATTTGCTTTGCAGAATAGCAATGATGTTGACAAAGCTCATAAGGTTGATAATATGCATCCAAGCCCTTAGTTATGAAAGTAAACTCTTACTTTCAAGAAAGGCGTACTGCCTTTCTGTAGCACTCCTGAGGTATTTTGAACTTCGAAAAGTTCAAATTTTCTCAGTGATCTCCTCACTTCGAAAATTTGAATTTTTCGAAGTCAGTTCAAATTCTAAAATATGCTCAGTTGCTTCGCAACTTCACATATTTTAGCCTTCAAACTGGTTGAGTAAGGGCTAATTTCTTTTGCTTATTCAAATGTTGGCGTTAACTATGTCGCTAAAAATCCGTCAGTCTACTTGGTTTGACCATCCAAAATTCCATTCTGCAAAAAAAGTACTCATCGAGCGATTCAAATCACACCAAGGTAGATACCCAAGTGACTATAAACGCTCACTCTTCGGAGGAGCAAAGCTGCCAAGAATCCTATTCATTTGTGGTGGTGACCCAAAGTATTGTGATAATCGAGGAATCATAGAGTCCTATCTAGACAAACATGCACCAGATCTAATGACCTTTCGAGCTGAAAACGCATGGGAAATTATTTCATCCAACCAATCTCAAAACAAAGATGGTTCTATAAATGCTCTAAGACTCGAGGAATGGTTAGCTGACTTTTCTGACGCCGTTATCATACTGGTTGAGTCATATGGAACTGTAGCAGAGCTTGGAGCTTTCTCTATAAGTAGCCGATTACGTTCAAAACTTTTACCTATTCTCGATAAAAATTTTGAAGATGATCTGTCTTTTATAAATACTGGTCCCATTAGCTGGATAAACAATGACTCTCTCTATAAGCCCACAATATATGCTGACTTTGATACCATTTT
The DNA here is from genome assembly GCF_000165125.1 of Vibrio caribbeanicus ATCC BAA-2122. Lineage (GTDB taxonomy): Bacteria > Pseudomonadota > Gammaproteobacteria > Enterobacterales > Vibrionaceae > Vibrio > Vibrio caribbeanicus. The sequence goes on along the minus strand of NZ_AEIU01000111.1, from coordinate 52,479 downwards.
AACCACTATGCCTTTAATGATGAGTAACCTAAGTAATGGGTTTAAGTCACTAAAGAAGGATAATGATGATAAATTTGGCGATAAAAACTTCTCTCGAAAAGAACTTCTATTTGTTGTAATAATAATCATTACAAGCATCGGTCCAATTGATGAAAAAAACATATATGACATATGCAGGCAATCATTCAAAATCAAAGGAAATGAATCTGAAGTAAAGTTCATTATATCTCTTTGTGTCGCACTAAAAATAATAGAGTCTTTTGATTTCAGAAAAACGAAATTATACACCTGTATTAATTATGAGCGACTGTACAGAAATGAAACAACTACAAACTTGTTAAGTGTCAGCCGACGTCTAAGACTTACCTGTTTATCTAAGCTTTTATATATTGATGAGTTTAAAGAAGCAATTAGTAAGGTAACTAGCTAATGTTATTAGAACTAATTAGTAAGAACACTCTTATTGAAAAAGATCAAGTTTTGGATATAGCTAACAAAGCTAGTACCTTATATGCTAGGTTCACCATACCCAAAAAAGATGGAAGCGAGAGGCTAATATACCAACCTTCGATGGCAATACGTGCTCTACAAAAGGTAGTATATGATGGAGTTTTAGATAAATTACCAGTTCATGATGCATGTTATGCATATCGAAAAGGTAGAGGATTAAAAGAACATGCTAATATTCACAGAAACAGTAAATATCTATTAAGAATTGATCTAAAAGACTTTTTCGAATCTATTACGCGTTCTGATATTGAAAAGTACTGTAATGAATATGTGTCTAAAGTATTCCCTATTTTTAATGAGGGCGACTTCAATCTAATGATTGATATTATTTGTCGAAAAAATACCATTACTATTGGATCTGTAACTTCACCTTCACTCTCTAATTCAATTTGTTATAATCTTGATGAGAAAATAAGCAGGTTATCAGATTCTTATGGTGTTAAGTATACAAGATATGCTGATGATATGTTTTTTTCAACTACTAATAAGAATATCCTTAAAATAATTCAGAAAGAAGTTTCCAGTATAATAAAAAAATTAGATTACCCTAAGTTAACGATTAATAATAAAAAAACCAGGCATTCATCTAAAAAAAATAGAATGAGCGTTACAGGTGTTGTAATAACTGTTGATAAAAAATTATCTATCGGTAGAGATAAAAAAAGATTCATTAGAGGTCAAGTTTACAACTGGAAGAATTTAAGTATAGAGGAAAAGTCATACTTATCTGGTTACTTATCATTCGTGAAGTCGGTAGAGCCATCTTACATAAATAGGTTGTGTGATAAATATAGTTCTCATGTTATTCAAGAAATATTAAGGTTTTCGTAGAATTTAAGAGGCTAAGATTCTACAAGAACTTCATCTAAGTAACTATTCTATCCGGTTAATAACCTTGTGACTAAGAGACTGACTAAAATTTCAGAGTCAAAAGATAAGCGAGTATTCGTCTTTTTATACTCTAAGCCACATGGTCAAGGGCCTAATTGTATTAACTTTGGCGTAGACAGCTTAGATTACCTTGAAATTAGATATTTAGACTTATTTGATGAGCTGAAAAAGTCAATTTAATGAACTCCCATATGACGATGGTTCTTTGAGCAAAGTAATCCGAAAATACCTAAATTAGTAGGCAAACTGATATGAAAATACTCCAAATCTCTTTGAGATTAGACACAGAAAAATGAGACACAAAAAAGAGTAAAGCACCGCCACCAACATCGCTGGTGGCTTATTTCTACTAAAGCACAGCCTTTAACCCTAGTGTACCTGAAATAGAGAGGTTTCCTTTACTTGCTTCTTCAATATGCTCACTCCACCAGCTCATCATGGAAATGCGTCTTTTTAAATAATCAGTACGGTTATAGGCGCTGCGAACCTGGTTATCATCAACGTGAGCAAGCGCAGCCTCAATTAAATCAGCTTCAAAACCTTGCTCATTGAGCGTTGTACTCGCTAGAGAGCGCATGCCATGACTAACAAGCCTTCCTGCAAACCCCATGCGCTTGAGTGCCATATTTGCAGTTTGGCTATTACACGGCTTTTTTGGATCGCGATCTGAAGGAAATATAAATTCGCGATGGCCGCTTATCGGCTCCATTACAGCTAACAGCTCCAGCGTTTGCTCTGTAAGCGGAATTCGGTGTTCTCTGCGTTTTTTCATTCGCTCTGCTGGGATGGTCCATATCTTTTCATCCCAATCAATTTCTTCCCACTTCGCACCAGAGGCCTCACTTGGACGTGTCATTGTGTGAAGCTGAAACTCTAGAAGGCACCTCGTTGTGCGCTTAATGTTTGCATTAGCAATGGCTCTCATAAGTTCGGGTAATTCAGCTGGCTTAAGCGCGGCCATATTTTCTTTCTTAGGCTTTTTGAACGCGGCTCGTATACCAGTCAGAGGGTTTGCCTGAATAAACCCGCAGTTGGTTGCAAAGTTCATGATCTCATTAAGCCTCTGAGATAATCGCTTAACTGTTTCTAGGCTGCCTTTCGCTTCGATAGGCCTCAGAAGTTCAATCACTTGTGGAGCGGTAATGTCTTTAACTGGTATTTTGGATAGGCTAGGGAAGATATGCCGTTCAAGCGAGCGCCAAATATCAACGGCATAATCGGGTGTAACGTCATCTTTTTTTATGTCGAACCACTCTTTAGCCACGTTGATAAAAGTATGCTGGTGGACAGCTTGATGTTCTTTCTGCTGGCGCTTACGTTCTTCTTGTGGGTCAATACCCTGTGCAAGTAACTCCTTGGCCTCTAATGCAGCTTTTCGTGCATTGGATAGAGATAAATCTGGGTATTTACCAAGACTCAGGTTGGCTCGTTTGCGAGAAACGGGGCGACAGTAATTCATTATCCATAGTTTAGAGCCGTTAGGCTTCACTCTGAGACGCAGCCCGTCACCATCGAAAAGGTTGTATTCTTTGTCGCTTGGCTTTGCAGATTTGATCTCTTTGTCGGATAAACGAGTGGTTGTTTTTGCCATAATAGGTACACCATATTGAGCTCTTTAGAGCAGTGTACCCATTAGTGTACCTTTAATGCAAAGATGCACTAGAATGCTATTAGACGTTAAAACACACTAAGTTATTGATTTTTCGTTGTTGATGGCATAAAAAAAGACGCCCTAGGACGTCTTAATTCATTGATTTGGTGGAGCTGGCGGGAGTTGAACCCGCGTCCAAAAATCATTCATCATTGGTACTACATGCTTAGTCGATCTTTAAATTCACCAAGTACCTGCGAACCGACACGCCAGTAAGTGACTATCCTGAATTAAACTTCGCCGTTCATCTCTCAGGCGGGAGAATCCGGGCTAGCGCGTTTGGGTTTGATCTCTCGTTATTCCCCGTCTTACGTGCGGAAGCTAGGGCGAGAGAGCTCTTAGCAGGTTATTAAGCTGCTAGTGCGTAAGTTTCGTCGTTTGCGACTATTTTTTTGCGGCTTTTTACGTGGCCAACCGCCCCACGGCATGCACCTCAGACTGCAAAATTCCTGTCGAATCCTAAATCAGCCCCAAAGTGTTCTTCGCATATTACCAGAAAAGTGAACCCTGTCTAGCGTTGTGCGTTTAAGTGGTTATTATTAACGCAGTGAGCTCTTCATCACACGCGCTTTTTCTCGTGCCCAATCTTTTTCTTTAAGATCAGTACGTTTGTCGTGCAGCTTCTTACCCTTAGCAACACCGATTTTCATTTTGACCCATGAACGTGACCAATACAGAGATAGAGCAGCGAGCGTCATCCCTTCACGATTAATGCGTCCGAGTAAGTTGTCTAACTCGCGGCGACTCAAAAGCAGTTTGCGCACGCGTGTTGGGTTAGCAACAACATGAGTAGATGCTTGATTTAAAGGAGTGATCGTCATTCCACTGACAAAAGCTTCACCGTCACGCATAAAGACATAACTTTCTGCGATATTCGCTTTCCCCTGACGAAGTGACTTTACTTCCCAGCCTTGTAGCTCCATTCCAGCTTCAATTTCATCATCGATAAAATATTCGTGGCGAGCCTTTTTGTTGAGAGCGATGGTATTGCTACCCGCTTTTTGTTTTGATTTTTTCTTAGCCATAATGGCGTATTATACGGTGACAAACTCGGTTAGCAACTCTCTTTATTTGCACTTATGAAAAATAAAAGTAAAATAGGGGGCATACCCGCTAAACATGGGTATTGGTAAAGAGGTATCAGTATGAAGCAAGTGAGTCGTTCTGCTCTCGTGTCATTCAGTGCAGAGCAGATGTTCAATCTGGTTAATGATGTGGCTAGCTACCCCGAGTTCTTGCCGGGCTGTTCCGGTTCGCGCGTGATTGAATCAAGCACTGGTGCAATGGTTGCATCGGTTGATGTTGCCAAGGCTGGTATCAGCAAAACCTTTACTACGTCCAACGAGTTAAAAGATGGTGAGTCCATCATCATGAATCTCGTCGACGGTCCCTTCAAATCGCTTAAAGGCGCGTGGTCTTTTACTCCCCTTGATGACAAAGCATGTAAAGTTGAACTTAAGCTGGAATTTGAATTCTCCAGTAAGATGATTGAGCTTGCCTTTGGTAAAGTGTTTAACGAGTTGACCAGTAATATGGTGAACGCGTTCAGTAGTCGTGCAAAGCAAGTCTATCCAGCTTATGAGTTCTGAGCCTGAAATGATTCACGTGGAAGTGGTTTATGCGCTTCCACAAGAACAAAGAGTGTTTAACTTGGTCGTCAGCAGTGAAATGACGGTGGAGGAGATCATTCAGCAATCCGGTATCTTAACCCTGTATCCAGAGATTGATTTAAGTCGCAACAAGGTCGGTGTGTTTAGCCGCAACGTAAAGTTAGACGCAACCGTTGAAAACCGCGACCGCATCGAAATCTATCGCCCACTTCTAGCGGATCCAAAAGACATCCGGCGCAAGCGTGCAGAGCAAGCCAAAGCAGAAGGCTCCGCTGATCCGGTTACGGGTGGAAAAATGAGTCCTGTGCGTAAGTCATGAGAGTGAATGGGTGAATCAAGAATTTTCAAATTGGGTTGGCTTAGGGTCAACCCAATTTTTTAATAAATTATCGATTTTTATGGACTAGTTGATGCTTTTGAAAAAGTCTTTACTCGGTGGGAAATCCCCTGTGATATCGACCAATTGTCCTTTGTCGTTAAAGTTGGCGATAAGATTTTTCTGTATTGGGTCATCATGCCCATCCGTGTGATGGTAGATGTAATACCAAACATCAGGATAGCCATTTTCAACCAGCATTGGCGAGCCCATAACATAACGGACTTGCTCTTTCGTCATACCAAATTTTAACTTATCGACTTCACCTTGTTCAATGTAGTTACCTTGATTGATATCAATACGATAAACCAATTTTTCTAATGTTGAGCAGCCTGTAAGCATGCCAAGAGCGAGTGGTACAGCGATAAGCCACTTTTTTAATTGCATAGTAAAGTTCTTGTAACAGATAACGTTAAACCTCGCGCGATAATAAACAAGCTTGGCACTAAAGTAAAAAACTCAGAGCATTTTGAGTTAATTCAGACCATGAATTTTGAGTTTAGTTGCAAACTTGTGGCAAAAGAGCAGCAAAAAGTGCTCATTGATGGTCTTTCGTTTAGGCTGCAACCAACAACTCTTTAGCGTTCGCCAAAGTGGATGCCGTGATTTCACTGCCACCAAGAAGCCTTGCCAGCTCTCCAACTCGCTGTTCATTATCTAAGCGGTGCATTTGGGTTTCTGTTTTCCCACCTTTGGTCTGTTTCGCCACAAAGAGTTGCTGGTGACCACAGCCTGCGACTTGAGGTAAATGAGTAACGCACATTACTTGAGTGGACTCGCCAAGTTTGCGCAGCATCTTACCTACAACGGCGGCAGTTGGGCCACTGATCCCAACATCCACTTCATCGAAGATCAGGCTTGGGGTATCGACTTTTTGCGCGGTAATCACTTGAATCGCGAGTGAGATACGAGAGAGCTCTCCTCCAGAGGCGACCTTAGCAATGGGCTGCATTGGTTGACCTGGGTTGGTTGAGACGACAAAACAAACCGTATCAATACCCAGCGGAGAAGGGTGAGAAGAGGCTTTATCGACCTCGATGCAGAACTGAGCTTTTTCCATGCTTAACTCATGCATACTCTCAGTGATTAGCTTGTTGAGTTCTTTGGCATAGCGACAGCGTGATTTATGCAGTTTTTCAGCAGAGGTCAGGAAACCTTGATAGTGCTCCTCAACCTGTTGCTTAAGTTCTTCGAGCTTTTCATCCGAACAATCTAAGGCAGTAATTTGCTCGAGTAACTCTTGATGATGCTGGTAGAGCTCACAGGGCAGTACATGATGTTTGCGAGCCATGGACATCACTTTCGAAAAACGTTCTTCAACAAACATCATACGCTCAGGGTCGACATCAATATTATCGAGATAGCCGCGCAATTCACTGTTGGCTTCTTCTAATTGGATCATTGCCTCAGCAAGCATATTCGGTAGCTCGACAAGTTTACTGTCCATTTCAGCCAGTTGTGTTAGGGACTGACTGGCCGATTGGAGAATACCAAGCGCATTAACTTCTTCACCTTCGTAAATAAGTTCGATGGCTTGTTGGCAAGAGGAGGCAAGTTCTCCGCTGTTGGACAATCGTTTGTGTTCTTGTTCGAGTTGCTCATATTCTTCCTCACCAAGAGAGAGTTCATTCAGCTCTTTTATCTGGTATTCAAGAAGTTGCTTTTGCGCAAGATTGGCAGCGCTGTTTTCTTGAAGTTGCTTTAAATGGTTGTCCGCCTGGCGCCAGTTTTGGTAAGTGTTTCTGGTGCGCTTAAGCAGATTATGGTGGCCTGCGTATTGATCGAGCATGGCCATTTGGTGATCGCTCCTCATTAACTGGTGGTGAGCGTGTTGGCCATGAATGTTGATCAATAGTTGACCAAGTGCTTTCAGTTGTGAAAGAGGAACAGGACTACCATTGATAAAGGCACGGGAGCGGCCCTCTTTACTGATAATTCGGCGCAAAATACAGTCAGTACCTTCAAGCAAGTCATTGTCTTCAAGCCAGCGTGTTGCATTGATATTGTTATCCAGAGAAAAAGCGGCACTGACTTCGGTTTTCTCTTCGCCTTGCCGAACCATACTTGCTTCAGCTCGGCCACCTAAACACAACCCGAGCGCATCGATAGCAATAGACTTACCAGCACCAGTTTCTCCGGTAATGGTGGTCATTCCTTTGGAAAGGTCGAGTTGCAAGGACTTTACAATCGCAAAATTATTAACGCTTAGATGAGCCAGCATTTTAACACCTGTTTAAATTAACAATACTGTATATGAAGACAGTATATACTGTTTCTTTATACAGTAAAGTGGTGCTTAACAAAAAAATGATTTTTTTTGTTAACTCAGTGAACGACTTTTATTAACAGTATTCTCTTTGATAGGGAACATCTTTCTGATTAATTGAAAATTATGATAAGGGTTGTGGTTGGATTTAGGGTATAGTCTTCTAGACTAAGGAATAGCATTGTCAATAATTGGCAGTGGGGTAGGGACACAGTTACATATCGTTAACTATAAGTGGATACCATCCTATGATAAAAACACAGATTCTCACACTGGCCGCTCTTTTTTCTGTCGGCGCATTTGCAAAACCAGTGACCGTTGAAATGGTTGATTTGGGCTCAAACCAAGTGGTTGGTGATGTTACCATTACGCAAAGCGAATATGGCACGGTCTTCACGCCGAATCTAAAAGGTTTACCTGCAGGGGTTCATGGCTTTCACATTCATGAAAATGCATCTTGTGACAGCGCGGTAAAAAACGGTAAGACCGTTCTCGGCGGTGCAGCTGGTGGCCACTACGACCCACAAGGTACAGGTCAACACGGAACGCCATGGTCTGATGATAACCACCTAGGTGATTTACCTGCGTTGTATGTTGATGCCAGTGGTGTTGCGCAGCAGCCAGTTTTAGCGCCTAGAGTTAAACTTTCTGACGTAGCGAACCGAGCACTAATGATTCACGCTGGTGGTGATAACCACTCTGATCACCCAGCGAAACTCGGTGGTGGCGGCGCAAGAATTGTTTGTGGCGTGATCAAATAATCATCTCAAACTTTTGAGTTTTGGATAGTAAGGTCTGATGGGTAACCATCAGGCCTTTTTTTAAACACACGGTGATTTGGTGTTTGATTTAGACTTCCAGACCAAAATTATGTTGTTTTGCATACAGGCAAGCCATTTTCTTTGAATCTTACACCTCAGGGTGATTCGGGTAACGAACAGCAGGACTTACCACCCAAAACGCGACGTTATCGGTTTAAAATGTCGATGGGTTGGCTAAAAAATAAGCACTTGGTTTTCTTTACATGGTGACGTTATTTGTAGCGAAAAGCAGTTTTTCAGACGTGACAACAACGAGTTATAAAAAACAGTGTTCTTCTTGAAAAAAAGATAACAAACAAAAATGAAAAATAGTGTTAGGGGTTTTTCATAGATTTGAGTTACAGTGCCAGCCAATACAGGATGATAACGTCAATAATTGGCAAAGAGGTAGGGACACAGTTACCTATAGATAACGAAAGGTGAATATCATCCTATGATAAAAAAACAGATTCTCACACTAGCGATTCTTTTTTCTGTTGGAGCGTTTGCAAAACCAGTAACCGTTGAAATGGTGGATTTGGGATCTAACCAAGTTGTTGGTACTGTTACCATTACGAAAAGTGAGTACGGAGCAGTCTTCACACCTGATTTAAAAGGTCTACCCGCAGGGGTTCATGGCTTTCATCTTCACGAGAATGCATCTTGTGACAGTGTTGTAAAAAATGCTAAGACCATCCTTGGTGGTGCGGCCGGCGGTCACTATGATCCAAAAGGCACAGATCAACATGGAACGCCATGGTCTGACGACAATCACCTAGGAGACTTGCCTGCATTGTATGTTGATGCCAGTGGTACTGCGACTCAGCCAGTCTTAGCACCAAGGGTTGAGCTTTCTAAGCCAAGGACAAAAAGTTCAGATGTGACCAACCGAGCGCTGATGATTCACGCTGGTGGTGATAACCACTCTGATCACCCGGCGAGACTCGGTGGTGGCGGCGCAAGAATTGTTTGTGGCGTGATAAAATAATCATCTCAAACTTTTGAGTTTTGGATAGTAAGGTCTGATGGGTAACCATCAGGCCTTTTTTTAAAACAGACGACTAGACCAGCCAAGTTTATTACGCAGAACGTGGTAGTAGTTGTAATCTTTAGGGTGGATAAGGTGGAGCGTATTTGGGCTTTGATAAATATGAACCTCATCTCCCGGAGAGACAGGTAAAGAGACTTGACCATCGCAGCTGACCTCTTGAGTTCCACGATTGTCTGGAGAAACGACTAGCTTAATGCGTCTTTTGCTGTCGACAACCAGAGGTCGGCTCGACAATGTATGTGGAAACATGGGGACTAACGAAATCGCATTCAGGCTTGGTGATAAGATTGGACCGCCTCCCGAGAGTGAATAAGCCGTGGAGCCTGTTGGTGTCGAAACAATTAAACCATCAGCTCGTAACGAAAAGGCAAAGCTCTCATCAATATAGACCTCAAATTCGATCATATGAGCAACTTGTCCAGGGTGGAGCACCGTCTCGTTTAGGGCGGCATTTTGGCTTTTAACTTGTCCATGTCGATGAACTTCGGCTTCAAGTAGAAAACGTTCTTCTTCGATGTATTCACCTTTAAGCACAGACATTAGCGGTTGTTTAAAGTTTTCCGGATCCAAGTCGGTTAAAAAGCCTAAATTTCCTCGATTCACCCCGATAACGGATATTTTAAAACGTGATAATACCCGAGCAGCACCGAGCATATTCCCATCTCCTCCAACCACAATGGCTAGATCGGCAATTTTGCCAAGCTCAATGAGGCTAGCAAAGGCGTCTTGCGGAATATCGTCGCAAATGTCTGCCAAACGGTCGTCAAGATAAACATCATAACCTTCACTTTTTAGCCAATGATATAGCTCTTTATGGGTTGTTATGGCTTTCTGATCTCGTGGTTTTCCAACGATGGCGATCACTTCAAAAGGTTTTTTCATAGTTTTTCCATACCCGTTAGGCTTGAATCGACAATCTTCATCCCCATAATAATGGCAAGTTAACTAATTTTGCGAATTTTTGTGTATCCTAATGCCATAAACGTGAGGTATTGAGGAAGGATGGAGAGACTCTGGAGATATCATGAGCACTGAAGAAAACAAAATCAAAGAAGAAGAACTACAGCAGCAGGCTGAACAAGAGGCAGAAGTTGTAGGTACTGATGCTGATATCGAATGGAACGAAGAAACCGAACTCGATGAGCAAGAGGGTAAAGTTGCCCAGTTAGAAGCGGCGTTATTGACTAGTGAAGCAAAGGTACAAGAGCAACAGGACTCAGTACTGCGTGCTAAGGCAGAAGTTGAAAATATGCGTCGTCGTACAGAAGGCGAGATCGATAAGGCGCGTAAATACGCGTTGAATAAGTTTGCAGAAGAGCTGCTACCTGTTATTGATAACCTAGAACGCGCGATTCAAGCTGCAGATACTGATAATGAAGCCACTAAACCTTTGTTGGAAGGTGTGGAATTAACGCATAAAACTTTTGTCGATACCGTATCTAAGTTTGGCCTTAAAGAAATCAACCCTGAGGGTGAAACATTTAACCCTGAGATGCACCAAGCAATGTCGATTCAGGAAAGTCCTGATCACGAACCCAACACGGTAATGTTTGTGATGCAAAAAGGATACGAGCTCAATGGCCGTGTTATCCGCCCTGCAATGGTTATGGTTGCAAAATAACCCACCGATTAAGTTAGCAAAGAGAGGCTTCGGCCTCTCTTTTTTTATCAACAGAAATCCATTATTGCTTCAGTGAATTATTTTTTGTTTGTTTTATGAGCTAAAAGATATCTCTATTGATACCCTATTAACAATATCGTAAACAAACTCTTTATTTCGCAACCTTTGTGTGTATTATGTGCGACCTGCGCCGAAAAAATGAGCGCAATTGACTATATAAACATAAATTAAAAACACAACATTCTGGAGATGAATGATGGATAAATCGCTTTCAAGCAAGATATTTGTAGGCTTGTTTGCTGGTCTACTGATTGGGACCGCGATCCAGTACTTATTTAGTGACATAGCCCTATTTGATACTTACCTTCTCGGTGCCGCCGAGGGTGCCGGAGGCATGTTTGTATCTTTAATCAAACTTCTCGTTGTACCTTTGGTATACGTGTCTATCGTCTGTGGTATCGTCGACTTAAAGGACATAGGTTCCTTTGGACGCCTTGGTGGTAAAACTTTTGCTCTTTACATCTTTAATACCATTATTGCTATTTCTGCCGCTCTGACCGTTGGTGTTATTTTCCAACCTGGCTCAGATGCGCATCTAGCAGGCACGGTATCTGAAACCATTAAACTGACGACAACTGAAACGCCTGACATATTCTCTTTGGTAGTGAATATCGTTCCAAGTAACCCAGTACAAGCTTTTGCAAGTGGTGATATGCTACAGATCATCTTCATGGCAATTCTGACGGGGTTAGCAATCCAAGCATTGGATTCGCGCGGTGGTCCAGCGATTCGCACCTTCAAGATGGCCAATGAAATCATGATGAAGCTTGTTGGCTTGGTTATGAGTTTGGCACCTTATGGTGTATTTGCTCTTATGATTCAATTGGGTGCAACTCTTGATGCCAACACGCTTATGTCGGTTGCTGGTTATGTTGCTTTGGTTGTCTCAATGTTGGTCTTCTGGATATTTGTTTTCTATCCAACGGCAGTCGGTATTGCAACGGGCACATCACCAAAAGTGTTCTTGAGAGCAATCCGTGAGCAAATTCTCTTCTCACTGTCGACAGCAAGCTCTAATGCGACAATTCCAGTGACGATGCGTACTCTGACAGAGAAACTTCACGTTTCTAAGTCAGTTGCCGGTTTCGGTGTTCCATTAGGTGCGACGATGAACATGTCTGGAGTATCGATATACATCGCGCTTGCCACTATTTTCGTTGCTAATGCTTTCGGCCAGCCAATTAATACAGCAGATATCTTTACGCTTGGTTTGACTATCTTGCTTCTTTCTATCGGTGCTGGTGGTGTTCCAGGTGGCGGTGTGGTTATGGTTGGTGTTCTTCTTCACCAATTGGGCTTGCCACCAGAAGGCTTGGCGATTATCGCTGCTGTAGACCGTATCAATGATATGTTCTGTACGTCTTCTAACGTTGTTGGCGATACGGCTGTGAATACTATCGTTGCAAAAAGTGAAGGTGAAATCGGCAAAGAAGCGGATTCGCCGAATGCTGAGACAGCGAAAGCTTAATGCATCATTAATTCAATAAAACGAGGCGATTTGCCTCGTTTTTTATTTTAACGAGAGAAATATTTTATTGTAGTAATCTGATATTAGGAGACTTTCTTAATTTCCCTTGCAACGACCGCCATAAATTCCTACCGATAAAAATACTGAAAAAATTATCATTTTTTTTATGTTAGCCCTTGAAAACCTATTTCCAGCCCTTATCTATGGTGCATAGACAAACAAACATCATTATTTTTGTTTGTGAGCTAGGGTTGAAACCCTATTCTCCACCCCCATATAGGGGTTATAGCAAAACGAAAATAGAAATTTATTCGGAGATAGCCTGATGGGTAAAATCATTGGTATTGACTTAGGTACTACTAACTCATGTGTTGCTGTATTAGACGGCGATAAGCCACGCGTTATTGAAAACGCCGAGGGCGAGCGTACTACAGCATCAGTAATTGCATATACAGATGGTGAGACATTAGTTGGTCAACCAGCGAAACGTCAAGCGGTTACAAACCCAACCAACACCCTATTTGCAATCAAACGTCTGATTGGCCGTCGTTTTGAAGACGAAGAAGTACAGCGTGATATTGAAATCATGCCTTACAAAATTGTAAAAGCAGACAATGGCGATGCTTGGGTTGAAGCGCAAGGCCAGCAAATGGCAGCTCCTCAGGTTTCTGCTGAAATCTTGAAAAAGATGAAGAAAACGGCAGAAGACTTCCTAGGTGAGGAAGTAACTGGCGCAGTAATCACGGTTCCTGCTTACTTCAACGATGCTCAGCGTCAAGCAACAAAAGATGCGGGTCGTATCGCAGGTCTTGAAGTAAAACGTATCATCAACGAACCAACAGCAGCAGCTCTGGCTTATGGTTTAGATAAGAAAGGCGGCGACCGCACTATCGCAGTTTACGACCTTGGTGGTGGTACATTCGATATCTCAATCATTGAGATTGATGAAGTCGAAGGCGAGAAGACCTTTGAAGTTCTAGCGACTAACGGTGATACTCACCTTGGTGGTGAAGACTTTGATACTCGTTTGATCAACTACTTGGTTGATGAATTTAAGAAAGAGCAAGGCATCGATCTTAAGAACGATCCTCTAGCAATGCAACGTGTTAAAGAAGCTGCAGAAAAAGCGAAGATTGAGCTTTCTTCTACTTCTCAAACAGACGTTAACCTACCTTATGTGACAGCGGATGCAACAGGTCCTAAGCACATGAATGTTAAGGTTACTCGTGCGAAACTAGAATCTTTGGTTGAAGATCTTGTTCAACGCTCTCTAGAGCCGTTAAAAGTTGCTCTTGCGGATGCTGACTTGTCAGTTGGTGACATCACTGATGTTATTCTTGTTGGTGGTCAGACTCGTATGCCAATGGTTCAGTCTAAAGTTGCTGAGTTCTTCGGTAAAGAAGCTCGTAAAGATGTGAACCCAGATGAAGCTGTTGCAATGGGTGCTGCTGTTCAAGGTGGTGTTCTTGCTGGTGACGTGAAGGATGTTCTTCTTCTTGACGTAACCCCTCTATCTCTCGGTATCGAGACAATGGGCGGCGTTATGACTAAGTTGGTTGAGAAAAATACGACGATTCCAACTAAAGCGAATCAAGTATTCTCTACTGCTGAAGACAACCAGAATGCGGTAACTATCCATGTGTTGCAAGGTGAGCGTAAGCAAGCGATGCATAACAAATCTCTTGGTCAATTCAACCTTGAGGGCATTCAAGCTGCACCTCGTGGTATGCCTCAAATCGAAGTCACGTTTGACCTTGACGCGGATGGTATCTTGCACGTATCTGCAAAAGATAAGCAGACTGGTAAAGAGCAGAAGATTACAATCCAAGCTTCAGGCGGTCTAAGCGACGATGAAATCGAGAAAATGGTTCAAGAAGCTGAAGCAAACAAAGAAGCGGACAAAAAGTTCGAAGAGCTTGCAGCAGCACGTAACCAAGCTGACCAAATGATTCACGGTACTCGTAAGCAAGTTGAAGAAGCAGGTGATGCACTTCCAGCAGACGAAAAAGAGAAAATCGAAGCAGCGATTACTGAACTAGAAGAAGCGCGTAAGGGCGAAGATAAAGAAGCCATTGATGCGAAAGTTCAAGCTCTAATGGCAGCGTCTCAAAAGCTAATGGAAATCGCTCAGCAACAAGCTCAAGCTCAGCAGGGCGCTGAAGGTGGCGAGCAAGCTAAACAGCAAGATGATGTTGTTGATGCAGAGTTTGAAGAAGTTCAAGACGAGAAAAAATAAGTCTCGATACTGATTAAACAACCGATTATGCGGGCGTTTGAGGAGACTCACACGCCCGTATGTTTGTCATTTAGACTGTCAGTCTAGATAAATATTCTCAAGACTTGAGTGTTTATCTAGGATGATATAAACCATAAATGACGCCCAAGTTGGCGGTCATTTGCAGTACTACATTGGTGACGAAAAACATGTCTAAACGTGATTTTTATGAAGTACTTGGCGTAAGCCGAGATGCATCAGAGCGCGATATTAAAAAGGCGTATAAACGCCTAGCAATGAAATACCACCCAGATAGAAATCAGGGTGATGACAGCGCTGCAGAGCAATTTAAAGAAGTAAAAGAAGCGTACGAAATTCTACTCGACCCTCAAAAGAAGGCAGCTTATGACCAATATGGCCACGCAGCATTTGAGCAAGGTGGCATGGGCGGCGGCGGCTTTGGTGGCGGCGGTGCTGATTTCGGTGACATTTTTGGTGATGTATTCGGTGATATTTTTGGTGGTGGCCGACGTGGTGGTGGCGGCCAACGTGTTCAACGAGGTGCCGACCTTCGTTACAACATGGAACTGACGCTAGAAGAAGCCGTTCGCGGCGTATCGAAAGAAATCGAAGTTCCAACTTTGGTTCATTGTGATACATGTGATGGGAGCGGTGCGAAAAAAGGCACCAGTGCGGAGACGTGTGGAACGTGTCATGGTCACGGCCAAGTTCAAATGCGCCAAGGTTTCTTTGCGGTTCAGCAAACCTGTCCAACCTGTCACGGTCAAGGCAAGATAATCAAAGATCCATGTAATGTATGTCATGGACAAGGACGCAAGCAGAAGACTAAAACCTTGAGCGTAAAAATCCCAGCAGGAGTTGATACGGGTGACCGTATTCGCCTATCTGGTGAGGGTGAAGCTGGAGAAATGGGCGCGCCAGCAGGTGACCTATATGTTCAGGTACATGTGAAAGAGCATCATATCTTCGAGCGTGATGGTAATAACCTATACTGTGAGGTTCCTGTTAGCTTTGCGATGGCAGCATTGGGTGGCGAAGTAGAAGTTCCAACACTTGATGGACGTGTCAATTTGAAAGTGCCTACAGAAACCCAAACTGGTCGTATGTTCCGCATGCGTGGCAAAGGGGTTAAAGGCGTACGCGGTGGTGGCGTTGGTGATCTTATTGTCAAACTTGTTGTGGAAACCCCAGTTAAGCTAAGTGCTCGTCAAAAAGAGTTACTAAAAGAGTTTGAGGAATCTTGCGGTGGTGATGCGGCAACAAAGCATAAACCGAAGTCTGAAGGCTTTTTTAATGGTGTCAAAAAATTCTTTGATGATCTGACTAGCTAATTCATTTCTAAAGCCTGCAATTTGCAGGCTTTTTTCTACCAGCAATGCTCTGGAAAAGTCTCTCCCCGATGATTAAGGCTTAAATACTGATAAGACTCTCCCGAGCAGTGGTCGTTGAGTTGTTCGCCTTTTGCCTGAGCAACAATGGAATAGCCGTATTCCTTTACCAAAATCGATAGCGCAAATCTCTCCGGTTCAGTTTTACATAGATGGCAAATGCCATCAGCTCCGATAAGAGTGTTTGATATCGCTAGATAGCTATTTTGATGATGCTGCTCTAGCTCCAATTGCAGTTGAGTCAAATCACTCATCACCGACATTCGATGTGCTTTAAGAATATAACTTTGATAATTTGGGTACATAAGAGCGGCGAGAATGATGAGGATTAAAACAGTGCAGACTACTTCGATCAGGGTCACTTTATTAATTTGTTTTAATGTTGCTCGATAGTATTTTTCCATAAACATATCTAACCCCTCCTAGATTTCCAGTTCACTATTTTCATTAGCTGATATCTTGTATGCAAGCTATTAAAAACATTGCATTTAAGTTTTCAAAAGGAAGTGGGAAATGGCTCGCGGTCTGTCTCTATTAGAGTTGGTTATCATTATCGCTATTGTTAGTCTAATTATTTCCTTGTCTTTACCCAACTTACAGTTTTTGTATACCAGTACTAAGATGAGGGCGTTAGCGAGCGAATTAACAAGTTTTCTGTTATTTGCGCGTTCGGAAGCCATTTGGCGCAATCGAATTTTATGGATTCATCTTACTCATATTTCCCCACCTTCGTTAAAAAGTAAGTCTGCTCTTGTATTGACCGAATCTGAGAAGCGGGGACAAGGCGAGACTTTACGTGAGTTTGATATGGAGCGATTTACTGGGCTGACTTTTGAGTGGAATTATACTGCGGACAAACTCTATTTTACTGGCTACCGTGGCCGAGTAAAATCCGGCAGCTTTTATTTCTATCCTGTTCAGCATCCCAATAATAAGCTGCGTCTAACCACCTCTTTTGGCGGCAATAGAGTCATGATATGTGGTTTGGGAGCGTCGTTTTATGGCTATCCAAAGTGTCGTTAATCCCTCTCAAAAAGGTGCCGTGTTATTAGAGTTACTGATCAGTTCTTTGCTTTCTGTGGGGGTGATTGGAAGCTTGACATTATTATTGGTTTCGAGCCTAAAAGTGGGAACCAATCGTGCACATAACCTAGTGTTAGTGGAGAGCGTTTCTAGTGTGGTGCAACAGATTAAACAGGATGTGCAAAGGGCGGGTTATGGATCTGGCAGAGAAGGGAGAGCGACGCTTGCCGGGATAGCAGATACGGTTTATGTCGACAAGCACCTTTTGGCCTACCGTTATTGGGTTAAAGAAGAGCAAGCGTATCGCCATGTTGTTTTTAAATGGCAACAAACTGAAGGTCGACAACGAATTAATAATGAGCAAAGCATTAACAGTGGGGAAAGAACAAATAATGGACAGTTACTGATTTGTGAAAAAATGTCCCAGTCTGCTCTAACACTTGACCAAGCGAAACGCTCAGGAAGAATGGGAAATTGTTTTAACCTCTTTGATCCGAACCAAGTTGGAATTTATGAGTTTGAGCTTGCCGCTATTCCTTATACCGAGAGTTCGGTGTCTCAACAGCTTGTTTCAATGTCAATTTCCAGCTATCTCGTGTCCAATCCTAAGATTAAATATGACGTCAACACGCTTGTTTTTATCAGGAATAGCGAATGATGAGGCGGTACTTTCATGTCCAAGGTATGGCGACTTTAATGATGACCATGATGGTTACTTTTGTCATGGTAATGGTGAGTTTTGCTACTTTTAAAGCATCGCTTTACCAGATGAAACGCGCTCAGAATTTCATTAAATTGCGTCAGTCACATTGGCGCGCGGAGGGTGCGATAGAATGTCTGTACGCTTATTTACAGCAGCATACTTTTTCTGCATTTGAACAACATACAAGGTTTGACAAGATCATCTCAGATAGCCAATGCCTAACCAGCCTAGTGTCGACTCAACTTGACGTGAGTCAGGAGCCGGATGGCAGAGGGTTGATTCATGCGAAAGATAATGCTTACAACATCAGCAGACGTTTTCATTATGGGCCTAAAGTCGGAGAGGGAGTCATAGTGTTGAATGCCAAGGCGCACTTTATTGGGCAGGTAGAATTTATGCCAGACACCTTGAGGTACCCCCGACAATCGGGTTTATTTCCGTGTGTAAGTGTTCGTTTTCTGGACGAGGTGAAGTATTCACAAGGAGGAAGGCCCTCTGCTCAGTTGTTAACTCAGCAACCTGCTGTTAATGGTCCATATCCGCAGTTTGAAGGGGAATGTACGTCCAGCCACAGGACGACATTGCGCCAACATGATTCTACTCAAAACCCTCAGCACGGATTTGCAAAAGATTTTGTCCAAGATCTCACCATAAGTCCTTTTTCGTCGTATTTTTTACAAGCAAAAAGTCCCTCAAGTATTCGTCAATTGAAGCGTCAGTTTCGGCTGGTAAATATTACCAACCTTGAGCAGGCGCACCAGTGTGCGTCGATAATCAATCGCCTGATATCATTGGGTTACTCTCGTGTATGGGTGAATGGACATTGCCTTATTGATAGCCCGATATCTTCCTATAAGCCGATTTCACTGGTTGTGGAAGGAGGCATATTCGCCGCGATAGGTGAACATGAATTTATTGGTTCTATGTTTTATTTAATCGACACCACGATAGCCCAAAATAGAACGCTTAATGAAGTCTGGAAAAGCGTGCGTTTTTACCCACAAATCAAGGCCGACCTCTCAGACAAGACCGTTTATTTTTCAGAGGGGCATTTCGCTCCAAAAGGTGGCATATATATCGATGCGTTAGGAGTTGAGGCGGTATTTAAGGACATTGGGGTGTTTGAGTATCGGGCGAGTGCCCATCCTTTTGAGCGGTCAAAAGTGCTCGAGTGGCAACCAGGGGGCTGGTTTGCGTTTTAGGTATGAGGGCTTTACTCTCATTGAAGTACAAGTGTCTATTGTTGTAATGAGTATTGCTATTTTTGCTCTGATAAACATGCAGACCTTTATTGAACAAAGAGGAGAACTTGCCATACAAGAAGTTGAGGCTTTTCACTTGATTGAGGATAAGCTTGAAATATGGCGAGCTAGTCGGATAGCTTCCTCAACACATTTTGATGCGTTGGGGATAACAACGGGTGAGGATACTTCTTTTCCTCCTTTTCATTTGGTTTGGCAGATCAATGAGCCGTTCTTATCAGTAAAAGAGATCATCATATCAGCGCAATGGCTTGATCGAAAAGGTCAAACTCACACTGTCAGCGCACGCACAATGCTATCAGTGTATGCTGATCACGAAGCGGATTTAACTAGCGACTTTGGCTATCACTAGGTACACTTCGCTATTATATCGATACAACATATTTTGGTGTTTTTTTGTCTGATTCTAAATTTACCCCACAAGATGAACATTTTATGCGCCGGGCAATTGAACTTGCGCACAAAGCAGAACAGGAAGGTGAGGTTCCAGTGGGGGCATTATTGGTCAAAGATGGGGAGATCATTGCTGAGGGATGGAATCGTTCTATCAGCACTCATGATGCAACGGCCCACGCTGAGATCGAGGTGCTACGCAAAGCGGGGAAGATCTTGGAAAACTATCGTCTCAACGATACGACGCTTTATGTCACGCTAGAGCCTTGTCCAATGTGTGCTGGTGCTTTACTTCATAGTCGCGTAAAACGGATTGTGTTTGGTGCATTTGATAAAAAAACCGGAGCGGCGGGCAGTGTACTGAATTTGTTTGAACACCAAGCTGCGTACCATTATGCTGACATTGAAAAAGGAGTTCTTGAACATCAATGTCGGACTCAACTACAGAGTTTTTTTAAGCGCCGCCGAGAAGAGCAGCGAGAGAAAAAGAGTCAATCAAAAAACAAAGCATGATGCTTTAGTTGGTTTAGAGGTAGTGCAAACACCTTCTTATACGGATTATATAGAGAAAGTGTTTGCGAAGTAATGCTTTATTGAGAGATAAGTTGCATAAAGGCACGGTGGCGTGCGATGACTTTCTTTTTATTATTACTCAACATGCGCTTACGTCGATTGGCTGCGACTGTCTTGTTGAGTCGTTTTGAGCGCATTTTACGTTTCATTATTACCTAACTCATTAATTTATTTATTTTATTCAATACCTTATCAAAGGCTTTGATAAGTTTCAAAGCCTAAAATGTTTTGGAACACTAAAAGTAGTGAAATGACTTCAACGAGGATATGAGGTCATTTCGGGGAATTTCAAGTCAGAGACCTAGGTTCCTCGAAGTCATTGAGTGTTAGGGGTTTTGAGTTCGATGGCTCTGCACATCAGGAATCGGCACACTGTCATCGTTTGACTCTTGCATTGTTTCTATAACCGGAGGAGATATCACCTCTATATCGTCCATGCTGGTGTCATCATTTTTTGCTACACGACTTTCAATGTGGCCGATAATACTGTGATAGTAACGGCGAATACTTTCTACGTAATTTCGTGCTTCGTCTCCGCGTGCGTATCCATACCGAGTATTAATGTGGTATTTCGCTTGCCGAAGAAGGGGAAGTCTATCTTTCACATCAGCCCAAGAGTCAGGATTGCCTCCTTGTTGTTTGGTTAGTCTTCTTGCGTCCATAACGTGTCCATAGCCGACATTATAAGACGCAAGAGCAAACCAAATCTTTTCATGCTGATTAATAGAGTCTGGTATGCGTTTTACCATTCTGCGCAGATACTCAACCCCACCTCTGACAGACTGTTCCGGATCAAGGCGACTTTTTACTCCGACACTTTTTGCAGTAGGGAGTGTCAACATCATCATACCTCGGACACCTGTCGGAGATTTGGCTTTGGGATTCCAATGGGATTCTTGATAAGCCAATGCGGCTACCAGTCTCCAATCAAATTCATTTGAGTATTTTTTAAATAATGGTTCCCACATAGGAAGTGTCGTACCTAAAGCACGTATGAACGCTCGAGTATCAACATAATCAAAGCTACCAATGTGACCTATGTACTTCTCCTCCAAAGAGGCGAGTTGGCCTGATTGTTTTATTCCGCCAAAGAATTCGATCAAGAGCCCATAAAGACTTTCGTCTTGAGAGCGGCGCAAGAACCAAGAGATGGGTTGGTCTTCTGTAAGCTCAAATGCAATCGCGATATCAGGATAAATACGTTGAGATAAAGAGACTTCAACGGAGTCGGCAACAGTAAATCTTAATTCACCTTGGGAGACAGATTTTAAAAGATCGTTCACGTCTGCATCTTGAGTGATATGATAGGAAAACTCAGGATACTTGTTTTGAATATCACTTAAGGTACTGTCAAACTGCGGATCACTGACGACACTTAATATTGCTTGTCCTTGGTTTTTTTCAATAAGACCAGCTTGATTCTTCAGGTAATGTAAAATACTGCGTGGCCGCCAGTTCCCTTTCTTGTACACCATTTGTTGGCTCACATAGTAATACGCGGGCCCAGGCCTAAATGCAGATACTCGCTCCGGTGACTGAGTAAGCCCAGCCGCAATAATATCGATATCTCCCTTTCTCAGAGCAGGATACAGGCTAGATACTCGATAAGCAGGTTTCATTTCTAGTTGAACACCCAACTGATTAGCAAACTCACGTGCCAGTTCATAATCAAGACCCGCAGGGCCATTGGGACCAATGTAGTAGGAAAGCTGATTATTTAACGTGCCCACACGAAGAATGCCGCGTTCTTTAATCCTATCAAGCTCACTCTTAGGTTGTGATTCAATTTGACAGCCTGATAGAAAGATAGCACCGAACAGTGCTAGACAGAGCCATTTACCATACATTAGTGGGTGTTTATTCATTCGCGTTTTTTCTCACATATCTAACGGAGCAGTTATATCAGAGTGTTGCCAGAAGGCAAAGCCTCTCAGCATCAATGATAGAGAAACTTAATAAGTTTAGTATTTCTGCGCGATTTCAAACTTGGAGAAAAAAATGACGCAAACGGTTGCTTTTGGTGTTACATCACAAATTTATTTGCTTTATAATGCGCTCGCAGATGAAGAGGTGAGATTGGCATAAGTTCAGAATAAGCTGCGTGCTTATGCCAATATCACTTAATCAATTGTATGAGAGACCTAAGCATATGAGAATTTTTCGTGGCTCCCCCGCGTTGTCTGAGTTTCGTGTCAACAAGCTACTTAAGCTTTGTCGTGAGCTAAATCTGCCCGTCACAGGGATTTATGCAGAATTTACTCATTTTGCTGAGTTATCTGCTGAGCTCAATGAGTCTGAAGTCAACAAACTGGAGCAACTGCTCACTTATGGTCCATCGATTGAAGAACATGAGCCAATCGGCTTGCAGCTTTTAGTGACTCCTCGTCCAGGAACGATCTCTCCTTGGTCATCGAAATCAACCGATATTGCGAAAAATTGTGCGTTAGATAAGGTGGTTCGCCTTGAACGTGGCACATTATATTTCATTGAGACTTGGTCTGATTTATCGGATGTTCAACTACTTGAATTAAAGGCCCTCATTCACGACCGCATGATGGAAGTGGTTTTCACTGATTTAGATTCTGCAAACGCACTATTTCAAGTAGCAGAACCAGCCCCTGTATCAGAAATTGACTTGATCTCTGGCGGCCGTCTTGCGCTAGAAGAAGCCAACGTTTCACTCGGCTTAGCGCTGGCAGAAGATGAAATCGATTATCTTGTAGAAAGTTTTGTCAGCAAACTTGAACGTAACCCAACCGATATCGAATTGATGATGTTTGCTCAAGCAAACTCTGAGCACTGCCGCCATAAAATTTTTAATGCTGATTGGACAATTGATGGTATCAAGCAGGAAAAGTCATTATTTAAAATGATTAAAAATACGTTTGAGGTTACTCCTGATAACGTGCTATCTGCTTATAAAGATAACGCAGCAGTCATGGTTGGCTCAGAAGTTGGACGTTTTTTCCCAGACCCACAATCCCGTCAATATGATTATCACCAAGAGAAAGCACATATCTTGATGAAGGTTGAAACACACAATCACCCAACCGCAATCTCTCCATGGCCGGGGGCATCGACAGGATCGGGGGGTGAGATCCGTGATGAGGGTGCCACGGGTATTGGTGGTAAGCCGAAGGCAGGTCTTGTTGGCTTTACGACCTCTAATTTGCGTATTCCGGGTTTTGAACAGCCTTGGGAAACCGATTTTGGTAAGCCAGACCGTATCGTCAATGCGTTAGATATTATGCTTGATGGTCCATTGGGCGGTGCGGCATTTAATAATGAATTTGGTCGTCCAAACTTATTGGGCTACTTCCGTACGTATGAGGAAAAAGTGCACTCTCACGCTGGTGAAGAGGTGCGTGGTTATCATAAACCGATCATGATAGCCGGTGGTATGGGCAATATTCGTGACGAGCATGTACAGAAAAAATCCATCCCAGTAGATGCGAGCTTAATCGTATTGGGTGGCCCTGCGATGAATATTGGTCTAGGGGGAGGAGCCGCTTCCTCTATGGCTTCCGGACAGTCGGCTGAAGACTTAGACTTTGCCTCTGTTCAGCGTGAAAACCCAGAAATGGAGCGTCGTTGTCAGGAAGTGATTGACCGCTGTTGGCAATTAGGTGACGACAACCCTATCGCATTTATCCATGATGTTGGTGCGGGAGGGATATCTAACGCGCTCCCTGAATTGGTTGACGACGGTGAGCGTGGCGGGATTTTCCAATTACGAGATGTCCCTAACGATGAACCGGGCATGAGTCCACTAGAAATCTGGTGTAATGAATCACAAGAGCGTTATGTTTTGGCCGTGGCATCAGATGACATGGCAAGATTCGACGCGATCTGTAAGAGAGAGCGTGCACCATATGCTGTTGTTGGTATAGCCACAGAGGAACGGGAACTTAAACTCGAAGACTCGCACTTTGAGAATACTCCTATTGATATGCCAATGGATATTTTGCTGGGTAAAACGCCTAAGATGCATCGTGATGCTAAGACGTTGAAAGCTGATAGCCCAGCATTGGATACAAAGGCCATCAGCCTAGATGAAGCGGTAGATCGTGTATTAAGGCTTCCGAGTGTCGCAGAAAAAACATTCCTAATTACCATTGGAGACAGAAGCGTAACTGGCTTAGTTGCTCGTGACCAAATGGTGGGACCTTGGCAAGTTCCCGTTGCTAACTGTGCGGTAACGGCAGCGAGCTACGACTCTTATTATGGTGAGGCGATGTCAATGGGAGAGCGCACTCCAGCAGCTCTATTGAACTTTGCTGCCTCGGCAAGGTTGGCTGTCGGAGAGGCAATAACCAATATTGCTGCAACTTATATCGGTGATATTAAACATATCAAACTATCGGCGAACTGGATGTCTCCTGCTGGCCACCCTGGTGAAGATGCGGGTCTGTACGAGGCAGTAAAGGCAGTCGGCGAAGAGTTGTGTCCGGCGCTTGGCCTTACTATTCCGGTTGGCAAAGACTCGATGTCGATGAAAACACGTTGGAATGACAATGGTGAAGATAAAGAGGTCACCTCACCGTTATCTTTGATCATTACCGCTTTTGCCCGTGTAGAAGATATTCGTAAAACCGTTACACCACAACTGCGTTGTGATAAAGGTGATACTTCGCTGATCCTCGTCGACCTTGGCAATGGTCAGAACCGACTTGGTGCCACGGCTCTTGCTCAAGTGTATAAACAATTGGGTGACAAATGTGCTGATGTGGATGATGCCGCTCAACTCAAAGGCTTCTATCAGGCCACGCAAGCTTTGTTAGAGAAAGATCTCATGCTTGCTTATCATGACAAAGGTGATGGGGGCTTGTTTGTCACTCTAGCTGAAATGGCATTTGCTGGTCACTGTGGTGTGAAAGCGGATATTAGTGATTTGGGTAAAGACACTCTGGCAGCACTCTTCAACGAGGAGTTAGGTGCTGTGATTCAGGTCAGTAACGAACATTTGGATACGGTTCTATCGTTACTATCGAAAAACGGTCTAAATCATTGCTCGCACGTCATTGGTCATGTTGTGGCAGAAGGTGACAACAGTAATAAAATTCAGATTGCCTGTGGCGATAGCGTCATCTTTGAGCGTAGTCGCACACAGCTGCGTACGATTTGGGCGGAGATGACACATCAGATGCAATCTCTTCGTGATAACCCAGAATGCGCGGATCAGGAGCATCAAGCTAAGCAAGATAATACGGATCCGGGCCTTAACGTTGATCTGAACTTTGATATTAAAGAAGACATTGCAGCGCCTTATATTGCTACGGGTGTGAGACCTAAAATGGCGATTTTACGTGAGCAGGGCGTTAACTCTCATGTTGAGATGGCGGCGGCTTTTGATAGAGCAGGCTTCGATGCAACGGATATTCACATGAGTGATATCCTCTCTGGTCAAGGAGAGCTTAGGGACTATCATGGTTTAGTAGCTTGTGGTGGTTTCTCTTATGGGGATGTGTTGGGAGCTGGCGAAGGTTGGGCAAAATCAATCCTATTTAATACACGTGCTCGCGATCAGTTTGAGTCCTTCTTTAATCGTCAAGAAACGTTTTCTCTTGGGGTTTGTAATGGATGTCAAATGCTGTCCAACTTAAAGGAACTCATTCCTGGTGCTCAACTATGGCCACGCTTTGTTCGAAATGAATCAGAACGATTTGAAGCGCGCTTCAGTTTGGTCGAAGTGCAAAAAACAGACTCTATTTTCTTGAATGATATGGCAGGTTCAAGAATGCCTATTGCTGTTTCACATGGTGAAGGACGTGTAGAGGTTAGGGATGATCAGCACTTGGCGAGTATTGAAGCGTCGGGCACTGTGGCACTTAGATATGTTGACAACTTTGGTCGACATACCCAGCAGTACCCAAATAACCCGAATGGCTCTCCAAATGCAATAACTGGATTAACCACTGATGATGGAAGAGTCACGATTATGATGCCTCACCCAGAACGTGTTTTCCGTACGGTAGCCAATTCATGGGCCCCTGAAGAATGGGGAGAGAATGGTGCTTGGATGCGTATGTTCCAAAACGCTCGAAAAAATATAGGCTGATAAATCAAAAGCGCTGACCCAATGGTCAGCGTTTTTTTACTGTCGATGTTCACACAGTTAGGATTATGGTAGGGTCTGTTGACCTTTCGAGATGATTTGCAGCCATTTGTATATTGAGAGAATAAAATGAATTTGGAACAGTTTGAGTCTATGGATCCAGTGATCTTGCTGAGTATGGTGAATATGAAAATTCGCGATGAGTTTGGCGATCTGGATAACTTGGTGAAATTCTATGACATTGATAAAGCGAAACTAGTAAAAAAGCTCTCAGATGCAGGCTTTGATTACCTAGTTGAAGCAAAACAGTTTCGTTGAAGTTGAATGAAAGGTTCAAATATGAACCTTTCACAGCCACTACCTGATTTGTTGTTCAAGTTGGTAGACTATTTCACTATCAAGTTTTAGCTGTTTTGCAAGCTCGCCAAGATAGGCTTTTTCCATAAAGTTCTCCTCATCGACAATGATCAATGAGGCCAGATAAATTTCAGACGCTTGCTGAGGGGTTTGTGCAAGTGATGCGATTTCACATGGATCCAGAGGTTTGCTCAACTCACTGTGAATCAAAGATTGGAGTTGTACTTCAGCCCCTGCTTGCTCAAGAGTCGATTGGATTTTGTTCATCTCTTCACTATCCACATGACCGTCCGCTTTAGCGGCAGCAATCATAGCTTTAAGAATAAGTTCATTGTGGATAGGATCGTTTTCATTAAACTGGTGTTGTTCAGATTTTTCACTGCTTTGATAGTTGTTGTAGACTTTGTAAGCAAGTACCCCCAGTGCGGCTGCTCCGCCTATTTTGAGCGCATTCTTACCCACTTTTTTGCCAAGCTTACGGCTCTTTTTTGAGCCCATTAGCATGCCTACCAGCCCGCCACCTAGCGCGCCTGTACCTAGAGACTTTATAGAGTTTGAAGTACTTGGTTTTTTTAATTGTTGTTGACCCTGTTGTATAAGATCGGAATTAAGTGCTTGATTGAGTAAATTCTTTAGATCCATTGGGTTTCTCCTATGCTTTTTCCCAACATACCGTAAATAAAATGAACAGGGCATTAACACACATCTTCAAGAACACACTTCTTCAAAATGTGGACCTAATTGACGTCAAGAGGCAGGATTGCATCGTAAAACCACTCACTATTCCGTTGGGTTATTTTTTTAAACTCAACGTCTTGGCATTGCTCCGAATCCTGCATGTTGAGGTCACTGGGGTATAGCGAAAAATCACTTTGAGAAATAACGTTTCATAATCGCTTCACTATCGATTTTTTTCAGTCCTTGGTTAATAATCGTTCTCCATTTTTTGCCATTTTCATCATTAGCAAACGCGACGAATAGGTCTTTTTCTTCGAGTAGCTTACTGTTCATTTTTACTTTATCTTTTGCTGAGGCGATATCTGGGTCACTTTTTAGAAGGTAATCGAGGACATTACTGTCTATGACAGCCAGTGGAATACGTTTACCGGCGACTTTTAAAATATTGCGGCTATCACTGGTCACTGCAACGGCTTTGATTTCTTGATTGGCGATCATATTGTCAAGCTCAGTTGTATTAACATAGCCTCGTACGACACCAATATTGATTGATTTCAGGTCGTTCAAAGAGCTCCAAGTAACAGGGTTGCTTTTGTTTTCGACAAAGCCTAGTGGCCCTGTGCCTATGGATTGCGAGAATAATAAATCATCCGCTTCAAAGTAGTATTCGGGAAAGTAACCTGCGTAATCAGGCTTGTTCTTAGCGAGGTGAACAGCTCGCTCCCAAGGGTAAAATTCAACATTAAGCTCGTGTCCCATAGCTTCGACGGCCGCTTTGACTACAGCAACGGATGCTCCCTGTTGTTCAACTACTTCACTTGCGTAGGGGGGCCATTCTAGTGATGTTAAATTAAGAATATCGGCTTTTAGGGGTAAAGAAAGAGTGAGAAGACCTAGACATAGTGCATTTACTTTGAGCATTGATATCATCCTTATATTCAATTAGTTGATTAATGATACTGCCTCAGTTAGCACGATAAAGTGATCCAGTTGGTGTAGTTTGAAATGACTCAAAAAAGTCATTTTGTTGGGCTGAGTCCCTTCTTATCTCACGGTTTATACCCAAGTGATTTGAAGAAACTTGGGTATAAACTTATTTGTAGAGTTTATTCAGGGCAAGCTTGAATTGGTACACGTTTAGAAAAGAAGTGTAGATAAATTCTATGACCTATAATGCCACCGACTAAACCAGCGATCGCCGTAGCTAAAGCGGCAATTAGTAGCTTCTCGGGCGAGTTAAACGCAATAGAAGATAATAATCCAGGTACTGGGGATGCTGTGCCTGGCGCATTATTCACTATTCCCAGATAAGCAGCAGTCATACCCGCAAGTGAACCGCCAAGAAAATTGGACATAAATATAGGCAAAGGATTTCTTGTCACTATATGTGCTTGGGTTAGTGGTTCAATCATGACACTGATTGTATTGCTCAGTTTACCTAGCTTGAGCTTGTGGAAGATAACGCCATTAGTAAACGATCCTCCAAAACAAGCCATTGCAGCGATACCCATGGGCAGGCCTGTCAGTCCCAGCATAGCTGTCAATGCCATAGAACTTAGGGGTGAAGTACAGACCATTTTAATTAAGCCACCCAGAATAAAGCCCATTGCTAGTGGAGATAGAAGTGTAGCTTCTGTGATCATATCTGCTAGAGTTCCCATTAGCATATCAAGAGCAGGGCTGATTGACGTACCAAAAAGGTTTGCCAGAGGAGCAAGCGTTAGAGCTCCCACTATGATATCGACACCTTCAGGTAAATACTTCTTAAAGATGGGGACAATAAAGGTAAATAGGTAGCCAACAATAAAGCCTTCTAATATCCCAAGATTTGCCATAGATAATCCGGTCACAACAGCATAAAGTGGAGGAGTGCCCATACGAAGCATCACTAAGGCAGCCGCTGCAATACCTCCCATACCACCGATTGTATTACCTAGCTCACCAAGATAGTCAATGCCAAGTAAATTACCCAAAACAAATTTATGAATGGCTTCAAGTAGAAAAGTCGCAATAGCAGCATCTGCTAAACCGCTCATTGCAGCATTGCCTTTGGGTGCTTTAAAGCTAAATAATGAGAAAAGACATAATGCTACTAATAAAGCAAAGATACCAGTGAAAATCTCCATATTATTTCATCCGTTATTTTATTTGTTTATATTTTAAAGTTAAATTTAATTATTAAATTAATAAATATTTAAATTAGTATTAATTAATGAGAAATACATTATTGTATTTGTTTTGCTATTTAGATGGATAATATATTCTTTGATTGAATAGTCTACATTGAATGTCACAAGTTTGTTATTTTATTATTATGAAATGTAAGGCGGTATTTTGAAGTTGTGTTATTTGTTGTTAGTCAAAATTAATAATTAATTTTATTAATAAACTTAATTATATCTAAGAGCTATAGAGGTGCTTATATAGATACCCAAGCACCATAGGGTTACTTGGGTATAATTAGACAAGTATTACTCGCTAGCATAACCTTGAGGCCCAAGTAACTTTCCATCTAGGCAAGCTTCCTTGTCACTTTTCATTTCAAGCCTTCCTTCAACCAGCCAGCGAACAACTAAAGGATAAATACGGTGCTCTTGAGATTGTACACGTGCAGTTAGACTCTCGACCGTATCATCTTCAAAAATGGGGACTCTTGCCTGTAATACGACAGGCCCACCATCGAGTTGCTCCGTTACAAAGTGAACGCTGGTTCCATGTTCTTCGTCCCCTGCATGAATTGCACGTTGATAAGTGTTGAGCCCGGGATATTTGGGCAAAAGGGAAGGGTGAAGATTAATCATTTTACCCATGTAATGGCGTACAAAATCAGCGCTTAAAATACGCATATACCCAGCCAGTACTATGATGTCAGGAGAGTACTCATCAATCTGTTTCATTAATTCAGAGTCAAAAGCGTCGCGAGTTTCAAAGCTTTTTGGGTCTAAAAAATGTGCGGCAGCATTTGCTTTTTTCGCTCGTTCCAATGCATAAACATTAGCTTTGTTGGAAAATACTGCTGTAACTTTACCATTTGAGATGTCTGTTTGGCATGCATCTATAATGGCTTGTAGGTTAGATCCGCTGCCTGAAACTAGAACGACTATGCTCTTCATAATTTATTTTATCTCCACCTGATTT
The DNA here is from genome assembly GCF_000165125.1 of Vibrio caribbeanicus ATCC BAA-2122. Classification (GTDB taxonomy): domain Bacteria; phylum Pseudomonadota; class Gammaproteobacteria; order Enterobacterales; family Vibrionaceae; genus Vibrio; species Vibrio caribbeanicus. The sequence goes on along the minus strand of NZ_AEIU01000111.1, from coordinate 22,369 downwards.
TCGCTGTCGCTAGAAGTCGCTATTTCTCCGATGACCCAAGCATACTCTCCTTCAGCTTTAAGTAATTCGACTGCTGATTGAGCTTGTGAGTGAGGTAGAGCAATGATTAGGCCTACGCCACAGTTAAAAGTACGGTACATCTCATGAGTGGTTACATTCCCTTTCTTTTGTAACCAATTAAAGATAGCGGGCCATTGCCAACTCTCACCGTTAATTACAGCTTTGGTTCCTTCAGGGAGCACTCGTGGAATATTCTCCCAAAAACCACCCCCAGTAATATGTGAGATTGCGTGAATGTCGTGTTCGGCTATCATTTTCAATGCAGATTTAATGTAGATCTTTGTCGGCTCTAGAAGATGCTCTCCAATGGTTTTGCCTTCTAATTCTTCGTTTTTATCGGCACCAGAGACTTCTAAAATCTTGCGGATCAGTGAGTAACCATTTGAGTGGGGACCGCTCGAACCGACAGCAATTAATGCATCTCCTGCCCCAACTTTAGAACCATCAATAATATCTTCTTTTTCTGCCACGCCAACGCAAAAGCCCGCCACATCGTAGTCTTCACCCTCGTACATTCCGGGCATTTCTGCGGTTTCACCACCGATTAATGCACAGCCAGCTTGTACACATCCATCGGCAATACCAGATACTACGTCGGCAGCCGTATCGACATCGAGTTTCCCTGTCGCATAGTAATCGAGGAAAAATAGAGGCTCTGCACCTTGAACAATCAAGTCATTGACGCACATAGCAACGAGGTCAACACCTATGGTGTCGTGCTTTTTCATGTCTAGAGCGAGGCGCAACTTAGTTCCAACACCATCCGTGCCTGAAACTAACACTGGCTGCTTGTATTTAGTTGGTAACTCACATAAAGCACCAAAACCACCAATGCCACCCATAACTTCAGGACGGCGTGTGCGTTTAACCGCCCCTTTTATACGATCAACAAGCGCATTGCCTGCATCTATATCAACGCCAGCGTCTTTGTAGCTTAAGGATGTGTTATCAGCACTCACAGGTAGGTCCTCGATTAAATTTAGAGATGAAAAACGCCGCTATTCTAACAGTGGTACACAACAAAGAGCAAACGTTTGCGCGCGTTTTTTTATCAATATTTGGGCGGAAATTGGAAAACAAATCATTTATAATCCGGAAGTTTATTTAAATTTTACCTAATATCTGGAGACGGAAATGAAAGTTGTTGAAGTAAAACATCCTCTTGTTAAACATAAAATTGGCTTAATGAGAGAAGGTGAAATCAGTACTAAGCGCTTTCGTGAGCTTGCAACAGAAGTCGGTAGCTTACTAACTTATGAAGCAACAGCAGATTTTGAGACAGAGAGAGTCACGATTGAAGGCTGGAATGGTCCAGTAGAAGTCGACCAAATTAAAGGTAAAAAAGTGACGGTAGTTCCTATTCTTCGTGCTGGTTTGGGTATGATGGATGGTGTACTTGAGCATATGCCGAGTGCAAGAATCAGTGTCGTCGGCATCTACCGAGATGAAGAAACGTTAGAACCAGTTCCATATTTCAATAAACTGGCATCCAACATTGATGAGCGTATTGCCTTAGTCGTTGACCCTATGCTGGCAACAGGTGGTTCTATGATTGCAACCATAGATTTACTCAAAGAAAAAGGTTGTCAGCATATTAAGGTGCTGGTTTTAGTTTCTGCTCCCGAGGGTATCGAGGCGCTGGAAAAAGCACATCCAGACGTTGAGCTTTATACCGCTGCAATTGATGAGAGACTGAATGAAAAAGGGTATATCGTTCCGGGACTAGGAGACGCTGGTGATAAGATCTTCGGAACACAATAGATAGTGCTAGGGGCGTAGTCTCTACGCCTCTGTATTTTTTTTGCTTTTCAGACTGAGTCTTTGCCCTGCTAAGGCTGTCGGTTTACTCTTAGAAAACGACTTATCGTTTTTTGGTCGTGCCGTATTGTTTTTATCTAATTTATTACCGTGATGGCGCTTTTTCGAGTTCGGCGCGTGCCTAAACTCGTCTGCATTTCTGCCTTTAAATGTGCGCTGTTTCTGATTTCTTCTTGCGGTGGAAGCTTTGTTCTCTTCACGACTGTCAAAAAGTTTTGCATCAGTAGCACTTTTTATTTGGGTACCTTTGGCATCTCGCTGAGAAGCTTCTTCCGTATTAGAGGAACTTTCGCACATAGAAAGAATTTCTGTAACTTCATGATCGCTCAAGTAGCGCCATTGACCATTCGGAATACCATCGAGTGAGATGTTCATAATTCGAACTCGACGTAATTTAAACACCTCGTAGCCAAGCGCCTCACACATGCGGCGAATTTGACGATTCAGCCCCTGAGTCAAGGTTATCCTAAAAGAGAACTTGGTTTCTTGGATAACTTTACAAGGTAACGTCTTAGTATCTAATATCTCGACACCAGAGCTCATTTGATCGACAAACTTTTTGGTGATCGGTTTGTCTACTCGGACGACATATTCTTTTTCGTGATTATTGCCTGCTCTGAGTATCTTGTTAACAATATCACCGTCATTGGTCAGGAGGATCAGCCCGTCGGACGGTTTGTCTAAACGACCAATAGGGAAAATACGCTTTTTATGACCGATGAAGTCAACAATGTTTCCGGGAACATCACGCTCTGTAGTACAAGTAATACCCGTGGGTTTATTGAGCGCAATATAGATGGTTTTTTCTTTCTGGCTTAATGGCTTACCATCAATACACACTTTATCATCAGGCATCACTTTTGTGCCCATTTCTGGAACACTATCATTAATTGACACTCGCCCCTGTTCAATTAATTTATCCGCTTCTCTGCGGGAACAGAAGCCAGTTTCACTGATGTATTTGTTGAGGCGCTTAGCAAGATTTTGTGTCATAGGATTACCTGAGTTACGTTTCACAACGGCATGTTTAAGTCAGTGATGGTTATTTGGTTGGCGATACTATCACTATATGTCAATTTACCCCAAGCGCTTTTGATGCCGCTCTTTAGTTTCAAGTTTTTTTTCTGCACTTTTTCTCAACAGTACATAAACCGCGCCGGTACCGCCGTGATGAGGCTGTGTTGAGTGGGCACATTGTACTTCATTGATCTGGCTCAGCCATTGGGCGATAAAGCTCTTGTGTAAACAGGGTTTATCGAGATCTCTTCCCTTACCGTGTACTATGATGACAGTACGTATATCAAGCTCCAGACATTGTTTAAAAAAATGGACCATCTCTTGTCTTGCGATTCGTAGTGGCTTCTGGTTGATATTTAGTTTGGCTTGTATCGGATATTTTCCTAAGCGGAGCTTTTTGTACACACCGTCCTGTACGCCGTCTTTTTTGAACTCGATAATATCATTGGGTTTTAGTTCCGGTGCATGATCAAGAGAAAGTGCGTCTATAGAGTCCTCATGAAGACACACCGCAGCCTCCCTTCTCGCAAGTTGCGCGCTCGTGGTTTGATGTTTTTTTGTGTGTTGTGCTGTATCGTTTTGTAAGGGTTTCACATCACCCATCATTGCTTTGAATAAAGCAAGATCTTCATCTTGAGACATATTGATTATCTCACTTGTAAAATAGCGGTTGTACTTGAGTTCTATCTTACTTGATCAAATTTTTATTGAGAATAAAAAAACCGAAGCAGAGAACAAGTCTGCTTCGGTGCATAGCGAAAATCTATTTTTAAATAGGGCTAAGCGATTTCTAGTGAGGAGATTTGTCAGTCATCACTTTGTAAACGAAGAAACCCCCGTAAAAGAATAAGAGACCAAGGGCGCTGAAGATTACTATCATCGAAGATAAACCTATTGCATTACCAAACAGGAGCTCAAGCCAAAAGTCCATAATTTCTCCGAAACACAAAACGTGGCGACGAGCTTAGAATATATATTGGCGACGAGTTCAATACTGATCTGGATCAATTGGACAGACTAAAATATGCACCTGATAGACTATCATGTGCATTGGTTCACATTTTCCATTTTTATGGCTTTGCAACCATAGGGTTATAAAGTGGCTAAAATTAATAAAAAACGCTTGCTTAAAGTCTAATAATAAGTAACATACGCTCTCGTTGTGAAGCATGACAACTTCCAATACTCGGTGAATAGCGCAGCTTGGTAGCGCATCTGGTTTGGGACCAGAGGGTCGGGGGTTCGAATCCCTCTTCACCGACCATATTTTAGCCTCAGCGTTTGCTGGGGCTTTTTCGTTTTTGGGGTGAGGAAAACGGGTCGGGGTCTGGCAGCCCAGCCGCGTCGAATCCCTCTTCACCGACCATATTTTAGCCTCAGCGTTTGCTGGGGCTTTTTCGTTTTAGGGATATAGGGTTCGTGTTTGGGGTGAGACACGGGCCGGGGTCAGGAAGCCCAGCCGCGTCGAATCTCTCTTCACCGACCATATTTTTAGCCTCAGCATTTGCTGAGGCTTTTTCGTTTTTGGTGTGAGGAAAAGGGTCGGGGACTAGAGATACATTAATATTTAAAGGAGCAATTCGACGGTGAGCTTTTAGAGATTTGAGTAATACGAAAGCCATCACTCTCGAGGAGTTTGAGAAGACTCTGTTCTCCCAACAGATGAAGCATCCCAACGACCACGAAATAATGGCCATTTCTTTTAGGTAACCATGTCGACTCTGAGAGCTTATTCGCCCACTTTAAATTGCGTTCAGAAAGGAATGCTCGGTGTAAATCTGGGGGCATTTTAGTGATATTGGCAAATCGCTCTAGTTTATCAAGGTCTCCGGTCTTCCAGCTGTTTATTAAACAGTGAATGGTACTTTCTGAATGGTCAAACTCGTCAATGGTGCTTAACAATAATTCTTTGCCTGATTGCGCTTGTTCGGTAAAAAGATCAATTTGGAATTGTAATGATTCTAAACCCATCACTGGAATATCCCAAAGTGTTGCTTTATCTACGATACGAATATCTACCCCATCAACAGCGGTATAGCCCAAATATTCGTATTGCTTCATTTGTAACTGTAGTGCTGCAGACCAAGGTGGGCTGTGAAGTAAATTTTTAATATCGAGTCGTAATAGGTTAGCGATTCCGACCAACTCGTTATAATAGTGAGTGTCGACAACGTCTTTAGTCGTCGTGGTTATGGGAGGATATTTAATCCCACTGGTTTTGCGAATATCGGCTTCAATGATCAGGCCGTGACTGTTTTTTAGTCGGGAAAATACGGCTTTTGGCAGTGGATACATACTTTTATCACCCACGTGGATAGAGCCAAGAATCGTATATTTAAGCCCTCCTTTACTTGCAGTCCAGTAAAGCGGCTCAGCACTGCTTGCTGATGAGAGAAGAATAAATAAGAGAAGTAGTCTGAACATTATATTCCTCTGGACTATGGAAGCATCCCTTATGGTAAGCGGGAGCAGTCTAGTAGCGCACTATGTGTGTTGTGTTATTTTCCATGAACACAATATTGTGGCATCGCTCTGAGTCCTGCACTTTGAAGCCACTTGGGTATAATTATAACAGAGCTCAATTTTTATTATTAATAAAAACATAAAAATACCTCCCTCTGTTAAGGGGGAGGTATGTCTCTTTTATCTCTACTTCATAGTTTGATGTAGATTACTCAATATATTTTTAATCACTTATTATGTCTTAATGCATCACGGCAGGCTCGGCAAGCTCCACCTCATCCTCATGCCAAAATAAGTCCGTTCTATTGGCGTATCTTTCCGAAAATGACATTTCTGGGCTGAGTGGATACTTCAAGGTCGCTTTCATTTTTTCGAACGCTTTTTCTGCAACTTCAGCAGAGGCTGTTGAATGAGGGTTAATTAAAAGCTCGGCGGTTCTTAGCTCCTGTTCATCGATAAGGTCTCGATAGTAGGTTTCTGTTCCTGTAAATGGACCTACTGCAAACATAATGTCTTCTGGTGGCACATTTAGTGTGGCGATTTCATGGAGTGTTTCGCCTCGGAGGAGGGTATCAACCGATTTGCCTCCGTGGTTTAATTGTATCGCGTATACGTAGCCCCTTTGATTATGTAAAGCATAATCGACTGCAACACCTTGGTCGGTTGATGTCGAAACTACCCCTCGTATTCCCCGAGAGTGATGATCATAGCGAACAAATTTAACGGGTTCGACTTTACGGTTGAAGCCTGAGTGAAAGATTTCGTCTGGGAGGCGTGTGTCCCCACGGTATACTAGGCTGCCCGTAAGTTCTTGATCATAACTTTCTAGAAAAGGAACGGCTTTAATTTCTTCCTGTGCCGCAATACTGACCTGATGAAGTTTCTTTACGTCAGTCAAATACGCATAAGGGTCAACCTTTCCTTCGAGTTCTAAGAAATCCCTTAAGGCATCATCGACTCTGCCGGTCATATCGGCATAACCGGAACCTCCCATTCCAGGTCGCTGGGGTAAATCTTCAGGTAAAAGCAGCTCAGGTAAATCGCTTGTTTGACTTATCGATCCTGAATTTACTTCACTGTCTATATCATTCCCGCCTTTTAAGCCACCATTATCTAACCATTGCGGTGTGCCGGTATCAAAGTCGACAGTTCGTACGATTCGTGTTCCTTCGATTAAACGACCACTGGCTGGGTCTATTTCACGATAATGACCAAACCCATCAGCACGAAGGAGAACGGCTTTATCTTTGTTGGTCAGCCTTACGCCCAATAGTTCTTCACCGGTTTGGGGGTGAGTGACTATTTTGGGAATAGATGAGAATTCGTCGAGCTCACTGGTTGGGAAACCATGATTTAATACAATACTATTGGGTAGCGCTTCTGTTGCCGTTGTAGTGACTTCGGCAAGTGTTCTTCCATACTGAGCAAGAGCGGGTAATATTGTTGAAGCACCAATGATTGCGGCATTAATTGACGTCATCTTGGTGCCCTTTAAGCGCTCTTGTTGAGTATCACCATTAATGGCTTTATCGATGCCAAGGCCGAACTGACTGGCTCCGAGCGCTATATTTAGCGGAAGGCCTATCTCAGGTGCAATAAAATCAACAATAGGCAAGACAGTCATGGCGCTATAGGCAACAGAAAGGACGTAGTCTCGTTGGGCCTCTTGGTTTGATTTTATCATGGTATCGCCATCACTGACCAAGCGAGCTTTCATTTGCTCTGTTAGACGCGCAAAGATGTTACCTGTGATGCTATGACGTTTCATCATTAGGTAGTCTTCACTCCACTTTTTAGTTGCAAACCCTTTAAGAGCCGAATCGACACCAGAATATGAGGTGCCGTCTTGTCTTAGATAGAGACTGAAGTGTTTTTGCAGGTCTTGACGGTTGTTGGGATCTTTGAGGGTCATAAATAGGTGCTTTTTAAGCTGACGTTCACTGCTGAAAGCATAAAAAGGTTGGGGAGCACCGGGAATGTAAATTAGGCCACCTTTACCATGTTTTGATTCTATCAGGAGTATATCGGTGGAGTCATAGCCATAAACATCAAACCGAAACACATTAGTTTCGTTAGCCTGATTTGGCGAAAGCAAAGACATTGCCAATTGATATTGAGCTTGATTCAGTAAACCGTGATGGTATTGGCGGTATGCTGAAAAAACGTAAGCGTCGCGCATCAGTTGGGTATAACGAGTGGTGTTTTTGCTCCAGAATGCCTGAAGAGCTTCTGAGTAAGACTTTTGAATATCTAACTCATAGTACGCAATGTCCCATAACTTAGATGAGAGCAACCTGACTTCATTGTGCTCATCAAAATATCGTCCAGTCGCATCTTGCGTGTAAATCCCAGTGAAGAGATCGATATCTCCGGGAAAGCTGTCTCTATAGCGGTTGAATGCGTTTAACATCACAGCTTGAGTTAGCGTATATGATTGAAGCGGTGATTCATTTTGATGTTGCCAGCCATTATAGGTTCGAGGGCTACTTTCTGCTCCGTCAAACCTGTGGTAATAGACCTTATCTGGATCAATATTACGGTATCCGTGTTTTTTTAATGCCTCTTTGACCTTTTCAGAAGTGACGGTAAGTGGAGCAGGGATGGACTGAATTAATGTTGCGTAATCTTTAGCAAAGCTCAGTTGCCAAGCTTTATCAAATTGCTGATTGAAAGTTGATTGTTTAGCTGAGCTATCAGTCTCACTTTGATCAGCTAAAATCGTTGATGTCGAAAAGAGACAAGCGAGAGAGAGAATCAGAACTTTGATGTTTTTGTTTTGCATATATTGCCTTTATCATTGTGTTTTTATCCTTCCGAGAATCCCGACATAATCAAATCATGTTTCGTTTTATGCTCACAAAATAAAGGTGTATATTGGAGCTGATCGAAATTAAAATCATTGATTTTTATGGGGAAAATAGAGCAAATCCAAAGCTCGGGGAAGTCTTATATATGCATCTGTATTTTTATGGCAAGTAAAATCGCTAGAAGTTAGGTTAAGATGATGAGCTCCTCCCAGTTTTACGAGGGTTGTATCTTAGAACTCCTGAGATGTGAGGGAATAGACCAATAAAAAAAGCGGCTAAACTGGCCGCTTTTTTAGTTCCTAGATGAGCATTAAGCTTGTGCTTCTTCGAGCTTAATCTCATTTTCACCATTACAAATTTTTGTTAACTTCGGAGCGATAAAGAAAGTAACAAGAGTAATGATGGCGGTGGCATAGCCAATCTTACTAAATACCTCCCCATAGAGGGTCAGCGTTTGTATCGGATCTTCAACACCTTTTGGCACTGAGGTTAAGCTTGCTACCCATCCTGCAATGACAGCAGCAGTAGCAGAGGTGAGGAACCACATCCCCATGGCAAATCCCATCAGCCTTTGTGGAACCAGTTGTGCAACCATTGCCAATCCAAGTCCAGAGACAAGAAGCTCGCCAAGTGATTGGAACAAGTAACTAATGATCAACCAGTTAGAGCTAACGATACCATTTGCGTTGGCAAAGTTGACACTCCAACCTAGCACCAAGAAGGAAAGTGAACACAATGCCATTCCAATAGCAAACTTAAATGGCATTGAAAGCTTATCTCCAAGTCGACCGTAAATGATGGCCATTATCGGACTCGCAACCATGATCCAGAAAGAGTTAAGTGCTTGAAACTGTTCAGGCTCAACTCCGAAACCCAATATGTCATGAGTGACATTATGGATAGCGAAGAAGTTAAGCGAAGTGGGCATTTGGAAGTACAGTACGAAGAAAACAATTCCTTGAAGCATCAAAACAAATGCAACCAACATTTTTTTTCTTTCGAGACCTGAGATTTTTAGTGCTTCTCTAAAATATAGCGCGACAATACAAACCCCTGCGACAACCAGAATGATATGTGCGAGTGTTAATTGTTGTAGCAAATAACTGCACACAAAACTTGCCAGTATTGACCCGATGATAACGGTCATCATCTTCAGTATTCCGACAGGTTTTAAATCCGCAGAAGAGCCCACATTGGCAACCATTCCTTTACATAGAACGAAGTTAACCGCAGTGATAGCTAAACCGGCTGCACTCATACCGAATGCTAAACCATAGCCCGCTTTCTCAGCAATGATCGGGGTTAACACCATAGAGATAAGTGCACCTAAGTTAATCGCCATGTAATAGAGAGTGAAAGCCCCGTCTAATCTCGGATCATTCTCTGGGTAGACTTTGGCAAGTAAGCTGGATGGGTTTGCTTTGAAAAGTCCGTTACCAACAGTGATAAAGCCCATTGCGATGTAAATAAGCGAACTGCTTCCTGTTTGGGCACTGGCTGTGGATAGCCCAAGTAAGATATAGCCGACCATCATGACCAACGCGCCCAAGGTTATGGCTCGTTTCGTACCAATGACTTTATCGCCAATCCATCCCCCAATCGCCATAAAGCCGTAGAGCAGTGCCGAAAATGCACCAAACAAAACGAATGACTCTGACTCTGCTAACCCCATAATCTTTACAAGATACACAGTTAGAATCGCCTGCATGCCGTAAAAGCCAAAGCGTTCCCAGAACTCTACCGAGAAGATCAGATAGAAGGGTTTTGGTTGCTTGAAAATATTCAAGTCGGACATAATTTTATCTTCCTGTATCAGCACCGCCGATTTCAAATCTGATGTTTTAAAAAATGGGTGCAATCGTTTTTTTTATTAACTCATATGTATACCTCTTAGTTAAATCATCTGCAATTAGGCCTAGTATTGATATTTTATATACTAGACATTAAGTTAATGAAATGATTGGGAAAGGTTAATTTTTTTGAAGTGATTTTGCTTTGGTAAACTAAGTTTGCAAAATGGTGTGTTGTATTTTTTGCAAATAGGAGGGGCTTGGCAGCCCCTTAAGATTTCGTTGTATTAGTAAGCTTCGTTGTGCACCGCTTTTACTGCACGTCCAGATGGGTCGACACAATTTTGGAAAGACTCATCCCATTCTATTGCTTTGGCTGAAGAACAAGCCACTGAGGGGCCTCCCGGGACACATTCCGCTGCAGATGGCAAAGGGAATAGCTCTTCAAAAATCTCTCGATAAACATAACCCTCTTTTGTTGTTGGAGTGTTATATGGGAAGCGATAACTTGCAGTAGCCATTTGTTGGTCGGTTACTTTTTCCTCTGCGACTTCTTTAAGAGTATCAATCCAGCTGTAGCCGACGCCGTCAGAGAATTGCTCTTTTTGTCGCCAAGCAATTGAATCAGGGAGATAATGCTCAAAGCACTCGCGTAGGATATGCTTTTCCATTTTTCCGTTACCACACATCTTATCCTCTGGATTTAGGCGCATAGCGACATCAATAAATTCTTTGTCGAGGAAAGGTACTCGGCCTTCAACTCCCCAAGCTGCGAGAGACTTGTTCGCACGAGCACAATCAAACATATTTAAAGCGAGTAGCTTACGCACTGTTTCTTCGTGAAACTCTTTAGCATTTGGCGCCTTATGGAAGTATAGGTACCCTCCGAAGATTTCATCAGCACCCTCACCAGATAACACCATTTTAATGCCCATAGCCTTAATTTTTCTTCCCATTAAAAACATAGGTGTTGATGCTCTTATTGTCGTGACATCATAAGTTTCAATGTGGTAAATAACATCTCTAATCGCATCGAGTCCTTCTTGAATGGTGTAGGTCATCTCGTGATGAACGGTACCAATTTTATCGGCAACTTCACGTGCTGCTTTCAGATCTGGAGCGCCCTCTAGACCGACTGCAAATGAATGAAGTTGAGGCCACCAAGCTTCGGATCTTTCATCATCTTCAATACGCATAGCTGCAAAGCGCTTCGCGACAGCTGATGTAATTGATGAATCTAAACCACCAGAGAGTAGCACTCCATACGGAACATCTGTCATTAGCTGGCGTTTTACTGCAGCTTCTAGGGCTTCTGTTAGTTCTTCTTTACTGGTGGTATTTCCTTGAACAGCGGCATATTCATTCCAATCCCGAACGTAATAGCGTTTTAGTTGTCCATCTTCTGAGCTTAAGTAACTACCGGGGGCAAATTCACTGACGGTTTTACATACAGGAACAAGCGCTTTCATTTCAGAGGCTACGTAATAGTTACCATGCTCGTCATGACCTTGATATAAAGGAATAATACCAATATGGTCACGACCTATAAGGTACTGATCTTTTTCTTCATCATAGAGGACAAAAGCAAAGATACCATTGAGCTCTTCGAGTAGTGCTGCGCCTATATCTTGATACAAGGCAAGGATAACTTCACAATCTGATTCTGTTTGAAAATCATATTTGTCTTGATATTTTGCCCGAATCTCTTTGTGGTTATAAATTTCGCCATTGACTGCCAGAATCAGTTTTTTATCTGGGCTGTATAGTGGTTGAGCTCCACTGTTGAGGCCAACGATTGCTAGGCGTTCATGCGCTAAAATTGCTTTTTCAGAGGAGTAGATTCCCGACCAGTCAGGGCCTCTATGGCGAAGCTTTTTAGACATTTCAAGCGCAATTGGGCGTAATGAATCTGCATCACTTTTAATGTCTAAAATACCGAAAATTGAACACATACTACTTCCTTTAAAGATTATTTAACGATTTACAATCAATTTGCCATCTTGGTTAAAAAAAGCAACACATCGATACTATATTTCTTGATAAAAAACCTTTGTGGTGGATTTTTTTTAAAAAAATGGCTTATGTTGTGAATATTTTCTATGATCAGTTGTTTTTTAGGCGCTAAAAATATACCCAAGTAACCTCAAGATGCTAGGTTCAGCGAGAGTGGTTTGCTTTACAGGTAAGGCAACGATTTGAAAATCTAGTCATCTAAATTGAAAATCGGTAACGACGCATGTAAAGCAAGGCAACTCGCCCTTCGGGAGCGTGCCACAGCGCCGATTTCATCGTCAAACAACTTGGTAAGAGTCGACTATTCCACTGCGTTATTTTCCTTGAACTCAACACTGTGGCATCGCTCTGAATCCTGCATTTTGAAGTCACTTGGGTATAGAAGAGAGGCTATGGGCCTCTCTTCTATTAAGTTGATTGGGGAATGGCTGCTCGTCCTGCTTTCTTACCAATCTAATCAAGTGGTTATTAGGTAATATTCAGCGTTACTTTGACAATGGTACATCAAGTTGTTCGCACACACTCCGCGCAAATCCACTTCCTGCTTCGCTATATATATTAAAAGCTGCGTCGACACCTTGTTCCTTTAATGAGCGCAATTGATCAGGATATTCGGCAATAGCGGCAATCTGACCGTTAAAACTGCGGCTTTTGAGTTGTTCTAATGCAATCTGGTTTCCTTGGTGATGAGGCATAGCCAGCAGCACCAGTTTTACGTTTTCTGTATCCAGTATCCTTTCCCAGAAGTCAGGGTCAGTCGCGTCACCCCGAATCACATTTCGACCCGCACTGATATGCTCATTAACCGCTTCATCGCGCAGCTCTACCCCCAAGCACACATCTCCGTGTTCGTTATTGAGCTCCTCATAAGCGCCACTACCAATTCTCCCCATACCCAATATCAATATTTGTGCAGAGCCCGGATTGATAAGTTGATCTCTTGGGTTAAGACTTTCCGCTGCATGTTCTTTTAACCACTTACCTGAGTATTGGTACAGAAAGTGTCCATGACGATTTAGCGGCGCTGCGATAACAAAAGAAATGGAGACGGCTATTGCGAGAGCGACAAGAATATCGCCACTCATCCAACCAAGTTGAAAAGCAATACCTGCCACAATTAAACCAAATTCACTGTAGTTTAGAAGGCTGAGTGACGAGAGAAGAGAAGTTCGTATACGAAACTTAAATTTATTGAGTACACCAAAGTAAAGTATCCCCTTTAGTGGGAGCATCAATATGAACAAAATAGCTAATGCAAACCCGGTTAAAGAAGGTTCTGCCGACAGCCCTATATTGAGGAAAAAGCAAACTAGAAATAGCTCTTTTAGGTTGAATAATGATTTGGAAAGTTCAGAAGATTTGGGATGATTCGCTAACATTATGCCTAAAATTAAGGCACCTAAATCGGGTTTCATTCCGACAATTTTAAAGAGTCCTGCTCCCGTGACTAATGCGAAAAAAATGCCAAGTAAAACCAGCATTTCACCGTGGCCAACGCTATCCAGTAGCTTGTAAAAAATAGGTCGAATTAAGGGGAGTATGAATAGGAAAATAGCATACCATTCAGGGAGTTTTCCTGTCGACGCTGTTAGGAATATGACCGCAAAAATATCCTGCATAACTAGAATACCGATAGCGATATTACCGTAAGTAGCGTTCATTTCTCCTTTTTCTTGTAGTGCTTTAACTGCGAAGACAGTACTTGAAAATGAGAGAGCAAAGCCGAGCAAAGCGATTTGTTCTATCGGCATTGCAGCCAATGAGCTAATACCGAGATACTTTAGTAGCAGGAGAACAAGAGTAAAAGTTCCGGTGGTGAGTAAGTTATGAATACTTGCTCCAGCCCATATTTCTTTGGACAGTAGCGTCTTTAAATCAAGCTTTAATCCGATGGTGAATAGCATCAAGGTGACGCCTAGATCTGCTAAGGTGATGATCGTGGAATTGGACTCGATACCAAAAGCATGAAGTGTGAAGCCTGCAAACAAAAAGCCCACTAGAGGTGGAAGGCCGAGCTTTAGGGCGAAGAATCCCGCTAAAAAAGCACTAGAGATTAAGATGAGTTCCATATTGTTGCCGAGTTACTATAAGGGTCTACCAATTGTAGTCCCTTATAGTAGCGTAATTTGGAAATCAAAAAAGACGATAAATCAATCTTCAAGCAATTTTTGCAGTAAAACGCCGTTCAGCATAGCACGCTTAATCATAGAGAACGCGCCAAGGGTCGGATAAGCTTCAATCTGAGAAGATACGATAGGTAAATCAGAATGAAAGGTCTGCAATGATTGGTTTTGGACGTTACGCAGAATAGCGGGGAACAAGATCTCTTTACACTGCGTAATATCACCAGCAATGATAATTTTTTGTGGATTGAATAGGTTAACCGTGATTGCAATCGCTTTACCCAATTGATCTCCAACTCGAACTAGGCTTTGTTTGGCCAATTCATCACCGAGATTTGCATGTTCACATACGTCACTGATATTGATTGTTTCAAGTTCGCTCAAACTCGACTTGTAGCCTTGATTAAGCAGTTTATTGACTCTGTCAACTATGGCTGGATTTGATGCAACCGTCTCGAGGCAACCAAAATTTCCGCATTGGCACTGTTCGCCGAGAGGATCGATTTGTATGTGACCAATTTCTCCAACATTTCTGTTATAGCCGAGAAACACTTGGCCATTAACGATAATACCAGCTCCCGTGCCACGATGAACACTGACGAGTATAGAGTCTTGGCAGTCCTGACTTGCGCCGAAGTAATGTTCAGCCAAAGCCATTCCTCTCACATCATTACCAACAAAACATTCAACGTGAAAGTTATTGTGTACTAGCTCTGAAAGATGAAGGTTGTCTATTTTAACATTGGGCATGTACTCCACCACACCCGTTTCCGGATTGACAAGACCCGGAAGGATAATACCAATTGCAATTAGCTGGTTTATGAGCAGGTGATTTTTGGTTATAAATGTTCGAAGTTGAGTCATTAACCCATCGACGAGTTCTTCTTGTGTTGTATAAAAAAACTCACTGTATTCCGAGGTCAGCTCTCTTCCACCCAAGTGATACAGACTAAATTTGAGGTAATCTCGTCCAACACGAATCGCTATAGAATGAAAAGGCTCTACTTCTGTCGTCAAAGAGATTGCGCGTCTTCCGCCCGTAGATGCTTGTTGTGCGACTTCTTTAATAAAGCCACGTTCAAGAAGTTGTCGTGTTATCTTTGTGACACTTGCAGGTGCCAATTGACTGACATCGGCAATTTGGATCCTTGATATGGGCCCTTGTTGGTCAATTAGTCTGTAAACAGCAGCGCTATTTAGTTGTTTTACTAAATCTACGTTGCCTATTTGTCCACCAGTCATTTTTAGTTTTGCTCGTATTTACCGTTAACTACCGTCGCTTGAACTGTAAAGTCTTGGTCAAATATAGTCAGGTTAGCGATCATGCCTTGCTTAATTTGTCCCAGCTTAGTTTCAATACCCAGTGCTTTTGCTGGATAAAGGGTGGCCATTCTCAGTGCCTCGTCCAATGCAATGCCTGTGTGCTCAACCGTATTTTTTACCGCTTCAATCATGGTTAAGGCTGAGCCGCCAAGTGTGCCGTTTGCATCCACACACATTCCATCTCGGTAATATACTTTTTTACCAACAAAAAGGAAGTGATCTATATCGGCACCTGCTGGAGCTGTGGCATCGGTCACTAATACTAACTTATCTCCCTTTATTTTGTGTGCGATTCTGACATTAGCATAATCTACATGAAGACCATCGACGATGATTCCTGCGTATACGTCAGAGGTATCATAAATTGCACCTACAACACCAGGTTCTCGTCCCTGAATACTGGTCATTGCGTTAAAAAGGTGAGTTGCAAAAGAAATACCATTGTTGAAACTTTCACGTGCTTGTTTGTATGTAGCATCGGTATGACCGATGGAGACTACGATCCCAGCATCGACCAATCGTCTCACATGTTCAGGATCATTGTTTTCTGGCGCTAAGGTCACTTTGGCAATGAGATGTGCGTTTTCACACATAAAATCGATCATTTGGTCTGAAGATGGCCGAATATACTCTACGCTGTGAATTCCCTTTTTCGCTACATTCAAATAAGGCCCCTCTAAATGAAGGCCAAGTGAATGATTTTGATATTTAGCGTGATAATCTTCAGCAGCTTTAACAGCTTGGCGTATATTCTCATCTGAAGAGGTAATGAGGGTAGGCAAAAAACTCGTACAACCTGATTTTAGGTTAGCTTGGTGCATAACATGGATGGTATCAGCGGTAATGCTGTCATTGAACATCACACCACCACACCCATTTAATTGTAAATCGATAAAACCTGGGCTGAGTTTTGCTCCTTTTAAATCGATTTTTTCGATATTCGAGTCCAAAGTAGAGACTGGAACAACAGCCTCTATCTTACCATCGTGAACAACGACTGCGTGATCAAAAAGGATATCATTACCAGTGTAGACGGTGCAGTTTGTTAAAGCGTACATGTTTGACTATCCTCATGAGTTAATTTTTTTATCTTTTTGTTACTTTTTTAAGTGCTAGTAGAAAATATTTGTACTTTATTTGCAAAGCTCAATTAGTTTTTATGGTGTATCTAGATAACAAACCGTATTACTGATTACATTTTTATGATGTTTTTAGTGATTTAAATACAGTGGCTTAATTAGATTTCTAAATATTCTCACTTTGAATCTCTGAGATTGAACATGCTTTTTTCATCTACTTGGCTCTTATCGTTCATCGATACAGTTAGATATTTTTTATTGTAAAATAAGTTTTATGATCGTGCTAGCAAAAAACTATGTTTCTGTAATGTTCTAGTGATAATGATCACAATTAGTAAGGTTTTAATTTGTGGGGCAAAATTATTCACATAAACTGACAAGGACTAAATTGGGTGAAAAAAATAAGTATCTCAAAAAAGAACAGAAATTTTACAGGGGGAATGTAACGTGAATATTCTTGGATATCTGCAGAGGCTTGGTAAAGCGCTTATGCTACCAATTGCTACTCTGCCGATTGCGGGCTTGCTGCTCCGTCTTGGCCAACCAGACGTTTTTGATATTGCTTTTATGGCACAGGCTGGTAACTCTATCTTCTCTAATCTACCACTTTTATTTGGCCTAGGTATTGCGCTTGGTATATCAAAAGATGGCCAGGGTGCTGCAGGGGTTGCTGGTGCCGTAGCATACTTTATCCTGACTGCGACAGCGTCAACGATAGATGCATCGATAAACATGTCATTCTTTGGCGGTATCATAGCTGGTATAATTGCAGGCCATTCATACAATGCTTTCAGTGAATTTCGTCTGCCAGATTGGCTGGCGTTTTTCTCCGGCAAACGTTTTGTCCCTATTGTAGCTGGACTAATCGCGCTTGTTGCTGGTGCTGTATCAGGTCTTGTTTGGCCAACTATACAACACGGTTTAGATGCGCTTGCCCACGGCATTTCTACCTCGGGGTCTATC
This sequence comes from Vibrio caribbeanicus ATCC BAA-2122, assembly GCF_000165125.1. Taxonomy (GTDB): domain Bacteria; phylum Pseudomonadota; class Gammaproteobacteria; order Enterobacterales; family Vibrionaceae; genus Vibrio; species Vibrio caribbeanicus. Next base: position 4,913 of record NZ_AEIU01000111.1, on the reverse strand, counting down.
GGTCAATTCATTTACGGTGTACTTAACCGTGCACTTATCCCCGTAGGATTACATCACGTTCTAAACTCATTTTTCTGGTTCGGCATGGGATCGTGTCAGGAAATTTACGTGTATGGTGCAAATGCAGCGGGACAGGCACTTCCTAATATTCAACAGCTCTGTGTGGACCCCGCTGTTGCTAAGACCCTCATCGTTGGTGAGTCTCACACGTTCATATTTGATAATGTGGTAACACCAGAGATCACAGCGACAGTCAAAGAGGTGACTGAGACTATAAAGACGGGTGATCTGCATCGTTTCTTCGGTGGTGATAAGAGTGCAGGCACCTTCATGAATGGCTTTTATCCAATCATGATGTTTGGTTTACCTGGTGCTGCTTTAGCTATGTACCTTGCTGCACCTGTTGAAAAGCGTAGCCAAGTTGGGGGAGCATTATTCTCCGTTGCCTTTACTGCCTTTTTGACAGGTATCACCGAGCCACTAGAGTTTATGTTTGTATTTCTAGCTCCAGCTCTTTATGCCATTCATGCTGTATTCACTGGCCTGTCGCTTGTTATTGCAAATATGCTCGGTACTCTACATGGCTTTACGTTCTCGGCAGGCTTAATTGATTTCTTGCTAAATTATGGCCTAGCGACCAAACCACTGGTGCTTCTTCTTGTTGGTCTGGGCTTTGGGTTCCTGTACTTCTTTACCTTTAGTTTTGCGATTCGTGCTTTTGACCTCAAGTCCCCCGGTCGCGAGGACGATGACGAAACTGACAAAAAAGTAGAGCCAGCAGAGACCAGCAGTACAGAGGTTGCTCGTCAATATCTTAAAGCTCTCGGCGGTCATGAGAACTTGAACTCTATTGATGCCTGTATCACACGTCTACGTCTATCATTAAAGGATCGCTCTATTGCCGATGAGGTGACGTTGAAAAAGCTAGGTGCTAAAGGTGTAGTAAAGCTTGGTGAGAACAATCTTCAGGTTATTCTCGGGCCTTTGGCAGAGATAGTCGCTGGAGAAATGAAAAATATCAGCAGTAGTGATGATCTCTCTGATGTAAAACTCCCCTGATTAAGTGATAATAAATAAAGCCTCCCTAGTGGAGGCTTTTTTTTATGTCCCAAGCTTACTGTATGATTTCCGTTCATAAGAACAATTGGAGCAGAATATTTTTTAATAAGAGTGCTGTTGTAGTTGTGTCTTGGCTAATAATCATGGATCATGACGTTATATTTGCGTTGAGCTTTTATTACGAGCTCAGCAGTAATTTTCTCTGATAATACTAAAAAATTGAGGTGCTATAGATGAGTGAAGCTGAAGCTCGTCCGTCGAATTTTATTCGTCAAATTATTGATAAAGACCTTGAGAATGGGACACATGCCAGTGTTCACACTCGATTCCCTCCGGAGCCGAATGGGTATCTTCACATTGGTCACGCTAAGTCAATTTGCTTGAACTTCGGTATTGCTCAGGACTATCAGGGACAATGTAATCTACGTTTTGATGATACGAACCCTGAAAAAGAAGATGTGGAATATGTTGAGTCGATTAAAAATGACGTGAGCTGGCTTGGTTTTGAGTGGCAGGGTGAGGTGTGTTACTCATCAAACTATTTCGATAAGCTCTATGACTACGCTGTCGAGCTTATTGAAAAAGGCCTCGCTTATGTAGAAGAGTTGAGCCCAGAACAGATTCGAGAATACCGTGGTACTCTGACACAACCCGGAAAACCAAGTCCTTATCGTGATCGTACAGCTGAAGAAAACCTCGAATTATTTAAAAAAATGCGTGATGGAGGTTTCAAGGAAGGTGAAGCTTGCCTGAGAGCAAAGATTGACCTTGCTTCTTCATTTATCGTTTTGAGAGACCCTGTTCTTTATAGAGTTAGATTTGCAGAGCACCATCAGACGGGTGATAAGTGGTGCATTTACCCAATGTATGACTTTACTCACTGTATCTCTGATGCGTTAGAGGGAATCACGCATTCCTTATGCACACTTGAATTCCAAGATAACAGACGCTTGTATGATTGGGTTTTGGATAATATCACCATAGATTGTCAACCTCGCCAGTACGAGTTCAGTCGTTTAAACCTTGAATATACAGTGATGTCGAAAAGAAAACTCAACCAACTCGTGGTTGATAACCTAGTCGACGGGTGGGATGATCCTCGTATGCCAACTATCTCAGGTCTTCGCAGAAGAGGCTTTACACCTGCGGCAATCAGAGAGTTTTGTAAACGAATTGGTGTTACCAAACAAGAAAATATGATCGAGATGGGTGTGCTAGAATCTTGCATTCGCGATGATCTTAACGAAAATGCAGCCCGTGCAATGGCTGTACTCGACCCTGTAAAAGTGATCATTGAAAATTATGACAGTGACAAGGTTGAGAGTTTGAGTCTGGTTAATCACCCTAACAAACCTGAAATGGGAAGTCGGGAGGTACCATTTACTCGAGAGTTGTGGATAGAGCGTGATGATTTTCGTGAGGAAGCAAATAAAAAATATAAGCGACTTGTTTTAGGAAAAGAAGTTCGCTTGCGTGGTGCTTACGTGATCAAAGCCGAACGTATTGAAAAAGATGCAGATGGAAATATTACGACAATCATTTGTTCCTATGATGCTGATACCTTGGGTAAAAACCCTGAGGATGGGCGTAAGGTCAAAGGTGTGATCCACTGGGTTTCTGCCACGAAAGGTGTGCCTGCGGAATTAAGGCTTTACGATCGCCTCTTTACGGTAGCTAATCCAGCAGCGGAATCAGATTTTACTCATATGCTTAACCCTGAATCATTGGTTGTGGTCAATGGCTTTGTTGAACCAAGTCTTGCTACCGCTGAACCAGAAGTTGGATACCAATTTGAGCGCATCGGTTACTTTTGCCTAGACAGTAAATTGACGGGCGGAATGTTAACGTTTAACCGTACGGTTGGTTTGCGCGATACTTGGGCAAAAATCGATAATTAAGACAGCGTCATTGCCCGTCATTGTACGGGCAATTTATTATTAAAGAGGCGTTTCACTGCACTGATACAGGAGATATCCTCACTATCAGTGAAATGTGAACTAAAGTTATCAGCATTGACTTGTATCGACTGACTGTGAGTTGAGGGAACGTTGTTATTAAGTTCTCTTAGTGTTGCGATAAATTTCTCGAAAGAAAGGTTATGAATTTTTTTAATCGAGAGCCCCGTTCTTCTATCTAATCGAGTGTTTGGTGAAGTTATTGAGCCGACACACTTTAACTGTGTTTCGGATGAGCTGGCTTTTATATTCTCACAACGAAACACTGCGGCTTCCGGAATCGCGCGCACTCTCTTCCCATATTGGCTTTCTTCCCAGCTGACCCCACACAATGAAATAGAGCACAATGAGGGAATACCAGCAGTGTACTTTGGCGTGAGGCAAAGAGAAGACGTCATTGCTTCAAGTATTTTTTCCACATTTTGCGTCGAGACTCTCTCTGCCGTTATTAGCCCGTTTTCACTTTCATATTGCAGTTTCAAAGTATCAAATAAATAGTACACGTGTTGGCATGGGAACCAATCAGTCTTGGAGCTCTCATTTCTTTGAAGAGATTCTACGATTTCAGCCTCTTTTCGTTTTATCAGTCTACTTATCATCTGTTTCATATCTCAACCTCAAATCACACAATAATCAAATACTAGATGAAAATGAGAATGATTACCATTAAGATTGGTGGGTTGGGTATAGAAAATATCCGAACAATCATTGTGAATAATTTGACAGTAAGGAGAGAGTGATGAGTTTCCTCATTGGTATCAGGAATTTATTACTGAGAGTGTTGTATCGTGCTGTGCGTCCGTTAATCTTTTTAATGGATCCAGAAGATGCGCATTACATGTTTAAAAGAGTTGGAGTCTTACTAGGCTCTACTGCGCTAACCCAAAAGTTGGTGGCTTTATTCTTTGATTACAACCATAGTGCACTCAAGATAGAAGTCGACGGTGTGCAGTATCGAAACCCAGTAGGACTTTCCGCAGGTTTTGACAAAGATGGTGAGTTAACAAAAATTTATCCTTCGATAGGTTTTGGTTTAGCTGAATTAGGCTCTTTTACTGGTGAAGTTTGTCCCGGAAATCCAGGGAAAAGGCTGTTTAGAATGGTTAAATCAAAATCTATTTTGGTTTGGTATGGTCTAAATAATCAGGGGGCTGAAAAAATATCTAGTCGACTGCAAGGGGTAAATTTTGGCCGCTTAAAAGTTGGTATCAATGCAGCTAAATCAAATATTACGCCCGAATTTGATTTGCAAGAGTCTATAGAAGACTACACAAAAACTATGTCTTTATTTAAAGATATTGGTGATTACTATACGATCAATATCAGTTGTCCGAATACGCAAGATGGTGAACCCTTCGTTGACCCTAAAAATTTAGATGCCCTTTTGACTGCGGTGAATGAATTTAGAGTAGAAGGAAGACCTATCTACGTTAAGCTTGCCGCTGACTTAGAGTTAAGCGAGATAGACATTATTGTTGATAAGTGTATCGAACATAAGATGGATGGGGTTGTTCTAACCAATTTAGCTAAGCCCGCATTTAACCAAGAATATGTAAAAGAAGAGCTTCCTTATCATAAAGGCGCAATGAGTGGTTTACCGTTGCAGAGGATTTCCACTAACCTCATTCGCCATGTTTATCGCCGTACTCGAGGTGAATTGACCATTATTGGTGTTGGTGGCGTATTCTCTGCAAAAGACGCTTACGAGAAGATTACTTCTGGTGCCAGTTTGCTTCACATGATAAGTACGATGATATTTGATGGTCCACAAAATATTAACGAAATAAATCGTGGCTTAGTTAGGTTACTAGAAGCAGATGGTTTTAGTTCCATTGAGGAAGCGGTAGGCTCTCGAAATCCACTTCCAAAGCTAGAGTCGGCAAAAAGCATTAAAGACGC
>NZ_AEIU01000112.1 GCF_000165125.1 Vibrio caribbeanicus ATCC BAA-2122 | reverse complement strand
GGTTAGAAAATCGCAAGCCAACGTTGCCGGTGGATTTTGACCGTCGTTTTTATCAGACAGCACCTTTAGATCAGCAGTGTAAAGGACATCTCTCTGGTGGGGAGCGGATCATGATGAGTGGCTTTTGTCACGATGACACTCTCACGTTTCGTTTGCCTAAAACTCGCTATCAGGCAGAAGCGAGATTCAAAGATCAAACGATAACCGCCGATATGTCCATCTTTACCCTATTTGTTGATACAGAAACTAAAAAACTATCACTGACTTACACTGCGGCTTTTCCTTGTCAGGATAAAGAGCACCTATTGATATCAACTGTCATTACTAATACACAAGAGGCATAGGAAATGAGTAATTCGTTGGGCCAGTACGTGCTAGAGGGTGAAGTTATTACGCCATGTGGCATGAACTTAGACATTTCTACAGCGGTGGCCAAAGCCGATCTTGACAGATTTACGCAGCGTGAAAGCGAAGAAACGACGGCGAGTTTCGTATGTGCCAATATTGAGTTTTTAGAAAAAACCGACTGGTTTGAGCGTTGCGGTGAGCTGTTGTTAGCGATGCTAGAGTCTCTTTTTCAGAAATTACCTCGTTCGCTTCATACCATACCCGTCGTCATAGGGGTGCCTGAGTCCATCGGGGCTGTGAAATTGCAAGATTGGTTAGATGAAACGCCATTTGCCTCTAAAATTTCGTATTGTGAAGTGCTGCATGATAGTGGGGCTCGCGTGCTCAAACGTGCTTTAACTTTGCTCGATAACTATGATGCTCTTATTTGTATCTCGATTGATTCTCTGGTTAACGAGCTTGAGAAGTGGGTTGAACAGGGTAAGGTACTCAGTAATGAATTGCCTTGGGGGATTATTCCGAGTGAGGGCTCAGCAGGACTCATTCTTTGTCGACATAATACCCTAGAAACGTTAAAACTTACGCCTAAGTCTAAAATAACCTATTTCGACCTTGAGTTAGATACGACAGATCGACGTGGTATGTATCGTTTGGTTCAGAGGGCGAGTAAGCACTTAGAGCACCTCGGAGCAGTATTCTCCGATATGACAAGCCTGCGTTCTCATACTGAGGATTATGGCTACGTTTTGGGTGGGAAAGCGAAAAAGCTCACCCATCCACAGCAGCCATTATTGATTAATGAACTTTGGGGAACGATGGGACGCTGCTCACTGCTTGCTTTGATGGTATACGCTGCTTACTACAGTGATATTGAACAACCGAGCGTCTTACTCTCTTTCGATATCGATGGAGATAAAGCTCTGATGCAAATGCAAAATAAGTAGGGAGTCATAGGTTGATGGCTCCCTTATTTTATCGAGTTGCGCTCAGTGAGCGAACAGTTTTTACGTATTTTTGTTGATGAACTCTGGTCTAGCTAGGAAGAGTGCCACTGTCATCAATACAGCTTGGCCGACATGAGCTATCTCAGCTCTTATATGCGGCGCACTGAGTGCTTCATTAAACGGCATGCCGACCCAGAACGGAAGAAAGATCCCCGCCAAGAGTACCGCAAGCATTCCCCAAGTTACTGGGGTTTTCCAGTGTTTAGGGCCAAATAGTATGGCAGAGATAACGATCAGCTGAGCGATAAGTCCCCCCCCTTCGCGAAAGAAATGGTACCAACTATGCTGAGCAAATTCTGGGTCTCCAATATGCCCTAGCGTAATGCCTAAACTGGCTAAAAATAACAGTGAACCAAAGATGAATAGGCCGCGAGCGAGATAAAATTTCATAACTGTCCTTATAATTAAAATAATAACTTAGTAAATTAAAAAGCGTATGAGCATTGTTGGCCATAATGCGCATCTATTTGTGCAGCATGCGATACTTGACTTATGACATTCGTTATAAGAATTAGTTCATGATTAATTTATCCATTTAAATGATGCTTTATGCCAAAGTAACCTTAAGATGCTAGGTTCAGAGAGAATGGCTTGCTTTACAGGTGGCATGGTTCTGAATTCTGCATTGTAAAGTCACTTGGGTATATGTTCTGGCTAAGGTCATTGGGGATTGAGATGGTAGCCAATAACTTTCGATATGCATTCTTATAATTAAGACGTTAAATTGTTATTTTTATTATTAAAGGTTGTATTTTTATATATCTACAACCCAATCTAGCATCATTATTCTCGAGGGTATTTTAATTTCTGAGAGATAGGCTTTTTTCAGGCTAAAACAAATTGGCTTAGGTAGTGAAAGCGTAAGTCAATAAGCCTATTTAATTAGTAATAATAACTAAAATGATAGTCTTACTGTTCGTTTTAAATACTAGCCTTGAAACAAGGCAGTAGGTGCCAATATTATCTGCGCTTAATAAATAGTTTCAGGTGAAAGAGTTAAGCGTGTCAGATAATCAGGGAGCGACCAAAGGATTAATTGATCAATTGGTTGTTAAAGCCATTGAGAAAAGGAAACAAAATGAGCAAAGGATGGCAAATAAAAACCAGCCTAAGCTTGAATATGTCTTGTTTTCCCAATTTGACGTTTTAGAACAACTGCCCTCAAAAAATGGCAGAACGACCGTTTTCCATTTAGCTAAAAAAGATCAACCTGAGAAACAGATTTGCTGTAAGGTTGTGAACGAAGACGCGCCTGAAATTGCCTACAGAATGCTAACCAATGAAGCGAGTCGCTTGGAGATATCTCAGCATCCCAGTGTGGCAGGATTCATCAAAGTTGGTCATGAATTTGAACGCCCATATCTGATGTATGAGTGGATAGAAGGTGAATCGCTCGCGGAAAAAATGGAGCGTTATTCGAATAAAGGCTTTCGACATGACCACATTGCTTGGCTGGTGTATCAATTAGCGGGTGCATTGGAATTTATGCATACTCGCGGTGTTTGCCATCTCGATATCAAACCCTCCAATATTCTTGTCAGTGAAGGCGACCACGTTAAGTTGATCGATTTTGGTGCGGCTCGATATGTCGGTGAAATTGAGGATCACGCTGAGGCAAGTCTAGGTTATGCATCTCCCCTCTATTTAAAAGATGGTATTACCCAGCCCCAAGACGATGTTTATTCTCTCGCATTATTAACGGGACACCTTTTTCTCGGCAGTATTTATGGTGATGCTTGGCAGAATGAATTAAAAGGACGTAAACGCACTCCTTTGATCCCAAGTCATGTTTGGAAACTAATTAAGCGTGTTGTTAATAACCCTCGGGGACACGGGCTGACGGCGATATCCTTTGCACAGCAGTTGGCAAAAATCGACCAACAATCAATTGAGTCACAAAATAGTGCTCCAATATTTAGCAGTCTTAGAAATGCTGACTTACTCCTGACCCATTGCAAAACAGACGATAAGTCGTATGGGCGCTTTAGAGTACTTGAAGCGAGCTTAGTTTTGTGTGTTGCGGCGATAACAGGCAGCTATTTATACAACGCGTCTCAGCCAGAGTGGAAAACAATCGTGACCACTAAGCAAGACACTCCAGAGACAGTAAGCACAATTAAGCCAGCGCAGACTGCATCGTTCTTAGCGCAGCCTCCTTGGCAAATAGAATACTCGCTTAATGATATGGAAAGTAGTGTGGTGACGACGGCACCCTATAGAGAAGCATTTCAGGTACAGCAGGTAAAACTTTCTCAACTCTATAAGCAATATCAATCAGATATAGAGTCTTACCAGAGAGTAGTGGATACCTTACCAAAAGATCTCGTGAAATTGCGTGGTGAGTTAGTTCGCTTAAAAGAAAAATTAGTAGCAGATGGAGCGCTGTTCCCTTCTGTGGATAAAGCACTTACCTCTACTATGGCTGGATTGAATAAGTCTTCGATTGATGCACTGCAATTAGCCGCGATGTCTGGCTCAAAACAAGAGAGGTTGGCCAGTCTTATCGTCAATGGCCAGACTAAACAAGCCAACGACGAAATGCGTCAAGCTTGGAAAAGGAATCAATCCGCAGCGTACTACTATAGCAAAGTCTTACCTGAAAAAGTGCTAGATAGCATTAATCAGTCGATAGAGAAAAGTGCTCAAAACCACTATTACACTCAGGCGATCGGTGAGGCAACGGCGGCGAGAGATTTCTTCACTAACCGCCCTGAACTTGATCAAAAAGTACGCGACCTCACAGTTGCAAGAAGTGAATACATCTTGTTCAGTACCGTGACGGAAAAGTCTATTTTTGAGCAATCACGACTTCATGACTCTCTGGTAGATTTAGAAAAAAATGCACCTAAGAGCTTTGAGCAAATGATATCAGTTCTTGGCAAGATGGCCTCTGATTCTATAGATAATAGTCACGTTAACTCTCGGCCTGCTCGTGGAGCCATCGCGGTAGACAAAGCGCTTAAGGATTATCTTACCGAGGTGAAAGGGTAGCTATGTCTGATATCGACTTGGAACAGTTGTTGAGTCCTATCTCTGACGTGTCTCCTTCAGGAGAAGACGCTCGGTATGAGTTCAGCTATGAAATGATGGAATCTGAAGTAAAGAAGTTTGGCTCTCTATTTGGTGAAACCGTTGATTGGGCTGTGGTAAAGACTCATGCCATGGAAGTATTGCAGCAACACAGCAAAGATCTCAAAGCGTTATGCTATTTAACCCGTGCTTTAGTTGAAGAATCGGGATTGAGCGGTTTTGAACAAGGATTAACTCTACTTAATGAATCCTTATCCCGATACGGTGAAACCTTGTATCCGACTCGAAAGCGAGGAAGAGATGGTGCGGTTGAGTGGCTGAATCATCAATTCAAGCTCTGCTCGCCGAAGATTGGTGCATCACCTAATTCATGGCAGCAGGTGTCAGATTGTATTAGCAAAACAGAAGAAATACAGCGTCAATTTGACGATCTATTTCAAGACTCAGAAGCCGACTTTTTTGAAATTCGCTCTCAACTTAATACGTTGTCTCAGCAAGCTGTGGCGGATGATGAGCCTGTCGCTCATAAAGAAACGCTCATAGAGCCACCTGCGGATTCTGGCTCAGCACCCAAAGGGGTGTTACCTGCCTCCATTACTACAGAGCCTGTGCAAACGCCTGCTCCGGCTGTTAAAAAAGCAGTGGTGCAAGAAGTGGACGTGGAGACAGACTTTTCTTCACCTACGGCGTCAAAGCGCAGCCTTAAAAAAGTGGCCGAGGTTATGATCCATGCTAGCCCAAGCGATCCACTGGCTTATCGTATTTATCGCTATCTTACTTGGGACGACATCGATGCTTTACCTGAGCATCAGGATAATCAGACGCCCTTGATCTTGGCGGTATCATCAGATCAGCAGGCGGAATATCGTGATAAAGCACAGCAAGAAACCGATATTGAAAGTGTTAAACGTTTGGAACGGACTCTAACGGATGCGCCGTTTTGGCTGACAGGTCATTATTTGGTTCACTCAATGCTGGTGAATCTTGGTTTTGATGAAGCAGCAGCTGCGGTTAGGCAAGAAGCTAAACGTTTTGCTGATTCATTGGAGGGGATAGAAAACCTCTCGTTTAAAAATTCTATACCATTTGCAGATGAAACAACAATTCAATGGTTGTCTAGTAGTGTTGTTCATTCATCGAGCTCTCAACCGGTTGTTCAAACCGTCGTTATTGCCGAGGAAGATTCATCTCTTATGGAAGATATCACCCTAGAGAATCTGGGTGAACGTGCCGCGGATCTGGCACAAAGGCTTGAGCTAGATAGCTCAGGACGAAGTCAGTTCATGCTGTATTTACAATTGATAGAAGCTTACCAGTCGGTGGGTTTAACCCCTTTAACTCTGCCTTATCTAGAGAAAGTTTGGCAGATGAAAAGTGGATTTGACCTCGCAAGCTGGGAACCCCACTTATCGTCACAGTTGGATAAGCTCACTCGAGAAGCGGTTCATACGCTTTATAAAACTAGAGAGCTTCTTCCTGAAAAGTACGAACAGTGGCAAGCATTTTACGACTAATTACAGAGTTAGATAAGGAATGAATTATGTCACGTGATGGCTCGGTGGCTCCAAAAGAGCGAATTAATATCCGTTATGTGCCAGCAACTGGTGATGCGCAAGAGGACGTAGAACTGCCGCTGAGCATGATGGTTGTTGGTGATTTCACAGCACGAGCAGATGAAACGCCAATTGAAGAGCGTATGCCAATCAGTATCGACAAGGATAACTTTAATGAAGTTCTGGAGGGCTACGCACCAAACCTCAAAGTCAATGTTGACAACCGTCTTTCTGATGAGGAAGGGGCGCAGCTCGGCGTAGATTTGACTTTCACCAATATGAAAGATTTTTCTCCAGAATCGATCGCTAAGAGCGTACCAGAACTCCACAGTTTGCTTGAACTGCGTGAAGCTCTTGTTGCACTGAAAGGCCCACTTGGGAATGTTCCTGCGTTCCGCAAAAAGATCGCAGCAGTGCTTCAAGATGAAGACGCAAGAAAGAAACTTTTAGATGAACTAAGCATTGGCGACGACCAAGAAGCGACAGAATAGTAAGGGATATCATGTCTGCAGAAGCACAAGCAGTAGAACAAGAGGGAGCCGAGCTAGATTCGGGGTCACTCTTAGATAGTATTCTTCATGAAACGCGCATGAAGCCAAGTGATGAAGGCTTTGATGTTGCAAAACGTGGTGTAGAAGCATTTATTGGTGAATTGTTGAGCAGCTCAACAACTGATAAAGTGGATCAGTCAATTGTTGACTTGATGATTTCTGAAATTGATCAGAAGCTTTCTCGTCAGGTTGATGCAATTTTGCACAATGAAGAGGTTCAGGCAATTGAGTCAACTTGGCGTGGTTTAAAATACCTTGTTGATCATACTGACTTCCGTGAAAACATTCAGATTGAACTACTCTCTGCGAAAAAAGATGAAGTACTGGACGATTTTGAAGACGCACCTGAAGTTGTGAAATCGGGCCTATACAAACAGATTTATACGCGTGAGTATGGTCAATTCGGTGGTAAACCAGTTGGTGCAGTTATCTGTGACTACCAGCTTTCTGCGTCATCACCGGACATTAAGCTAATGGAATACATGGGTAACGTGGGCGCGATGTCACACGCTCCTTTCATTACTTCAGCATCGTCTAAATTCTTTGGTATCGACAGCTATGAAGAGCTGCCAGATATGAAGGATCTTAAGTCAATCTTTGAAGGACCACAGTACACGAAATGGCGTGGTTTCCGTGAACACGAAGATGCACGATACGTTGGACTTTGTACTTCTCGTTTCATGTTGCGTAATCCTTACTCGGTTGAAGATAATCCAATCAAAGCATTTGATTACGATGAGCAGGTGACAGACAGCCACAGTAATTACTTGTGGGGCAACTCTGCATATGCGTTGGCGTCTAAGATTAGCGAATCATTTGCCAAATATCGCTGGTGTCCAAACATCATCGGTCCACAAAGCGGTGGTGCAGTATTTGATCTACCTGTCTACAACTTTGAGTCGATGGGGCAAATTGAAACGAAAATCCCAACTGAGATTTTAATTTCAGACCGTCGTGAGTATGAGTTAGCTGAAGAAGGCTTTATTGCATTAACTATGCGTAAAGGCTCTGATAATGCGGCATTCTTCTCTGCAAACTCAGTACAAAAGCCGAAAGTGTTCCAAAACACGCCTGAAGGTAAGAACGCTGAGATGAACTATAAGCTTGGTACTCAACTACCTTATATGTTCATTATCAACCGTCTTGCACACTACATTAAAGTGCTTCAGCGTGAACAAATCGGTTCTTGGAAAGAGCGTTCTGATCTTGAAATTGAGTTGAATAAATGGATTCGTCAGTATGTTTCTGACCAAGAGAACCCACCAGCAGAAGTTCGCGGTCGTAGGCCACTTCGTGCGGCTAAGATCGAAGTCTCTGATGTAGAGGGTGATCCAGGCTGGTACAAGGTTTCTATGTCGGTAAGACCACACTTCAAGTACATGGGTGCGAGTTTTGATTTGTCCCTAGTTGGTAAGCTTGACCAGTAAACCTTGAGTAAGTACTTCTTAGCAGCCAGTTTATACTGGCTGCTTTTTCGTAGGGCTGAATATGGAAAAAGGATATCGTCTTCTCGAACGTATTGAATTGGGTGAGCCGAAAAGTAGTTATGAAAAAGTGGTATCACATCGTCACTTGATAGAGTCGATACACCTACATCTTGCGGATCTCCTAAACACACATACTGGAAACGCAATGATTGATGACGAATATGGGCTTCCAGACTTTAACGACGTTCTGTCGAACAACACTAACTTAGTTCGAAATATCCAAAAGAGCATCCGATCGACGATAGAGCGTTTTGAACCCAGGCTGCTTAACATAGAAGTTAGTTATCAAGAGGATCACCACAACCCTTTGCAACTTGGTTTCGGGATTCGTGGTGAGGTTTCACATAACGGCGGTAAGGTTCCGATGTCAATTGACGTTTATATGGGAACCGACGGTCAATTTAACGTTTAGTAGGTATCGCGTGAGCAACAGTAAATACTTCCAAGATGAACTCACATATTTGCGTGAAGCGGGTGGGGAGTTTGCTAAATATCACCCCAAACTGACCAACTTTCTCTCTGAGGGCACATCTGACCCAGATGTTGAGCGGTTACTTGAGGGTTTTGCATTTTTAACCGGCCGGATTCGCGAAAAGATTGATGATGAGTTACCAGAGCTCACTCAATCTCTGATGACTTTACTGTGGCCGCATTATATGCGTTCTGTTCCTTCTATGTGTATTAGTGAATTAAAGCCCCATACTGGCAGTGTCACTGAAAAAACGGTGATAAAACGCGGCGCTGAGATGGCAAGTGAACAAGTGGAAGGAACACAGTGTTTGTTTAGAACATGCTACGATGTTGAATTGTTCCCTATTTACTTTACAGGTATCGAACAGAGCAATAGTCGTACGAGCTCGAGCATTACTTTAAACCTAGCGACTGAAAATGGCATTGAAATTGGCAGAATTGGGCTAGATAAGCTGCGTCTCCATCTACACGGTGAAATACATATCACACGCACAGTTTTTCTCTGGTTGTTTAGGTACTTAGACTATGTTGAGTTAGATGTCGGTGCTGGCTATAAACATAAGCTTGGTCCTGAATTTATTAAACCCGTTGGTTATGCAGAGAATGAAGCTTTGCTGCCATATGGTAAAAACTCCTTCTCTGGCTATCGTTTGTTGCAAGAGCTTTTTTCTTTACCTGAAAAGTTTATGTTTTTGGATCTTGAAGGCATGGATTGGCTTAGAGGTGTTCCCCAACGCAGTAGTGTTGCAATTCATTTCCATTTTAAACGAGCCCTACCGTCGGATGTGGTTCTGAAAGATAAACATTTTAAACTTCATTGCTCTCCTGCGGTGAATTTATTTGAAAAAGATGGTGACCCTATACGGCTCGAACACCGGAGAAATGAATATAAAGTCCGACCCCAGAGTAACAATCAACAACATTTTGAGGTCTATTCGATTCAAGATGTACAAAGTTGGAGTAAAGATGAACGTCGTCGGCAAGCGTTGATCGAATTTGAGTCTTTTGAACATCAAATCAATCAGACAGAGAAAAGAGACTATTATAAGTCGAAAGTAACAGAGCGTGTTAATGGCCGAGGGCTAGAGCGTTATATCTCATTTCATACTCATAATGGTGATATTGCTCAACTTGGTTCGGAAACGGTGTTGATGAAGTTGGAATGCTCTAATGCGGATCTTGCTGAACGACTATCGGTCGGAGACGTAACTTATTCTACTCATAAGTCACCCACCTTTGCCACCTTTAAAAATATTACTAAACCCACTCAGTCGGTGAGCCCCCAAGTGAATGGGGAATTGCAATGGCAGTTGATAGCCAATATGTCATTAAACTATTTGTCTCTGGTCAACATTGATGTGCTCAAGGTATTACTTTCAACCTATGACTTTCATTCTCGTGTTGATAGGCAAGCTCATAGAGCTTCGATGCATCGGCTTGATGGTATTATTTCTTCGGATATGAAGCCTATTGATCGCGTTTTTCGAGGCGTATCGGTTCGAGGTAATCTTCTGAACTTGGTCGTCGACTCGACCTTCTTTGTTAATGAAGGGGACATGTTTCTTATCGCCAGCGTTATCAATGAGTTTATTCGGCTATATTCGAGCGTGAATTCGTTCACTGAACTGGAAGTGTATGATCAAGCAAGTGGGGAGGTTTACCGATGGAAGAGCGCAATCGGCCAACAGACAATCCTATGATCAATTGCTTGGTTGACCAAACGCATGAGTTTAGTTTCTATCAAGCGGTATTATTACTCGAAAAACACTACCAAAAAGAGTTGGGTAAGGATTTTGTCGCTGTTGGGGAGAACAAATATGCTCATCAGGAGAGAATTGAATTTTCTGTTTCGCCAAGTTTAGCGTTTCCAAAAAGTGATATTGCGGAGATAACTGCACTAGAAAAAGAAGGAAAATCGTATTCTCGTGTGGAGACCAATTTTTTAGGCTTACATGGTTCAAGTTCTCCTTTGCCCGCATCATATACGGAAAAGCTCACTGGTCGCGACCCAGATGACAATCCAGTAAAAGACTTTTTTGATTTCTTTCACAATCGCTACACTAGCATGCTGTATCGTGTTTGGAAGAAATATCGCTATTATGTCCAGTATCAAAGTGGCGCAGAAGATGCCTTCTCAGGTCGTATGCTCCATCTTGCTGGCTTGTCGAGTGTCATGCAAGACAAAGATGTTACGGAGCTTGATAGGGCAAAGCTACTCTCCTACGTCAGTCAGTTATCGACGCGAACACGTTCTCCTAAAGTTATATCAGGCATAGTTTCCCACTACTTTTCTCTGAGTAGCGTAAAGATTGAAGAATGGGTTTATCGACGGGTTCAGATAGACGAGTGTCAGCGGAATAAACTGAACAGAGAAAATTGTGTACTGGGGCAGAGCTTTCACTTGGGACAGAGCTTACCTGATTTAAATGGTAAGTTTAATTTATGTATCGACGATATTGATTTTGATACTTATCGAAAGTTCTCATATAGCGGAGAATTACACAAGGTTCTCATCGGTCTTATGCGCTTTATTTTGCGTGACCCTATGTGTTGGGATCTGCAACTTAATGTTAACCTTGACACTATACCGGAAAATTGTCTTGGCCAAGGCAAGGGAAATTTACTTGGTCAAACGGTGTGGTTAGGAAAACCTACGCAAAAAGATGTAAAAATTAAAATGATTGGCAGCATTTAGTATACAAAAGAAAAAGCCACTCAATTGAGTGGCTTTTTCGTCTTTTTCTTTACCGGCTAATCGGTTGGTGTAGCACGACTGTGGTATCAAGTTCTTGAATACCACTAAAAGATTCAATTTCATTCGACAAGTGATGAATTGACTGAAGGTCTGGAGCTTCAATGAGTGCGATAATATCGTAGTTACCGCCAACAACGCTCGTTAGACGCACTTCAGGTATTTCTTTTAGTGCGTTAGTGACTTCATTTTTCTTTCCTTTTTCGCAAGTGATTAGCAGGTAACTTGCGGCTTTTCTTCCCTCGTTCTCAACTCGAATTTGGGCGGTATATCCTTTGATAATACCGGTTTGCTCGAGACGATTGATTCTCTCTGCAACAGCAGTCCTTGATAGACCAATATTGCGAGAAAGGTTAGCAATTGACTGACGTCCATTTGATAAAAGGCTAGAAAGGATCTTGCGATCTAACTTATCTAAGCCTTGTAAAGTCATATTTGAAATCATTTGTTCTGCCTATGTTTATACTTTTATAATTATTCAATTTTCTCTGGTAAAGAGAAGTTATATAGTTCACCCAATGTGAATGGGTTTTTTTGTGTTAAAGGTGTTATGCGTAGACTGAGGTCTCGCCCTGACACTTTTATGTCACTAATGAAGCTGCCGTTATGAGTGTTTGTCAGTGTTGAATCACCGAGTAATCGGTAAATTGCCCATTGACCACTCTTATTTAAAACGTGCTGTTTTCCTTCATCAGTTACATCTTGGATCGTAATATTGATGTTAAAGTCACCATTTTGTGGTGGCCATACCATCTCACGAATGCGGCTTGGACCGTGATAATAGTTAATATCTGAATCAGCAATCTTTATACTTGCTCGGATTGCACTTGAGTCTAGGTCCATCACTTTAGTACTAAACGGGATATTCACTTGGTTAGTACTTTTGTTAATAAGGGTATCGCGAATAATATTGTAGTTTCTTAACTGAACTAGCATCTCAGGTGAGAGAGGCATAGTCACACCATCAACTTCTTTCGGCGTCCATAGCTCGGTGTCGTAAAATGGAGCGAAGTTTTTCTGAATGAACTTATCAAGTAAGCCACCTGAGGCGAAAAGAAGCTCAAAGTCCTCGATAGATATTTCTTCATCTGAAGTTAAATCAAATGGATAGCGACCTTCTCCGATGGATTTAAACTTTAGATAGATCTGGCTGTACCACTGACTTTGAATGCCTTGCGCAGATTCCGCTATCATGACTGACCAACTTTGGCCTACAACACCGAGTAACCAACTGCGTACAGGTTCAGGTGATTTTTGAGCGATTTGTTTTAACTTGATCAACGGATCGGCTTCACTACTGCTCATACGATGTTGCGCCGTCGCTAATGCTGCCATTTGTGGATTAGGCGCATCGGCGATGTCCTTCATGTACGTACGCACGCGGTTTAGGGCAGCAATGGTTTCATCCCATGGTGTTGGTGAATCTTCCGTTTCACTTCTTTGTAGCTGGTTGAGAAGATGAAAAGCTTGTTCAACACGTTTCATCAAAACATAGTCAGGTTTAACGGCTTCCTCTACTGCTTCTTTGGCCTCTGAAACCAGATCGGCGGCTTCGAGTAACTTTGGATTAACCTGACTGATGAGCGCATTTTGATCTGTTTCTGGTGTAAAGTGGGTGTTTAAATACACCTGTTTTAATATCGTTGTCATCGGTGATGATGGGCCAGAGATCAAATCGATAGCATTAGTGAGATCGCCCACATTATCGTAGCGTTGAACTTTCAGCTCGCCAAGTGCATTACGCCAGTAGCTAATATAATCATCTGTGTAGCGCTTGCGGACTTGATCTTTGAACTTCTCTTGTTCGTCTTTTGAAGGAATGACGTTGTTTGATAGCCCAAGTACCCAGTTATCGCTTATGACTTGTTTGGATAACAAGTCGACTCGTGGTCGGTAGAAGGTACTAAAACCAGTCGATGTATAGGCTTTATTGATCAATAGGCGTTCTTTGTCAGAAGGTGAGCTGAAGATATTGCCAAATTCAAAACCGACGACTCTTTGCAAGTCCAAAGTACCAAGATCAATTGCATCGGCTTGATTTAAAATCCCTGTATAGACCAGGTCAGTGTTCGAGTTTGATAGTAGTGAACGTCGAGTTGCACGTACGACATTCATATTAATATCAACGGGGTCAAATTGAGTACGAAAATACGCGTCGAGATAGCGCATAACAGAAGATACGGTATCTTCATCACTTACTCGAGTTAATACACCTACGGTGTGATGCCTCAAGAATTTGATGTCTCTTTTGGAGGGTTGGTTGAGCATCAAGTAGGCTTTGAGTAAAGGCAATACCTGGTTAAGGTTGTCTTGGTTTTGCACAACCTCAAGTCGGTAAGCTTGCTCAATAATCGGCATTATTTGTTGAGAAACCTGTTGTAACAGTGCCTTATATGCAATCTTTGTTGATTCATCTAATCGGCTAATGTTAAGTGGAAGTACTTCTTCATCCAGTGCTTGTGAGCCTGTTAACCAAGCACTATAGGAAGGCTCAACGGACTTGTTCGCCGATTCAAGTAGTTGCTTGAGCTCCATCTGGCTACTATTCTGGTCAGTATTGCCAATGTTGAGTAATTTCCCAATTACTTGCAGATTGGCATTCAGTGTGGTGGAGAAATAGTATCCACCACCGACCAAGATGAATATGGATGCGGCCATCGCTAAATAGCTTCGTCTCTGGATGATGCGTAAATAGGCCTTATTTTCTCCAGCAAACTCTCGTTCAGGGAGGATTTGTGAGTCTATTAAAAAACGAGCAAAGTACGGTGTTTCCGTCAAATGAGTATGTTCTGACGCTATGATGGGCAGATTAAAATAGTTACTGCAGCTCTTGGCTAGCAGGTTGTATTTACGTCCACCTTGGATACTAGAAGAGAAAAATATGTCTCTAATATCGAGTGAATAGGCGCCATTATTTGCCTCAGATAACCTGATTAAGATATCGCCTATCTCTGACTGGCATAACTCAAACTGTTTAGGGAACGCGAGGATAGCCTGTTTTTCATCCACGTCATTTGCTGCTGATGAAGAATCAAGGGCGTTGGATTCGAGCACCCTAACAAGGTTATTGTAACCATCTCTGAAGTAATCGATGAGTGCCCCTTTGGCGTCTCTCAGAGGAATAGAGAGGTACTCTATACGTGTTTTGAGAGTGCTGAAATTGACATACTGCTTAAATCCATCCAATTTATCGATCTTTGAAATCATGATGTAAATAGGGATAGCAGATGCCGTTTTTGAGCTTATTGAGGTTAAACGCTCAATAAGCGCTGTAAGCGTATAATCTTTTTGATCCGGCTCTGAAACGATCAAAAACTCAAGGTCCGTAAAGAACAAACAGCCTGCAAAAGGCTTCCTTGGATTAAAGCGGATTATTTCATCAATGAACCTGTGCCATAGGGAACCATCACTGCTTGAGACTTCTTGAAAAACTAAACGCTGATCGGGCTTTATATACACAGCGTCATTAGACTCGTACCACTCGAAAAAATCATTTCTAGAGGTGCGTGTTTTATCCATAGGCTTTATTGCATTAGAGCTATATAAAAATTGGCTCCTGCCAGACTTTTTATTACCAATTAGAAGGTAAATTGGTTTTTTTCCGGCTTTGGTCAGCAATGGTCTAAGCACCATAGACAAAGTTTCTTCTTCGGTTTCGAGCCGATGAGCTTTGAGGTTATTTCGCTTCTTAAACCACAACGTAAACTGAAAAATGGCATAAAAGGCTGCAATAATGCCAAGCCCTAACCAGAGGTATAGGCGGTCATGATCACTGAGCCATAACAAATAGATGCCTGAAAACGTGGCTGCTAAAAGTATTGCAATAAAAGTTGAGACCACGATAGGGTTACGAAGTATTTTATTTTTAAACATATGCCGTAGACTTTTTAATATTATCCGTTGTTAGGTGTTGTTTCTGCTTGCAGTTGATTGAGCTTGTACAGATAAGCGTTTAGCAATCTTAATGAGCGTTTAAATTCCTTTTCTTGCATATGTTTTTCTGTGTACTCGATTCTGCCAAGTAACGGGAATAGAGAATTACTGTATTGGTATGCGCTTTTGACTTCCGAGCTTTTCCCGTTCTTGGCAATGTTGGCAAAAACACTACGAGCAACGGTGAATTTACTGTAGATATTATTAAATTCTTTCTCGAGCCAGCGACGTTGCGTGACAAAATCTTGACGTAACTGTAGTGCTGAAGATGAGTCTGGATAGAGTTCTGTGAGAGCGAGAGAGAGCGCGTCTAACTGTTTAGCTTTACTCACTTTGATCGGATCAAAAGTCCAATCTTTCATCAAAGCGTCCAGACGACCTAAGGTGATGAGTCTGAGAGGCTTTGCATAGCTTTTATTCTCATGGTTCAACGATCCCACTATGTCTAACAACTGTTCAGTAGTTGCTATGCTGATGCGTTGTTCCAAATTACTGAGTTGATAGTTGTCATGAATAAAGTGAGAGGCAAACGCAAGAATGAGTAGACCTATAAATGCGGCGAATACAAGCGTGTTTGACTTGGTTTCAGCTTGTTTAGGCTCCACTTTTGCGGTGGACTCGGGTGGCGTTATATCTACTCTTATCTCTGGCGTTGATTGAATGGCAGCGTTTTGTGCAGAGCGTATTTCACGGGCTTTCTCAACAGCATGGGCCTTTTGTTGCCGCTCTTTAATTTCTTCTATCCACTGCTTGAGAGTACGCCGCATTCCCCCTAATGAAGGCGCTTTTATGCCATAGTGAAGGCGAAGCTCTTCTTCAATGCGAAGGCATATTTGATGTGCTGCTTCAATGAGCGGTAATTCATCATCAGACGCTTTAAGTTTGGCTAGACGTTTTTCTGAGTATTCGACCATCCATTCGATGGCTCCAATACGAGCGTTAGGTTTACTGTGTTCTGGATAAGCCGAAAACCAATACACAATACACAGATCAAGTAATGAGTTAAGTCCTTCAACAAAACCTTTTAAGCCATCATTATTTAAAGCCGCGACAGTGTAATAGCAACTACAACGAAAGTCTTTCCCATAATGGCTTAATATTTTTTTTGAAAGAACTTGCACGCTTTTCCACGATACACGCCCCGTTACCTTATTTAAATTATTAATCTGACGTTTCATTTCGTCAAAGTCATCCGTGCCATTGGGGTTTAATCCATGTGGATTATTTTCGTCAATGGGTCTTCTGGCGAAATCACTGAAAAACATACTGGCCTAGTCCAACTGAATATATTTTATATTTCGTATTTTTGAGAACCAAAAATCGAGTAACTTTTCTATTTATCTATGCGATTCTATATCTTCACAACAGAATTTGAACCACTAATGATATTTAAATATATATAATTTATCTTAATGTGACTTTTGTTCATATTCTTACATTTTTATTCTGATTTTTGTATCATTATTCCGCCAGTCATCTGAAATTAGTATAACGTTATTTTATATTGTAACGCATTGATTAATATCTAATAAAAATGTATTAAATAGCGCATTCTCAATAATAAGACATGATACATTAGTCTAGTATTAGCGTTGCTGTGCTCATCACTGCATATAAATAACAGGATTTTGTTCAGAATATCACCATAACTTCCTATACAATTGGAATTATAATTACAATTATTTAACAAATATGGATTTTTACTGGTACATTTAAGAAATGACTCACTATTTTGTAAACGATATAAAGTTCTAGCCCTTTATCTACTGAAATATTTATTTACAATATATATAATTTGATATTGTGAGATTAATTTAGTGGATGTATTTTCTTCTCAAAAATGAGTCACTATACATAACTTAAGCTATCGAATTACAGTATAGCTCACCCTAAACTCAATAGTCGTATGAGCTGAAACTTTATAAGTTCGAGGCGACCTAGCTTTTTAATCTTTTCTATCTCTTATTATAAAACCGACTTTTTGAAAATATTAATAGTGTTTTTGTTCGTAATGCTAGGTAAATTGTCTTATTTAATGGAGCGATTTTTTACCATATTGAAAAAGTCGCGATACTTGATATCTTTCGCTGCTACTAAATAGGTGTCGTTTATTTGACGAGGGAAAGAATGCTCAAATTAGTTCAAGTCGGAATGTTATCGGCCTTGTGCCTTTCTTCTTCATTTGCATTTGCGAAGGGTGAGAGGTATGGCGTTTCAGTTAATATGCTTTCTATTGATAGTATCGAATACAAGGAAGGCTCAAGCAGTTCTCAAGATACGCTCCGTTACGGTATTGTTCATACTAGACCGATCAGCGAAGATAACAATCGTTGGCGTTGGTGGTTGGGCTTAAACTATTTGTCACAAGATATGAAAGCACCTAAAAACGGCATTTATCAAGAACTGAACAATCTTGAATTGCGTGTTGTTCCTCAATATGCGCTGAGCTCTTGGAGTGTATTTACTCCCTATATCGGTGCGGGCCTATCCCTTGGTTACTCACAATATTCAAACCGTTGGAAAGTTGACGATGCTGGTTTTAAGTACGGTGAACAGCTTAAAGACATTGATCAGTTCGAAGTCGGTGCAGTTGCAGCCATAGGTAGCGTGATTAAATTGGGCAGTGATCCAGATGCACACATGCAAATTATCCCTCAAGTATCTTATATATTACCCGTTGTAAACGATGGACTTGGTGGACTTGAGCTATCGGTATCTCTACTATTCTAAGGGGTTATGATGCGTTCAATACAGTTAGTTCTGCAAATATCTAAGCATCCAGAGGAATATACTGGGCCAAAACAGATTGAGATGCCAGAAAGTGGTGGTTCGATCGGTAGAGCTGCGGGTTGTACCTTTCCTTTAAACGATCATAATCGCTTTATATCAGGCACTCATTGCTTGATTAGTGTATATGGAGATGCGTTCTATATCAGTGATGTAAGTACTAATGGCACGTTAATTAATGGCAATAAGGTGCTTAAAAATCAGCCGATCACTTTGTGTGATGGTGATATCGTGATGTTAGGACAGTACGAATTACTCGTTGTATTAGAATCGACAAATATAACTCAAGATATCGCGGCTGATATCGCCCCTGAGCGTATATCTAATGATCCATTATCCAATCTAGAAGAAGTGACGGTTAGTGAGTCAGAACATCATGGCGCACTTGAAGAATTGTTTATGGAAACAAAATCTGAGGAAGTTTCCCAGCACGACCCTGTTGCCCATCTTAACTTCTCGATGTCTTCAGATGAAGATCATTTAATCCGCGACAAGGAATCTGAAATACCAAAGCAACCAGCTAAAATTGATAGTACGCGTCAGGTATCGGATGATAGCTTCAGTGTGCACTCCGAGTTTGATTTACCAAATTTAATTCCGGAAGATTGGATGGGAGGGAAATCGAAAAGCCCTCAAAGTTTGAGCCATCAGGCTGACTCCCTTGTTCAAGATCAAACCCCCTCCTTTAAAAAGCAACCGGAGCCGTCTTTGACTCAAGCTCAGCAACCTAAAATACATCAGCAAGCTGAATCATCTCCTGTTCGAGAGCCTGTTAATCAGAAATGGGAAGAAGTGACCCAGCCTTTTACTCCCTCTTCTCAACAAACGCAAAAAAGTGAAGAGACGCCGACACCTAAAGTTGATGTTGTTATCCCTGAGGCAGCTGTTTCTCAAGCAGTTGAAACGAATAGCGAGCTTAGTCGAGCATTTTATGAAGGGCTTGGTATCAATGACCCTCAGTTGATTAGAAATGAAGCTAAGTTATTCAAACAAATGGGGACTTGTTTACGCTTGTGCATCGACAACTTACAAAAAGATTTAAAGCAAGCCGAAGAAATGAAGGGTGAGCAAAACCTTGATGAGTCTGCACTAAATCTCACTGAACTTATGTTGACTTTGAGTAGCCAGAATTTATTGTCGCCTAATGAGTTAATAGAGCAAATGTTGGACGAACTAAACGACCATCAGGTCGTTATGAACAGAGCGATTAATGATGTCATTGTTGAACATTCAAAAGTCAATGATCCGAGTAGTTTCGCTCTGATTCATGAGCAAAAATCTTTCTTTTCTAACAAGTCGAGGCTTTGGGGGGACTATGTCGAGTTTTATCGTAATAATCGCCGCCAGCTTAATGAAAACTCATTAAATGCCATGATCAAACAAAACTACACCAAAGCGACAAAAGGTAATCATGCGTAGTCTATTTGTTATTTTCTTCACCAGTTTGATTCTGTCAGGCTGCTCTATTTGGGATCAGTTCAAAGAATCCTCCGGTATCACTCCAGAAACCTCTTCAATCGAGATGGTTATTACTGCAGATGACATACTCAATGTTCGAGAGGGAGGCCAGTCTTCTCCTGTCATCCTAAGGATCCATGAGCTGTCCTCTCCCGTGCTGTTTCGCAGCCTAGACTTTTTCGCTTTGTTTGAAAATGACAAAGAGTCTCTGGGTGATGAGTACATCAAACGCTATGAATATCAAATCCAACCTGGTGATAAAATTCACGAATTATTGGTTTTAGATCCTGAAACTCGAGCGGTCGGATTTTCTGTCGCGTTTCGCGATATAGATGGCTCATCTTGGCGTAAAGTGGAAGTGATAAAAGAGCAAAGTGAGTACTTCTTAAATCTTAAACTGGAAGGCAGCGAGTTGATTTCTGATAATACTCGCGGCATAGAACAAGTATACTTTTAGGGAAAAATCATGTCTTTATACAATCCTGTTGTTTGGCAAGATGGAATGTTCATGAAGCCGCAACATTTTCAGCAACTTGATCGCTCGCAAACCAAGCTTTCAAGTATGTTGAGTCATAGCATTTCTCCTTTACATTGGGGAATTCGTCGAATTGAGGTCAATAACGAACTCTTGTCTTTAGGTAAGATCGGTATCACCTATGCCGAGGGTATTCTGCAAGATCGTACGCCTTTTGAGTTACCTCTGTTGGCTGAATTACCGGAAGTTAAAGACGTCGATCCTTCGATTGCCGATAAGGTAATTTATCTATGCTGCCCACTGCCGTCCGAGCGTTCCGAGTTGTTTGGAACACAAAAAGAAGGGGCACGATATAATATCGAAGCTCAGGAAGCGGTTGATTCATGTTATGACTCGGAAGACATGGCACATATTTCGGTGGGAAAACTCAACTTTTGCTTGATGTACGATCATGAAGATAAGAGTGCCTATACTTCAATTCCTATTTTGAAAATTTCAGAAGTAAAGCCCGATGGTAGTATTATCATTGACGAGAGCTTTATCCCTACTTGTATCGATATCCACGCTTCTGTTGTGTTAGATAAGTTTGTTACTGAATTTGCCTCAATGCTCAAACACCGTGCGGAGTCAATTGTACAAAGACTTGGCGTTGTCGATCAGCAGGGGGTATCAACTGTTTCTGATTTTATGTTATTGCAAGCATTGAATCGTTATGAACCATTGTTTTGGCATTTTGCTAATACAGAAGGTGTGCATCCTGAGTCACTTTACCGTATCTTACTTCAAGCTGAAGGTGAGTTATCCACCTTGTGCTCTGCATCACGAAGACCTCTTGAGTTTATTAAGTACAATCATGGTGATTTAACCAGCTGTTTATCGAGAATGCTTGAGAGCTCGAAAACCACCTTGAGTGTTATGTCAGAGCAGCGTGCTATCCCACTGACCTTGAAAGACCAAAACTACGGTATTCGTACCGCAGCTATTCCAGATAGTAAAATCATTGATACCACTACCTTTATTCTGGCTGTTAAAGCTGACGTCACCTTGGATATTCTTCACACTCAATTTGTTAGCCAGACTAAGATTGGTTCGATGGATAATATCCGTGATCTAATTAACCTCCAGTTACCAGGTATTGAAATCAAGCCTATGCCAGTGGTGCCACGAGCTCTTCCTTATCATGCTGGCTACACCTACTTTGAACTCGATAGAGGGAGTGAGGAGTGGGCGGCACTTAAAAACAGTGCAGCAATTGCAGTCCATGTTGCTGGTGACTTTGCTAATTTATCATTGCAACTTTGGGCGGTTCGTTTATGAGTTATGCAGATAATGATGTTACGGTCATTTTGTTTCAGCCTGAACCTGGCAAACCTATGGAGGTTATGCCAGCACCTGACCTATCACGCAATATCTCAGTCCAAAACTTAAACATCAATACCATAGGTATTAACCCATTGGTTGATCAGTTCTCTTGGTTGATTGCCAGTTTATCGTGCATGTCTTCCATTCCTTGGCTTGATGACCCTATGCCATTTCGTGAAGAGGTGGCACGTGAAATACGAAAAGGTGAACGCAAGTTAAATGAAATGGAGCTGGATCGAGCATCTATTTTGGTTATTCGTTATTGTCTATGTGCTGCAATGGACGAAGCGGTCTGTCGCCAAGAATGGGGTGCAAATAGCCATTGGAGCCAAAATAGTCTGCTAGCTGAGTTTCATAATGAAACCTCAGGAGGGGATAAGTTCTTCGTTATTTTAGAACGTTTGAAGAGCGACCCGAGAAAGTATCGCCATGTAATAGAATTTCTCTATCTTTTGCTTCAATTGGGTTTTCAAGGTAAATACGGACGTGAAGAGCGCGGCAATGAAAAATTGACCGAAATCGCGAATACCGTGTATCGATTGGTCAGAGACGATCGATTGGAAGAGCAAGGCAAAATTAACCTCGTTAACTTAAAAGCTAAATACCTCAAGAAACCTCTAAGTAAGGTTATATCTCCCAAGTTAGTTCTTAGCATCAGTAGTGTGGCCTTCGCCCTTATGTATGCAGCGACCTATATTCTAATTGATACCAAGTTTCAGCAATTGCTTGAAATGTATCAGTAATCAGATTGATATCATTAATGACTAAAGATCGCTTCGGCGGTCTTTTGTTTTTTACCGTCAGTACAATATCCCATAACTCAGGCATTATCTAAGATGTAAGCGCTCGATGTAACTTATCGAGCGCTTAAGTGTATGCCTATTTTAGGATGGTTTATGTTTTCCAAAGTAATGGAAAATCGGTGGCTCATGCATTAAGAAATTTTGATGTGAGATATTCCAAGCGTAGGCTCCAGCATGGGTGAAGACCACGTAATCTCCAATATCAAGATGATCAATATTTTGATTTCTTGCAAGGACATCTTTTGGTGTACAGAGCTGACCGACAAATGTAGCTTGAGACTGAGCCAATGGCAGTGATATCGTTTTGGGCTTATTGCTCGGTAAAATAGCAAAAGGATGATCATGGCTTTGTGCTGCAGGAGTACGGAAGTGATGTGTACCACCTCGTGCAATAACAAAGTTCTCACCTAAATTTTTCTTGATATCCAACACTTCCATAACGTAATAGCCGCATGGCGCCGAGATGTATCGCCCACATTCAAATCGCAGCTTCCAATCTTGGACTTGCTCTTTGGCGATAAGAAACTCCAACTTGTCGCAAAACTCAGTCCAAGGAAAGTGCTGTTCATTGTTTTGGTAGTTGATGCCCATGCCTCCACCGAGATTGATCATGAGCTCATCCAGTTGGAATCGCGCTTGCCAATCTTTTACAACTTGGAAATAACGCTGCATTAATGCAAGGTGGCGATCAACATCTAGTTGGTGAGACATCAGATGAAAATGGAAACCTTTAAGGTGTACTTTGGGGAAATCACGTAGCAGCGTGAGGGCATTGCTTAGCTCGCTTTCATCCAACCCAAATGGGGTAGGTTTTCCGCCCATAGCGAGCTTGCTTAAAGTGATATCACCAATATCAATATTCATACGAAGGAAGATAGTTGCCGAACGATCGAGCGTCTCCGTCAATGTGGCAATACGTTGTAGCTCAGTAAGGCTTTCAACATGGATTGCGTCGATGTTGAGCTCAATAGCTTGTTCAAGCTCACTGGGCATTTTTCCGGGACCACCAAAGATCAAAGGCATATTGAGCTGTTGTTGGTGTAGATGGACCAGCTCGCCGCCGGATGCAGCCTCAAAACCGTCAACATAAGGTGCAAGGGTTCTTAAGATGGGCTCTGATGGATTGGCTTTGGCAGCGTAAAACAGTTCGACATTTTTCGGTAACACGTGTTTCATCTGCTTTATGTGTTGTTCTAAAGCCGTTAAATCATAAAGGTAAGCACAAAGAGGCTGAGCGTGTTGCTCCGCCAACTGCAAAACCTCTTGTTGGACATGCAAGGGGAGTTGTGAAGAGTTAAGCATGGTTAGCTCCTTGTTGATTTACCCACGGTACTTTAACTTGGGTGTAGTCGGACTCTTTATCCGCTCTTTGCATTAAGCGGGTAGTAAAGTTGTTTTTGCTCGGGAAACTGCCATTGTTGATTAATGCTTCAAGCTCAGGTTGTTTTCCATTGACCGATTGCCAGCGAACAACAGCGTTTTTAACCGAATCCCACAGAGCTTTTTCAAGAGTTTCATTTCCCTCAGAAATGAAGAAAATAGCTTCACTAATGTTGTTGATGAAAGTGCAGTAACCAATGCGATTCCAACCTTGTTTCCGATCGTAATAGACCGATTGACGAGCACGTTCAGAAAGTTGGTTTAATGACGCTGGTGACCAAAATTCTGGGAGTAGTTTGGTTCCTTCTAGATCGCGTATCCATACGCAGCAGGGCATACCTTTTTCAAATCCGATCAAAGTATTTTGCAAATGGGGCTCAAAGGCGACGCCATGCTTAAAATAATAGTTGAATACGCCGGGAATGAGGCAGTGTAGGTATCGTTCGAACCAAAGGGTTGCCGTGTCATTGAAGCTTGTTTCTGATGCGTGTGATTTGTGTTTTAATTGAGAAGCGATACAACTTTTTCCATCACGATCAAACGCAAATAGCGCGCCCGCTAAAGTCGGCTCCAGTACATCAATTTCACACAAGGATAAGTTCTCTCGATAGAGAATACCGAACGATTCTCTCGCTTGTGTGAGATGTTCTTTTTGCTCGCAATTAACTGATTCTAGGTTGATGGTGGTGGCAAAAGGCTCCGTCATCACCTTGAAAACCGGATTGCGCATCTGTTCACTCTCTTTTATCGGTCGCAAAATCGAGCTTAGTTGGACAGCGCTATCGAGTTCGTACCAAGCATTTTTACGTACGCAATTGGTCAAGCGAACGTTGATCGAAAACTTTGCGAACCATTTTGTGTCTGGGTGGTAAAGAGTTCGTACGGAGGAGGTTGGTAGCATTTTTTTTCCGTCCAACCCAAGCGGTGTGATTTTTCCTTTTTCTATTGCTCTTTGAACTAAAGGGTTTTGTAAAATAGTGGCACTTTCCCATGGATGACAAGGGTAAAGGGTCATATTTGAGGAATGCGAATTTTCTGGGGCAAGTTGTTCGATCATTGATATCGGGGTAGAGCGGTCGTCTGAGCTTAGCACATCGAGTAACGTATTATCAATTTCAAACCAATATAAAGGGACTTCTGCTCCGACTTCTGGAGAGCATGTAAGCAGATCATCCATAGTCACGCCAGAGCGGCTTTTTGGTGTTGGGTGAAATGAGTGTCCCCAAAGCAATGACTGCTCTGAAGCTATAAAAGCATTGTGCTGTTGGGGCTTTTGGTTTGAATTTAGAAATTGCTCCATCACCATTACGCTGTTTTCCATTTGATCGACAAGCTCATCGTTGAATGGAATTGCTAATGCTTGTTTCAAATAGTTCAGCAGCAATGTTATTGTCTGTCTTGCATCTAGCTTGCTCCATCCTGAGCCTGGAACTTTACTCCAAGGCATGTCAATCAGTTTGACTTTACCAAGTTGACTCACGTACTCGACAGGTAACAATAAGACCTCACTTTTTTGAGGCAGATGGATTGCTACCCGTTGTTTTTCTGCATAGTTGCGTTTTAGTGTTTGCGGTAAAGAGGTTGAACGATACTGCCAATCGACTTGTTTATTCGGGATCGCGTATTCACGCAAGTAGCAGTTGACAACCCCCATAATCGTATTGAGTTGTGCTTTTCTATTGTTCAGTTGTGTTCGGCTTTTTGTCAGCACTTTACTCGGTGGTAATGGAGTTTGTAGCATGTTGATGTCCAAATTTTGAATGAATGATCAGCGCAATTAGAGTCGTTACACTGACCAAGGCAGAAAGTAGAAAAGGAACGTCGAGCGAATAGAAGCGAATAATCAGAGACGCACTCAGGCCTGCGGCAACCCCTCCCCATTTCGACATAGCATCAAAGCGAGAAAATACTTTGCCGCCGTGTTGTCTATTGAGTCGGTTTGTAAGGGCTTGATGCAGACCTTGATAACAGCAAACCATGCCAAAACCAAACACCACACGAGCAACGAACAGTAAGGCTTCATTTTGCTCTAGGTGCATAACACAACTGATGAAGAGCAAGGTAAAGCCCAACCAAAGTGTTGCCTGTTGTTGGTAGCGATTGATTTTCTCCGAAAGTGTGTCGATCTTAGTCGCAAATAGAAGATAGATACCATGCGGTAGTGCATACATAAAACCGATCCATGTCGGACTCATATCACCATACTGCTCAACATAGGGTGAGAAATATGGAAAGGTCACGACCATAGCAAAAGCAAAGCTAAATTGAGCTCCAAATACCCAATATAGAGCACTCAATGAGTATGCCGACCTAGTATGAGGTTTCCCAACAGGACTCTTTGACTGCGTTTGATGCCCTTCGGTTTTATCGACAGGTAGCGTAAGCGTGATAGCAAACGCGATAAGTGGCAATATTGCGAGCCAAAGGTAGGCTGTCAACGGATTGGTTCCTGATAATGCCCACCCCAGTCCAATGGGGGCCACAATGAGTGCCAAACGGGCAGATAGCTGGGTTTTATTTAGGGTTTTAGCGAGTGCTTTAGCCTCTTCGACTTGGCTTGAAAGGTAGCTATTAGAGGCTGCCATTGTGCCGCCAAACGTTCCTTGAACAATAAGACCAAACACAAACATGGGTAGCGTTGTTGCCATACCACACAACATAAATCCTGCGGCAAGGCCAATTTGAGCGCGCAGCAGAGAGCGGCGTTTACCGTATCGGTCGGCAAACTGCCCCCAAAAGCGAGCAGCCATCGCAGTGCAAAAGGTAGGGAGGATAAACAAAACACCCGCCCATTCTGCATTTACACTCGATCCTAAAGTGGGCAACACTGTCGGTAAGAACAACGGCATGCCCAAGGCAGCAAATGCTGCGATAAAGTGGCAAAGTAGAACGCTATAGATGAGTTTGGTCATGGTCAATTAACTCACATTTTGTTTAATATTAGTGAGATATGCATGTTGAGCTTCTTCGCTGGTAAGCAACAAAAAATTAGGTGCAGATAACCCGTAATATTTGTTGATATCACTCGCGCCGGAGGTTTCTTTTGAAAGTAAGCTCCCTGAGCTGAGTAAATATTTGGCATACAAATTCGGAGAATCAAACAAGAGTTCGCGCGCTAATTTCGTTTCGTGCCCTTGTGTTTCTAAGTGGTCAATATATTGGGTAAGGCTTGTTGCAACGATTGCGTACAAAGAGGCACTTGATGCAATTCCCTTGGTAGCCATTGCCTCGACAATTGCGGCAATATCCAATTGCAGGGTAATCGTGGTAAACATCTGACCCAAAGCCAGCTCATTGTCGACTTTAATTCGTTGATCTAGCAATTGGTCACATTGAACTGGGGAGTTGGGCTCAAACGTTTTGAAACGATTTGGCCAAATACGAGCGGCGTCATTATCCTTCATGGCTAACGTCATTTTCCCATCTTTATTGAATGCAATAATGGCGTTTTGTTGATTTGATTCCAAAGCAATACCGTAACGCAACCAAAGTGTCAGGTGGACCTTACACAACAGATCAACGTAGTCAGTAAACCAAGCCAGTGTATCTTGTTGATAGTATTGCTCTGCGAGATGTTCGAGAAACAAGCGGTTATCCGGCATTGGACTGGCAAGGGCTGCAACAGGTACTAACGCCTGATCTTCACAATATTGAACAGGGTACTCACGCACGATGTAAGCAAATGTTTTCTCATCGCCATAGTGGCCGCCATGTTCTTCATTGCAGTGGAAAAGTGTTCCTTTGAGTTCATGATCGCTTTGTTCTAAATGTGTTAATAAGCGCTCAAACCAATGCCCATCATAGAGCGTTGATGGTTTGATGAGACGAATGTTCTTGGTTCCTAATGAACGCATGATGAGGGGGACTTTTATATGTATATGTGGTGCTTGTTTCATGACCACAGTGCGTACCGATAAAGTAGGTGTAACCTCGTGGTAGGCATAGGGTGCTTTAATGACCCCTTCAGGGAGTGATTCTAAACTATCTAGAGTTAATGGGTGAGCAGGGAACAACACATGACTCAATGCAAAATCGGCAGGTAAGCCAACTTGTTCCATCGTCGGCCAGCATTCAGGCTGTGTCGAGGTTAATGTTACTCGTGATTTCTCAATGGCTAACCAGCGCAAAGTAAAACTCTTGGCAAACTCAGGTGCATACAGAGCTAAATCTTTATCGCTCAGGCCAAACTTTGCCCGAGCAGTCGGATAGTAAGGATGATCTAAGTACGACGCAATTTGATCCGCTTGCAATAGCTTGTGCTCCCAACTGTCGAGTTCAGATATCGGCTGCATCAATACGTCTGAGTTTTGTAAGAAGGCTTTGTCACACAACACCTTGTGTTGTTCAGCGCACCTAAGCTCTTGCAAATACCCATCGAGTAACGGATGGGAGCTTTCGTGAGCCAAGATTTTTAACACTTCAATCCAATCGCGATAATGTTGCTGCAATTCTACAGTGCCATTTTGCTCGATATACCAACATTGTGTTGAGTGCTGGTTAGCCACATCGTACACCCAAGACTGCATGTAATAAGAAGGTGTAACCGGCAAATAGAGGTTTAAATATTGCGATGAAAAAGCCAGCCACGTTTGGTCTTTCTCGTTTGTATCGATGTTGAGCTGTTCAGGAAGAGCATTAATGAAATTGCTCTTTGAAACCAAACCAAACAAATCTTCGCGCAGACAGGTATCTATTAAGCGTTTGGTAAAATATAAAACGTTGTCGTTCATGCTGTTACCCCTTTGATTGGTACAAGATTAAAAGTTGCAAGCGCTCTGTCGAGGTGAGGTTGCAATGCTTGCCCAGACGGAGAACTAAGAGAAATTCTGGCTAGGTAATCTTTGTTCGAATAGCTTTGTTGGATATGTTCTCCAGCAGCTTTGAGAACCTGTTGTTGTGTCGTAATATCGTCTTCTTGGTCGATGAAAGACGTTGATGTGCCTGTTATGGTTCCGCTGTTTTCGGCGACAACATAATGTACCCGAGCACTTCCTTCGATAGTGAAGTTTTCATCGAGCTCATGACCAAGATGCAGTTTTAGGATGGTGCTAAACCATAAATTGTGGCTCAGGTTATCGATTAAAAACTCACGTCCATCTCCGATACTTCGATAGTTGATTTCGACCAAGACTGGGCCTGAATCAGTGATAATGAATTCGCTGTGACACACGCCAAACCCAACCCCAAATGCTTTCAACTGGCGAAGGCATTCATCGCGAAACTGGACGCATTGGCTACCATTCCAATGAGCTGCTGTCTCGATAAAATGGGGTGGGGCAGACAGCTCGACATCAAAGCCACCCACGGCGAACAGATTTTTACCATCCCCCAAGGTTTCTATGGTGATAAGTGGCCCTTGCAAAAACTCTTCAACCAAAACGGGAGAGGTTGGGTATTTTTGCCAGAACGTTTCACAATAGCTTTCAAGAGCGGCATTAGAGTCGCAGCGTTGAACATCCATGCTTGCAACGCCCTCTTTTGGCTTGGCAACGACAGGGAGGTTGAGAGTCCTACTTTGCGATAAATCGCCTTGATGAAGTAGGAGACTCGGTGTACTTGGTAGTGATTTTTCATCAAGAACTTGGCGAGTGAAGTGTTTGTTCTTAGCTTTTAACGTCACCGTCCAATCTTTTGCAGGCAAATTAAAGAACTGAGCACAGATAGCGGTTGAAGTTTGTAGATGATCGCTGTTACTAAAAATAGCCTCGGGGATTAAATGGTGTTCTGTGATGACTTCAATAAGTTCAAGTGGATTGAACACATCACATTCTAGAATGTCATCGGGGTTGAAATGGTTATCTTGGTCCACCAATTTTAGATGGTTGAACTTATGATCAGTGATCAAAACGACGTGAAAATCCATCGCTTTTGCCGCTGGTACGAAGCCGTGGGTGACGGCATCATTCACAACATGACTCACTATGACTATCGTTGGTTTCATGGGCTTTCCTAATTTTTCTAACGTTATTTTGCGAACTAAAAATTGATTGAACCTATTAAAGGTATTTATTCATTTTTTTAATGAATATGATTTTATTGAACATTTTATTTTTTAGTCGTGGACATGATATAGATCAAATTTTCTATTGCAAATACAAATGATATTTGTTTACATTCGCAGGTGTTGGCAGTTTTAACAATTTGCGGAATAAAAAAATGAAAATAAAGTTGACCTTATCCCCTTTAGCGATCGCCATAGGTGGAACGTTAACAGCAGTGGCAGTGGTGCCAAGTGTATTAGCATCCGAAGATGTTGAAACGAATGAAATCATCGAAGTGGTTGGTCACCAGTATGAGGGTTATGCTGAGAGAATGCCGCAGTCAGGCACTAAGACGGATGTGGAGTGGTTAGACGTTCCACAGTCAGTATCGGTCGTGACAAAGACAGAAATGCAAGATAGAGGGGCAGCGCGTTTAGTCGATGCTTTAGATGGAGTGGCTGGTGTCAACAACACGCTAGGTGAAGGTAGCCGAGACCAGTTTGTGATTCGCGGGTTTGATGCGCTTAACGATATCTATCGTGATGGAATGCGAGATGATGGTGTACTGCAGTCCTACCGTAGTCTGGCGAATATCGAACGTGTTGAGGTGGTAAAAGGAGCGGCTGGTGCATTGTATGGTCGGGGGTCGGCAGGCGGCATCATTAATTTGGTGACTAAGCGCGCGAATGGCGACAATTTTACCAATGTCAATGGTAGCATTGGTAGCAACAATCAATTCATTAGTCAGCTTGATAGTTCTGCAGCGCTCAACGATAAGGTTAATGGCCGTATTAACTTAGAGTATCGTCAAGCTGATTCTTACGTAGACCATATTGATTCTAACGATTTCTTTATTGCACCCACCATCCGCATTTTACCTGCTGATGGGCATACCCTTGATTTTGATCTTGAATATGCTCATCAAGAGCTGGTTCCCTATCGAGGTGTGCCATCGAAAAACGGCAAGCCGATTGACGTGTCAGAGAGTGCATTTTTTGGTGGTACCAACGATTTCCAACAATCGGATAGTCTTCGTCTTGGTGTTAACTACGAGTGGCGTTTGAATGATGAATGGGCTTGGACAAACCGAGTGTCACACAACCGCATTGAGCTTGAACAAAAGGGCACGCGTCAAGGTACTGTGGTTGGTAATACCGTTTCTCAAACCGTCAATAATTTTGGTTATGACCCTCGCACGACAACGACTCTTCAATCAGAGCTCGTCTGGGAAACGGGATCCAATCAAATGATGATTGGTGCAGATTATAACCAAATCAATATTGACTTAACCTACGCTAAAAACACATTACCATCGCAAAATATCGGCAACCCTACGATAGGCCCAACACCAAACCCAGGCTTTAAACCTTTCCGTGATAACACAACCACAACTGCGGGTATCTATATCCAAGATGTCTACACGTTAGGCGATTTCTCTATCATAGGTAATGTGCGTTATGACTCAATGGATCTTGAGCAGAAAAAAGTCGGTGGAGTGAAAGAAAACCTTGATGACAACAAAGTCAGTTATCGTGCTGGTTTGGTTTACCGCATCAACTATGACGTGTCGGTCTATACCAGTTTAGCGCGTTCATGGCAGCTACCTTACTCTGGTATTTACATTAATCCGAAATTGGCAGAGTTTTTCCATACCGACCTAAAAGAAGTCGGCGCAAAAGCTTACCTATTAGACAACGCACTGATGCTTAATGCCGCTCTATTTCAAATCGATCAAGAACAGCCACAAACCAATACTGAAGGTGATGTCACCAACAAGATTGAAGCACGCCATCAAGGTATCGAATTGGAAATGCGTGGACAGATCACGCAGCAATGGGACATCTCAGTCGGCTACAGCTACCTTGATGCAAAAGACAAAAAGACAGACAAGAAACCCAATGATGTGTCCGACCACCTATTTTCATTGTGGAGTACATATCAGCTTAACGAAAACTGGCGTTTGGGCGGGGGTGCTAAATACGTTGGCGACCGCTACGCTGGTGACGATGAAGCGGTTGCTCTGGGTGATTACACCACAGTAGATCTGATGGCGGCTTACACAACAGGTCGTCACAAAATTCAAGCCAATGCTTATAACGTGTTTAACGAAAAATACATTCTAGGGGCTACCAATGGTAAATCTGGACTGAATCAGATTGGTTACGGAGCACCCGTAGAGTTCATGCTCAACTATGGATATCAATTCTAGATTTTTTACTTTTTAGTGATAGATATTTTGCCTTCTTTTGAAGGCTGTTAGCCCAAAGGGTCAATGCTACTCCTTGACCCTTAATTCTCTTAAAGGAAACCTAATGCGTTCCCAACATACTGATAATACAGCCCAAGTTAAATGGCGTTTAACTGCTCTTGCGACCGCGATTGCGTCTGTCATCTCCATGAATGTGCTTGCGGCACCTGAACCTCAAACCAACACCACGGAGAAGATGGTTGTCACTGCAAGTGTCATTGGCGATTCTGCAATGGAAGACGTAAAAGAGTACCCTGGTGCACGTACCGTACTGACGAATGAGCAGATTGAAAAGACGGCCGCACATTCAATCGACTCGGCACTCCAAAGTGTTCCTGGCATCAAGGTGCAAGATGAAACTGGCACTGGCGTTCTTCCTAATATTTCGGTTCGAGGCTTAAAAGCAAGCCGCAGTGGCTATGCTCAATTTTTGATGGATGGTGTGCCTCTAACATTGGCTCCCTATGGTCATACCGGACAATCGATTTTCCCAGCCACATTGTCCACAATTGAGCGCATCGATATTGTGCGCGGTGGTGCGGCGGTTCAATATGGTCCCAATAATGTTGGCGGTGTGATTAATTTGGTGACAAAACCGATTCCAAACACTTGGCAGACTGAAATCAATAATCGCCTAAAGGTGTTCGAGGGCGGTGACACGCCACTCAATGATTTTTACCTAAGAACAGGCGGGTGGTTAACGGACACGTTTGCGATTCAGTTAGAGGGTAATTTTTTAAAAGGCGAGAGTTTTCGTGAACACTCTGAAACGGACGTAAAGAACTTCCAAATCAAAACCGATTGGTTATTGAGCGATACTCAAGAGTTGCAAGCTTTTATTCAAAGGTATGATGCTGATACTAAAATGCCGGGTGCATTGTCTCCACAAGATTATGAACACGACCGCAATCAATCTAAGCGCCCTTACGATGAATATCAGGGCAAATCAACGCGCTGGAATTTGAAATATATTCATGAATTAAATCTTGCGGACAGTACAAAGCTGGAAGTTCAAACTTTTGGCCATAACTCTGATCGCTTCTTCCAGTGGGGCTTTAATGATGGCGATGGACACTGGGCAGATCCTGCGTTACCCTCGACCGATGTGCGCACTTCTCCAAGAAAATTCAACGTTTACGGAGTAGAGCCCAAGCTTGCGATGCACTTTGGAGAGGGCAGTGCTGTGACCCAGAACTGGATCCTTGGTGCTCGCTACGTTAATGAAGATATCGACTACAAGCTGACTCAAACTCCAATTGCTGGTGGAGCGACTAAAGTACCA
The DNA here is from genome assembly GCF_000165125.1 of Vibrio caribbeanicus ATCC BAA-2122. Lineage (GTDB taxonomy): Bacteria > Pseudomonadota > Gammaproteobacteria > Enterobacterales > Vibrionaceae > Vibrio > Vibrio caribbeanicus. The sequence goes on along the minus strand of NZ_AEIU01000112.1, from coordinate 34,699 downwards.
CGTGATTGGCATTTAGATACAGATGCGTTTGCGGGTTATATCAGTAATGAAGTGGGTTTGTTCAATGATACGTTAAAAGTTACGCCGGGTGTTCGCTACGAATCTGTCGATATGACGTTTGATGATCTGGGAGAAACGCAAAAGAGCGATAACAAAGTCACCGAGTGGTTGCCTGCTCTAACGGTCGCCTATAACTTTACTGAGCAATGGGTTGGTTATGTAAATGCTCAAAAGTCACTGCGTGCACCTCAGATCGCAAATATTCGAGGTTTTGGCAAAGAAGGCAGTGAGCTTGCGTGGAACTATGAGTTAGGTGCTCGCTATACCCAAGACTCCACCAGTTTTAATATTGCTCTCTATCGTATTGACTTTAAAGATCAGCTTCAGTGGAAAAAAACCACTCAGACCTTTGAAAATATTGGTCAAACGCTGCATCAAGGTATTGAACTAGGGGCTCGCTACGTTCCTGAATCATTACCAGCACTTAGTCTGGGGCTTAGTTACAACTATTTGGATGCAGAGTTGAAAGAAGAAGGGAAAAATGAGGGTAATCAGCTTGCTTATTCTTCAACACACCAATTGAGTTGGGATGCAACCTATGCGTTTACCAATTTAGAGACAACGCTATCGGGCTACTACTACAGCAGCGCATATTCTGACAATGAAAATACCAGTCAAGAAGACGCAACTGGGGCCAAGGGTAAAGTGCCCGCTTATATGGTTTGGAACCTCAACCTAGGTAGGGAGTTGTATAAGGATGAGAACGGTAAGCTGCGCATGAATGTTGCTGTGAATAACCTATTTGATGAGGATTACTATTTCCGAGGCATTGATACTAGCCCTGTTGGCCGGTATCCGGCTCCGGGGCGCTCGTATACCTTAGATCTGAATTACCAGTTCTAATTGGTTATTTATTGGTATTAACCACAATCAAAGTCGCCAGTTCAACTTGGCGACTTTCACGATCTTAGTATTAGGAATATAAAAACATGGAAAACGAATCTCGGTTTTTATCGATGAGCTTATGGTTTGCCCTCTTGCTGTCTATTGCTGTCCTATCTTTCCCAAGCTCAGCAAAAACTCGCGTGGTACAAGATGAGCAAGGAACTTTCGAGTTAGAGAGCATTCCTAAACGTGTTGTTGTTTTAGAGTTTTCTTTTGTGGATGCACTAGCGGCTGTGGGTGTATCACCTGTCGGGGTTGCCGATGACAATAATGCAGCAAGAGTGATTGAAGCGGTACGCGACTTAGTTCAGCCATGGGAATCGGTTGGAATGCGTTCTCAGCCAAGTTTAGAAGCTATTGCTTTACTCAAACCGGATTTGATTATAGCCGATGCAGAGCGTCATCGTACTATCTATCAAGATCTTAACCGCATCGCGCCGACGTTACTGCTTAAAAGTCGTGGTGAAACGTATCATGAAAACTTGGAGTCTGCACACAAGATAGGTATTGCACTCAACAAGCAAGAAGCAATGGATAAGCGTATCCAACAGCATCAAGAAACCATGACCAAGTATAAGCAGCACTTCACACTTAAACAGACGGTACAGTTTGCGGTTGTATCAGACAAGGGTATGTGGCTCCATGGCCCACAATCTTATGCTGGTGGGGTTCTGAATGAGTTAGGTATCGCGAGCCCGATCACACAGAAAACCGAAAAAGCCTATCTGCCTGCGAGTTTCGAGTTACTGCTAAAAACCAACCCAGATTGGCTGCTGCTTGGGGCGTACTCTCAGCCGAACGTTATTGGTGAATGGAAAAAGAATCCGCTATTTAAGCTACTATCGTCGGCTAAAGCGCAGCACATTATTGAGGTATCACCGGAGCTTTGGTCTTTGAATCGAGGCATGTTGGCGGCCGAGAAGATAGCGCAGAATTTAGAGCAGATCTTGGGCAAGTCATGAGCTCAGTCGTGGCACTAAAAGAAAACCTGTCTCAGTCTGAAATACCTTGGCGAGCGGTACTCTTTGTGATTGCTATTTTGGCTTTGTTACTGACAGGCTATGTGGCTTCAATGACAGGCTGGTCAAACTTTTCACTCGCACCGAGTGATTTAATCGGTTATTGGTTTTCATTCGATGAAAACAACATGACGCATCAGATACTTGAAACGTTAAGAGCGCCAAGAGCCTATGCTGGGCTCATGATTGGTGCTTGCCTTGCTGTTGCAGGTCTATTGATGCAGGGTTTAACCCGCAATGCGTTGGCATCCCCCTCGATTTTAGGCATTAACGCTGGCGCGGCTTGTTTTATGGCATTCGCCGCCATTGGTGTTCCGATAATCAGTGAGATCAACCCAATTGTAAATGCTGTACTTGGTGCGCTTCTTAGTGGTGTTGCTGTGATGATGCTCGGTGGCTTTTTTTCGGCTCGCTCTCATCCTCTGCGTTTGGTTTTAGCTGGTATTGCAATTAGCGCGCTGTTGCTGGGGCTGACCCGAGCGGCGCTTATTCTAGCCGACGACATGGCTTACAGTGTCCTACATTGGCTAACGGGGTCGTTGGCAAGTGTCGATAAGCAACAATGGAGCCAACTGTGTTTGCCAGCATTGGTCGGATTGGTTGTAGCTATGGGGCTCGCTCGTAATCTCAATTTGTTAGCGCTTGGAGAAGACGTTGCCGTTGGGCTAGGTAGCAATGTCCGCAGGACTCGTCTTATCACTGGCATCACCATTGTTTTATTGGCGGGAACCTGCGTTGCTATTGCTGGCCCCATTGGTTTTATTGGCCTTCTCGTTCCCCACTTGGTAAGACCTATGGTCGGTCATAACTATCATGTATTGATCCCTTGCTCGGCGTTGACCGGTGCTGCTTTGGTTGTTTGGTCTGATGCATTATCACGGGCTATTGCGTTTCCAACTGAGACGCCCGTTGGCGTGCTGACAGCGCTCATTGGCACGCCTTGTTTTATCCTTGTTGCAATGAGAAGTTCGTAATGGTGAATCAAATAAAACTGACAGTATTATTCGGGCTGGTTGCTCTGGCTGCTGTTGTAAGCTTGTTGGTGGGAGCCGCTTCTCTTTCAACTGCCGATGTTTTGCACCTCTTGGTCTCTTTTTCCAACGATGACTTTATTATTCATCAGTATCGTTTTCCTCGCACCATACTGGCGATTGGTGTTGGCGCAGGACTGGGACTGTCGGGCTTATTAGTTCAAGGTGTGATTCGAAATCCACTGGCTTCTCCCGATCTTATGGGGATAAGCGCTGGTGCTGGTTTAGCCGCAACCGCAAGCTTGGTTTGGTTTCCTAATACATCACTAAACTGGCTACCTTTAATCGCAATGTTTGGCGGTGTGTTTGCCGCAGGGCTGATTGCAGTTCTGGCGTGGCGTTCGAAGCCAACACCTGCAAGACTAGCGTTAATTGGTATTGCCGTTAGCGCCTTTCTTGCCAGTGGCATTGACTTTTTATTGGTGACTCATCCGATTGAAATCAACACCGCCATGGTCTGGCTGACGGGTAGCCTTTGGGGACGAAACTGGCAGCAAGTTCCAGTTATCTGGGGTGCTTTGTCAGTGCTAATAGTATTTGCATGTTGGTTGGCGTGGCGCTTAGATGTGATGGGATTGGGTGAAGAGAGTGCGACTACCCTAGGAGCCAAACCAAGGCAAATTCAAGTGCTTTCGCTATTAGCTGCGGTACTATTGTCGAGTATCAGTGTCTCCGTTGCGGGCACAATAAGCTTTGTTGGCCTTTTGTCTCCTCACTTGGCGCGCCTTTTGTTTGGCCATAACCACAAATTACTCATCCCTGCCTCAGCTTTGGTCGGTGCATTACTGGTTACATGTGCCGACGGCATGGCGCGTGGCATTCAACCGCCGATTGAATTACCAGCAGGCGTGCTTACGTCGGTTATCGGAGCGCCTTATTTTATTTTTCTTCTATATCGTTATCGAGGGTGGTAATCATGCTGAAAACCAAGAACCTTTCAGTCGCCTATGGTAAAAACACAATCATTCCTGACTTGTCGGTCTCAATACCGCAAGGGAAAATTACCGCGTTGATAGGGCCAAATGGCTGTGGTAAATCAACCTTATTGAAGACCTTAGCTCGGATCAATAAACCTGTAGCAGGTGAGATCTTCTTCAATGACAAGCCGTTGTCGAGTTATGGAGATAAGCGCCTAGCGCGTTCATTGTCACTGTTGCCGCAAATCTTAGTCAGCCCAGAAGGAATAACAGTAAGAAAGCTGGTTGAATATGGACGCTCTCCTTATTTGTCCCATTGGGGAAGGCTAGGGCAAGAGGACAAGAGCATAGTTGAGCAAGCCATGCAGCAAACTGGCGTGTCAGAATTTGCCGATAAATCGGTTGAGTCATTATCCGGTGGTCAGCGTCAAAGAGCTTGGATTGCGATGGTCATGGCGCAAGATACCGAAGTTGTAATGCTGGACGAGCCAACAACTTATCTTGATATGTCGCATCAAGTGGAGCTGATGAATTTGATGCAACAAATGAATGCTCAAGGAAAAACGGTTGTAGTGGTATTGCACGATCTTAACCAAGCGTGCCGTTACTGTGACCATTTGATTGTGCTTGAGCAAGGTCAACTTGTGGCACAAGGTTCACCCGACGAGGTGTTGACCGAATCTCTGCTTGATGAGGTTTTTGACCTAAAAGCGAAAATCTTTAATGATCCTATCTCTAATACGCCGATGTGTGTCGCGATTTAAGCGCTCATATGATTCATAAATATCGCTTATCAAAGATCGCTTCGGCGGTCTTTTGTTTTTTTAATTAGGCTCAAGTAACTTCAAGCTGAGGGCAATATACTCAGCGTTATCTTGTACGAAAGGCTTGAACTTTGCTAAGAGTCTCGCTATAAATGCCGTCCTTATTTATACAAAGCGTCGATTAGGGCAAGTTAATGACACAGTTTTGGCAAGAAAAAGCATTAGAAGATATGACCGAGCAAGAGTGGGAATCGCTCTGTGACGGCTGTGGAAAATGCTGCCTACACAAACTGATGGATGAAGACACTGAAGAGATCTATTACACCAATGTTGCTTGCAGTTGGCTCAACAGTAAGACCTGCTCTTGTAAAGACTACCCTAATCGTTTCTCTTCAGGTGAAGAGTGCACTAAGCTAACCCGTGATGATATTGATGACTTTACTTGGCTACCCCACACCTGCGCCTATCGATTACTTGCCGAGGATCAGCCCCTTCCTGAATGGCATCCCTTGTTAACGGGTTCAAAATCCGCCATGCATAAAGCTGGCGAAAGCGTTCGCAATAAAGTGGTGTATGAAATTGATGTGATCGATTGGGAAGACCACATTTTAAACCATCCTAATCGAAACTAGGCAAAGCAAGACTTTCCTTATCCGATGGTGAAACTGAATAGCAGCTCATACAGATGGCAATAGAAACGTCAGGAAAAGAAAGTAGGTTTTGGGGGAGTGTGATCAATGCGCCTTCTTAAATTTTTGGCGTCTATCGCCTTATTAACCGGATGTGCTGCTCAAGCGGATTCAGAAGTAACGATAACTGACTGGGTAGCTAAAACGGAACAGTGTGTTGCTGTGTTCAATGAAAGTAAAGCAAGTTTTCCGAAGGATGCTTGGTTCGACTCTTTGCCGGTAGAGCAAAAAAGAGGTGTAGTATTCTACCTCTACCAAGAAAAACTCTTTGGATGCTCCAAGCAAGAGTCTGATGCACTAATGGCCTCTTTAACTCAAAGCAACAACAAAACCCTGATTAAATTTTTCAAAGGGCTAGGGGCTTTTGAAAAGCCGGACACTAAGTTTATTAAAGACATTGATACTGACCAACTTAAAAAGCTATCGAGCAATGTTGTGGCGTTCAACCTTGTCAATGTTTCTAAAGAGCTTAACTTCTTAAATTAGTGGGTTAGGGCGCCATGCGCCCCTCTTGGTATTTAAATTAAATCACGGCATGCAAGCAGAACTCTGAAACGGTGTGTGTCCTTAATTATTTCTTTAACGAAAGGCGTTGTGTGTTCAATATTCAATTGCTCACTTTGATAGGCGCAATACTTTAATATATCCCAATCAGTACATTCGTTAGCGTAGCAATAAAGAATATCTTCAGCATTAAGCTCATTTAGAGAGTCAGTAATGCAGCCCATAAACCATTTGAGAGCTGGGTAGTTTGTGGCTGTATCTACAATCAGCCAGTTTAAATATTCTATATCATTCATTTTCTCATTATATCAATACTCCTCTGCAGAAAAGTATTAAAAAAGCATGACTCAATGCGGAGTAGTTTTTAGTTTTTAAAGCCAGTCGGTCTAAGTAACTTTTGTCCCAAAATTAGCTAGATTATTTACTCTAATACGATCTGAAGTTAGCGATTTTGCATTAGAAAAATTTATGGGAGGGTAGCAGCTATGTTGGTATATCCACAATCGTGACATGATGAAAGTACATCTGCCTAATGCCATGTGAAACAGAATGACTGACAATGGCCCTGTAAGCTCAACTACAGTAAATACAACCGTGTACAGGTGCAATTTTGCCGTACTTAACTATTGCTCGTGTGCACAATCCGACCGCCAGCTGCTTTTCATCACGTTAGGAGGGTATGCCAAAGATTGATGAAAGCTTGAAATGATCAATTCTATTCCTATCTCAACTGTTGTGGAAAATAAGGTTTTTAATTATTTTTTCATTGGGTGTATTATTTGATTTCAAAAAATATAGACCTGTTCTAAATATAAACAAGAGAATAAAAATAAAAAATTACTATTAGTATTATTTAATTATTTTTTCATTGGGTGTATTATTTAATTTCAAAAAATATAGACCTGTTCTAAATATAAACAAGAGACTAAAAATGAAAAAATTACTATTTGCATTATCTGGGGCGACAGCAGTCATATTAAGTGGTTGTGCAGCAACGGGAGAAGATCATAGGGCAGATACTTATACAGCAGAGCAAGTTAACACATCTATTGAAGCTAAAACGGTTAACATTATTGCGATTCTTCCAGCTAAAGTAGCTGTAGATAACTCTGAAAATGTGAAAAATGCTCAAGTTGCTGGCGGATTGATTGGAGCAATTACTGGCGGTGTTTTGGGAAACCAATCTAATTCTGAATATGGCTCGGAAGTCGGAGGAATAGCAGGAGGTGTGGCTGGTGTAGCTATAGGTTCTACTGTTGAAAATACAACTATGATAGATGGTGTTCAACTTACTTATCGACAAGAAGTTATAGAACAGGTAGCTGATGTAAAAGATGGTAAAAAAGTGCTTGAATACGTCAAGCATGATAAGACATTTATTTCGGCACAAGTGGGTAAGTCTTGTGAATACAAAAATGGTATAGCTTTACTTGTTACTACAGTAAAGGGGAATACCAGAATCCAACCAAACTCAACGTGCCCTGAACCAGTAAAATCATAAGAGGCTTACTCAATGAAGAAATTGATGATTATTGCATTAGTGATGCTGTCATTTAATGCTAAGGCTAACTTAGAAGAACAGCTATCTGCAATTCATAAAGCCGAAAAGGCTGAAGTTAAAAAAATTCAGGAAGCAAAAGAAGCTAAAAGACTTGCGGCTCTTGAGGCCGAAAGAGTAAAGCGTGAAGCTGAAGAAAGGCAGCGTGCCATAGTTGAAAAAAACAGAGCCAAGAAAGCTCAGATAGCAGCTCAGAGAGAAGCTGATATTAAAAGCGAACGCTTATCTGATAAATATAGAGAACAAGCATTTGAAGATGAAATGAGGCAACTACAACTTGACGAAATGCGTATGGAACTGGCTGAAAGAAAAGCTATGTCTAATGCAAGAATTACTAAAGCAGATGCTTTTGCTGAAAATGAGGTTCAAAAAGCTACTGCTCAAGTTGAAATGCAAAGAGCGAAGACTGACGTAATTCAATCTTTAGCCGATGTCTCAAGGAAAAATGCTGAAAGCGATGCTATTCTAAAATCTAAAGTAGGAGATGCCTTGGTTGAAAAAGCCAAAAATCCAGACACATACAATGTAGACATCAAGAAAAAAGAAGAGTGGTAAGCTAAATATACCACTTATGACATTGATAGGTAGTACTGGTGCTGCCTATCTTGAAGAATCTATACTTTGTCTACTTTACAAATCTTATGCGAATTTGCTTGGCTTAATTGATGTCCGAAGCCAATAATTGTCCAAAAAGACAGAGACGTTGCAAGGGTAGTTATCGCTATGACGTTTGTGTCCAGAAATACATCTGTGTACAAATGGCGTTGCAATACTAAATCCTCTGACAATGTTCACTTTGAGGATATGCTGGGCTCGGAGCTAGCTTTGATTTAAGTGGTATGTCCTTTCACTGAAATTATGATTTAGGTTATGATTTTCAGGCTTTTCAATAAAACAGCATCTGTTATTAAAAAGTATATTTCTTGAAAATAGAAAAAAATATTTCGTTATTGAGATAGGATATTTCTTGCAATTATTTATCTATTTTGCCATACCTTTATAGCTTTCAGAAATTTTGGGTGGGAGATAGTTGTCGTTTCTTACGAGTAGAAGATCTATTTACATTAAATTAACTACGTATATTCGCACCATTAGGTATGAAGGTGGAACTCTTTTTATTGTTGCATTCTTAATGTTTCTATTTATATTGACTAATTTTTTATGGTGCCTGAAGAAGGGATATCTAAATATAGTGCGTTGCCGAGGTTATCACTTCACACATGGCCGTTATTTTTTGGTTTTTTTCGTGTCGTTATATTTGTCAGTTTTCATGTTTGTTGCAATATTTGTTAAAGCTTTAAGATATTAGTTATAATTTGGTAATATGGATGTTTTTTTTAAAATCGGCAGTCAGCTTGTGGATTTTTGGCATCTAATGGAGATAAATTACTGCTGACCCATGGCAATAAAGCATTAAATTACTTAACATGGAAGCGTGAGACAGGTTATACCCTCTTGCCAAAAATGAAAAACGTAGCACCGATTGAAATGATATTAACCCTGGGAGAAGCGGTATTTATATCGATTGGCCGATGGCACTGCGTGGATATTTAGATGAGTCATACAGTGTGTGCTTTATGGATTGTTGTTCTGGTCAACTGCAGCTGGACACTTTTCTTAACTGATTATCAGCCCTCAAAATGGTTTTCCCTCAAAAATCTAATGCGAATTTGCTTGGCTTAATCGAAATCAGAAAACAATGATTGTCCAATAATGAGTTTGCTCATAAAATCTGTCGCCATTTTATCGCCATTGCTAGGTATTTATATTCTTATCTTATTGTTTTATATTGTTTTTATTTTTAGTGAGCAATAAGACCATATTTTAAATCATCCTAACAGGAGCTAGGCAAAGTAAGCACTTATGGTTTGGCGTAAAAGATTCAATATTGGTCTTGTTCGCTGAGAAGAGACGCTTTCTCTATTTTTCACCGATTTTCAACATTCTATAGTAAAAACTTGTTGCTTGAAGGTATTTAGATTCAGACCCGGTCAAAAAGCTATGCTTAATGAGTAGGCACAGCTAAATTTTGCCGGGTCGTGATTGTTGGAACAAGCTCGTTTTTTAAGCGATTAAAACTTGACTTGGTAGTTCAGAGTGAAAGTGCGGCCGCGACCTTTGTATTGGTATAGCGCATCGCTACCTTTGTACCAGTATTGAGCACGCTGACTCCAGATTGTGTAGTAATCTTCGTTTAGCAGGTTCTTAATACCAAAGCCCAGATTACCAACTGGAAGCTGGTAGTTACCTGTGAAATCAACGACTGTGAAGCCATCTAGCTCACGTTGATCAGAATCTTTATAGTCAAACATAGTTAGGCTTTGTAGTTTCAGGCTATAGTCATTATCGTACCAGCCAACCCAAGCTCCCGCTTTAGAAGTGCTCGCTTCCATCACCTCGTGATCTTCCCAGCCAGTGTCTTTTTCAGTTTCTGTCACAACATAGTGACCTAATAGACCAAGTTGTAGCATGTCTGTTGCCCAGTAGCTGATTTGAGCTTCCGCGCCGTAGACACGTTTAGGTTCTGCAAGACCTGAGACCGATAGGTCATCTTCGTACTCAACGGTTGCGCTTGAGTGCGAGTAGTAGATTGCAGATTGTAGTGAGATATTATTTAAATCGTTACGGTAACCCAGCTCGTAGCTGTCGGTTTTGATTCCATCTAACTTAGAAGCAGCGACATCTTGAGTAGGTTCCTTGCCGTAGTAGTTATGTGGCTGAGGGATCTCGAAACCTTGTGAGAAGTTAGCCCAAACCTGAGAAGTAGGGTTGAGGTGATAGATAGTACCAAAGTTAAACAACCCCTCAGCGTAATCTGTCGAGCCACCAGGAATGAAGTGCGAACTAGGGGTCGCTTGGAAGTCAGACACGTCTATGTCCATTTTCTGATAGCGATAACCTGTTTGTACTGACCAATCATCAGTAATGTTGTATTCCGCTTGAATGAAGCCAGCGATAGATTGAGTGTCGATCCCCGGATAACGACCTTGCATTTCGCTGATGACGTTTACTAAGCCTCCCGTAGCCTCGGTCGTAGCTTGATCGTAGTTCGCTTGGTCCATATCAAACTTATCGATGAAACTGTCGATACCGTAGGTCAGATTCCAGGAGCCAAATGATTTATTAAGTGCCGCTTTTATTGCCAAAATATCAGTAGATTGGCGAGAAGATCTAGTCGACAGAGTTGCTTTGCCATCTCTTGTGTAAGGCATGAAGGTGTGATCTTCGGTACGGTAGGATAGTTCGGCGATTAGCTGGTGGCTTAAGAAGTTGTTGTTGCTGTATGCCGCACTTAACATCACACGCTCTGTGCCTTGTTCTCGATCCGCTGAGTAGCCCTCTCTGACATCGATAAATTTGAAGTTACCGCTACCATCTTTTTCAAAGTACAGGCCGTAAGGAGTGTCTTGTTGGCTATCGTAGTACTGTGCTAACAAGTTTAGTTGTTGACCTTCAGCAACATTAATCTGTAGGTTACTTAGTAGGTCAATGGTTTCGTTAAACTGAGTCGAACCCTGAGTCATATCTGGAGTTACCATCTCACCATCGGCATCGAAATAACCTTGTGTTTTGGTGTAAGCGACCGATGCGCGTCCCTGAATTTTCTCGTTGCCACCTGCTATTGACTGAGCCAGTTTGTAGTCAAAATCTTCGCTAGATGAAAAGCCTGAAGTCCCACTAACAAATGATTCAAATTCGACTTCTTCACCAGATGCTTTTTTAGTGATGATGTTGATAACACCACCCGAAGCACCGGCACCGTAAATCGATGTTGCACCAGAGAGTACTTCGATGCGGTCGATGTTGAATGGGTCAATTGAGTCTAACTGACGGCTTATTGATCGAACTGATTGTAGAGATACACCATCAATCATTACCATCAGTTTACGACCACGTAGGTTTTGGCCAGAGTGGGTACGGCCACCACTGCTTAAATCCAGTGAAGGGACAGTAGCTGCCAGAATCTCATCAAGGCTTTTCCCACCGCGGTATTCTTGCTCGATAGTCTCTGAGTTAATGTACCAAACGGTACCTGGAATATCGCTGATCGCTTTCGGCACCCGGCTTGAAACAATCACCATTTTCTTTTCAGTTGTTAGATCTTGAGCTTGGGCTGTGAATACTGTACTTGCTGCCGCAACTGCTAATGCGACGGTGGAAAGCTTAAAACTTCCTTTTTCGGTCTTCATTTTTTTCTCTACATTTATCAATTATCAATGAAAGGCTGCACACATTTATTTTTGCGCGGTGACTCTATTTTTTTATTGTGTTTATCCAGGCTCAACAGAGCGGTGAGCAATTACGAATCGGAAAAGTGAGTCGTTATCACTGCTGTTTTAATTCTTACTCTAAATAAGAATCATTATTATTGTATTTATGATGCGAAAAAACAATATGAGAATGAAATTTATTTTTAAATGCATCAGTAGTGTCTGTTTTATAGGATCGTTAAAGCCCAGCTATTATGCCTGATTTAATATTAAGTTTATGATTAAATTCGTATTTTTTTGCGTAGGGCGAGAGACGACGGAAAATAAATGAAGAGGGAGCGAGCAGCATGAAATTATGCTGCTCCTAGGTTAGTTGTTTTTTCCTGAAATACTGCTGAGTAATTGTTCTCGCTGTTCGTGCGATACGTTCATGACATTGTTGTAGGTGCTATTCATTACTCGTATATCATTTTCGAGTAATCGGGTTAGCTTTGCTGAGGCACTTTGATTGTCGCCTGCTAGAACTAGATCCATGATGTCTAAGCGGCGCTGGCATGACTTAACAACGGAAGATTGAATATGCATAGAGACCAAATCCGTAGCCTTACGCAGACGATTTTGTTGTTGCATCATCGCTAACAAAAAGCGGTTTCCGGAACTGGCTGCGATCAGTTCATGGAAGTCGACACTCAGTGCAAAGAGTTGACTAGCGGAAGTCGATGTTGGATTATTGATGGCGTAGATATGGCGATCTCGGCATGCTTCTAGTTCGCTACGCCTTAAGTCCCATGTCGGCTCAAGCAGTCCTGCAGGTTCAAAGATCAAGCGGCATCGATAGCTCTCGGTATGCCTTTCAAGTGTGTTTAGAACACCATCAAGTTGCCATTTATAGCCGGGGCTGCGACGGAAAATACCATCGCTTTCTAGTAGGCGAGCGACATTTTGAATTTCGCCACGGTTAGCCTCATACCGTTCTTGCAAGTCTTTTTCTGAGAAGGAACTGCTTAATTCCCCAAAGAACAGGTCCATCAAAATATTCAGGTACAGTTGTTCTTGGCGGGGCTGTTTGCCGTCTGTCGGTACGTCTAGCTCAATATCAGCGGCATCCATTTGAAGCACCGAACCTTTATAGGGAACAACTTTAGTAATGCCCTGACTCGACAAATGTTTTAAAACGGCGCGTATTGGGCTTCTTGAAACTTCAAATTGTTGTGCCAAAGAAGATTCATTGAGGCTAATACCGGCTTTAGCCTCTTCGGCTTTTAAGCTAGCAATGACTTTAAACAGCAAATCTTGTTGGAGCTTTGTAATTGTCGTTATGTCCATAGGGCTTACAAGTCAGTTTGTTATTGGAGCCATGGTAAACATAAAAGTGCTCGAATACCATTTATTGCGTTTCTGCAATCAAAAAACAATTAATAGTATTCCGGATTAACTACGTCGGTTGAGGGGATAAATAAAAGTTGAACGGACAAAGATAGAATTGAAATGAGCCCTCCACTTCGAATTTCAGCAAAGTGGAGGAGAAAGTGATAGGCTTGTTTAAAGGTTACTTTCTCATTAGGTAAAGGAAGTAACCGCCCCCAAGGAGAGAAGCAAGTAGCCCAGCAGGGAACTGCCAAGGGAACCACAAAGTACGACCAATCCAGTCCGCTGCGACCATGATGATCGCGCCCAACAATGCAGCTGTCAGCATTTGCGGAATCGCCCTATATTGGTGAAGTGAGCGAGCCATGTGAGGTGCTAGCAGTCCGATAAAGCTCAGTGGACCAATAACGATAGTGCACAGCGTAGTAAGTGCTGCTACCAATAACAGTAAGGCTAAGCGAACTGTGGTTGTATTCATCCCCAAACCGCTGGTGGTCACTTCACCCAAGTTTATAAGCTCAATCCAGCGATGAAGTGAAAGGGAAACAGCACCAAAAATTGTCACACCAACAGCAAGTAAAACGACATCTTGCGTGGCAACCAGATACGTTGAACCCGATAACCAAGTCAGCAGTGCCGTGGCATTTTCGTTACCTGAACTCATTGTAATACGCAGCAAAGCATCTAGCCCAGCGCTTAGAGCGATACCAGTTAAGAGAGTTTGCGTTGGCGCGAAGTTGTGCTTTCTGCCCATCAACCAAACTACAGCGGTAACAGACGTTGCTCCAAGTGTACCAAGCAGCATCTGTTCTTCGCGTCCAATCGAGTTGCCCCCGAGTGTGCCGAGAACCAGCGCTAGGGCAGCGCCTGAACTTATGCCCAACACTTCCGGGCTCGCCATCGGGTTATTTGAAGTACGTTGAATAATGGTGCCCGCGAAAGCGAGGCCAATACCGGCTAACAGTGCCACGAGTACTCGTGGCGTACGTAATTCAAATAAGGATTCACGAATCTCAATACTCCAGCCGAATTGGTTTTTACCGACAGTGATCGCAACAAAACACGTAACCGCCAATACCAACGACATAGCAATCAAGGTTTTGGCTGTGTTAACTCGCTTGTACTTTTCAATATGCTCGTTACGGCTCTTGAGATCCGATTGAAGTTTAGTGCGTTGCAATAACCAGAGTAAAAATGGTGCGCCAATCAGGGCGGTCATTGCCCCTGTGGGTAGCAACTCTCCTCCTACACCTGAGAAAGGCTGAATAACAAGGTCGACAATCAATAGCAGCAGACTGCCGACTAAGCCACTGACAACAATCTGTTTTGCAAGTGTTCGCGCGCCTAACATTCTCGCTATTGCCGGTGCAACAATACCGACAAAGCCGATCAGACCAACTTCACTGACCACGGCCGCGGTAATAAAAATAGCCATTGACAGGCAAAGCAATTTAATCTGCTTGATGTTGACGCCTAAGGAAGTAGCAACATTGTCACCGAACTGGAGTACAGACAGAGGTCTCTGCAGTATCAACAGTAGAATAGTGGGAAGGGTAACAAGTGGTAAAAGTACCTGAGTGCTCGACCAGTCATTCTGGTTGAGTGCGCCAGCACCCCAGACAAAAACAGTCGTTAAACGTTGCTCATGCAATAGCAACAGCATGGTATTAACCGAACCAAGGAAAAGGCTGACTACCATACCGGCCAAAACCATCTGTAATGGTGAAAATCCTCTGCTAGAGCTAAGGAGAAAAACCAATCCTGTAGCAAGGCAGCCACCGATAAAGGCTGGAAAAAAATTAGGAATTAAACTGGTGGCTGGGAGCAGCAATAGACCGAGCACCATGCCGAACTCGGCTCCTGCTGCGACCCCAAGCGTAGTCGGAGAGGCGATTGGGTTGCGCAATACAAACTGCATCACGCAGCCAGAAACCGCGAGTGCGAAACCGCAAATCAACGCCACAGCGAGTCTTGGCAGGTAAGTGTAATGGGTAATGATATGTTGGTAGTTGGCTGGATCGAAGTGAAACAGCGATTGCCAAATTAAACCGATTCCCTGTGAATAGGGAGCGGTTACTTGCAGTAACCCACTAACCAGTGCCATGACAGCGATGGTTAGTAGAATAGGTTTGATATTGACGTTTTGGCTACTGCGCTGCGCGATATTGCCTGCGTTCATTAAGGTTTAACTAACTCTTGAGTGATATGGTCACTGAAACGTTGTGCAGCGATAAGGCCGCCGAACGTCCAGATTGCCGGGAGTTCATAGACGGAGTCACTGCGAGTAAATTCCATTGCCTGCCAAAGTGGCGACTGGTTAAGCTGTTTACGCTCTTTCTCCTTAAGAGGGCCAAAAAGTATGACGGTGGCACCTTGGTGTTCAGCAAGTTTTTCAGTTCCGGTCGTGGTGAATCCCCACATGTTTGTGGTTTCGTCCCAGTCATTGCGCATTCCCATTGCGTCAATCGTGTCTTGAGCTAAAGAGCCTTTGCTATGGACACGGAGCGTCTTGTCGTTGATGAAGCGAGCAAAAATAATCGGCTTTTGTGCGGAACCAGCGGCCTGAATCTTACGACCGTTTTCAGCCAGACGTTGGTGTGTCTGACTGATCACCATTTCTGCTTGTTGTTGTTTGTCGAATAGCTGGCCTAAAGAGCGAGTAATGGACTCTGCTGATTTTAGCGGCTGTTTCTCTTCACTGTAGATAGTGAAGACAACAACGGGAGCGATCTTGCTAAGCGGCTGGTAAGCTGCGGCCATATGTTTACTGATCAGTATTATGTCAGGCTTAAGTTCACTCAGCAGTTCAAGGTTAGGTTCTCTACGCGAGCCTACATCAGTGACCTTTGGGTTTAGCTCTGGTTCTGCTACCCACTGCTGGTAGCCTTGAGGGTTGGCGACACCTTCTGGTTCAATACCTAAGCTAAGTAATGTTTCAGTCAGTGCCCAGTCTAACGCAACCACCTTTTTGGGAGACTGTTCAAAAGTGCTCACTCCCATTTCATGAGTAATCTCCAGAGCGTAACTTTGAGCAGAGACGAAAGCTGCACACAACATCACGATTAATTTTTTCACAATGAATTCCTTTTGGGGTTAAGGGATATAACTTATTGGCTGACCAGTCGTCGGGTGCGGGAACAGTGCCAGTTCCATACCGTAAATCTTTCTCAGCGTATCTGGTGTCATCAGCTCTTCTGGTGTGCCCGAGGCGATCACTTTGCCTGAGTGAAGGGCGATTAAGCGGTCACTGAATTTGGCGGCCATATTGACGTCATGCAATACCATAATCACGGTCAGCCCCAATGACTGATTAAGTTCACGGATTAACGCGAGTAATTCATGCTGGTGGGCGACATCGAGTGCAGAAGTAGGCTCATCGAGTAAGATGCACTGGCTTTGCTGGGCAAGCAGCATTGCTACCCATGCGCGCTGTCTTTCACCACCGGATAAGCTCGCCACATATCGTTCGGCCAGATTACTCAGACCTACTTTTTCAATTGCTGAGTCGACGATGGCGTAATCCTGTTGACTATAGCGTCCAAAAGCCCCTTTCCATGGATAACGACCTAAACAGACGAGTTCGCGCACTGTTACGCCATCTGTGACTGGTGGATGCTGTGGCAGATAAGCAACTTGATGGGCAAATTTCATATGACTGTAGGAAGAGATTTGCTTCTTTTGGAACATTACCTTGCCATGACTTGGCGTGTTTTGCCTGCTTAAGAGTTTAATCAGGGTCGACTTACCACAACCGTTATGACCGAGTAGAGTGGTGATCTCTCCTTGAGTGAAAGTCAGGTTAGTAGGGGAAAGTATGATCTTGTCGTCGATTTCAAACGACGCATCGACAAGTTGGTACATGGCGAAATATCAAGTTGTGTTATTTGTTACTAGTCGGCAATGTTAACATATGGAAATAGAAATGATAATTACTTTCATAATCGCTTTGTGGTGTGAGTTTCTCTAGCCACACTGTACTTTCTCTTGCGTTTATCGTGTTTTCAATATGCTGCTAGTTACACAAAATCAAACCGCCCAGTTGGGTGTCGTTGGCCTTGCGAGTTTTTTTGGTGTTTGTCCTGACTTAGTCCTGATTAAAGTACAGTCGCCATCTACTCATTACGAGTGGTTCTATTACAAAAAATAAAGAGTACTTTTTGTTTCTTCCCAACTGTCTCGAGTAAAAAAGCACTTAAGTCACAACATAACGAAAAAAACTAAAATCTTTTAATTATTTATATTAGATTGGTTGCATATTTTTGGGCAATGAACTGACGCTTTACCAATATCAGGGAAATCCTTTCTCAAATTTTTAGTTAGTTAAATTCACCTGCTGTAATGTCTGATGGAACACTGTGCACAACTGATTCACTCAGTATTTGTGCACAAGGGTTTCATGGTGGTCGGAGTTACTAAAAAAGAAGAAAATACATATGCAAAACTCTCAGTCTGTAACATCAAATAAACGCCACGTTGCTATTTTTGGAGCCGGATTTTCTGGGTTAGTTATGGCGCATGAATGCCTCAAAAACGGTTTTGAAGTCTCCATTTTTGATAAAGAATCTTATACCGGTGGTAAGTGTGTTGGAACGGTGAAAGACGGTATTTTACATGAGGTAACCCATCGCCAGTTCTTTGCAAAAAACAACAATCTTATTGAGCTTTTAAAAGAAATACCGTCACCGATGGGAAGTTGTTTTGATGCATTAAGCCCGCAAAACAAAGTTCAGTTTCATTGGGCAAAAAAGTCAAAAACTATGCAGTTTCAACGCGCTTATTTCAGTGCATTAGAGAAATTAATTGATGATGCAAAATCTGCGTATGCCATGTTTTATGCAGACGTTCCGGCCAAAGATATTCTTTGGTTCAAAAAACAGATCACTAGTGATAAAAGTAAAGAAGAATTGCTTGAAACAACCGTCAGTGAATACTTCGAATATCAAACAAGAGTCAAACTCAGTGGTTTTTTAAGGCCAGTTCTACTGGGCTGGGTAGGAGCAACTGATGAGATGCCAGCACTTTCGGCACTGGACTTGCTCAACTACAAAATAGGTGAGTTCCATCCTGATTCGCCGCGTGCGTACAACCTTGGTATTTGCGAGCCGATCAGTGACGCTTTCATTAATCCCCTCACCAAACACCTGATTGCTCAAGGCGCAAATTTCTATTTAAATAGTGAATTGGCAAAGCTTCATTGTAATGAAACGAGCGCTTTGATTGAACGAGCAAGCCTTACCAATGGTGAAACTATTAACGCAGACATCTTCGTTTCAGCGTTACCCGCTCACGTTACCCGTAATTTGCTGGGTGAATACTGTACAGATTTTGACGTTGATTATGTGTTGAGCCATGGATTTCAGTTTCATTTCTCCTCTATGCCAAGAGAATTACAAGACAAAACCGTTGGGCTTATTATCGATTCTCCTTGGGGGTTAAGTTACAACATCACCGAACAACAGGTCGCTGATGGAAAATGTGTTTGTTTATCGATTACTGCGACCGATATCAGTCGTGCTAAAGGAAGTCTGTATTCACGCCCCTTGACTGATTTAAATCTATCCCAAGTAAAAGATGAATTACTTTTTCAGATGTTTGGTAACACCGAACTATTAAGCAGTTTTGATTACATTGGTTTTCATCCTGGTCCGGGCGCAAAATTAGTGACGCCTATAGAACTAGAGACGGCCTATTCGAGTTGGTTTAAAGGCGACGTATTACATGATGAGAGTGGTGAGCCCAAGCACTGGGTTTTTCAGCACGCTCTCACTCACCCGACAGTAAAATGCCACCAAAGTTTAACTTCTAGTCAGTGTAAAAATTTATTCTTTGTCGGTGAGTATCTGTTTGATCCTAAGCAAAACTGGCGTGCGCCGGTTACCCTTGAACGCTGCGCTGAAACTGCCCGATTATGCGCTGAGATCGTCGTTGAGAGGGAAAATGAGCGTTAACACAAAATTAGCATCATCTGCTTCAGGCGCACTTTTTTTTACCTTAGTTGTGATATATGCAAGTGGGTACTATCAGCTTGTACAAAGCCACATGATGCTAACTTTAATTTTGACATTGTTTTTCCCCCTGGTCTTTTTTCCTCTGGTAAAACCTGTCGAGAATGATGATGAAATTAAACGCATCCTCTATTTAGAGTCTGGATTTAACTTGGTGTGCTTCGTCATGATTTGCCACTGGGTAGACGTTTCATATCTAGATAATGCTTTGATGGTCTTCTTTGGCATTCAAACGATGGGCTTCATTTGGGTTCAGCTGAAAACACACGCCTACTTATCTGTTGTTGTCTCATTATGCCTAGGGGGAGCCATTGCACAATGGATTCATTCAAGTGGCAACACCTTGTATTTGGGAAGTGCCGAGTTATTGTTATTTGGTACTCCAGTACCTTGGCAACTGAAAGTGATATATGGGGCATGGTTGATCCAATTACTGTTTGTGGAATACAAGCATGTTCTCCCCAAGATGGTGCCCGCTGCGATTCATATTGCTTCATATACGATTGCGATATTCGCCGATGATTTCTTCCACGCTCGCATTATCACGGCGAGCCACTTCTTGTTCTTAAATTTATGTTTTGATTTTAAATCACCAAACTGGGGAGTGAACAACTTGTCGTGTTTGCAAACATTCACCAAAATTGTGTGTTCACAAAAAGTGCAGTGGTCGATATCAGGTGTGATGATTATGATCTCTGTGTTGAGCTTTTGGTCTCTGGTTGGGTAAATGGCTATTCGCGGCTATTAAAGATATATGGCGCGGTATTTTCTAGGTGTTTGCTTAAACAGCTTTTTGAAAGCCTGTACATAGGCTGAATCAGAAGCATATCCCAACTCAAGAGCAATTTCCTGTACGCTCATTTTTGAACCCAATAGTTGTAAAGATAAGACTAGCCGAATGCTTTGTCGCCATAGGGAAAACGATTGAGAGAACTCTTTCGAGCATAGTCTGGATAATGTTCGCTCAGATGCTCCAACTTTCGTGGCCCACTCTTTTAGCGTATAGGGTAAGTCAGGTTGGTGCTTTAACTGTATAAAAATGGACAAAAGGCGTTTATCTCTAGGGATAAGAAGCGGTATCTCATAGCTTTTTGCTACTTCGATCTGGTCGCGTAGTACCATCAACACATTTGCAATATTAGACTCTGGCTGTGAGAGCGTATCATTTTCGAACAGAAGCTGTATCAATTCTTTAAGGAAGGCGCTAACCCGATAGGACTTGGGTTTTTCTCCAAATTGGACATATTTGTTCGGGTTAAGGTAAATCGCTAAAAATTGGGTATCGGTAATAGCAACGGATTTATGAATGGTATTGGCGGGTATATAGAGCATGCCATTGTGGGGGACGATTCCACTTTTTCCACTAATATCAGATTGTATCAATCCCTGATGTGGAAACACTATTTGGTGCCATGGATGTGAGTGGAAATCATCAACATAACCGGAGGGCATTTCGATCGTGTTTGTTATGAATTGTTTATCAGAAAAGTCTTTTATTATGTCGTTAGCTTGCATGATTGGCGACTTATCAACATTAGATGTCAGAGAGTATAAAATAAGACATCCAGATTTGGTATAACCTTATCGGCCTATTATTAAGTAAGAAGGCTAGAGATGCGCATCCATTTCATAATCCACGAACATTTTGAGGCTCCCGGTGCCTATGAAACTTGGGCTAGAAAACATCGTCATACCACTACTTACTCACGAGTATATCTAGGAGAACCTCTGCCTCAACAGGTTGAAGAAATTGATTTTTTGATTGTAATGGGAGGGCCACAGAGTCCTGCAACCACCATCGAACAATGCGCTCACTTTGATGCCAAAGGTGAAAAGGCAGTGATTACAAAAGCAATCAACGCAGGGAAAGTAGTACTTGGCGTCTGTTTAGGTGCTCAACTTATTGGCGAAGCATTAGGTGCTCATTATGAGCATAGTCCCGAGCGTGAAATTGGTAAGTTCCCAATCAAGCTAACAAAATACGCTAATACCCATCCACTGTTTGAGCATTTTGGTTCTGTACTGGAAGTAGGTCATTGGCACAACGATATGCCAGGATTAACTCCAGACTCAACAATCATTGCGCATAGTGAAGGCTGCCCGAGACAAATTGTGGCTTATGGTGATTTGGTTTTTGGATTTCAATGTCATATGGAATTAACGAAAGAAGTCGTGGCGCTTCTTATCGAAAATGATGATCTCAGTGAGGCAACAAACTATCGGTTTGTTGATGACCCCGAGGTATTGATGAATCACGACTACGATAAAATGAATGAAAAGTTGTATGAGTTTTTGGATAAACTGATGAAAGCATACCAAGCATAGAGTCCATTGGCGCAAGTCTCGCGTTGGTTGGAAGTTTGAGTATTTTGAAGAGGTCAGTGTGACCTCTTTTTATTCTTAGTTACAAGTTCTCTGAGTCGAAAAGGTCTAGATCTTTGTGGACATTGACTCACTTGCCAGTTTTTTATCATAAGTTATTGTTTTTATATTTATAGTCTGGGCTCTAAAAGCTAAGATAAAAAGCTTGTGGTAAATATTAAAAAGGAAATTAACACATGGAAGAATATTGGAATCCCATGGTTCCTGAATTATCAGTGAGTAACTTTGAAGTATCACTGGCATTTTATGTCGATGTGCTGGGTTTCTCTGTTCGTATAAAACGTGAAAACCCTGATTTTGTCTATTTAGAACAAGAACAGGTGCAAATTATGCTGGAGCAAATAACCGATGAGGGCTGGGTTACCGGTGAGCTTATCGCTCCGCTAGGTCGAGGTGTCAATTTTCAAATTGAGCTAAAAGATTTAGAACCTTTGATACAACGACTGCAACATTTCAAGGTTAAATTGTTCCGTGAATTGAAAGAAACATGGTACGACATTGGCGAAAAATTATCTGGAGAACGTGAGTTACTTGTCCAAGATCCAGACGGCTACTTGTTAAGGTTTACTCAGCACCTCGGAGAAAAACCAAAAGATATAGGCGAGCTGTGAGGCTCTCCACTCGCCTTGTCATGTAAAGCTTATCCTTTCTGTTCTTAGTTGGCCTCATACTCGTGGCCTCGATCTTAATCTTGTGCTGATAACATTGACAATGTAGAAATCTAAAATAATATATACGCATATACATATAAGTTAGGGTTGTGTATGTTGTTACCTCACCAATTTTTTAAATTACTTGCAGATGAAACACGGGTGCGCTGTTTGTTGATGATAGCGCGCGAAGAAAAGGTTTGTGTTGCAGAGCTAACAGTGGCGCTTGATGAAAGCCAGCCTAAGATATCTCGCCATCTTGCTTTGCTGCGCTCTAGCGGGGTAGTGGTTGATATTCGTCAAGGGCAGTGGGTCTTTTATCGTTTGTCTGACCAGCTTCCTGGTTGGATGAAAAAACAAATTAAGGGATTGGTCGAGTCAAATTGCCTGAAACAAGAATATCAGCAAGATATTCAACGCTTATCCGAGATGAAGTCTCGTCCAGACTGTTGTGTTTAAAGGAAAATTAAGATGGCTATTAAAGTAGGAATTAATGGATTTGGTCGTATTGGGCGTTTAGCGCTGAGAGCGTCATTCGATTGGCCTGAGATTGAATTTGTCCAAATCAACGATGTGGCTGGTGATGCAGCCACTTTGGCTCATTTGCTTGAGTTTGACTCAGTGCAAGGACGCTGGCATCACGAAGTGATGAGCGAAGGAAGTGCGATCTTTATTGCTGGCAAAAGCATAGCAACATCACAAGAAAAAGCCATCGATGCCGTTGATTGGTCTGGCTGTGATGTGGTGATTGAGGCGACGGGTAAACACCGTAAATCAGAGTTGTTAAACCAATATCTTCAGCAAGGCGTCAAACGTGTTGTCGTGTCTGCGCCTGTAAAAGAAGAAGGCGTTGCCAATATTGTGGTTGGTGTGAACGAGCACATATTTGACCCTGATAAGCACCAAATTGTCACTGCTGCGTCCTGTACAACCAACTGTATTGCGCCTGTGGTAAAGGTTATTCATGAGAAGTTGGGTATTGAGAAATCATCATTTACCACAATTCATGATTTAACCAACACCCAGACAATCCTAGATGCACCGCACAAAGATCTGCGCCGTGCTCGTGCCTGTGGCATGAGTTTAATCCCAACAACCACGGGATCTGCGAAAGCAATCGTAGATATCTTCCCTGATCTTGAAGGTAAAATTGATGGTCACGCAGTACGTGTGCCACTTGCGAATGCGTCACTGACCGATATTATTTTTGATGTGGAGAAAGAAACGTCGGTAGAGGAAGTTAATACGCTGCTTAAAGAAGCCTCTGAGAATGAATTAAAAGGCATCCTAGGTTTTGAAGCAAGACCTCTGGTTTCTATTGATTATAAAGGTGATAAGCGCTCCACCATTGTTGATGCTCAGTCCACCATGGTTGTGGGTAAGCGCATGGTTAAAATCTATGCGTGGTATGACAATGAGATGGGCTACGCGACGCGCACAGCGGAGCTGGTTCGTAAAGTGGGTCTTGCATAAGGAACAACGACAATGGTACATCCAACCTGGGAACTCCCCATTGACGACAATAAGGCGGCCTTAGTGCTGACTCCTTGCCCCGGCACTAAAGAAGTCTCGTTAGATGACAGTATCGAACAGCTTAAGTCCCAAGGCATTACCATCATTATTACCGCACTGAGCAGTAAAGAGATGCAAGAAAAGGGCGTGGGCGATTTACCTAACGTTATCGAGAAGGCTGGTTTGCGATGGGTTCATGCGCCCATAGAGGATGATGTTGCACCCGATAAGGATTTTCAAACTCGATGGACCCAATGCTCTCCTATGTTACATCAGGCGCTTGCTGATGGTGAGAAAATTGCGATGCATTGTATGGGCGGCTCTGGTCGAACTGGCTTGCTCGCCGCTCATTTATTGCTGGAGAAGGGCTGGGAGCTGCGAGAAATTATTACACATGTTCAGGCACTGCGCCCCGGAGCGTTTACCAAAAGTGTACAAGTGGAGTATATCCACAAGTTTGCGGATCATTAAAACGTGAAAGAGCTGCCTTCGGCGGCTCTTTTTAGAGAGGGTAAATATGTTGGCTAATCTCAACCAAAATATCCGTCAGTATATGTTGGTCACATTTAACTATTGGAACTTTACCGTTACCGATGGTGCGTTACGCATGTTGGTGGTTCTGTATTTCTATGATTTGGGGTATTCAACCTTAGAAATCGCGTCGTTATTTCTTTTCTATGAGTTTTTTGGTGTAGTGACCAACCTCATTGGTGGATGGCTAGGCGCTCGGATCGGCTTGAATCGTACAATGAATATGGGATTGGGGATGCAAATTATTGCACTTTCAATGTTGGCGGTACCTGCAAGTTGGCTCTCTATTCCGTGGGTTATGGCTGCGCAAGCCTTGTCTGGCATCGCCAAAGATCTGAACAAGATGAGTGCGAAAAGTTCAATTAAAGCTCTAGTGCCAGAAAATGCACAAGGTGCATTGTATAAATGGATTGCGATACTTACTGGTTCCAAGAATGCGTTAAAAGGAGCGGGATTCTTCTTGGGTGGTGCACTGCTATCTTTGATCGGTTTCCAATACGCTGTCGCGGTAATGGCATCCGTTCTCTTAGTTGTCTTTATCGGTAGCGTGATAAGTCTTAAGTCGGATTTGGGTAAAGCGAAAAATAAGCCTAAATTCTCAGAAATTTTTTCTAAGTCAACCAGCGTTAATATTTTATCAGCGGCGCGCATGTTCTTGTTTGGGGCACGTGATGTATGGTTTGTTATTGCACTGCCTATCTACTTGGGGTCAGTGTTCAGTTGGAGCCACAGTGCAGTGGGCGCTTTTCTGGCGATTTGGGTTATTGGTTACGGTATCATTCAAGGCCTAGCACCAAAGATAACAGTAAGGAAATCAGGGCATGCACCTGACGGAAAAGTAGCAACCATTTGGGCTCTGATGTTGTCGTTAGTGACTGGCTTGATTGCTTATAGTGTTCAACTACAATGGCACCCAGAGTGGGTTATTGTTGTTGGGCTGCTGATTTTTGGGGCCGTGTTCGCGATTAACTCCTCTCTTCATTCATATCTAATCGTAAGTTATGCAAAAGGCGATGGTGTGTCATTAGATGTAGGTTTCTACTACATGGCGAATGCGATGGGGCGTTTAATAGGAACGGTTCTATCGGGATGGGTATTTCAGGTATGGGGCTTCTCTGCTTGTCTCTGGGTGTCCTTCGCTTTTTTGGTATCGACCAGCATAATTTCGCTTTGGTTACCAAAAGTGACACCGCAAAGCTTAGCTCAAGACAAACTAGTCAAATAGTGATATTAAGTATGGATATCTGTGAGCATCATGGGTATTCATCTTCTGCTTTCAACCTCTATCAAGGCTCTGCTTTTGTTCCATGAACACTATTTAGAGTCTTTCTTCTTCCTGTCGTTTTTCCATAACATCAAGATATCGACTTCATAAGCTTATGAACGCCTATTTTACAGAATGGCATTTATAATGCTGTTGGCCAGACACGCACTTTTTGGGTGCTGGGGCTTGTCTTTGTCACTGTTCGTGACTCTTTTTAATCATAAACTAAGGAAAGTCGATGTTAAAAACTAAAATCTCTTACTTGTTGGGCGCGGTAGCCATTCTTGCTACTAGCTACAGTCTTCACGCGGAGTCTCCATACAACAAAGGTTATGAAGTGGCATGTCTTGATGGCGCCGTTGAATTGTATGCGGAGTCTATCACTCTTGATGAAAAACTCATTATGTATAACTTTATTAGCGAGATAGCGCATAAACAAGATAGCTCAGATGGTACGTTGACAAAGAGGGATTTTCTAAATTTATCGCTCGCTTTGATCCTCGAATCTAATGATTCAGGTTTTGAACAAGTATTGGCACCGATAGTGGGGCAATGTGCTGCATGGTTTCCTGAGCACAGCGAGTGAGAACTAGGGCAGTGGTTAATTTGAACCAAATTATGGGAAGAACATTTTAATCTCTCATTGGTAACCCAAGTATTTTGATGTTACTTGGGTCTAACAATAGGCGTTTGATGACTAGCTACTTCTTCAAAATATCACTGTAATTGTGAGGCAAATATTGGAGGTAGAGTTTATCCATAGTGCCATCGTCAATCATCTGACGGATGATTTCATCATAGGCTTTCAATATCGCTGTGTGCTGTTTGTTAAACGACAAGTATAGGTTGGTGGAGTCTATCTCAGGTTCTAACTTTCGTATTTTTATGTTGAGCCTTTCAGCTAGCAGTGGCGCACCGTATGTGTCGAGAACAACATAGTCGTAACGTTTCACCTTCAATTTGATCAATAGTTGCTCATCGGTGGAAGATAACTCTTTATCCCAGCCTCTGTAGTTCTTAATACGTTCCGTGTAATCATAACCTCTTACAAACCCTACTGTTTTCCCAACAAGTGATTCCCATGAAAATTTGGTCTGATCAAAGTCGTCTCGTACATAAACAGCGAGCGTGTACTTGGTTGCAGGGTATTGACCTTTGATTAGCCGATCACCGATTAAAGAATTATCTAAAATGGCGTCGTATTTACCATGCTTGACATAAAATTCACAGCGGGGCCAAGGGATTGAATCGATGACTACGCTGACATCAAGGCGACGAAACGCTTCCTTGATAATATCGTGACTCAACCCTGTCACTATGTTGTTATTTTCAACGTAGGTGAAAGGGGGCCACTCTACACCACAAAGCTTAAGAGTCTCTTTTGCACATGAACCTGCAACCAAAAAAGAAAGGGCGATGAGTAAAAATAATCTTTTCACGAAACTCCCCCCTTTTGGTACTGACTTAAGCTATTTTTTATCGGAACTCCTGTCCATTATAGTATTTTGATCTAGATCCTTGTAATTACATAACATCTTTCACCTAGATTTACTTGGCTCAAGACGTAATTTAAGTTAAAGGAAAAAATTTCGATGTTATTCAAGGTGCTCAATACAAATCAATTCGATATCTTCAGATGAGAGAGGTAATTGAGTTAGGCCACACAGATGAGCACCTCCGGATAAAGGTTGATTGTGCCGGCAAGTCGCACATACGCCAAAGGTATGTAAGCGGTTTTCAGTCTGAATTGAACGAAGCAAAAGCTGTAACTGTTGTTGTAATGCTATGGTGTCGATGTCTGATCCCATCTTTGTGCTGGTACTGATTGCTCGCTGCATTAATGGCGGTGGGAACACAGCTTTAATTAACTCTTTGCCCTGTGGCGAAACAACCAAATGTGTAACCCGTTTATCTATTATGTCAGGCTGTTTAATCAGGTATCCTTTAGTTTCTAGTACTTTAAGGCTCTGAGAAACGGTGCCTTTTGTTAAACCTAAATATTCCGTCACGGCTTTTGGTGTATCAGAAAATCGATTACAAATTGATAAATAGTACAAGGCTTCAAAATGGATAGGTTGAAGTCCATAAGGCGTTAAATCGGCCCGAACCTCATTTCTGAGCAGGTTACCGACTCTATCGAGAAGGTGATATAAAAGTTCTGTATTCATGAATTAATAGTATCGACTAAAAACAATATTGACAAGTGAGTTTTTATCCGTTTAAACTATTTGGTATCGAGTCGATACTATTAAGGAAAGAACGATGAAAATTTCTAAATTAGGTTTATCTATATTGGCGGCATCGGCAGTAGCAAGCTCTGGTCAGGTGTTCGCGCACTCAAACCACACGGGTGGTATTCAGTCTAAGACCAGCTCTGGTACATTGGCACCGTTCGACATTATTCACACCAAAATCTCAACCAAAGGCAATGTTGCGACTTTTCATATGGCGGTGTCCGAGCGAGCGGGAGATATCAAGCCCACACCAACAGGTAAACTTGCGGGTAGTGATGTATTCTCTTACGTTTGGCCGACAACTCTCAACAGTAGTGAGGTTGGTTTTGATGATAATGCAGGGATACTTGCACTAGCGGTTACTTCTCACCCAGATTTTGATGACACGCCATTGTATGACGAAAATGGTGATGGAGATAAAGCGAACGATGGTGATGTCTGGCACAGCCATTGGGTGGTTCTTGAACCCAATGAACAGTGTGGGCCTGGCGCACTTGGTGTGGTTAATATTCCTGAGGGTGCGACACCCAAATTACCCAAGACTTGGCCGGGTTTGCCTATCTTGATTGATAGTCCTGATTACAAACCCAACTTCAAAGGTAATTCGGTGAATGTAAGCGTTCAGTTTGACAATGTAGAGGCACTGAAATTAGCAAAATTTGATGGAGTCACGTCAGGTCTTAGAGTAAATGCGAGTGCACACTCACCTTTGCTTTGCGTGGTTGATGTTTTCGATGTTGCATCCGGTGATTTATCACTACCGGGTAAAGTGAATCAATAGGAGAATTACCATGAGTCAATGGCCAAAAGCTCCAGAGCTCAGAGTATCTAGTTGGTTAAACACAGATACTCCTCTATCTCTTAATGATTTAAAAGGGAAAGTCGTCGCTTTACACACATTTCAGATGCTTTGTCCCGGCTGTGTAAGTCACGGACTACCGCAAGCTGCCAAGTTGGCGCATTTCTTCCAGCAGGATGATCTGGTAGTGATTGGGTTACATACTGTTTTCGAGCATCATGAAGCTATGCAGCTTGAATCACTTAAGGCATTTGTGCATGAATATCGACTGCATTTTCCAATTGCTGTCGATGCTCCCTCGGGAGGGTCCATACCTATCACAATGAATGAGTATGGATTAGCAGGCACACCTGGATTGGTTCTTATCGATAAATTGGGTCAGATCAGGTTTACTCATCATGGCACTATCGATGACATGTTACTCAGTAAGATGGTGTCATCCTTACTGGGAGAAGTGACGGCAAATGATGATAATTTGAACTTCAATAAAGATGATCCAAGGTCAAACAGTTCGGGTAGCGAGAAATGCTCAGTGAGCTGAACCTCATCACGAGCACGCATCAAAGTAAAGGTGCGTGTTCGAGCTATCAAGTTACAGAGGCGAACAAGAACAATAAGTTTATTGTTCAACATGAGGAGGCCAACATCGACCCTCCTCATTTTCAATCCAGTTGGATAGCCATTCCTCTGGAGGCAAGATTTCAGCGCCGTTACCAAAGGCCTCTATGACTTCTTCTGTTGCGACTAGCCCACCTTTACATGTCACCGCCGTCCGGATCGTCATGGAGCAGCAAGGTTTCCCTTTTACCCACATTGATTGCTCGAGATAAACCCATTTTTTATCAATACCTACAACACGAGTATACATAGTAACTTTATCGAACATTCTGATTCTTTTTCTATACATGATAGAGCTACCAGCAACCACAACGGCCCACTTATTTTTCAGTAAAACAGGCAGTAATCCACACTTTGAGATGAGTGAGAATCGACCTAAATCAAAGAGGGTAATCATACGTCCGTTGTTCATTTCCATGAAAATATCGATGTCCCAAGGCCGACAACGAAATGTCATTGAGTCTTGGCTCAAATAGGTGAGTTTTTCTTTTCTCGAGAGAACAATGGTGTTGATTAGTCTAAAAAATGGGTACATTTTCTCACCCCTGTTGCAGTAGTTTCGATATATCACCGCAACAAATAGTAACAGGATTGTTAATTCACATCTAATATTTGAATTGGCCAAATTTTCAAATTGTTGTCTAGTTTGCAAAGTACACTATTTTTATTGAATCTAGGGGCTGTTGACCTCTCGAGATGATTTTTGTAGCAATTTAGGACTTTGTATTTCCCCTGATAATCATTCGATACGATAAGTATTTTTATGAAATTATGCTTAATGTAGTTTTACAGCACACTGACTTTCAAATAAAGGAGTAGAGTTACATTCAGTGCAGTTTCGCCTTGAGCGGTGGTCTCTTTATGGCTTATTCACTGTAGGAGTTTTAATGTCTATTTCTCGTCACCTTGTATTTTTACCTTTGCCTGCACTTCTATTGGTAGGATGTGCGAATGTGCCCAACAACTTAAACAAGGCTGATAGCGTGACTCATCAGACCATACCGCACGATGTGTCCAAGGAGTCAGACGAAACAAAAGAGCAAATAAGATCTGAAAGTGTGCAACGTCAGAATATGATACCGACAGAATTGAGCCATGCTGAGCAGATCGCCTATAAAACAAGCCTGATTAACAGTTATCAGACTTGGGCAGGTACACCTTACCGTTACATGGGCAATAGCTCTGACGGTATTGATTGTTCAGCATTTGTACGTCAAGTATACAAAGGTGCACTTGGCGTCCACTTGCCAAGAACCACTTTGGGCCAAGTGAAATTGGGCGAAGCCGTGGATAAAGAGAATTTGCAAGTTGGCGACTTGGTTTTCTTTAAAACCGGTAAGAACGAGAGGCATGTCGGTATCTATCTAAACGACAATCAATTTATTAGCGCGACCAGTAGTCGTGGTGTAGCAATGAGTGATTTGAGCCACAGTTACTGGGTGAAAAATTACTGGCAAGCACGGCGTCCTATATCGAATGATGAGGTGATAAAGGATCTGGAAAATGCTCTCAATACGCGAACCCAAAGTATCAATCAAAATGTTGAGCAAATAGTGGTCGCAAGAATTGCCCAAGAAAAGCGAGAAAAATTACAAAAAGAGGCTCAAATCAGGAGAAATAAGACAGAAAAACAATCCGCTTCTCATCAGGAAATATTCGCTAATAAACAAGGAGAAGCCTTTCACGCTTGTTCTATGAAGGACCACTGGGTAGAGTACAAGGTTAAGTCTGGTGATAGCCTTGGGAAAATAGCCAAACATTTCTCTGTATCAGTACAAAAGATTAAACAAGATAATCATTTAAAGGATGATATCATTCAGATTGGCCAGGTACTGAAGGTACATTTCTCTGATTATCCACCACAATTTGAATATACGGTAAAAGCTGGCGACACTTTATCCGGTATTGCTCATGCTTTTCATACTTCGGTCAAAGAGATTAAAGAGATTAATCGCCTGAAATCCAACGTTATCCAATACAAACAAGAACTGAAGCTTCCTTGTTAAACAATTATTTCGGGAAGTAATTTTTGAGTAGAATACAAGACCCTCGAAGACTCACCTCATCTTCGAGGTGAGTCTTTATCAAACCAATTTTAAGCTACTTAGGCGGCCACATTGATCGGCAGTTGTTCGAATATCCCTAGTGTAACTTATGCGAATTAATGTATTGATTGATGATTGGGAGGGTTAGCCGATAAACTTGTCCTCGTGAATTTTTTGTCTCTGATGTTGCTACTAAGTTCTTTTGGATTTTCATTCTTCAAAAGTAAGTTAACTGATATCATAAGAGCTGTAAGACGCTCCTTTCATTAACCAACAATACGGACGACATGATAGTTTCCATCACGATGGATAACTGAAAATTGACTATATGATGTACCAATAGATGTGTACGGCTTGGCAATAATGTCACCATTGTCAGTATGAACAGTTGCATTGATTTCTCTGATTAGGCATATCCCTCTGCCAGAGCCAGTCCATGTTTTATACCCAAGTGACTTCAAAATGCAGGATTCAGAGCGATACCACAGTGTTGAGTTCAAGGAAAATAACGCAGCGGAATAGTGAGCTCTTACCAAGTTATTTGACGATGAAATCGGCGCTGTGGCACGCCCCCGAAGGGCGAGTTGTCTTGCTTTACATACGTCGTTACCGATTTTCAATTTAGATGACTAGATTGAAAATCGTTGCCTTGCCTGTAAAGCAAACCATTCTCGCTGAACCTTGCATCTTGAGGTTACTTGGGTATATCGATACCAATATGAAAGTTACGATCATAGCAGGTTCTAAAGCTTACTCTTCCCGAGATAAAGTATTGGGTTGAATTAATAACAGCGATATCAGGGTAAGTATTAATGTCTTTATTACCAATAAATGGTTTGTAATATTGAGAGGCTGCAGTTGAAGTAAAGAGGAATAGAAGCATTAATTTTTTCATATCTACAATATCTTTTAAAATTATTAATATGTGAAAATATCATCAAAGTAAAAATTTACTTTATTTTTAAAATTGACTTTTTATTTATATATATAGAATATAAATCAATTTTCTTTTGATTGTTATATTTGTTTTTAGTTTATTTTGTCATCTATTTTAATGTTTGTTGTGATGTGATTACTGGTATGTATATCAATCTAATTATATTATCCGCTGTCTTGAAAAATAGGAAATATATTAAATGGACATACAAAAAAAGTTCGAGCATGCGATTATTGTAGAATGTGAATTGGGCGGTCCCCACAACGGTGCATCTATGGCTGGACGTGCATTCTTCTCGCAGTTTGAACAGAGAACCAATGTGCGGGAAACGATTACAACACCAATTCGAAAGGTGCGCCAAAGTAATACGCCTAAGGCTCATTACTTGAGTGATATTAATCATTGTTTGAGAGATATTTCTGAAGCAGTAGTTAAACACTACAAGCAATCACCAGAGTCACGCTTATTGGTTGTGGCGGGGGATCATAGCACAGCATGTGGGACTCTAGCAGGCCTAAAGCGTGCCCATCCTAAATCGAAAATCGGTACGATTTGGATTGATGCCCATGCCGACATTCATTCTCCTTATACAAGTCCAAGCGGAAATGTTCATGGGATGCCAGTTGCAGCGGCAGCGGGTGATGATCATATTGATTTTAAGATAAAAGAGCTTGATGAAGAAACAATAAAGCTTTGGGAAGCAACCAAAGATATTTGCCAAAATTCAATTGAGTACAACAATCTTATATATATTGGTATACGTGATCTAGAAAAAGCCGAATGGGATGTTATCGCGAAAAACAACATTAATCATTATAGTGTTGATGCAATTGAAAATAGAAACTGCAGTGAAGTTTGCAGTGAAATATTTTTATATTTAGAACATTGTGACATTATTTATATTTCATTTGACATCGATGCTTTGGATAAAAAATATGTTCCGGGGACAGGAACACCCGTTAAAGACGGCTTGTCTCTAGAGAAAACACAAGAATTAATAAATAAACTTTGTCAAAATGATAAGGTAAAGGCGCTAGAAGTTGTTGAGATCAACCCCCTTCTAGACTCTTATAATGAGACAGCTAGCCGTATCACCAATATGCTTGCTAAAGCTATTTAATTATTGAATATTGCTATATCAATGAGAAGTGGCCATGTACGAAAAAAAATATATTATAAAAATAGGCACTAGCGAGGAATTGATACCTGTCAATAGCGCCCAATTTATGCAGTATTTAGAATGGTGTCGTTATTCATTTATGCAAGATAAAATGGGTATTGATCTTGATTTAATGTCATCCAAAGGCATTATTTATCACTTAGTAAGTTGTGCTATCGATGTTTATCACCCTCTTTTTCACTTAGATAAGATTCGTGTTACTTGCGATTTTCTGGAAGGAGAAAAAGAAAACTCTTTTATTTTTGAACAACAGATCGTAATGGATGGTCTTATTTGTGTAAACGCTCGAATTGCTTTTATTCGTGTAGAACATTCTCCTTTGACGAAAAGAACAGATATGATCTTTGTATAGATCCTACTTGCCGATTCAACCATCAAAAACTTGGAAGGAGTTCAGTATTTTGATGGTTAAGTTGGCCTTGTTACTTCTTCTCATCAACCATTCTCGCTGAACCTAGCATCTTGAGGTTACTTGGGTATACTGTGCAAATTGTTACGATAGAGGTTTTTATTTATGAGAGAGTGTATAGATTGGTATCTAGGTGTTTGGCAGCAATTTTTTGTGTTTAATGGGAGAGCACGAAGAAAAGAGTTCTGGTCGTTTTTTTTGTGTCATTTGATTATTTCCATTGCCTTAACTGCTCTTAGTGGTCTGTTCGGTATTGGACTATTGAGTGCTATATACGGTCTGGCTGTTTTTATACCAACAGTTGCTGTTAGTGTTCGTCGATTACATGATATTGGTTACGCGGGTTGGTGGGTCTTACTCGGCTTAATACCTTTTGGTATTTTTGTGTTGTTGATTTTTCTTGCACTTGAAGGACAGCATAGTGCTAACCAATATGGACAGAATCCAAGAGCGATTTCTTAAACTCTCTATTTCTTCTATCCACTTGTAGGTTTCTTTTTTTGACGCTAATCGGGTACTACCAAGGCAGAGTACCCGTTTCTAAGCATACATAATCCCGGTGCTTTAATTGATTTTTCTCTACTAATTGTACTATTTTCTTCGCAGAATCTGATGGTGCGATATGCGCATCTGTCCATCCCATACGTGTAAGTAGGCGGCCAGGGTGAACAGCGACCACTTTTATGTTCATATCCTCCAAGTCATCTGCTAAACAGAGCGTCAACATGTTTTGTGCCGCTTTTCCTATACGGTAAGAATAAGAAACACCGCTGCCTTTTGTTTTCAGCTCTGATTGAATTTTCATTGAGCCACGACGAGAGCTTATATTGATGATGATTGGTTGCGGGGATTGTTTGAGTGCATCAAGACTCCCTTTGACTGTTGATAGTGCGGACACACAGTGGGTCTCGAATTCTTTACGTAAGTATTCTGCTTGGGTTGAGCCAAGAGTTGGATCCTTGGTGACGGTTCCTGCATTATTAATTAATACATCAATGGTAGCTTCTCCAAGCCATGGCTCCAACTTTGACTCATACTCATCACACGTTACGTCACTAACTAAGATATTCGCATCGGGAAGTTTTTCTGAAACCGCTACTTTTGCAGACTCAGTCCGTACAACAAGG
>NZ_AEIU01000113.1 GCF_000165125.1 Vibrio caribbeanicus ATCC BAA-2122 | reverse complement strand
TATTCCAATCACCGATGTCTTGGTTGAAGGCGGAGGCGTTTTCAAACATCGCCCTCATATTTTTGACCTTGGAGACATTCCAGTCACCGATGGGTTGGTTAAAAGTCTCGGTGCCTTTAAACATGCCCTCCATATCTTCAACATTGGAGGTATCCCAGTTACTGATGTCGGCATTAAAGCTCTCCATGCGCCATACTCCAAAGAGATAGCTCATATTAGTCACATGAGAGGTACAAAAGCGGATTTGACCTTGTTTCAGTTTATAGAGCAGATCAGGGTCTTTAATGGTCTCATTGCCAACAACTAGATAAGTATTATCCTGGCGATTGAATGTAGAATTTACGGGTTTGTCATTACACATCACCACCTTGTCTCGCAATGGTCCTTTTGTTTCCCATTGACTGACGTCTTGGCTAAAACTATGCGCACCAGTAAACATACCATACATATTTTCTACAAGAGACGTGTCCCAATGACCAATCATTTGATTGAAGGCAACAGCATTCCTAAACATCTCCTTCATATTTTTTACTTTGGAGGTATCCCAGTCACCGATGGCTTGATTAAAGCTCTTAGCTTGATAAAACATCCCTGACATACTTTCAACTTTGGAGGTATTCCAATTCCCGATGGGTTGGTTAAAGGCTTCTGCACCTGAAAACATCCCGCCCATAGACCTTATCTTGGAGGTATCCCAGTTACCGATAGGTTGGTTAAAGCTCGTAGCTCCTTTAAACATGTCGGCCATTCCTGAGTATGGCCAAGAATCTCCGACCTTGGATGTATCCCAGTTACCGATGGGTTGGTTAAAGCTGGTGGCACCTTTAAACATCCAA
Source organism: Vibrio caribbeanicus ATCC BAA-2122 (assembly GCF_000165125.1). Taxonomy (GTDB): domain Bacteria; phylum Pseudomonadota; class Gammaproteobacteria; order Enterobacterales; family Vibrionaceae; genus Vibrio; species Vibrio caribbeanicus. Next base: position 1,579 of record NZ_AEIU01000113.1, on the reverse strand, counting down.
CCCATAGATTCAACTTTGGAGGTATCCCAGTCACTGATGTCGGCATTAAAGTACTCCCTTCCTTTAAAGAGGCCATTCATATTAGTTACATGAGAAGTACAAAAACGGATTTGACCTTGCTCAAGTTTATCAAGCAACCCCATATTTTGAAGACTTCTGTTGTCAACAACCAGATAGGTGTTACCTTGGTGGTTAAAGGTGGCGCCGATGTCTCTGTCATTACAGGTAACAGAAATGCTTTCAATCGGGCCTTTTACATTGGAGGTATCCCATTGACTGATGTCTTGGTCAAAACTTATGGCCTCTTTAAATATGCCATGCATGTCAAGAACATTGGTGGTATTCCAATCACCGATGTCTTGGTTAAAGGCGGAGGCGCCTTCAAACATCGCCCTCATACTTTTAATCTTCGAGGTATCCCATTTGCCAATAGGTTGGTTAAAGCTGGTAGCACCTTTAAACATGGCGGTCATTCCTTGAAGAGACCACGAACCAGCGTTGGAACCGACATTGGAGGTATCCCAGTCACCGATGGGTTGGTTAAAGGCTTTGGCGCCTTTAAACATTTCATCCATATATTCAACTTTGGAGGTATCCCAGTTGCCAATGGGTTGGTTAAAGGCTTTGGCACCGTTAAACATCCCCTGCATATATTTAACCTTGGAGACATTCCAGTCACCGATGGGCTGGTTAAAGTGTGATGCGCCCTCAAACATCCCTACCATACTCGTTACGTTTGAGATAGCCCAGTTACCGATGGGTTGATTAAAGGTCTTGGCGCCTGCAAACATCTTCCACATAGCTGTAACTTTGGAGGTATCCCAGTTACCAATGGGTTGGTTAAAGGCGGTGGCGCCTGAAAACATCAAGCCCATATAGTCAACCTTGGAGGTATCCCAGTTACTAATATCGGCATTAAAGTGCTCCCGACCTTTAAAGAGGCTATGCATATCAGTCACATGAGAGGTACAAAAGCGGATTTGACCTTGTTCCAGTTTATCGATCAGGGCTTGATCTTTAATGCTATTATCGTCAACGATAAGGTAGGTGTATCCTTGATAGGTATAGTGCATGCCGATTGCGTTACGACAAACCATGGTGTTTTCTTTTAATTGACCGATTTTCCATTGACTTAATTCTTGGTCAAAACTATCAGCACCAGAAAATATCTGCGCCATATCTTTAACCTCGGAGGTATCCCAGTTTCCGATATCTTGGTTAAAGCTGGTGGCGCCTGCAAACATCGCCCCCATATTTTCAACCTTGGAGGTATTCCAGTCCCCGATAGGTTGGTTAAAACTGGTGGCGTCTGCAAACATCGCCCTCATATTTTCAACCTTGGAGGTATTCCAGTCCCCGATAGGTTGGTTAAAACTTGTGGCGCCTTCAAACATCGACCTCATATCTCCAACTTTGGAGGTATCCCAATTACCGATAGGTTGGTTAAAGCTGGCGGCGCCTGCAAACATCGACCTCATACTTTCAACCTTGGAAGTATTCCAGTCACCGATGGGCTGGTTGAAGCTGGCGGCGCCTGCAAACGTCGAACTCATACCTTCAACTTTGGCACGAGTAGTGT
>NZ_AEIU01000114.1 GCF_000165125.1 Vibrio caribbeanicus ATCC BAA-2122 | reverse complement strand
TTGGCTTTAAAGATAAAGCGGGTAATTCAGGCGCAAAGGTAACAAAAACTTATACGCTGAAGCCAGAGCTGACGCTTAATAAGATTGATGGCGTGATAACTCAGGGCGCGACATTACCCTTGAGCGGCACTTATCAGGCTCTTGCCAGCACCACCTTGGTGGTGACTGACAGTAAAGGATTGCAGGTCAGTGAGCCGCCGACCATGGGTAAGAACGGGATTTGGACGTATGAACTCAATCTATCTTCTATAGCGGTTGGTGAGGTTAAGGTTACGGTTAAAGGTAATGGCGTTCCTCCTGTGAAGAGCTCGTTCATTTACGATAATCAAGCGCCTACCCTTGATGCCACTAATGATGTTAGTTACCAGTTAGAGGACGATGCTTTAACGGTGACGGCGAGCTTTAGTGAGCCGGTGACAAAGCCGACTGTCTCAGTGTTGAATGGGTTACAGCTGACTTGGAAAACGGATGGAGACCCCCTCAAAAAGGAGTGGGTCAGTGAGCCGTTATCTTTAGCTTCTCATAACAACGTCGAATCATTATCTTTCACCTTCACAGGCTTTCAAGATAAAGCGGGTAATGCAGGTGCAGAGGTAACAAGCACTGATACGCTGACGCCAAAGCTGACGTTAGATGCTATTAATGGCGGTAAAAATGTTGGGATAACGCCGGATGCTAAGCTAGCTTTAAGCGGCACTTATCAATTTCTTGAAAACATCACCTTAGTGGTGATCGACAGTGAAAAAGAAAAGGTCAATGAGACACCAACGATGCAGTCGGATGGGAATTGGGAGTATGAACTTGATCTGTCGACGATAGCGGCTGGTCAGGTTACGGTTGAGATTAAAGGCACCAATTCCGCGCAACAAACAGTGACAAAGCAGCGTAAGTTTAATGCAACATAGAAGGCTTTTTATCGTATCGCGATGAGCCTATTATGAGTAAAAAGGTTCAAATGATTGGATTTTTGTAGCCTGAACCTTTCGGGGATTGATAAGAAAAAGCGAGCGCCATGCTCGCTTTTTTGTGAGCGATATCATAATGCCTGCTTTTTTTCGGACTTTTGTTGCTATGAATATTTGTGGGTATGGAAGGGCATATCGTCAGAATGACTAGCACTACACCCATTATGAATGTTAATTGAGTGATTGTGAGCGTTTAAGTGAGGAGATGATGGTTGAAGTGCTACGTTGAGAATCTATACGTTTTATATATAGTGACACCCGTTGCTTTAACGTAGGTAAAGCGTTCTGCATTGGGTGGTGTTTACTACCTGACATTTTGTAATCAACGAGTATGAAAAAGATTAGCAGTGCTCGAGGTTTACATTGTGGGTGCCAAGCGTACTCACCTTTTTATTCTTACTTCTCCAGCGGTAGCACGTTGTAACAATATGTGTTTACTGCTGGAGAGGCTATCGAAATTTAACAATATTGTTAACCATCCCCCATATTTAATAAGTTTTCAATTGCTTAAAGCCGTATGTTTTAGTGATATAGATTTATTTCCTTGGTTATTTGTTGTGTTTAAGTCAGTTTAAGTAGTGATTTTGCCACTTGAACCAGTGGGTTTGTCAATTGGCGCCACCATAGTTGGGATTTAATCGAAAAAGAAAATTAATCAGGTGGTCAACAAAGAGCAGATAACACAATGATAAAAGCAAAATACGTCGCTATGGTACTCGGTGTTGCCGCTGTGGTGGGCGTCACTTACTGGTCAAAACAAAGATTGGTTGAGCCTTCGGCTTATCAACAAGAACTCGATGATATTGTCAATATGCGCGAGTTCTCCCGTTGGGGACCGGGTTCTGAAACACAAGAATCATGGACGGTTCCAGTTGTGATCCCAGAATCAGCGCCCATTGAGCAATGGGATAGGGTACACACTCAGCCGCAGCTTATGTTTATTTATAGTAGTGATGCTACAGCTTATACCATGAATTTAGATGGCACTGAGGTGCGCCAGCTCTTTGATCGATATGACCTCGGGGACAAGCTTGCTAAAGATGGTACTTTGACTCGCTCGCCTAACGGTCGTTATTTGTCTTTCAAATACTTTGGCCCAGCCAGTGACGACTGCGCCGTGTACGACCTTAAAGATAAAAAACTGTTGGCAACTTATGATAACTGTTATGGCCGTCAATTTAGTCTTGATAGTGAGTATCTTTATTTTACCGGTAATCTCGGTGTGCCGAGTCGACTAATTTTAGCCACCGGAGAGACCATAGAGTTAACGCCAGAGGTTTTAGAGCTCGATGGTGAGAAATATTCCAGCTTTAATACCAGTTCTATAGGGGTTAATGAGGCACAAGATAGACTAACTTGGACCATAAATCGTATGAATCTGAATGGCTTGGGGGCTAAGGTGTTAGGCCGAGATCAGCTTATCTATCGGCTATCAGATATGACCTTGCTCGGTAAAGAGGAGTTTTGGACTCCACTATGCGCACAAGGATATAGGCGCAGCCCAGATTATCGCTATTTTGTCTGTATCGAGGATCGACGTAACTATATTTATGACTTTGATAAGCCGACCGAATTAGTTGAACAAGCACCGGAGGCTTTTGTTTTAAAGCTAGGCCAATGGTATGTTGATTGGAAGGGCAAATATGTACGTCGGCTACGTTTAGATGGCGAGACAGCTAAGTTTGAGTCCATGATTTATCACTACAGTGTTGACGAGGAGGGGAATGACTTTACAACATTGAGAGGCTTACGAGCTTATATCCCGCTCTCTCTGGCTAAGCAGCTTGACGATCTTGATTTAGCAGCAGTAATGCCGCGTATTCCTACCGAAGAAGAATATCAAGCCACCTATCAGCGCCTGCTGGCTGCGCGCAATAAAAAGCGAGGGCAGTAATGATAAAAGCAAAATACGTCGCTATGGTACTCGGTGTTGGCTATTTTTAGATGCCAGCCTAATTGTCATAAAAACCTCAGACCTATCATCCTAGATTGCTAGTCAACCAGTGGATCAGTTGCGGACGGCCGGTAACGTAAGGCCAGTTGCGGAAAAATAATGTTAACTTCTCCCCATATTTTTGATTTTTTTATCGGTTATCACAGTGCTATTTGCCTTATTATTGACGTTTTAAAAAGCCATAAGCCAGTTACATTGTCTTTTTGTTTGGTGATTATGCCTTTTTGGTTAGTAAAAATGTCTAAATCACCACGATCCTTATCTCATTGAAATCAATAAGCTAAATAAGTAAACTCTCCTTACCAAATCGTCCCAAAAGAGCGCATTTGTGCTCAACTGTCCCGCAACCATATTTTATGATGATTGTTGTGGAGAAATTACATGCATTCAGTTTGCAAGTTCGTCCCTAGCTCGAAATTATCGACAGTCGAGTTAGATAAAGTCTTAACGCCCGATGAGTGCTTAGGACCTTTTTCGCGTGCGCGAAATACCGCTGATATTCTCAAGCAGCTTCCCAAGTCGCTTGCTGATCAACTGCCTTTGTCGGCCAAAAGAACACCACAATCGCTAACTAGCGCGTTACGCGCAGAACTGGTGAAAGGGCGCTGGATTGCTGTGTCGACTTTTGCGCGCAAAGTGCCATTAACCGAAGCTCAGCTGCAAGCTTTTCCTGTGCTAAAAGCCTATATGATGCCGCAGATTGCGCCGGAAAAAGTCAAGGTACACAAGGCGAGCTACCAACAAGTACTCGATGATGTACCTTTGGCACGCAATCTAACTTTTGCTGCGCCTGAGCCAAGCCCCGATGATAAAATTGTGGTTGAGTTTGCCGGTCAGTGGTCGGGGAATGCGGCGTGCTTAATGCTCTCTAAAACCGAGCAGCAGCGGGAAAAAGTCACCTCTGCGCGCCCAGATTTTGAGCACGCACATCGCAGCTTAGCGACCTTTAAAGACTTGGAGTCAGAGCCTAAAACGCTTTACATCAAAATTCCCTGTCAAGGCCAACCACAACCGATTTTGCTTAAGTTGGCAGAGGGCTTGATGCCTGTAAGCCAAGATACCCAAATGCCGGAATGGGATAATGTGTTGATCCCAGTGCGGCCATTGGCGTATTTGGATGCAAGCCAAGATAAGGCCAAGGCGTCTGAATTGCGCGGCGGCTTTTTGTATGTGTTTTGGCAGGGCAAACTTTGGCGTGAATTAGCCATCAATGACAAAGGCTATTACCAAGATATTGATGTTGAGTACTACCGCATTTTAGAGCAAGAGCAAAAACAGCAAAAGGCGCCGCAGGTGATCGTCCGTGAGCCGATAGGCTTTGCTATTCCGCAGTTTTGGGCACCTTATAAAATAATGGGTGAGCTTCAACAAGGTGAAACTGGGCTAAAAATTGTCTTTTCACCAAAACAGAAACGCTTTAAACAAATCGAAGATTTAGAATCCGATCCCGCTAAGTTGGCTAAAGTCAGCACGCCGCTTGATGAGTTGAGTAGTTATAGTGACGCGCAAGCATTTCATGCTCAAAGCTTTACCTCCGATGTCGACAGCGCCAGCATCCACCCTATAACTGAAGAAGATATGCCTTGGCTTTCTGATCAGCAAGCCATAGTACGCAGTTACGATCAAAGCAATACAGTGATCGCTTATGTGGACGGTAAGAATAATGGCTTTGTGCTGCGCCTCGATGTTGATGAAGAAGAGGGGGCAAGCAATCTTGAGCAGCACAAAGGATTAACCGCAGTGATGGAAGATGCTGATAGTGACTGGGTCGCGATTGAGCCCTTTAGCACCCTTGTAAAAGACGGGTTTATTTCGGCACATATCACGGGGATTCCACCCAAAGGTACCTTTTCACTGACCTTTATGCACCCTGAGGGGCAAGACAGTGCGGTAAAAATCTTTGAAGGGTTAAGCTACGAAGAGGTATTGGGAGAAAAACCTCAAGCCCAGACGGCCGAACCCCACCAACCCACACAGATAGATGAAGCAATTCAGCTGCAGCGCCAAGCGGAATCTGAACTGCTTGATACCATGAACAATTTAATTTTTGGATAACACAATGATAAAAGCAAAATACGTCGCTATGGTACTCGGTGTTGCCGCTGTGGTGGGCGTCACTTACTGGTCGAAACAAAGATTGGTTGAGCCTTCGGCTTATCAAAAAAAGCTTGATAGAAAAGTAATGCGGCGTGAGTTCACTTCATGGAGTCAGCGATCCCAAACTGAGGAATCGTGGGATATTTCGGTTGTGATCCCAGAACCAGTGCCCATTGAACAATGGGATAGGGTACACACTCAGCCGCAGCTTATGTTTAAACATGGCGATAAATCAACCGTATACACCATGAATTTTGATGGTACTGAGGTGCGCAAGCTCTTTGACCGTTATGATCTTGGAGATAAGATCACTAAAACAGGTACGGTTACTCGTTCTCCCAATGGCCGCTATGTGTCATTAAAATACTCAGGTCTCGCTAGTACCGACTGCGCTGTATATGACCTTAAAGACAAAAAAATGGTGGCAACTTATGATAACTGTTATGGCCGTCAATTTAGTCTTGATAGTGAGTATCTTTATTTTACCGGTAATCTCGGTGTGCCGAGTCGACTAATTTTAGCCACCGGAGAGACCATAGAGTTAACGCCAGAGGTGTTAGAGCTCAATGGCGAGAAGTATTCCAGCTTTAATACCAGTTCTATAGGGGTTAATGAGGCACAAGATAGACTAACTTGGACCATAAATCGCATGAATCTGAATGGCTTGGGGGCTAAGGTGTTAGGCCGAGATCAGCTTATCTATCGGCTATCAGATATGACCTTACTCGGTAAAGAGGAGTTTTGGACTCCACTATGTGCTCAAGGGTATAGGCGCAGCCCAGATTATCGCTATTTTGTTTGTATCGAGGATCGCCGTAATTATATTTATGGCTTTGATAAGCCGACTGAATTAGTTGAACAAGCACCCGAGGCTTTTGTTTTAAAGTTAGGCCAATGGTATGTTGATTGGGAGGGCAAATATGTACGCCGGCTACGTCTAGATGGTGAGCCAGGTATGTTTGAGACCATGACTTATCACTACGCTGTAGAAGAGGGTGGAAAGGACTTTACAACATTAAGAGGTTTGCGAGCTTATATCCCGCTCTCTATGGTTAAGCAGCTTGACGATCTTGATTTAGCAGCAGTAATGCCGCGTATTCCTACCGAAGAAGAATATCAAGCCACCTATCAGCGCCTGCTGGCTGCGCACAACAAAAAGCGAGGGCAGTAATGATGGCAACAAGAGACGAATATCCCTTGTACTTAATGGGCCGTTTATACGGTGCGAATGGGAAAGCCAAAAGCGGCTACTTTCCACTGCCATTTGAAACCTTAACGCTGCCCAATCTTGAAAGTAAAACATCAACCAATGCCGATGCAACCAGTCAATACCCAATTGTCACTAGTAATAAGCATGGCCGCCTAACATTGCTAGCCGAAGACAAGCAAGGCATGTTAACGGAGGCGACCACCTCTTTAACTAATAGTATTGCTAAACCTACTGATCGTGGGCCAGTATTGGAAAAGGTATTATTTTTCCCCAGCTATCTGCTGCCGCTCTCGCAGATGGGTAAAGCCGCAGAGGATAAAACGCAGGGTAAAGGTTGGATGGCCGATTTATATGACAGTATAAAAGACACTGCACGACGGACTGAGACTACGGTGGAAAAATTTGGCATTCGAAGTGTCTCAGTGGAAGATGAATGCTTACCTCCGGTTACCGACGAAATATTACTTAAACAGAGTTACTTCTCGGACTATCAAATATGGCATAAAAATAACCGCCATAAACACATCTGTGTGCTGGAAGTACCGCAGTTTTATACTATTCAAGTGGTGTTTTCATCGCCAGATTTTGCTGGTGCCAATGTAACCTTAAGTGATTTACCTTCCTCATTGGCGGGGCTGGTGGTGGGTAATGAAGCCCATTCTGCACACAATGAGCCAGTCTCACTTGCCAAGGCTATCGATGTTGAATACTTTACTCAAGACTCTGACAAAGTTGAAGATAAATACACGGTTGCGACATTTTGGATTGAGTCGGCGGATGCGCTTTCCCTGCATGCTTTGCAAAAATACGCACGTATTGATATTGACTTAACTAAAATGTCTGACCGAAAATTTAATATATTGGCAGAGCGCGGTATTCCGAGTCAATACAGCCTAAAAGAAAACCTATTTCAATTGCCGCTGCATACCCCAACGGGACGTGCCACTGTGGTGTGCGGCGATCCCATTAGTGTTGAAGAAGCGCTAATTAATCACGCGCCGCACTTTTACCCCCAAATTATGCAAACCTTGCAGCAAAACCCGTTTGCCAGTGCCAAGCAGCTTAGTACTCAAACAGCCAAAAGCAGTACTGAGCTACCCGAACAAGTATGGCAACAGTTACAAACACAAAAAGGCTGGTTAGAGGCATCCATGGGTGGGATGGAAAACGGACTGACATGGAAGACTTTGGCGCAAGTGGTCGGTGCCGCGGCATCAAGCCTTTCAAGTGACTCTGTAAACAAAGAGCCAGGCGGTCTTATCGATATTGCTGAAAAAGCAACCGGTGTGACGTTAGCCTCGATTGATTTTATTGAAAAAGCCAATAAAATCTCAAATGTGCTCAATACTGCGGAAAGTGCATTAAACAGACCTATTTTTGGCCCTGTTTCCCCGCAAACGCGCGCTTTGATTGATTTACCCGACATTTTTCCTAATCTCGATACATTGAGATTTAGAAATACCAGTCTTCGGCCTTTTATAGAAAAAGTGGGTAAGGCGGGCGGCTTCTTACTGGATAAGCCGCTCACGGCAGTGACAGCGTTTTACACACTGTCACAACATAGTGGATCAAAAGCGAACAGCGAAAAGAAAAATAATGAATTTTTAGACAAAATTACTGCTTATTCACTTGCTACATCATCATTGCAACGCACCAGTTTGCAGGCTGCCCAGGATGATAAAAAAAAGTCAGAATATCAAGCAGTGGTGACCAGCCTTAGAGAGGAACTCAACAAGCTGAGTTATCAAGACGGAGTGTCCATCGTCGAGGGTACGGTTGGCGATTTGAAAGTGCGATTGGATGCGACGCATTTCGCTTTCAACTCTGACAAAATTCAGGTTCTAGAGGAAAAAGGCAACCCTTACCAAACGATCGGCGCTAACTTAGCGAAGATTGCTCATTCTCCATTCCAGATTGTTATTGCTGGTCACACTTGTGATATTGGCAGTGAGGAAGTCAATCTTAACTTATCCATGAAGCGCGCTATTGCAGTCAAGAATGCCATCTTAAATGCAATTTCAGGAGAAGGACGACAGGCTTGGGAGGGGATGTTTGTTACCGAGGCACATGGTTTCAGTAAGCCTTTGCCCGGAAACGAGAACCGAAATGAGCATGAGCGAGCCAAAAACCGCAGGGTTGAAATTCTTTTCCACTTCTCAACCATGCCGGATTACCCACCGAGCCGTAGCGGCCTTTATGATGTAGAAAAAGCAGCCAAAGCAAAAATTCTTAGTGATATTGGGCATAACGAACAATTTATTGCTTCTCTTAGTGCTGGGGTCGACCTGATGATCTTAGGGGTAGGTGCGCTCTTTCCTCCTGCTGGGGCGATTGCTGGGGCAGTAAGAGCCAGTATAGAATTGTCTAAACAAGCGATAGTTGCCATTGAGGCATTTGATGATGGTTACAAAGTAAAGAAAGAGCTTGAGAACATCCGTTACCAAGATTTGATGATGCTGAATGCCACCTTAGCCGAAGCCGAGGACAATAGTATTTTTAAAGTTCATCTTCGTGCTTATTTAAAAAGACAATTGGCATTTAACGGCTTGATTCGTTTGATTAAGGCCAGTGAATTGTTTGGTAGCATAACGCCCTATTCGTATGGCCGATATGGGTATATGCAAGGGTCAACAAAACAACTGAAAGACTTTTCTGATCTGAACATCTTCAAATATATTGAAGAGTTCATTCTTAGGGATGATTGGGAAATGGAGATTTCACTGCTTGGTGTTGAGCACCTTGATGAAGTATGGATGAGATCTAATGGGTACCAACTTTCTTACTCGAAATTAGACAAAAGCAGTATTGGTATGTTGTCAGCGGGTGGTCAAGCTGTCTTCCGCCATTATAATAGCGACGATTTGACCGCTCAAATGCAGCAAAAAGCGGCTAAGTTTAATCGCTATTACCCTGTTCATTATCGTGCGAGTGCCAATGAATCGACGTTTTCAAGTCTCAGGTCTACCAAGGCGCCCAAGTCACTAAAAAAGGATGTGTTTAAAGCGATTAAAGTGTTTGTTCGTCGTTCTTATCAGACTGGTGAAAATAAACCAGAACGAGGAGATTGGATACCGTTTGAACAATACTATAAGAACAATCGTAATCAAATTACGCCTTACGATAATATTCGTATTGTTGCGATTTTAGATGATAAAAAGTTTGCTAATGCCAATATTAATAGCGTTCCTGTGTGTTTGGACGTTATTTCTCGTAATTTTAATCAGCGAAGCCTGTTTGATTCGATAGCCTCCCGACATATCGAATACAGTTCAGCTCTGGATCTTAAATATTTCACTGGTCCAGATAAAAAATCGCTACAGAGTTTGTTTGTCAATAATAAAGCGCATGGCGTCATCATTGAACCAAGTTATTTCTACGGAACACAGCGTATGTTGGGTGTGCGTCCTGTCGTTGATTATGATGATAGGGTTATGAAAAGTCTGTTTGATTCGAGTGCAGAGTCTACCAGTTCGGGGATATCAAAGCGGTTATCTTATTTCTTCCAAATTATGGTGCCGGGTTGTGATGACACCGAACATAAGATTGCCCCTGTCCCGACCTCTGTCGCCAATAGGTATTTACCGTACTTTAATATGACATTAAACCCGACGAGGGAATACGGTCTAACTAAAGATTTTATTAATTTTGCACCGCTTCAAAAAGCTGACGGTAAATTTTATGAGGAAAGCTTTTTGGACTTTTCGGATTACAAAAAGTCAGCAGAGTATCCCAAGGTTTTTGATGATGCAGAGGCTTCATTTTATCTCAGTCAAAGTGGTGTTTCTTCACACAATGCGTATGGAAGTCCGGATGTACTGGATCCATTGGCAACGAAATTGGGGAAATTGCGAGGTAAGCTTAAAGGATTTGATTGGGACGCAGATGTCACAGGCACGATTTTAATTCGCTCTAAACATCAGCCTAAAGAGCACCTAGATAATATGCATTACGACCAGAATGTTATCCCACTGTACATGTCTCTCGATCTTGGTGGTACTTCGAGTGACAGACCTGCAGCCGAGTTCTCCAAAGTGTTTAGGCTAGGTTCGATTAAAAAAGAGGAAAGTGGTTTCAAATTTTCTATCGAAGACTATCTAGAGCCTAACAGTAAGCTCAATGTGGTCCCTAAGTCGGTACTCGATCTCGCTAATTCTATTGCGACGTTAAACAGTCAATCACTTCAGTCATTGGCATTAGGTGATTTTTGGAAGGAAGAAGAAACGGTATTGTTCGCTAACGTGTCTGATTTCGAATATATCAACTTCTTTGGACACAAGGTTAAGGGATTAAGACCAATGCTTAGACCTTTAGGCTCAGAAAGTTGGTATGAAATGGGGCTTACTGGTGCAAATTTTAATGCGGTTTTAAGTGGTCCTTTAGGTTCTGGACTTGAAAATCTAGCCACAAATATTATTAACCTTCGAGATTGTGGTGTGGAAAAAACGGCGATTCCTGAAAGGTGGTATTCACTAGTAGATGAAGAGCGTGAGGTCGAGGTAGCGAATAAGCTCAATGAACTCACAACAGATCAGGATGTTGCTGAAGCTGAAAAGAACTTAGTATTTAAACCCCATCAAAACCTGCAAAAATGGATGAAAAGTAATGCTAGATTCTCTTTACTCAATGAGGAAAGAATCGGAGCGTTATCTGACTGGGTTAAAGATTGGTAGAGGAGTTTAAGTTAAGGGCAACTGAGCCCTTGGTGATAGCCCGAGTATTAACTTGGGCTTTTTTCTAGGTGTCTCATTGGCTTCGTGATTGCACCAGTTCTCTGCGTTTCATTATTGCTTTAAACTGGTTAACTTCAGGCAACTATGCAGCTAACTCACAAAAAGGCATCAAATGGCAAAAGTATTTGTGTATCTCACTGGGCTGATTTTTCTAACGTACGGGGCTCTATTTAGTGTTTTTCCTATCGAGATGTCCTACTGGATAACAGGCAGTCGCCCACAGGGTGCCAGTGCAATTATTGATCTTAGGGCAACGTATGGCGGGGCGCAGTTTGCGATTGGTGCACTATTGCTTTTCGTCACCAAGCTCAAAAATGATGTGGATATGGCACTATTGATGGTTGCTTTGATATTACTTTCAATGGCATTTAGCCGTGCTCTTGGCATTGGGCTTGATGGACAGGCCAATGGCTTGATGTTTGTCTATCTCGCCGCTGAGATTGCAGGCGGTTTGGCCGCGCTGTATTTAAGAAAATCTGTGGCAGTAAAAAACAACTAGCTCCCATTTGTAGGCTATTGAAGAAAGCGGGCAGAGAGGATACTCCGTTGGCTGTAATCTTTACATCACAATAGCAAAGATAAAAATGACACCAAACGTGTTATTAGAAAAAAAGGTCAATTCAAACACCTGTTTTGTTAATATCATGTTCTCGCAATTTCAGTCTCAGGAATCCATTTTTATTTAATGAATCTTTCCTTATTTAAGGACCATTAGGCTATTAACCTAATAGCTAGAAAATAATGTTATGTCTATCAATATTATTAAATATAATGTGAAGGTATTGGCCATCTATATTTCTAAAAAAGTGACGCGTAAAAATTAGACAATAAAAGACACAAAACATAATTTTTTCATCTAACGGACTTCTTATCATGGCGATGGTTTTGATTCTATTTTTCTGGTGGCTATAGAAGCCTTTTGTATTAAATTAATGATTTTATTAATTTTTTTATATTTTTGGCGAAAGGTGTATCTTAGGTTGTTCATACTGAATAAAGCCAATATTTAGCCCGCCAGACTTTATTGTATTCTCATCTTAGGGACTAAAAATGCTTATTATTTAAGCACGTTTATAGTTTGGCATTGATAAAAATTATTTGGTGTGTCCAGATTTTTTATAAAGAAAAATAGTCAGTAATATCCCAAAAATATTACGTCACTTTTTATCTATAAAAAAATAAATTTGAGATCTAATACTCTTTTTATTTTTGTTTGTATGCGTATAGTTGCTTATTGTTTACATAACAAGGAATTAGTTCGATGAAATTTAAACTAGCATTAACGCTTACACCGCTTTTTTTAAGTGGTCAGGTATTTGCCGAAAATAAAGAGTCTTTAGAATTGTCTGGAATGGTTTCTCATGAAGTGGTCGCTGAATTGAATAGAAAGGCAACCATTGATGTGGTTAGTCGAAATGGCAAAAAGCACCGAGTCTATCTTGAGACTCTTTATCAAGACGATAATGATGGTGTTGCGTACGATAACTATGGCAACACCTATGCCTTAAAGGGGACGTATGAGGTGCCCGACAAGTATGGTAATTTGGTCGAACGCTCATGCACAAAAGCCAAGCTTTTCTTAGATCCTATGGTCGTGCCTGTTGTTGCTTCAGAAGATTTACCCGGACCGAGTTGCTACATCGAAAGCAGCGCGCTAGACACAGACCAAAATAACAACTTTATCGCTGAAGACGATGAATTTGAGAGTCTGTTTGGGGGAAAACAATCCCACAAAACTTTCGGGTGCAAACGGTTTGCCGCCTACGCGCCTCCATTGATGTGGAGCCCAGAAATCAGTGTAGCTAGCCATATTGGTAGTACTAGGTATACAGTTAAAACCAAAGTTATGGGGAATACTCAGGTCCAATCTAAGGCAAAATACTACAACGGTGGCTGGGTCAACCGATATTTCTATAACTCTTCAATCAGCTTTACTACGGGCAATGCGGCTGCCTCTGTATTTATGTCATACATTGGCAAGCCTTTGGGTTCATCAATCCAAGGGACAATTTGTTAAGTAGGTAAGGATATTCAAGTAACTTTAATACGTTAGATTGTGCGTAAATAGCTTTGTCTTCTGCAATCAATATCGGTATCAAGGTTCGTAAATCAAGAATATCTGCTCTCAAAGAGCAGATATTCTTAAGATCACTTGGGAATAGAGATATCGTACTTTTTCATTTTGTGATTTAGGGTACTGAGCGGCAGAGACAGCTGTTCTGCGGTGCGCTTCATCTGCCAATTGGTGGTGTTGAGGCAGTCAATAATCACGGTCCTTTCATAGTCACTGACGGCTTGTTTTAAACTCCTGCTGGCATCATCCACCTCTGAGATAATGGGCTCTATCTCTTTCACTTGCGCTGTAATGGGCTCTGGTTCGCTAGAGACTTGTGAGATAGTGGGCTCTTCAGGCACCTCACCGAGTTCAATTTGATTGATGGTTTCAAAATCGGAAAGCAATAAAGCGCGCTCAATAATATTTTTTAACTCACGGACATTGCCTGGGTAGGTGTAGGCCATAAGCTGGCTTTGCACTTTGGCACTTAATCCAGGCGCAGCGGGTAAACCTAAGTTGTTGGCACTATGCTTAACGAAGTGTTCCGCCAGAGGCAAGATATCAGCGTGCCTTTCTCGAAGTGGTGGTAAGGTGATGGGGAATACATTGAGGCGATAAAACAAGTCAGCACGAAACTCGCCTTTTTGTATTTTGTCCATCAAATGACAGTGTGTCGCAGCAACCACGCGTACATCGACTTCAATTTCTTTATTTGCCCCCACTGGTCGTACTCTGCGCTCTTGGAGTACTCGAAGTAGTTTGGCTTGCAGCAGCAATGGCATATCGCCAATCTCATCAAGAAACAGTGTTCCGCCATGAGCGGCTTCAAACAGACCGATCTTATCTTTGTCGGCACCAGTGAATGCCCCTTTTTTATGACCAAATAGCTCAGATTCAAGGAGTTGCTCAGGGATCGCCGCACAGTTTTGCACTATGAGTGGCTCATTGGCACGATTCGAATTTTGATGAATGTATTTTGCTATGACCTCTTTACCTGTCCCCGTCTCGCCTCTAAGCAAAACATCAACGGGTAGGGTGAGCACTTTTTCTAAGCGGCGCAACACATCGAGCATTTGTTCACTCTCAGCAATAGGGCCAGAATAATGGCTTTGTTTACGCTGTTTTAGTTGTTGATTCTCACGAATAAGAGCAGCATTGTCTGCACTAAGATCTTTGATCATATGCCCATAATTTTCGAGCCAAACAGCTTGGCGAATGCTATTGGCAGCCATTTGACAAAATGCACTGAGCGCCGATTCATTGTCAATGATACTCAAATCGAGCAGAGCTAAAAGGCCGATGGTTTTTTTACTGTCGTCAACCAAAGGCCAAGCCAGTAAATTGCTGCTTTTTACTCCGAGAGCTTGCTCACTTTCGTAAATGGTTTCGCAATCGTAGCCATTGTATTGGTAGAGTTCGTTTATCAACACCACTTCGCCATTTTGGATAGCGTAGCTGAAAGGATCGGTCTGACTGGCTCTATCGAAAGAGAGAGCAGGCCATGGGTGAGCGGAAAGTGCTTGCTCACTATGATGAACAATACTTGGGATCAACGCCTGACCCGTTTGGTCAAGCACGTAGACGATGCCGTGCTTGGCAAAGGTCATTTGACGCGCTGCACTGAGCACCGCGTCAAGGGTTTGAGCAAGCTGGGTACGATCAGCCAAAGATTGGCTGATCGCGAGCAGCGCATTACTCAGATCGCTTTGGCTAGCTGAACGCATAGGTCAGCGTTCCTTGCTCATCGACAGATACCGTGATCTGGCTATGCGATTCGTCCTTATCGCTGGCCAATAACTGGTTGGAAAGTTGAGGCAGGAGTTGGCGATTGATAACCGCATCGATATTTCGCGCTCCAGTCTCTGCCAAACGGCAGTTTGCCAATACAAAATCCACCAAGTTTTGGTCGTATTCCAACGACAATTTGTGGTGGCTTTGTAAGCGAGAAGAGACCTTAGTCAGCTTATGATGGATGATATCAGTCATCGCCTCATCAGATAGCGGTACGAAAGGTAGCACGTTCATTCGTGCCAACAAGGCCGGTTTAAAGTGCTGGTTGAGCGTGGGACGAATAGCCTCTGCAATCGTTGCAGCATCGATGTCGTCTGATTGTGATGTGAGTGACTCAATTTCTTGGGTAGCAAGGTTGCTGGTCATGATAATAAGAGTATTTTTAAAATCAATCGCGCGTCCTTCTCCATCGTTGAGGATCCCTTTATCAAACACCTGATAGAAGAGGTTGAGAACTTCTGGATCGGCTTTTTCCACTTCATCAAGCAGGACAACCGAATAAGGGCGTTGGCGTACGGCTTCTGTTAACATACCACCTTCACCGAAGCCCACATAACCCGGAGGCGAGCCTATCAAGCGCGAAACCGTGTGTTTTTCCTGAAACTCTGACATGTTTATCGTGGTCATAAATCGCTCACCACCAAAGAGTTGATCAGCAATAGCTCGGGCTGTTTCTGTTTTACCGACACCACTTGGCCCCACCAGTAAAAATACGCCAGTCGGTGCATCAGGGTTGCCAAGTCCAGCTTTTGCGGTCTGAATGCCTTCTGCGAGTGCATCAATGGCAAAGGATTGACCTTTGATAGAGGCCATTAGGCTGTCTTTCAGGTTTAGGGTAGTTGCGGCTTCATCTTGGAGCATTTTACCCATAGGGATACCTGTCCAATCTGAGATCACGTGGCTGACTTCATCTGGGCCAACTTCAAAGTGCACCAATGGGTTAGTGCCGCGAATCGCATCAAGCTGCTCTTGGCAAGCCGCAATAGCAATACGCACTGCCTCTTCATCCATCTCTGCGTAAGGTGACACATCCTCATCTTGTTGGTCTTGTGCTGAATCATCGTCAAGCTCATCTTGGTTATCTTGAACAGAAACCAGTTGATGCAAACGAGCACGCAGGGCAATCATTTGTTCGATTTGCGCTTTTTCTTCTTGCCATTGAGTGTGCTGGACATCGAGCTCTTCTTGGGTGTCTTGCATGGCAGCTTTTAGATCAGGAATGGTCGCAAGGCTATGTTTGTCACCGGTTTGTTGCAGTTCATCGCGCTCTAGTGCTTCGAGTTCACGTTGCTGAGCGGCGAGTTGCTGTTGCAAGGTTTCAACGGCAGCTGGAATGGCATTTAGGCTAATGTTTACCCGTGCACAAGCCGTGTCGAGAACGTCAATCGCTTTGTCGGGCAGTTGGCGACCTGAGATATAACGAGCCGAGAGAGCAGCCGCGGCTGTAATGGCATCGTCACGAACATAGACATTGTGAGATTTCTCATAAGCAGGGCGAAGACCGCGTATAATTAATGCGGCTTGCTCTGGAGAAGGTTCATCCAACTTAACTAATTGGAAACGTCTTGCTAGAGCGGGATCTTTTTCAAAATACTTTTTGTATTCAGACCAAGTTGTAGCGGCGATCGTTTTAACTTCACCACGCGCAAGCGCAGGTTTGAGCAAGTTAGCAGCATCACTGCCACCAGCTTGATTACCTCCACCGACGAGTGTGTGCGCTTCGTCAATAAATAAAATAATAGGTGTCGGTGAATTTTTCACTTCATCCAAAACGGCATTAAGGCGATTTTCGAATTCACCTTTGACACTTGCGCCTGCCTGAAGCAGACCCATATCCAGTCCGTACAACTCAACGCCTTTTAGATTGTCAGGCACTTCACCTTGAACGATTTTTAGTGCTAGGCCCTCGACAACAGCCGTTTTACCAACGCCAGGTTCACCCACGGCAATAGGGTTATTTTTACGACGACGAGCCAAAATATCGACAATCTGACGAATTTCTTGGTCACGACAAAATACAGGATCAATCTCGCCTTTACGTGCTTTGCCTGTGAAATCGGTGGTGAACTTGCTCAGTGCTGAGCCTTCTTCACGTGCTTCAGTCTTTTCAGAGGTGGAAACTCGCGCCTCAATCGACTGGCTGGTGAGCTCTGCAAAGTTACGTTTGAGGTTATCAGCACTGACCGTTTCTAAAAAGGAAGCATAGCCATGTTGTCCGTATCTCAGTGGGTTGCTGACAAGGGTAAGTAGTAGTGCCCCTGATCGAATTTGGGTTTGTGACAGGTCAAGAGAAGACACCAACCAACTTTCTTGTAGCCATTCGATAAGTAAAGAAGAAAAAACCGGCTTAGCTCCGTTTCCGGTCGCACTTGAATCTAATGTTGAGCGGATAGATTGTCTGAGAATATTCTCTGAACACTCAAAGTGCGCTAACAAAAGGTCAAAGTCACTGTTTGGCCTTTCAAGTAGGCTAAGCAAGTAGTGTTCAATTTGGATTTCGCTGGCTTTTTCTGAAACGGCTAAAGCAGCAGCGTCTTCAAGTGCTACTTTTGCGATAGGGTGCAGACGCTGTATTAATGAAGAAAGATTAATATTGATCATTGTCTTATCGAACTTATACGTTGTTTAAAATTGAAGCGAATTATACTAAATATAAAAAGACATTTTTTCTGGTCAGTTATTTTGACTAGTGTTTTTTGGTTGTTTAAGAGGAGATATAAAATAATTTAAAACCAAAATTAATCCTATTTGGTTTCACTTTGATTATTATATTAGTCATTATCACTAAATACCCCGTCAATAACGCTTTTTTTCAATATTTATATACCGTTGTTTTATCAATGAATATGAGTAACAATAAATTGTATCTTTCGTACAATAAGTTGTTAAATTTTCCAATTTATTGAATGATTAAAATGGAAATAAATATAATTAAAGATATAAGTTGTTGTTTTATAGTGAATAAAAAGTTGGCACGCTGTTTGTATTATATATCCTGGGTCGCGGATAAGCGATTTGGTGAATTTAAATAAAATAGAAAATTTTTGAGAAGGAATATAAGATGCCAACTCCAGCGTATATGTCTATTACTGGCGAAACTCAAGGCGATATTACAAAAGATGCTTACTCAGCTGATTCAGTTGGTAACTCTTGGCAAGAAGCGCACGTTGATGAATTTCTAGTGCAAGAACTTGATCACGTATTGACTATTCCACGTGATCCACAAAGTGGTCAGCCAACAGGTCAGCGTGTACACAAGCCTGTTATCGTAACAAAAGCGCAAGACTGCTGTTCACCGCTTCTATTCAACGCTTTGGTATCTGGTGAGAAGCTACCTGAGTGTAACATCAAGTTCTACCGTACTTCTATCCAAGGTAAGCAAGAGCATTACTACACAATCAAGCTAATCGACGCGTTGCTTGTTGATATGCAAACTCGCATGGCTCACTGTCAAGATGCTGCGACTTCTGATCGTGTAACAGAAGAAGTATTGAGCTTCACTTACCGTGCAATCGAAGTAACTCACGAAGTTATGGGTAAAGGCGGTAACGACGACTGGCGTGCGCCTCGCGAAGCATAATCGCCTCGCCACAACATACTGGGTCAACTTCGGTTGGCCCTTGTTTGACTATTAGTATCAGGTAAAAGATATGGTGAATGACGTAGAATTCAAATTTGTGGTCTCAGGTGGTGGCTATGAATTTCAAGTTGAAAGTTTTCAGGTGAATGAGGAGCTCTCAACACCTTTCCACATCAGTCTCTCATTACTTTCACTTGATGCAGATATTCCTTTTGACGCTTTGATCCGCAAGGCAGGTTCATTATCTCTGTACGGGCAGGGTGTCGGCACAGCACGTGTATTCAATGGTGTGGTGAATGAGGTTCGTTATCTTGGTTCTGGTCGACGCTTTTCTCGTTATCAGTTAACGTTAGTGCCACAAGCTTGGTTCCTATCTCAGCGACAAGATTGTCGTATTTTCCAACAAAAATCAGCGAAAGATATCGTCACTGAAGTACTTGATGATGGCTCAGTCACTGATTATCGTTTCGAAGTTTCGGGTACATACCCTCCGAAAGAGTATGTATTGCAATACCGTGAGTCAGATTTACATTTTGTTCAGCGTATACTGGCTGAACATGGTATGTGGTATTACTTCGAGCATAGCGAAGCGAATCACACCATGGTAATTGTTGATAGCAATGATGCGATTGTTCCGCTTAAAAGTACTCCGCTGAATTCGTCCTACATTGGGCCGATTGTTTATCACTCAAGTGGCGGTGGCGTATCTGACCGTGAGCATATTAGTGACCTTGAATTAGTCAATCGAGTGAAAACGGGACACGTTACCTACAACGATTATAACTATGAGCAGCCTAAAATCCCGCAAGAGATGAGTCGAGGTGGGCCGCTGGATGTGGATCTCAAGTTGTATGATTATCCGGGGCGTTACGTTGATCCAGCCATGGGACAAGTTAGGGCGTCTGAATGGATATCTGAGCATATCGTCGACAATGAACAGATAGAGGCGAGCAGCGATGTAATGCGCCTGATATCGGGCAGCAGCTTTGATATCAGCGAGCACCCTCGCTCTGAAATCAATCGTGATTACCTTATGCTCTCAGTGACGCACACAGGTCAAAACCCACGAGTGCACGAGGACGAATCGAGCGAACTGCCCACCACGTATTTTAACCAGTTTAGATGTATTCCGCGCAGCACTATTTTTAGAGCGCCGAAATTGCCTGCGCCTGTTGTTGATGGCCCACAAACGGCAGTTGTTGTAGGCCCTGCTGGTGAAGAGATCTATACCGATCCAATGGGTAGAATTAAAGTTCAGTTCCATTGGGACAGATACGGTATGGTCGATGAGCATTCAAGTTGCTGGATCCGTGTTAGTCAATCGATGGCAGCACCAACTTGGGGAGCCGTGTATCTACCAAGAATTGGTCATGAAGTCGTGGTGACTTTCCTTGAGGGTGACCCAGATCGACCTCTGGTTACAGGTGCTGTTTACAACGGGCTGCACAATCCTCCTTACTCGCTGCCTGACAATAAAACTCGTACCACGTTTCGCACACAGACTCACAAAGGTGATGGATACAACGAATTAAGTTTCGAGGACGAAGCCAACCAAGAAGAAATATATATTCATGCTCAGAAAGACATGTCGACCAAGGTACTCAACAACCGTTATCGAGATATCGGTCAGGATGAATTCCTAAAGGTTGCACGTCATCAGACTAATGAAGTCATGGGCGATCACAAAGAAACCATCGATGGCCACAAGACGACACAAGTCAACAGCACGTTTACCGAAACCGTTGAACAGGACGTCAGCGTCACTTACAACGCCAATGAAAGCCAATACGTTAAAAATAACGCAGATTTAGAAATCGGCGATAACAGAAAAACAAAGATTGGTAAAAATGATGATCTTGACGTCGGTGAAAACAGCAACTTAGTTGTTGGTTCGTCAAGGAGCGCAAACGTGGGTTCAGATGATAACTTAACGATTGGCGGTAATCTTACTGTTGCTGTCAAAGGTGATACTTCTTATAAGGCCGATCATGCCACTCAGATAATCAGTGGTGATACTATCGTACTTAAAACGGGCTGTTCCTCACTAGTGATGAATAGTGACGGTACGATTAAATTGTCTGGGAATGCCATCACTATTGAAGGTAGCGATAAGGTGATAGTGAAAGGTTGTAATGTAGCGATTAACTAGTGATGGAAAAAAAGACGCTATATTTAGAAACTCTAGTTAGTGAGCAAGCCGAATTATCGGCTTGCTTTTCGCGTTTTGGCTATGTTGTATCAGCAATTCCAAGTTTGGGACAGGTGAAAGTTGACTTTGTGGGCAACCCTTTTGGTCAGCCTATCATGGCTAAGTTTTCTGGTAAGCTGACCGAGCAAGAACTTATAGTGGCTGGCAAGAGAAGGCTCAAGTGTCATATTGAATTTGCTAATCAAGACATCAGTCTGCCGATTGTGACTCATATTGTGTTTGGTGTTGATCCCCATGCTTGTGATCTGTCTTTTTCGGCTAAGAAAATACAACTGGATATTTCTGACACAATACACATCATCAGTGGCGAGGCTCAAAGCCAGATTAAAGGTCAGAACAGCACAGTGATCACTGAAGGAAAACACATCCTTTCTAAAGCTGAGATGGCACAAAAACTTCAAGCAGGTGTTATCAAACTTAACTGATGGACGATACAAAACATGCGGCAACGAATCGGGGTTGAAAGACTTAATAAACCCATCACCATTGAAGATGTTGAACAGATCAATCAAAAACAACAGTCTTATATTGAACAGCTCTCTGACAAGCCGAAATTATGGTTGGCATTCTGTAACGAAAAGTTAGCACTGGCATCAGAAACGGTTTGCTTTTTGTTGCGTCAGACTCTATCGAACTACCGTCGTGGCTTCCCCAGTCAAGAGAATCATTATCTCCAAAGAATAGAAGCGCAAATGACCGAATTAAAATCGGTCTATGTTTCTTTTTATCACTTTGCCCCAGGATTAATTTTTCAATTAAAAGAGAGTCAACCTGAAATCTATGTTTGGTTGATGATGCAAGAGGAATTTGGTCAAGACGTTGAACATCTAATTAGTGGTTTGATGGTTGCGAGCAAGATAGATAAAACGATGGCAAATGTGCTTATTGCACGTTCTCAATTGGTTCAGTTGGATCGTATTTTAGCAGAGCTTATCGATGGTAATGCCTCAGGGTGTGAGATTTACTTTGAATTTTTGAGGATACGTCAAACTCTCACGACTTCACTCATAAAGCATTGGATAGAGACAGAGAAGGTTACTCATCAGTGCGCTTACCCAGTTCTGGCTCTATATGACAATCCTGCAGGTATTGAATGGATTGAACAAAATAGCAATTATGAACAGTGGCTATTCGAGCGTATCATTACCAAATCCGACCGTAATACTTGGTTTCGAATTCAGTTTGGTACCCAGCCAAGTGCAATTAACTCTCCCAAAGTCATGCTCTTTGCAAAGTTATTGGAACTTAAAGAATTTGAAGAGATTGAGATAACAGCATCATACGCCCCGATTGCTTTTGCCTTGTGTGGTGACTGGAGGTTAGTCCCATCTATACTCGAACACCTATTGGCATTGGAAGAATCAGAGGGAGAGATTTGGATACAAGCGCTCTATGTGGTTTATGGTGAACGTTTACCTCTGAAACCAAGCGATGTTGGCGTTGAATATGAGTGGGAGGAAATCTGTCAAAAGCTCGTTGAATGGCAAGATCGCGATGGATATCAACAAAATCTCCCCAGTCGATTGGGCTTCGCGTTGAGTTTTGAATCGACATTAAAAGCAATGCAAGGCCAAAACATTACTGCGGAGTTTAGGCAATGGCTATGGTATCAGCTTTGTATTCAATCCCGCGTTTATATACCTTGGGATATGACCATGCCTCGTTATCAACAGGATTGGAACTTTACGCGTTTGCGTGAGTTGCCATCAGCAAGTGAACGATTTGAATTAAGGAACCAAAATGCAGTTGTGGGATATTGAACCGCATCCAGAATTATCATTAAAAGGGAGGCTGCAAAATGATGAGCATGGTCGGGCTCTCTGGGTGGTTGTTGGTAAAAGAGAATGGCAGTTTGACGGTATAAACTGGAACCCATTGCAAGAATGCGAGATCTTTACCGAACCCCAGTATATGGGAGAGCCAGGGGCGTCGGCTCAACGTATTGACCATGAGTTTGCTTACTTCAAATCGAATACTGATGTTATTTTATGTGGCAAGGCAAGAAGTTATGCCAAAAATCCTGTTACCTCTCATGAGTGTCGACTGCTTATCGATGGTCATATTGATAAAACTCTTAGAGTATATGGGCCAAGGCAATGGGTTGAACACGGTGGAAGCATTACCATAAGTAGACCGAGTTCCTTCATTGAATCTGATATCGATTATTCTTATGCCATCGGTGGCGATGAACGTAATAGAATGGGATGTGGGGTTGCCACCTCTAATCAGCAACTACTTGAGCAGCCAGTACCTCGGATTTTTTATCCAAATGAGGATTGGACAGCGACGAGCAAACAAATAAAAGTGGCAGGTTTTGGCTCAGTTCCTCCTTTTTTTGAGTCTCGACAAAGGTTAGCCGGTACATTTGATGATGAGT
>NZ_AEIU01000115.1 GCF_000165125.1 Vibrio caribbeanicus ATCC BAA-2122 | reverse complement strand
CGTGCCTGTATCCAACAAGATACAGGCTTTTTTTTTTGCCGATAAATACGAAGTGGGAGAGAAAAATGCGAGTTTTAAAGTTCGGGGGCTCATCATTAGCAGATGCTGACCGTTTTCTAAGAGCTGCGAACATCATTGCAAATAGTGCGAAACAAGGAGAGGTGTCGGTGGTTTTATCGGCACCAGGTAAAACCACTAACAAGCTGGTAGAAGTTATCGACTCTGCATTAAGACATGAGCCAGTTGAATCTCATCTCTCTAATCTTGAACAGTCACTTCGAGGGTTATTTAACGATATTCGTTCCATTCTGCCAAACATTGAAGTCTCTGGTTTTGAAAACCAAATAGACACTTCTTTTCAGCAACTCCGCCAGTTTGTTGATGGTATTCATTTACTCGGAATGTGTCCTGACAACGTCAACGCGAGAATTATCAGCAAAGGGGAAAGGATATCCGTTCAGTTAATGAAGGCTGTTTTAGAGTCCTATGAACAGCAAACAAACCTCATTGATCCTGTTGAATTTCTTTTCGCAAAAGGGGCGCCGCTTGAGGCCATGGTCGACGTTGAGAGATCAACAGAAAACTTTGCTAAAAACCCTCTCCCTCTAGGACGTATTAATATTATGCCGGGTTTCACAGCAGGCGATGATACAGGACAACTTGTTACCTTGGGACGCAATGGTTCGGATTACTCTGCTGCGGTTTTAGCCGCATGTTTAAGAGCTGATTGTTGTGAAATTTGGACCGACGTTGATGGTGTTTTCAATTGCGATCCCAGATTAGTTGATGATGCGAGACTGCTCAAATCTCTCAGCTACCAAGAGGCGATGGAGCTTTCTTACTTTGGAGCTTCAGTTCTGCATCCGAAAACCATCGCCCCTATTGCTCAGTTCCATATTCCGTGTTTGATAAAAAATAGCTTCAATCCACAAGGCGCAGGAACCTTAATTGGTCAAGACACTGGCGAAGACAAACTGGATATTAAGGGAATTACCACCTTAAGTGATTTGACCATGGTGAATATTTCAGGGCCAGGGATGAAAGGCATGGTGGGAATGGCAAGTCGCGTATTTGGTGCAATGTCTTCCGCTGGTGTATCTATCGTTTTGATCACTCAATCATCATCTGAATACAGCATTAGCTTTTGTATCGAATCTGAGGATAAGAAGCTTGCGCAGCAATCATTAGCTGATTCATTTGAGCTTGAACTAAAAGAAGGGCTTTTAGAGCCCGTCGATTTCATTGATGATGTAGCTATTGTGACTCTTGTCGGTGATGGAATGCGTACCTCTCGCGGAGTTGCGTCCCAATTTTTCGCATCATTGGCTGAAGTTAACGTTAATATCGTAGCTATTGCTCAAGGGTCATCAGAACGAGCAATATCAGCGGTTATACCTGAGAATAAAATCTCTGAAGCCATTAAGGCTTGTCATGAAAACCTATTCAATTCCAAGCATTTTTTAGACGTATTTGTTGTTGGTGTTGGCGGTGTTGGTGGTGCACTTGTTGATCAAATTCAGCGCCAGCAATCAAAACTTGCTGACAAAGGAATTGTTATAAGAGTGTGCGGTTTGGCTAATAGTAAAGGTTTACTTACCGATGCTGAGGGGTTACCTCTCGATAATTGGCGCGACCGTATGGGAGCTGCGAGCGAGGCATTCAGTTTAAATAGCTTATCGTCTCTAGTTCAGCGGAATCACATAATTAATCCAGTGCTCGTTGATTGTACTTCAAGTTCTATGATTGCTGATCAGTATGTTGACTTTCTTGCCGCAGGCTTTCATGTTGTCACACCGAATAAGAAAGCGAACACAGCCAGCATGAATTATTACCACCAGTTGCGTGATATTGCGCGAGGCTCTCGCAGGAAGCTGCTTTATGAAACAACGGTAGGTGCGGGCTTGCCTGTGATAGAAAACCTTCAAAACTTAATCGCTGCAGGTGATGAGCTAGAACGTTTTACCGGAATACTCTCAGGCTCGTTATCTTACATTTTTGGTAAGTTAGATGAAGGGATGACACTCAGTCAGGCTACGTATTTGGCAAAAGGGAATGGCTTTACAGAACCCGATCCAAGAGATGACCTATCGGGAATGGACGTTGCGCGTAAGTTGTTAATTCTTGCCAGGGAAGCAGGTATGGATCTCGAACTCGAGGATGTTGCGGTTGAGAAAGCGTTACCGCCTGGGTTTGATGATTCGGGCAGTGTTGAAGAATTTATGGATCGATTGCCTGAAGCGGATCAGTATTTTAGCCACCTGGTACAACAAGCGGAACAAGAAGGGAAAGTGCTGCGTTATGTCGGTGAAATCAAAGATGGACAGTGTCGAGTTAGCTTAGCAAGTGTCGATGAAAATGATCCTATGTTCAAAATTAAAGATGGTGAGAATGCGTTAGCTTTCTATAGCCGCTATTATCAGCCGATTCCTTTGGTCTTAAGAGGCTATGGAGCAGGAACCGAAGTCACAGCAGCAGGTGTTTTTGCTGACGTGATGCGAACTTTAGGCTGGAAATTAGGAGTATAGTAATATGGAATATGGTAAGGATGTTGCCATATACGCACCAGCATCAATCGGAAATGTCAGCGTCGGTTTTGACGTTCTCGGAGCGGCAGTTTCTCCCATCAATGGTGAGCGGCTAGGAGATCGGGTACTCATCACCATGGGTAATGAACCTTTTTGTTTGAATACGACAGGAAAATTTGTCAGTAAATTACCCCATGAGCCTCAAAAAAATATTGTTTTTGATTGTTGGCAAGTTTTTAGTCGAGAAATGGATAAACGCGGCAAAGAAGTTCTGCCTGTTGAATTGACTCTTGAGAAGAATATGCCGATCGGATCGGGGTTAGGGTCGAGTGCGTGCTCGATTGTTGCAGCACTGGATGCGCTCAATCAATTCCATGGCCAAGCGTTGGACGAGACGACATTGTTAAAGCTAATGGGAGAGATGGAAGGCAAAATTTCTGGCAGTACTCATTATGATAATGTGGCACCTTGCTATTTGGGCGGTGTGCAATTAATGGTTGAAGAAAGAGGCATTATCAGTCAATCGGTACCCAGCTTTAAACAGTGGTATTGGGTCATGGCCTTTCCTGGTATTAAAGTGTCTACAGCTGAAGCACGGGATATTTTACCCTCTCAGTACCGTCGTCAAGATATCATAGCTCATGGACGTCACTTGGCTGGTTTTATCCATGCTTGTCATACTAATCAACCTGATTTGGCGGCAGATATGATAAAAGACGTTGTTGCTGAGCCCTACCGAGAGCGGTTACTGCCAGGGTTTGCACAAGCGAGGGAATACGCTAATAAAGCAGGTGCTTTGGTTACTGGTATTTCTGGAAGTGGACCAACACTATTTAGTATTTGTGATGATCTGGACGTCGCTAATCGGGTTGCCGTTTGGCTTGAGAAAAATTATGTCAAAAATGCAGAAGGTTTTGTGCATGTTTGTCAACTGAATGAGCAAGGCTCAATGAGAACAGGAAGTGAGTTATGAAGCTGTACAATATCAAAGAAAATGAAGAGCAGGTCTCATTTGGCCAAGCTGTTCGTCAAGGGTTAGGACGAAATCAAGGGCTCTTTTTTCCACAACAATTACCTGAACTCGGCGATATCGATGATTTATTGTCTGAAGATTTTGTAACTCGAAGTACCAAGATCTTATCTGCACTTATTGGTGATGAATTACCAAAAGAAAAAGTCCACTCCATGGTGGATGCCGCATTTAAATTTCCAGCGGTGATCAAAGAAGTTAAACCAAATTGTTATGCGCTTGAGTTATTCCATGGTCCAACGCTTGCTTTTAAAGACTTCGGTGGTCGTTTTATGGCCCAGTCTCTTGCTGCTGTGTCTGAAGGTGGAAAAACAACCATATTAACCGCAACATCTGGAGATACGGGGGCCGCCGTCGCTCATGCATTCTATGGTATGAAAGACATAAACGTTGTCATCTTGTATCCTAAAGGAAAAATTAGCCCGTTGCAGGAAAAGCTTTTTTGTACTTTGGGCGGCAACATCCATACCGTTGCAATCAATGGTGATTTCGATGCCTGTCAAGCTTTGGTTAAGCAAGCTTTTGACGATCATGAACTACGTACCGAGATAGGATTAAACTCGGCAAACTCAATTAATATCAGCCGTTTGATGGCTCAAATCTGCTATTACTTTGAGGCTGTATCTCAGTTGAATAAACAAGAACGTGAAAATTTAGTTATCTCAGTACCAAGCGGTAATTTTGGCAACCTCACTGCGGGACTGCTCGCAAAGGCTATGGGGCTTCCTGTTAAGCGCTTTATCGCCGCTACGAATACCAACGATACCGTACCGAGATACTTAGAAACTGGCGTGTGGGATCCAAAACCTACTGTTGCGACGACATCTAATGCAATGGATGTCTGTCAACCCAATAATTGGCCGAGGATAGAGGAATTG
The DNA here is from genome assembly GCF_000165125.1 of Vibrio caribbeanicus ATCC BAA-2122. Taxonomy (GTDB): domain Bacteria; phylum Pseudomonadota; class Gammaproteobacteria; order Enterobacterales; family Vibrionaceae; genus Vibrio; species Vibrio caribbeanicus. The sequence goes on along the minus strand of NZ_AEIU01000115.1, from coordinate 11,779 downwards.
TGTCAACGCAAAGGTTGGGGGCTTTCCACCTTAGGACGAGGAGCCGTTAGTGACCAGCAAAGCGCGAATTCGGTGCAAGAGCTTTATGATTTAGGATACCTTTGTGAACCACATGGTGCTATTGCCTACCAAGTATTGCAACAACAGCTTGAGCCCGGTGAAACGGGGGTGTTCTTATGCACCGCTCATCCTGCCAAGTTTAAAGAAGTCGTGGATGATATCCTTAACTGTGATGTTGAGTTGCCAGGACCATTAGCTAAGCATTCTGTTATGCCGTTGCTTTCTGAAGAGTTGGATAACGACTTCGTGGCCTTAAAACAGGTTTTAAGACGAGTTCAAGGCTAAAGAAAAAGCATTAAAGCGCTGGAAACGAAGAATACTTTTGGCGCTTATTTGCTTTACTCAGAACTACTTAGCATCACTAGACTCACTGAGTCGATGTCGCTTATTTTTTAGAGAACTTGAACGATTCAAAGCTAACGGTGAAGAGCAAAAGTTGGCAGAGATAGGTGCCATTTGATTGCCCCTAATCGAATAATGAGAGTGGAGAGTATGCCAGCTAACAGTGCGCTATCTTTATTCATATCTGTTTCTAGTGCGATAGTTTGAATGACACCTCCAACTATGCATGCTGTTGCGTATATTTCGCTCCTTAAGATCATAGGGATCTCTCTCGCTAATACATCTCTGATGATGCCTCCACCACATCCCGTTATGACGCCCATGATTACCGCAATCATAGGTGAGCTTTGGTGTTGAAGTGCTTTATCAACGCCAATACCAACAAAAACGGCCAAACCGATCGCATCGCACACGGGTAAAACCCACCAAGCCAGACGTTTAGGTCTTCTAACTACGATGATGGTGAGCAAGCAAGTAATCAAAATAATGCTAATATACAAAGTATCTTTTACCCAAAAAACGGGTGTTGCACCGAGCGCCATATCTCTGATAGTCCCGCCGCCAATTGCAGTGACGCTAGCCAAAACAATGACACCAAAGGGGTCCATTTTTAATCGACCTGCGAGTAAAACACCGGAGATAGCAAAAACAGCAGTACCAAATAGGTCGATAAAATAAAGCAGGGTAGATTCCATAACCAGCCTGTTGTCAGTCAAACATATTGATATAAGAACAACTAAGATTGTACGAGATCTCAGTTGGCGCTGTTAAGTTTTTTGTTGTATCGAGGAAAAATAGTGGCAAATTTGTTCAATTGATGTGATCACTCTGGGAGTGGGGCGAGAGAGTATGTTGCTATCTAACGGCAACACTTGTTGCCGTTTTATCGCCTCGATATGATTGCCCCATTGCTGCCAAACTTCGGCCTGTCCCGGAGATTGTTTGGAGGTAAAAATGACCTCAGGGTTACGTACTATAATTTGTTCAACACTTACTTGAGGGTAAGGGGCGCCAGCATCTGAAAAAATATTTTCTCCACCACAAAAGCTAAATATTTCGCTGGGCCATTTACCTTGAGACACCGTCATTAACGGTGTCGAGCTAAGCTGATAAAAATAGCGAACTTGATGTTGCTTTTGGTACTTGGCTTTTATTGTTATCAGTTGTTTTTTAAAGTTTTGCGCCGCTTTATAGCCTATTTGTGGGAATTCTGAGTAGGTACTTAATTTTTCAATATCTAGGGCGATGTCTTCGAGGGTTTGGGGATCGGAATAAAAAAGATGAATACCAAACTGCTTCAATTTTTCAATGTCTTTCGGCGAATTTCCTGACCGCCATACAATCACTAAATCGGGTTGCAGCTCCAGGATACGTTCAACCTTAATACCCTGATAGTTAGCAACTCTTTCAAGTTTTTTTGCTTGTGGGGGGTAATCGCTGTAATCACTGACAGCAACGAGCTTGTCGCCTAGTCCAGCGGCATAAGCCAACTCAGTGGTATGAGGAGCTAGGCTTATCACACGTTCAGCTTTTGCGATGCAAATACTCGGAGCAATGAGAAAAAAAAGTACCAAAAATCTTCTCATAAACCTTGATAGACTAACCCCATAATAATGCTCTGGGCCAGAACCCACAGATAACACTTTTGTTTTAACAATTGGTGGACTTGGGCAACATGAATCGCTGAGGGAGCGATACGCCCCCCAACTTTAGTCCGTATAGATTTATGTCGATCATAAATGGCGGGGCCCCCTAAAGATAATTGTAACTTAGCACCAACGGATACCATCAGCCACGCAGGTCCGGGAAGAGGCCAAGAGCTAGCCTGCAATTTAATTAATTGTATCGTTGCTAAGGCTCGTTGACCTGATGTGATCAAAAGAGCAAATAAGCGCATTGGTACAAGCTCGATTAATGCAACAGTTCGTGTTGCCATTTGACCAAATGAAGAATATTGCTTGCGTGAGGGAGACCAAGCTCTTGATAGCTCGACCGCCATGCGATAAAGAAAAGCCCCCACACCCCCGGTTAAGCCATACCAAAACAATACACAAACTAAGTTTCGTCCATAAGACATGATAAGAGTTTCTGATCCCGCTTTGCCTAACCCAACCATGGAGAGTGAAGCGGTTGAGCGATTAATGAGTGGTTGGATGAGGATTTTTCCGTGCGTTTTGTCCTCTCTTGCAAGTGTTGTGACAAAGTCTTTACCAAATCTGTCGGTGTTGCGCCAGTCGAGCGCAAATACAAGTAGAGTTAGCTCAAATACTTCCTGATACCACGCAAGGTTACCAAGCGAAATTGCAACCACAAACAAAGGTAACATCATCAATAGCCAAGCTAATGAACCTGATAGTATTGCTTGAGAAGCAACTGTGCTGGTGTTGACCTTGTTTGAAAGTTGTATGGCAAACTTACGCCAAATCGTTGTAGGATGAAATTCACGAGATAGGGGTAATATGCGATGGACTAAGAGCCCAGCCCAGAGAATAAGCAAGGCTCCATTTGAGTAAAAATCGTTGAAAAGTCCTTCCATGGTAGATAACGACTTATTTGAGCAAATCTATCATTTTTATCACCATTTCAGAGGAGCTTTTCGCCGCTAGTGGTAAAAACTCTTCGAAGCTCATCGGTGATTCCTTATCAGCAACATCTGAAATAGCACGTACCACGACAAATGGGGTATTAAATTGATGACAAGTCTGTGCAATGGCTGATGCTTCCATTTCAACTGCAATTACAGAAGGAAAGTGCTGACGAATGAAAGCTTGGCGCTCTGCACTACATACGAAGGCGTCACCTGTACAAATAAGACCACGAACAGCATGTTTTCCTTGCATATGAGTTAGGGCTTTTTCTGCGACATCCATTAAATTTTCATCAGCTATAAAGGCTGCAGGTTGTTGTGCCATTTGGCCCATCTCGTAGCCAAAAGCAGTGACATCGGCATCATGATGACGAACTTCCGTTGAAATAACCACATCTCCGAGTGAAAGGCTGGAGTCAAAACCGCCCGCGGAGCCTGTATTAATAACCATATCGACATTATATTCACTTAAAAGAATGGTGGTTCCAATCGCTGCAGCCACTTTTCCAATACCAGACTGGAGCAATACAACGTCGACATCATTTAGTGTTCCTGAGAAGAAAGTACAACCAGCTTTAGAGGCTTTTTGACAGTTTTGAAGAGATTGTTGCAGAATCAATACTTCTTGTTCCATTGCGCCTATGATGCCAATCTTCATGTATGTTCCTCTGGTATTTTAATTTTAAGATAATTAAGAGATTGAGTTTAACAGAATTAGCAGGGATTAGAATATGATGTCGAAGAAAAGGAGACTTAGAGAAGTCTTGCTTAATACATAGTCTTAACATATAATCCGCCGCTCTCGCGTTGGCTGAATCAGAGATTGGCTGACGCAATGTTTAACTTACTCTTAATTAGGAGAGAATTATGTCTCTGAATGCAGAAACTAAAGCAACAATCGTTGCAGAATACGCTCAGTCTGAAGGCGATACTGGTTCACCAGAAGTTCAAGTAGCTCTACTTACTGCTTCTATCAACCACCTACAAGGCCACTTTAAGGCACATAAAGGTGATCACCACAGCCGTCGCGGTCTGCTACGCATGGTTTCTCGCCGTCGTAAGCTTCTTGACTACTTGAAAGGCAAAAACCTTTCTCGTTACCAAGACCTAATCAAGCGTCTAGGCCTACGTCGCTAATCAGCGTTCGCATAGAATAGTTTGTCAAAAAAGGGGCTTTCGCCCCTTTTTTGTTGTCGATACTTAGCAAAACGTATCTAATCTCGCTATACTATGCTCGCTCCCGTTCGGAGGAAGACTCCAACGGTAGTCCAATTAAGAACTTACTGCATTACAGTCAACTAAGTCGGCCAAAAGGTCGCGACTATTAAAAGTGAACTTTATTAAGTTTCTTTTTACTAGTCGCGATTTGTAATGCCTTGAGTATTCATTAAGCTTTTTCTGGCTTGCTTTTGTTCGCTAGCCAGACACAAGGAATTATAATGTTCGAAAAACCAGTAGTTAAAACATTTCAATATGGTAACCATACCGTCACTCTAGAAACTGGCGTCATTGCTCGTCAAGCAACCGCTGCAGTTATGGTTACTATGGACGATACAGCCGTATTCGTTTCTGTCGTTGGTAAAAAAGAGGCGGTAGAAGGCCAAGACTTTTTCCCATTAACAGTAAACTACCAAGAGCGTACTTACGCGGCAGGTAAAATCCCCGGTGGTTTCTTCAAACGTGAAGGTCGCCCTTCTGAGGGTGAAACGTTAACAGCTCGTCTAATTGACCGCCCAATTCGTCCTCTATTTCCAGATGCATTCAAAAATGAAGTTCAGGTTATCGCTACTGTTGTGTCTGTAAACCCAGATGTGCAACCAGATATCCCAACAATGATTGGTACTTCAGCAGCACTTGCTATCTCTGGTATTCCGTTTAACGGCCCTATTGGTGCTGCGCGCGTTGGTCATATTGATGGTCAGTTAGTTCTTAACCCAAGCAATACTGAGCTAGAGTCATCTAAGCTTGATCTTGTTGTTGCGGGTACTGATTCTGCAGTATTAATGGTTGAGTCAGAAGCTGACAATCTAACTGAAGAAGAAATGCTATCAGCAGTTGTGTTCGGTCACGATCAACAACAAGTTGTAATCAATGCGATCAATGAATTTAAAGCTGAAGTCGCAACTCCTGCTTGGGACTGGGTAGCACCTGAAGAGAATACTGCGCTTGTGACTAAGATTGCTGAGCTTGCAGAAACAAAATTAGTTGAAGCTTACCAAATTACTGAGAAGATGGCCCGTTACGACCGTATCCACGAGATCGCTGGAGAAGTGAACGAGGCGCTACTTGCTGAAAATCCAGAAGCAAACACTAAAGAAATCCATACTATCTTCCATGACTTAGAGAAGACAGTTGTACGTCGCAGTATCATCGCCGGTAACCCACGTATCGATGGTCGTGAAAAAGACATGGTTCGTGCGTTGGATGTACGTACTGGTGTTCTTCCTCGTACTCATGGTTCTTCACTATTTACTCGTGGTGAAACTCAGGCTCTAGTGACAGCAACTCTCGGTACACAACGCGATGCTCAAATCATTGATGAGCTCACTGGTGAAAAGAAAGATCACTTCCTTCTTCACTATAACTTCCCTCCATACTGTGTAGGTGAAACGGGTTTTGTCGGCTCTCCAAAACGTCGTGAGATCGGCCACGGGAAACTGGCAAAACGTGGTATTCAAGCCATCATGCCTTCTGTAGACGAGTTCCCATACACTGTACGTGTCGTATCAGAAATCACTGAATCTAATGGCTCATCTTCAATGGCTTCTGTATGTGGTACATCTCTCGCTCTTATGGATGCGGGTGTGCCAATCAAGTCTTCTGTTGCGGGTATAGCGATGGGGCTTGTGAAAGAAGGTGACGATTTCGTTGTTCTTTCTGATATCCTTGGTGACGAAGATCACTTGGGTGACATGGACTTTAAAGTAGCAGGTACGAATACTGGTATCACCGCACTTCAGATGGATATCAAGATCGAAGGTATCACAAAAGAGATCATGCAGATTGCGCTAAATCAGGCTCAAGGTGCACGTAAGCACATTCTATCAGTGATGGATGAGGCTATCTCAGGTGCTCGTGAAGATATCTCTGAATTTGCACCACGTATTCATATGATGAAGATCAGTGCAGAAAAGATCAAAGATGTTATTGGTAAAGGCGGTGCTGTTATCCGTGCTCTAACAGAAGAAACGGGCACAACAATTGAAATCGAAGACGACGGTACAATCAAAATTGCAGCAACTGAAGGTGCTGCAGCGAAAGAAGCGATCCGTCGTATCGAAGAGATCACGGCTGAAGTTGAAGTAGGCCGTATATACACAGGTAAAGTTGCTCGCTTAGCAGACTTTGGTGCGTTTGTTACCATTCTCCCTGGTAAAGATGGTTTGGTGCATATTTCTCAAATCGCTGAAAAACGTGTTGAGAAAGTCTCTGATTATCTGAGTGAAGGCCAAGAAGTCCAAGTAAAAGTTCTTGAAATTGACCGTCAAGGTCGTGTTCGTTTGAGCATGAAAGAAGCGGTAGAAAAGACTGAAGAGACTTCTGAAGTAGAAAAACCAGCTTCTTAGGTGTCTGAACTCATTACCTAATGGGCTAAATTCATGGTATAAAAGGGAGCACTTCGCTCCCTTTTTTGATATCAAAATAAGAGCGAAAATTATTTTGTGATAGGAGTCTTTACTTGTGAAATGCCTTAAGACCGTGTCAATTTTTTTGATGCTATTTCTGATGGTAGGATGTGCCCGCCATTCCTATTTTCCAATGGCAGAACCTCTGCAAGCAAGCTTCGAGAACCAAGTTCAAATAGCGCATTTATCTAAGCTATTGCAAAGAGACGATCTATCTGATGATTTGCGATCCAAAATGTTATCTGAAAGGGGACAAAGCTTTGATCGCGTCGGTCTCCGAGATCTTGCTCGTTTAGACTATAATCAGTCGTTATTACTCAATCCTGTTCAATCTTCTCTCTATAATTTGCTCGGTGTTTACTATACACAAATTGCCGAATTTGACGCGGCTTATGATGCGTTTAATTCTGCATTAGAGCTTGAACCAGACAATACTGATGCAGAGCGTAATCGGGCAATTGCTTTGTATTATGGTGATCGCTTTCAGCTTGCTTTAGAGAGTATTCAAACCTACTACTCGCGAGATACTTCCGATCCTTTGCGTCAGCTATGGCTCTACCTTATCGAATATGAGGTCAACCCTGAAAAAGCACGTAGTGATTTAGAGAGTGCCTACCTAAAAAAAGATGGCCGTTGGGCATGGACGTTAGTGGGGATAACATTAGGTGAGATCCCACAAAATGATGGATTGATATTGATTCAAGCAGGGGTTGAAGACAATGTTCATCTAGCGCAAAGATTAACTGAGACATACTTTTACTTGGGTAAGCGATATCAAATACAAGGTAATATGGCACGTGCAGTGGCTTGTTTTAAGCTAGCTCTTTCATTTAACGTCTACGATTATATTGAAAATCGATATGCGTATCTTGAATTGATAAAAGTCTATGAGGGAAGTATGGAGCAGTTATGAACTCGAACCGCAATAGGGTGACTTGTTGTGGTCTTTTGTATATTGGAATAAATGTCGTTGGCGGTTGGGCAGCACTTTATTTATTGTTTTCGGGGTAGTTGGAGGTATGGGTAGGTTTTTTGCCAATGGGTAATGAGATTACTTGAGTTTCGATTTTTTAATAATATTATGGCGGTAGTTTTCAGCGAACAATTCTTCGACTTCGTGCTTAGGTTGGGGACGGTAAAAATGAAAGCCTTGAATAGCGTGGCAGCGCAGGTTTGATAGTAATGCAGCTTGCTTTTGGTTTTCTACCCCCTCAGCCACGACAGTAAGCTCCAATGAACGACCTAGGTTAATAATATTTTCTATAACAGTAATTTGCTTCGGAAGGGTACCAATACCAGAGATAAAAGCTCGATCAATTTTCAGCTCATCAATAGGGAAGCGAGCTAAGTATGCAAGCGATGAGTAACCCGTACCAAAGTCATCAATCGAGAGCCAGAAGCCCAACCTTTTAATCGCGTTTAGCATTTGTAAGGTATGCTCACTATCACTCATTACAGCACTTTCGGTCAATTCAAAAGTTATTGAGCTTGGATCAAGGCCTGTTGTACGTAACAATTTTTCCAGATAGTCGATAAGCTTTCGATTACCAAACTGTTCGGGTGATATATTAATAGCAACTCTACCAGGCAGAATACCCTGTGACTTCCACTGCTTTACCGTTGCGAATACATCGCGCATAACGACTCGTCCAAGTTGTTCAATTAACCCCGCTTTTTCAGCAACCGGTATAAAAGAGCTTGGGCTAATATAGCCTTCCACCGGGTGTTTCCATCTCACCAGGGCCTCTGCACCACAAATACTGAAACTTTGTGCATTAACTTTAGGTTGATACCAGACTTCTAGACCATTTTGCTGCAATGCTTTTTGTAGTTCAATCTCTAACCATAGCCGCATACGAGCTTCTTTATTCATTTGGTCATTGAATTTAATCAGTCTGTTGCGTCCACGATCTTTGGCTTCATACATTGCAGTATCAGCATTTTGTAATAGTACTCTAGCATCCTTACCATCGTTAGGTGATTCGACACTCCCGATAGAGCAAGCTAAGCGTTTACTAAAGTGGTGAAGGTCAAAGGGTTGATTGATAACAGAAATAATACGTTCTGAAAGTAAATCTGTAACTTGTTTACTTTCAGGGTTGGGTAGAATTACACCAAATTCATCGCCACCTAAATGACCTATTGTTGTTTCATTGGGTAGTAATCGCTTGAGCCTAAGCGCGACCTCTCTTAATACCTTATCGCCAATATGATGACCAAGAGAGTCATTTATATTCTTAAAGTTATCGATATCCAGATAGAGTAAAACCAGTGGAGTTAAGCTTTTTAAGTGTTGCTCAAGCTTTTTAGTAAAAACGAACCGATTATCGAGTTTGGTGAGAGAATCGATGTGTAAATCTTCATGCTTCGTTTGTGCTGATATTTGTTCAGTATGGTTGACTGACTTTAAGATAACGACTTTCGACGGGCTGCCTAGGATAGTTGTGGCTTGTCCTGTCAATTCAACTTTTCTTTTGACACCACAAAATGAACTTGTGTAGCAATGTTTAGGTTCGAGGTTAAGCTGAGTTGAAAAATTGGTTTCATCACCTTGATAACCCGAAAAAAAACGGGATAAATTTTCTCCAAGTAATTGATGGGGGGAATCAAAGCCAAGTATCGAGCGCGCCTGTTCATTGACGGAAAGAATACATTCATTTGCAACAAGTATAACGCCCTCTGAGATGAGTGACGACAATATTGAAAGTCTTTGCTCAGACTCTTGTAAAGAGAGATAAAGGGAATAGTTTTCTGAGGTGTCCATGGCTTGGACCGCAATGGAGCAAATTTTTCCCTCACTTTCTATTGGAGAAACTGACAGATGCAGACTTGTTCCTAATCTGGGGTCTAAAGTAATACTCTCCTCTGTTGCTTCTCCTTGAAAAGCGCGTTGGTACAATGGCTCAACTTTCTGGTAGAAGTTTTCACCCATCACTTGGGTGTCGTTCATACCAATGAGTTCACTGATAGGAGTCTGTACAACATCACTGTAACGTTGATTGACCAAAATATAGCGGTGCTGATCGTCTAGAATAGCAAAAAAGAATGGGCAGTTTGCTGTAACCTTAGTAAACCAGTGTTTTGTTTGCTGCGATAGTATCAAGTTTCTTCGACTCTCAGTTGAGTAAGTCATGTATAAGATAATTTAATAAGTAATGATGACACTATAACTTTCATTATGACGACTTTAAAGCATCAAGTATAGAACAATAGCTACCTTGTAACTTATAGGAATCATTACGGAATTACTTACCCTTCTCCAAATTTACAAAGTAACGGATAAGCTCATAGATTAACAAGAACCTGATAAAACTAGTTTAGATATAGAATCATTTTTGAGATCCCCACTCCACTTATCATCAAGAACGGACGAAAAATATTCTGGTGATTCATAACTGTCATTAAATGTGGTGCCTTAAATGTGGCGCCCTTTGATACGTAATTCAGTGAATATAACGAAGACATAAATCGAACTCTCTTGTTCTCTTGCATGCGATCACGTAATGTTGCGAAAAGAATGAGACTTGAGTGACCTACAGAGGAGGCCGTGAGGGGGAGCTTATCTTGCAGATATGACGATATTTTAAATTTAAAAATCGATAATAAAGTCTGCCAAGTTATGACAATGCTTTCTTTAGATGGGTTTCAAAGTTCAAACCTTTTGTAAAGCATCCTGAAAATAACTCGCGGTCCCGCGGTGTTATTTTCCTTGAGTTCAAGTTCGTATAAGGTCTCTCAATCCTGCATTTTAATGTTGCTTGAGTGTGTGCTCACAAGACAAATAAAGAGATAAATTATGCTTATCAGAACGGAAGCTCCGTCAGACATATTGGCTATCGATGACCTACTCAGAGAGGTAAGTTCAGGATCGATCGTTGCAGAACGAGTGATGAAATTGAGAGAGAATGGCCAGAGAACGTTAGCTATTGTTGCATGCGATGACTTTGGTAAAGTGATTGGTTTTGTGATGTTTTCACCCGTTACTCTAAATGATGAGGAGGTAAATTGGCAGGCATTATCATCACTTTACCTCACTCCTTCATATCGACAACGTGGTATTGCGAGACAAATGGTTGAAGAAGGACTTACTTCGCTTTCAGAGCTTGGCTATCCAGCATGTGTCGTCATTGGTGATACTGAATACTTCTCTCGTTTTGGTTTTAAGAATAATGAGTTATTTTCTACACTATCTGATCCGCTTTTGATTGTTGAGTTAGAAGAAAATGTGTGTCGTGATAAGAAAGGAATTATCCGATATGGCGTCGAGTTTTCAGAGAGTTAATTAGGTAAGGGAAACATTTGGGTGAAAAACAACAGATTCGACTCTTTTTTGAGCGCTTGAGCGGTAAAGGCTCATTTTTTGTAAAAATCTACTTGTCAGCATCAGTGTGTTTCGTTAGTATTGCTCCGCCTTCAACGAAGGAGGTCGCTAGCCTTGTTCAAAGTCAATGTAGATTTTAGAGCGGCGCTGGCTCAACAATTTGGAACATAGGTGGAAATTATGTTTAATGTTCTACTTGTGATTTACCTGTTGGCAGCGGTTGGTGTAATCGGCTTGGTGCTGATTCAACAAGGTAAAGGCGCAGATATGGGAGCCTCATTCGGTGCTGGCGCATCAAACACAGTGTTTGGCGCAAGCGGCTCTGGTAATTTTTTAACCCGAATGACTGCAGTTTTTGCAACCGTATTTTTTGTTATTAGTTTGGCGTTAGGTAACATGTCAACGCATAAGTCTGATGCTCAAGGAGTTGACGTTTCTCAAGGTCAATTCATTGAAAAAACTAAAAACAATGGTGAATCAAGTCAATCTTCAAATAGTGACGAGATTCCACAATAACAAGTTCTAGCTAAGATAGAATTTACTGCCGAGATGGTGAAATTGGTAGACACGCTAGCATGAGGTGCTAGTGCCTTTGGTGTGAGGGTTCGAGTCCCTCTCTCGGCACCATGTTTACAAACTTGTAAAACACTTGAGAGAGCGTATAATGCTCGCAAGTCGGACGCGGGGTGGAGCAGCTTGGTAGCTCGTCGGGCTCATAACCCGAAGGTCGTCGGTTCAAATCCGGCCCCCGCAACCAAACAAGTTTGCACAGTGTAGTTTTTACTATGTTGTGGGTTGGGCAAGATATCTTGTCTAACATATCAGGGTCCAGCAACAAAAACA
>NZ_AEIU01000116.1 GCF_000165125.1 Vibrio caribbeanicus ATCC BAA-2122 | reverse complement strand
GCAATGGCCAATTATATTCGGGAGCTTAAACTGGTGGGCGTCGGCCTAAAATCCGAATCTCGTCGATATTACCCTGCTGGTGAGGTAAGTGCTCACATCGTAGGAGTTACTGGTATAGATGGTCACGGCTTAGAGGGTGTCGAGCGAAGCTACGATCAATGGCTCTCTGGGGAGGCAGGCAAACGAATTATTCGTAAAGACCGGTATGGGCGCGTCGTTGAAAATATTTCTTTGGAGCAGAGAGAAGAAGGGAAGGCATTAAAGCTAACGATTGATCAAAGGATCCAAGCGATTGCCTATCGAGCGATAAAACAAGCTGTTGCAGATTATCGGGCAACTTCTGGTTCTGCCGTCATTTTAGATGTAAAAACGGGTGCTGTACTTGCTATGGTTAATGCACCTTCTTACAACCCAAATAACCGTTCGGATCTTCAATCAGCGAAAATGCGTAACCGAGTGATCACGGATGCATTCGAACCCGGTTCTACAGTGAAGCCTTTCGTTGTCCTCGCTGCACTTGAGAATAATGTTGCGGATGAAAGTACCATTATCGACACAGGAAATGGCATTATGCAAATTGGGGGCAGCCGGGTAAGAGATACCTCCAAAGTGGGTAAAGCTGACCTTACCACAATATTAAAAAAATCGAGTAATATTGGTGTGACTAAACTGGCACTTGAGATGCCACTTCAAGCTTTACTGGGTATGTACAGTTCTGTTGGTTTTGGTCAGTTATCAGGATTAAATTTGGTTGGTGAAACACAAGGTATTTTCCCTGACCGTCGTCGCTGGTCCAAGTTTGAAATAGCAACCTTGTCATATGGCTATGGCCTTACAATAACACCACTACAACTGGCACATGCGTATGCGACATTGGGTAATTTAGGCAAATATCAGCCTATTCATATTATTGAGAGTAATCAGCAAGATTTATCCAAACAAGTCATGGATAGGGATAATGCCAGAAAGGTACTCACTATGTTGGAGACGGTAACTCAGCCTGGAGGAACAGGAACGAAAGCGGCAGTCCCTGGTTATAGAGTTGCAGCAAAAACTGGGACCTCAAGAAAAGCAATTGCAGGCGGGTATGGTGACGAGTATTTTGCTTACACCGCTGGTACCGCGCCGGCTAGTGACCCACGTGTCGCGATCGCTGTGATAATAAATGAGCCTCAAGGTGATAATTTTTATGGTGGTTTGGTGTCAGGCCCTGTCTTTGCCGAGATGTTAAAAGGAACCTTACAAATCTTAAATGTGGCGCCTGATGAAAACCGATTCAAAAAAGATTAAGTGAAACAATATGACCTTAGAAATAAATCTAGCAAACTTGCTCTGCCCATTTGTTGATATCTCGAGCTACTCGTGGTCCAAAATTGGTGTCAAACATCTAGAGCTTGATAGTCGTAAGGTGGAGGTTGGCAGTACATTTATTGCAATTCTCGGTCATAACGTAGACGGCCGAGTATATATAAACGAAGCCATAAAGAGTGGAGCTAATGCTGTTATTGCTCAAGCGTGCCCACTGAATACTCATGGAAAAACGGAAGTTAGAGACAATGTGCCCATCGTTTTTGTTGACGACTTGGGTATTCACCTATCATCACTCGCTAAGCGGATTTTTCCTCTGAAAAACAATAAATTGATTGCTGTAACCGGAACAAATGGTAAGACAACAATCACACAATTGATTGCGCAGTGGTTTGAGTTGGTTTCTTGTCATGCCGCAGTTTTAGGGACTACGGGGAACGGCTTTATCGATGATTTAAAGCCCGCAACCAATACTACGGGTAATGCGATTGAAGTTCAGCAAACCTTACACGCTTTAGAACAGCAAGGTGCAAAGTATACCGCGCTTGAGGTATCCTCCCACGGATTGAGCCAAGGTAGAGTCAAAGCGCTTGAATTTGAGGTTGGAATATTTTCTAACCTAAGTCGTGATCATTTGGACTATCACGGAACAATGGAAAACTATGAGCAAGCAAAATTTTCTCTATTCAATCAACACTGCTGTAAACAAGCGATTATTAATATCGATGACCCTGTTGGAAAGCGATGGCTTGGGTATTTAGACTCCGCTGTTGCCGTATCATTGCACCCGCAAGACTTCCCACGATCTGTTTGGGCAAAGTGTGTTAATTATTCTGTGAATGGCATCTCTCTAGCTTTTGATGGGATGTTTGGTGACGGTGAGATTGAGGTCGCTTTGATTGGTGGATTTAACGCCAATAACGTCCTTATTGCAATGACAACGTTACTTTGTATGGGTGTAGATAAAAAGCAATTGATTGCAACCGCTCCGCTGTTGCGTCCTGTTATTGGTCGAATGGAGTTGTTTACAGCGTCAAAGCAAGCAAAAGTAATTGTAGACTATGCGCATACTCCCGATGCGCTAGAAAAAGCACTACACGCTCTAAAGGACCATAGCGGCGGTGCACTATGGGTGATCTTTGGTTGTGGTGGTGATAGGGATGTAGGAAAGAGACCCATGATGGGACGAATCAGCGAGGAATTGGCTGATCGCGTTATTATCACCGACGATAATCCGCGTAGTGAAGACCCTACTCTTATCGTTAAAGATATTCAAGCTGGAATGTCTCGTCCTGAGTCAGTGATGGTCGAGCATGATAGGCGTGCTGCATTAAAATATGCCATAGAGCACAGCCGACCAGAGGATATTATTCTTATGGCGGGCAAGGGCCACGAAGATTATCAAGTTTTGTCTGACCGAATTATTGCTTGTTCGGATCGAGAGTTTGCACTTGAGCTTTTAGGAGATAAAGGATGATTTCTTTGACGTTAGCAGAGATAGCGAGAGCCGTTGGTGGTGAACTCAAGGGAGAAGATATTTCAGTCAGTTCAGTATCAACAGATACTCGAACGATAACCTCAGGGACATTATTTATTGCTTTAATTGGCGAGAATTTTGATGCACATGACTTTATTGAACAAGCTGTTATAAAAGGTGCCGCTGCGTTAATTGTTAGCCAAAAATTGCAAATTACAACACCACATATTCTGGTTGAAGATACCCGAATCGCCTTGGGTAAATTAGGTTCAATAGTTCACCAACTTTGCAAAACTCCAACGGTTGCTATTACGGGCTCTTGTGGGAAAACGACAGTGAAAGAAATGCTCACCAGTATATTGTCACAAAAAGGCCAAGTGTTGTTCACCCAAGGCAACTTTAATAATGATATCGGTGTTCCGCTCACCTTACTTAGAGCTAAACCAGAAGATGATTTTGCCGTGATAGAGCTCGGCGCTAACCATATCGGAGAAATCGATTACACTACTCGGTTAGTAAACCCTGATGTTGCATTGGTCAATAACGTTGCGGCCGCGCACCTCGAAGGTTTTGGTTCGATTGATGGTGTAATGCAGGCCAAAGGCGAGATCTATAATGGCTTAAAATCAGGAGCTGTTGCTGTAATAAACTTGGACAGCAATGGTGGTCAATATTGGCAAGACGTTTTGGCAGATAAAACCGTAAAAACGGTTTCTATGAATGACTCAAAGGCCGATTACTTTGCAACAGACATTCAACTCAATGAACGAGGTGAAGCTTCTTTTATAATGACGACTCCGATTGGAGAGTGTGTCATTCAGTTAAGTCTGGTTGGGCAACATAATGTCGCCAATGCACTCTCTGCCACGTCACTAGCTTTGGAGTTTGGGGCTTCACTTGAGGATGTCAAATCTGGCTTAAATCAACTGACCAAGGTGAGTGCGCGTGCAGAAGTGATTGAACTGAACAAACAAATAAGACTGATCGACGATAGCTATAATGCGAGTGTGCCAGCGATGAAAGCAGCGATTGATTTGCTCTCAAATTATCGAGGTAAACGTTGGTTGATACTTGGTAATATGGCAGAGCTTGGTGAGGAAAGCCTTGCACTTCATCGTCAAGTCGGACAACATGCTGCTCCTTTTAGATTTGATTACGTTCTTACATACGGTGCTGATGCAAAGGTCATCAGTGAAGAGAGTGATGGTATTCACTTCTGTGATCACCAAAGTATGATTGACTTCATTAAAAAACAGCTTGGACACGAAAAAGCTCAACAGCAAACCTTACTTGTTAAGGGGGCGTTAAGTGCAGGCATGAGTGTTGTTGTGAAAGCCATCAAGGAGAGTTTTACATGATTATTTGGCTTGCAGAGCTATTACAGCCATATTTTTCATTTTTTCGTTTATTTGAATATTTATCGTTTCGGGCCATCCTAAGTATTTTAACAGCCTTGGGCCTCTCTCTGTGGATTGGTCCTATTTTGATTCGGCGCTTGCAAGTGATGCAAATTGGACAAGTGGTCCGTAATGAGGGGCCTGAGTCTCATTTTTGTAAACGTGGTACTCCGACTATGGGAGGGATCATGATTCTTTCAGCGATCACTTTGACGACTTTACTGTGGGCAGATCTCTCAAACCCCTATATTTGGGCTGTGATGATTGTCTTGGGAGGCTACGGTCTGATTGGCTTTGTCGATGACTATCGCAAAGTTGTGCATAAAAACACAGACGGTTTGATTGCTCGGTGGAAGTATTTTTGGCAATCCGCTATTGCGTTGGTTGTTGCATTTGCGCTTTATATCCACGGCAAGGATACCGCAGCAACTCAACTTGTTGTGCCCTTCTTTAAAGAGATCATGCCACAACTTGGGGTATTTTATATTGTTCTGAGCTATTTTGTCATAGTTGGAACAAGTAATGCCGTCAATTTAACCGATGGCCTTGATGGTTTAGCAATTATGCCAACGGTTTTAGTTGCTGCTGGTTTTGCTGTGATCGCATGGGCAACAGGTAATGTTAATTTTGCCAGTTACCTACATATCCCTTATGTGCCTTATTCATCAGAGCTGGTGGTTGTGTGTACGGCTATTGTTGGTGCAGGTTTGGGGTTCCTCTGGTTTAACACTTATCCTGCTCAGATATTCATGGGTGATGTAGGCTCTCTTGCCCTTGGAGGAGTGCTTGGCACTATTGCTGTTTTAGTGAGGCAGGAGTTTGTTCTGGTGATCATGGGAGGCGTTTTTGTTATGGAAACCTTATCTGTGATTCTTCAGGTGGGTTCTTATAAACTAAGAGGCCAGCGCATCTTCAAAATGGCACCAATACATCATCATTATGAACTAAAAGGTTGGCCTGAGCCCCGAGTTATTGTCCGTTTTTGGATTATTTCTATCGTGCTTGTGCTGATTGGTTTAGCGACTTTAAAAGTTAGGTAGAGGAAAACAGCTTATGGTCGCCAACCCGTGGCAGAACGTGAAAAAAGTAGTTGTAGTCGGTTTGGGAGTTACAGGACTATCCGTTGTCAATTACCTTCTAAGAAAGCAGAACAACTTTGAAATCCGTGTCATTGATACCCGTGAAAATGTGCCCGGGCGTGAGCGCCTATCCAGCTCTGTCCCTCTCCATAACGGTAGCTTTAATCTCGATTGGCTGCTCAATGCTGACTTAGTGGTAACTAACCCAGGTATTGCGCTTGCAACTCCTGAGATACAGCAAGTGCTTGCTTCTGGAATTCCTGTTGTCGGTGATATTGAGCTGTTTGCGTGGGATAATGATAAGCCTGTTATTGCCATAACAGGTTCGAATGGCAAGAGCACAGTGACAGATTGGACTGGACAAGCATTAAGTGCAGCAGGGCTAGATGTTGCTGTAGGGGGTAATATTGGTGTTCCTGCTCTAGATTTACTCCAGCATCAGGCAGATATTTATGTTTTGGAGTTATCGAGTTTTCAGCTTGAGACTACATCGTCTTTGAAAAGTAAAGTTGCTGTATTTTTGAATCTATCTGAAGATCATATGGATCGTTATCGAAGTATGGATGATTATCGGAATGCTAAGCTGCGAATATTCGACAATGCGGATGTGCGTATCGTTAATGCTGACGATATAGCGACTTACCCTCTGAAAGACTCCTCCTACCTAGAATTCAGCCTCGATAAAAAGACTGATTTTGCTGTTACTACCCAAGATGATGTTGAGTTCTTTACGTTACAAGGGAAGAAAGTATTGAGTACCAGTGAGATATCTTTGGTCGGTCGACACAACGTATCAAACTGCTTGGTTGTTCTCGCATTGTTGCATTCGGTTGGTGTGGATATTGAACGCGCGCTTCCGGTTATCAAGTCTTACAGCGGTTTGACACATAGGTGCCAAGTTGTTTTAGATAATGGCGGCATTAAGTGGGTCAATGACTCCAAAGCAACCAACCTCGCAAGTACCAAAGCAGCATTAACTGGTTTGAGAATGGAAGGGAAGCTATTTTTATTGGTTGGTGGGGTTAGCAAAGGAGCAGATTTTTCTGAATTAGCGCCTATTTTGAAAAATTTAAATGTACAACTATGTTGTTTTGGGCAAGATGGTGATGCATTTATGTCGTTGCATCCCAGTGCAAAACGTTTTGAATCAATAAACGAAATCATCCATTGGATCTCTGGCCAAATGAAAAGGGGAGATGTGGTCATGCTATCGCCGGCGTGTGCAAGCTTTGATCAGTTTAAGAACTTTATGGCTCGAGGTGATGAATTTACTGAGTTAGCCCGTTCTTTGGATTCCTAGAGTAGCAGAATGCAGCTTATCAACACAATTAAAGACCTCACCAATCAATGGCAAAAGCCGTCTCGCGCTCTCTATGATCGCCAGTTAGTTTGGATATCGCTTTGTCTGATGCTGATTGGATTGGTTATCGTTACGTCTGCATCTTTTCCAATAAGTTCTCGGCTCACTAATCAGCCCTTTCACTTCATGTTTCGACATGGCATCTTTTTGTTACTCGCTTTGGCTGTTTCAGGTGTCATCCTCCAAATTCCGTTAAAACGATGGTTTAAATATAGTTCGGTACTATTATTTATTTCGATATTACTACTGATCGTTGTTCTCATTGCGGGCAAATCGGTCAACGGTGCTTCTCGTTGGATTCCACTTGGTTTATTTAACCTTCAACCCGCTGAAGTGGCTAAATTGTCGTTGTTCATTTTTATGGCTGGTTACTTGGTACGTAAAAATGATGAGGTAAGGTCGACATTTTTTGGTGGCTTTATTAAGCCTATTATTGTTTTCGGAACACTGGCAAGTTTGCTGCTTTTACAGCCAGATTTAGGCACAGTTGTTGTGATGCTTGTGACTTTATTTGGCATGTTATTTATTGCTGGAGCAAAACTGACACAGTTTTTAGCTCTAATGGTAGTCGGTTTGATGTCAGTCGCGACTTTGATATACATTGAACCTTACCGAATGCGTCGAGTTACTTCTTTTTTAGATCCATGGGAAGACCCATTTGGAAGTGGTTACCAACTTACCCAATCACTCATGGCATTTGGGCGAGGAGAATGGTTGGGACAAGGGTTGGGAAACTCGATCCAAAAACTTGAGTACTTGCCGGAGGCGCATACTGACTTTGTATTTGCCGTATTAGCTGAAGAGTTGGGCTTTATTGGTGTATTATGCGTGCTTACCTTGATCTTTTGTCTAGTGTTGAAAGCGATTATGATTGGCCACAAAGCCTTCAAATATGACCAACTTTTTGGTGGTTATCTTGCCTTTGGAATTGGTATATGGTTCGCATTTCAAACACTAATCAATGTTGGAGCAGCCGCAGGCATGGTTCCAACCAAAGGTTTAACTTTGCCTCTTATTAGCTATGGTGGTTCTAGTTTGATAATTATGTCATCAGCAGTGTCCATACTGCTTAGAGTCGACCATGAGTGTCGTTTGAGTGAGCTTAGTGAAAATAAGAAAGAGCAAATTTCTGATGGCAAAAAATAAAAAATTGATGGTGATGGCCGGTGGTACTGGCGGTCATGTTTTCCCTGGACTCTCTGTTGCTAGGCAACTACAAAAAGAAGGGTGGGAAGTGCGCTGGTTGGGTACTGCTGACCGAATGGAAGCCGAGCTTGTTCCCAAACACGGTATTGAAATTGATTTTATTCGTGTAAAAGGGCTCCGTGGTAAAGGTATAATAAGTTTAATCAAAGCACCTTTTCAGATCCTAAGCGCGATTATGCAAGCACGAGGGCACATCAAACGTTGGAAACCTGACGCAGTACTTGGTATGGGAGGTTATGTAAGTGGTCCAGGCGGAGTTGCGGCTTGGTTATCGGGTATTCCTCTTATTGTTCACGAACAAAACGCAGTCGCTGGACTGACCAATCAATGGCTTTCTAAAATTGCACAAAAAGTATTTCAAGCTTTCCCTGGTGCTTTTCAGCAGGCACAAGTAGTCGGAAACCCGGTAAGGCAAGAACTTGCTCACTTACTTTGTCCAACACGAAGACTTGAGAAACGCCAGGGCTTGATTAGAATTCTGGTTATGGGCGGGAGTCAAGGTGCTCAAATACTTAATCAAACCCTACCAGAGGCAATAGCCCAACTCGGTGCTGGCTATGAAGTGTTACACCAGGCAGGGAAAGGGAATGCAGATTCGGTCGCCAAAGCTTATCAAGCTAACCAAGTTAAAAACTATAGATCAGTTGAGTTTATCGACGATGTGGTCGAAGCTTACCAATGGTGTGATTTGGTTATTTGCAGATCTGGTGCTTTGACAGTATCTGAAGTAGCGGCGGCAGGTAGTGCCTCAATTTTTGTTCCTTTTATGCATAAGGACAGACAGCAGGCGCTTAATGCAGATTATTTGGTTAACAGTGGTGCCGCTATCATGATAGAGCAGGGAGAGCTCACTGTAGGAAAATTGGTCGACACAGTTTTAAAGTTAGACCGAGAAAGCTTGATAAAAATGGCTATAAAGGCGCGAGAGTCCGCTTTGTTAGATGCCGATAAGATCGTTGCAGACTCAATAATTTCAATCACCGAGAAACGAGAGATTTAATGATAGTTCAAGATAGTCAAGATTTGACTCAAATTCGAGCGGTGGTTCCAGAAATGCGCCGAGTAAAATCTATTCACTTTATCGGTATTGGTGGTGCTGGGATGAGTGGTATTGCAGAGGTACTGCTTAACGAGGGCTACCAAATAACAGGCTCAGATATTACGGCAAATCTTGTTACAGATAACTTAAGTCAAAAAGGTGCCAAGGTTTATATTGGGCACTCTGCGGATAATATTAGTGATGCAAGTGTCGTTGTCATTTCCACCGCTATTGATGACCATAACCCAGAAATCATAGCAGCACGCCAAGCACGTATACCCATAGTAAGGCGTGCTGAAATGTTGGCAGAACTAATGCGTTTTCGACATGGTATTGCCATTGCTGGCACCCATGGAAAAACAACAACGACAGCTCTCGTTACCCAGATATATTCTGAAGCGGGTTTAGATCCAACCTTTGTCAATGGTGGTTTGGTTAAAAGTGCGGGTGCGAGCGCGCGGTTAGGCTCAAGTCGTATTTTAATTGCAGAAGCAGATGAAAGCGATGCATCATTTCTTCACTTACAGCCGATGGTGAGTATTGTTACCAATATAGAAGCTGACCATATGGACACCTATGCTGGTGATTTTGAGAAACTTAAACAAACTTTCATAGATTTTTTACACAATTTGCCTTTTTATGGGCAAGCTATCGTTTGTATCGATGATCCCATTGTTCGAGATTTGATTCCTAAAATCAGTCGACAAGTTATTACCTATGGATTTTCTGAGCATGCAGATGTTCGTATCGAAAATTATCATCAAACCGGGCATCAAGGCCAATTTACAGTGGTGCGTGAGGGTAAACCTCTACTCGATATTACATTAAATATACCGGGTAGACACAATGCACTTAATGCGGCTGCAGCCATTGCAGTTGCGACCGAAGATGATATCAAAGATGAAGCCATTCTTTCTGCTATGGCAAGTACTCAAGGAACTGGGCGTCGGTTTGAGCACCTAGGTGAATTTGATACAGATAAAGGTCAGGTGATGTTAGTTGATGACTATGGACATCATCCAACAGAAGTCGATGTAACTATTCAAGCTGCACGAAATGGTTGGCCACAAAGCCGACTTGTTATGATTTATCAGCCTCATCGATTTAGCCGAACTCGTGATCTTTATGATGACTTTGTCAATGTATTAGAAAGGGTTGATGTGCTCATTATGTTGGATGTGTATGCTGCCGGTGAAGCGCCGATTTCAGGTGCGGATGGTCGTGCATTATGTCGAACTATTCGTGGTAGAGGAAAAATTGATCCTATTTTTGTTCGAGAAACGAGTGAGTTGCCAGCAGTATTAGCCAATGTTTTGCAAGATGGTGACTTGGTACTAACTCAAGGGGCTGGAGACATTGGTAAAGTAGCTAAACGACTGGCCAGTTTAAAATTAGATATCAAAACGATGATGACATATAGAAATATATGAAAAAATCGTGAATAAATCTCACTTATGTCGCTTCAGATGATGATTTATTTGCTCCAGTGTTTGATACTTTTAATGACGCCAGTATAATCAATGGGTAATAATGTAGTATTTTTCCTCTATGATAATAATATCAAGATTAAATGAGTGAATTAATGACAAGGGTCGTGGATTTTGATTAAAGCAGCGTTTAACGAGCGCAATTACTCAAGAGCCGTGTCATTCGTACAAAAAAATGCCATTGGTGGTGGTTTTTTTGTATTGATTTTGTTGTTAATTGGGTATCTTACCTATTCCACCATCATTTGGATGTTAGATGATCAGCGTTTACCGTTATCAAGGATCATTTTACAAGGCGATTTACATCATGTGTCTGCACTTGATGTTCAAAGGGCATTTTCTCAATTAGAACATGTCGGGACATTTATGACTCAGGATGTACGCGAGTTGCAAGTGGCCGCTGAGTCAATTTCATGGGTGTCTCATGCTGCAATTCGCAAGCAGTGGCCGGATACAGTAAAAGTGTACTTGACCGAGCACAAGGCACTCGCAATATGGAATGGGAATGTACTTTTAGATACTTATGGTCAACTTTTTAACGCAGATATTGGCCAAGCAGATGATGGCCTAGTGAAATTATACGGTCCTGACGGAACGAATAATGAAGTGCTCGATACATGGAAAACTGTTACGCCCATGTTTAAAGAGCTTGAATTGTCGATAACATCGTTGGTGTTGAATGATAGGCGTGCTTGGCAATTAATTCTTGATAATGGTGTCAGGCTCGAGTTAGGAAAAGAATCTTTGATGGAGCGTGTTAAACGCTTCGTTAATTTGTACAAAAAACTGGGTGAGGACGCTCAGAATGTAAGTTATATCGACTTAAGATATGATACCGGAGCATCAATTGGATGGTTCCCAAAACAAGAGTTAACGCAAGAGAATTTAAATGACAAAGTCCTCTGATGACAACATTATTGTTGGTCTTGATATAGGAACTGCAACTATTTCGGCACTCGTTGGTGAAGTGTTACCCGATGGTCAAATAAATATTATTGGTGCGGGAAGCAGTCCATCTAGAGGTATGGATAAGGGCGGAGTCAATGATCTTGAGTCCGTTGTTAAATCCGTTCAAAGGGCCGTTGATCAGGCAGAATTAATGGCAGAATGCCAAATCACGAATGTTTTCATTTCTCTATCTGGTCGCCATATCGCCAGTAGGATTGAAAAGGGAATGGGCGCGATTTCCGATCAAGAAGTATCTCAAGAAGATATGGATAGGGCCATACACACGGCAAAATCTATAAAAATAAGTGATGAACAACGGATTCTTCACGTTATACCACAAGAGTTTACGATCGATTACCAAGAAGGGATCAAAAACCCTCTTGGTCTATCAGGAGTGAGAATGGAAGTTAGTGTTCATCTCATTTCTTGCCATAACGATATGGCAAAAAACATCATCAAAGCCGTGGAGCGTTGTGGTTTGAGAGTCGAGCATATTGTCTACTCAGGCCTGGCAGCAAGCAATGCCGTGATCACTGAAGATGAGCGAGAGCTCGGTGTTTGTGTGGTAGATATCGGCGCAGGCACTATCGATGTCTCTATTTGGACTGGAGGTGCTTTGAGGCATACAGAGGTATTCTCTTATGCAGGTAATGCGGTCACGAGCGACATTGCTTTTGCTTTTGGTACTCCAGTGAATGATGCCGAAGAGATAAAAGTGAAATACGGCTGTGCGTTGAGTGAGTTGGTTAGCAAGGATGATTCTGTCAATGTTCCGAGTGTAGGAGGACGTCCATCACGAAGTTTACAACGACAAACTTTGTCTGAAGTGATTGAGCCTCGTTATACTGAACTTATGGGCTTAGTAAATCAAACCATTGATACGGTCCAACAAAAGCTTCGAGAAGATGGTATTAAACATCATCTTGCCGCTGGAGTCGTGCTCACTGGTGGGGCATCACAGATTGAAGGATTAGTTGAATGTGCGGAGCGAGTGTTTCGCAATCAAGTTAGAGTAGGAAAACCGCTCAATGTGAGTGGTTTAACTGATTATGTTAAAGCGCCGTATCATTCTACGGCGGTGGGTTTACTCCATTATGCAAAGGATTTTCAGATAAACGATGATACTGAATATAGCGAGCCACATCGTGCAACAGTTACGGGTTTATTTGACCGTCTGCGTAATTGGATACAAAAAGAGTTTTAACCTGAAGCAGCAGGAAAACGGAGATAACACATGTTTGAACCGATGATGGAAATGTCTGACGACGCAGTAATTAAAGTCGTTGGGGTGGGTGGCGGTGGTGGTAATGCCGTTGAACACATGGTTCGTGAATCCATCGAAGGTGTTGAGTTTATTAGTATAAATACTGATGCTCAGGCGCTTCGTAAAACCAGTGTGAATAGTGTTATTCAGATTGGTGGTGATATGACCAAAGGTCTAGGAGCGGGTGCAAACCCTCAAGTTGGGCGTGATGCAGCTCTCGAAGATAGAGATCGTATTAAAGAAGAGCTCGACGGTGCCGATATGGTATTTATCGCTGCAGGAATGGGCGGTGGTACAGGAACAGGTGCTGCACCAGTCATCGCAGAGGTTGCAAAAGAGCTGGGCATCTTAACGGTTGCTGTTGTAACAAAGCCGTTTAGTTTTGAGGGTAAAAAGCGTTTGGCTTTTGCTGAACAGGGAATTGAAGAGCTTTCTAAGCATGTCGATTCTTTGATCACGATACCGAATGAAAAACTCCTCAAAGTACTGGGACGCGGAATTACACTATTAGAGGCCTTTGCTAGTGCTAATGATGTGTTGAAAAATGCAGTTCAAGGTATTGCTGAGCTTATTACGCGACCAGGCATGATTAACGTTGACTTTGCCGATGTTAGAACGGTTATGTCTGAGATGGGTCACGCCATGATGGGTAGTGGTGTGGCAAAAGGCGAAGATAGAGCCGAAGAAGCAGCAGAAATGGCAATATCTAGCCCATTACTGGAAGATATTGATCTTGCAGGTGCTCGTGGAGTTCTCGTTAATATCACAGCTGGACTTGACATGCGCCTTGATGAGTTTGAAACGGTCGGTAACACGGTTAAGGCTTTTGCTTCTGACAATGCGACGGTCGTTATAGGTACATCACTTGACCCGGACATGGCCGATGAAATCCGCGTCACAGTTGTTGCAACGGGTATCGGTAACGAGAGAAAACCTGATATTACTCTTGTTGCTGGAGGTAAAGCTAAGCCAGCACAACAACCAGTACAGACGCCGATTCAGCAGAATGCCACTAAGGCCGAGGAAAAGACGGCACAGTCTTTGCAAGATAAACAACAGGCGGCTTCGCAGTCATCAGGTTCAGCATCAAGCTCTACTAATAATCAGAGCTCTGCTGCCCCCAAGGCTGATAAAGAAAGCGGATATTTAGATATTCCTGCTTTCCTTCGTCGCCAAGCTGACTAACGCTCACAATTTGACAGTGTTCAATTTTGTGATAAAATTCTCGGCCAATAGTAAAATTGGCCGTGATATATAACGTTTTATTGGGGTAAAGTAGATGATAAGACAACGTACGTTAAAAGAAGTCGTCAAAACTACTGGTGTGGGCATCCACTCAGGGCGAAAAGTGACACTTACTCTGCGTCCATCTGCTGCAAATACAGGTATCGTTTACCGGCGGACTGATTTAGAGCCTTCTGTTGATTTCCCTGCCGATCCAGATTCTGTTAGGGACACTATGCTTTGTACTGCATTGGTCAATGATGATGGCGTACGTATATCGACAGTCGAGCATCTCAACGCGGCTTTTGCTGGAATGGGTATAGATAACGTTGTTGTCGAAGTTGATGCTCCTGAAATTCCTATTATGGATGGTAGTGCTAGCCCTTTTGTTTTTCTACTGCAACAAGCAGGTATTGAAGAGCAAAATGCTCCTAAGCGTTTTATTCGTATTAAAAAGCCAATCAAGTTCGAAGATGGCGATAAGTGGGCAGAGTTTGTCCCTTACAACGGTTTTAGAATGGACTTTGAAATCGAATTTAGCCACCCAGCGATCGATTCTGATGAGCAACATCTTTTATTCGATTTTTCCTCACAGAACTTTATTAAGAGTATTTCCAGAGCTCGTACGTTCGGCTTCATGCGTGAAATAGAAATGCTTCAGGCTCAGAACTTGTGTCTGGGTGCGAGCTTAGATTGTGCTATCGGTCTTGATGAGTATAGAATTCTTAACGAAGAAGGCCTACGTTTCGAGAACGAATTTGTTACGCACAAGGTTTTGGATGCGATTGGCGATTTGTATATGTGTGGTCACCCTATCATAGGCGAGTTTAGAGCATTCAAGTCAGGTCATGGACTTAATAACAAACTACTTCGCGCAGTTTTGGCTGAGCAAGATGCGTGGGAATGGGTTACCTTCGAGGAGGATGCAAAGTCCCCTGTTGCTTTTGCTGACCCAAGTCTTGTATTTGCATAAAGAATAGACTGATAAAAAAAGC
>NZ_AEIU01000117.1 GCF_000165125.1 Vibrio caribbeanicus ATCC BAA-2122 | reverse complement strand
TCTGTACGCTGACCGCAGTTTTGAGATGATGATTGGGCTTTTGGGGATACTAAAAGCGGGAGGTGCTTATGTGCCTTTAGACCCAAGTTATCCGAGCGATCGCCTTAGTCATATGATTGAAGACAGTGGTGTGGAGTTAGTCATCACCCAGCAGCACCTCATTGATAGCTTACCCAAAGGCTCTGTTCAAGCTTCTTACCGCCCCATCGCATTGGATAGCGGAGAGATACAGCAGCAACTCAGCCATTATGTTCAAGAAAATATTGATCCAGCGCTAATTGGTTTAACCTCAAAGCATCTGGCGTATGTGATCTATACCTCAGGAACAACAGGTAAGCCCAAGGGTGTGATGCTTCAGCATGATGGACTTGTCAGCTTAGCTGATCACCAAAGTCAATCATTTGGCATTTTAAACACTAGCCGAGTATTACAATTTGCTTCTTTGAGCTTTGATGCGGCTGTATGGGAATGGGTATTAACATTATCTGTAGGTGCTTGCTTTTATTTGTACAGTAGAGAGGTGATCCTCGACCCAGCAAGGTTATCTATTGAAGTTGCTGATTCTGGTATTACCCATGCGATGCTTACACCAACCTTTTTGCCTCATCTTGAATTAACATTATGGGAGAATGTCCAAGCTCTAATCGTTGGAGGCGATCAGTGTGCTCTTGAAGTCGGACAAGCTTGGTCTGCAAATCGTCGTTTTTTTAATGCTTATGGGCCAACCGAAGCGACTATTAATTGCTGTGTATTTGAATATAAAGGATCACCATCAATTCTACCAATTGGCCGTCCGATTAGTAATATTGAAGTTTATGTACTTTCGCCAGAACAACAGCTTCTACCCATCGGTGTACCTGGCGAACTTTATATCGGTGGTGTGGGCTTAGCCCGTGGCTATCTCAATCGCCCTGAACTGACTGCTGAAAAGTTTATTGCTCATCCATTTTGTGACGATCCAGAAGCGCGCTTATATCGCACTGGGGATTTGGTGCGCTGGTTACCCGATGGCAATCTCGCCTTTTTAGGGCGTTTGGATCATCAGGTCAAAATTCGTGGGTTTAGGATTGAGTTAGGGGAAATCGAGTCTCAGCTTTTGTGCGAGCCGAGCGTTAAAGAGGCGGTGGTCTTAGCTCGTGAAGATCGCGGTGATGACAAGCGCCTAGCCGCCTATGTCACAGCTGCTGAGACGCCTGAGGCTTTGGACGAAGGCGCTCTGATCGAGTCACTCAGGCAAAGGCTAAAAGCCGTATTGCCCGATTACATGTTACCCTCGGCTTTTGTGGTATTGGAACACTTGCCATTGACACCCAACGGTAAAGTGGATCGTAAGGCTCTGCCCGAGCCGGATTTGGCTCAGGTGACCGAGACTTATGAAGCCCCGAAAAGCCTCACCGAAGCGCGTTTAGCGGAGCTTTGGCAGACATTACTGTACCTAAACTCGCCCGTTAGCCGTGATGCGCATTTCTTCGAACTGGGTGGGCATTCATTGTTAGGGGTACGGCTATTAGCCAGCATTCGAGAGCAGTTTGCCTTAGACATTCCGATTAAGACGCTCTTTGCCCAGCCAATTTTGAGTGAGTTGGCAGCGGTATTAGATGCCGAGGCGTTGACGGCAGGGCAGGGTGCTCAGGTGCCGCCGATGGTTGCCCGCGAGCCTCAGTT
>NZ_AEIU01000118.1 GCF_000165125.1 Vibrio caribbeanicus ATCC BAA-2122 | reverse complement strand
ACTAGGGCAAGACCGACATCACTGGCCACAGTTTCAATAAAACACCCTTAATTTAAAGCCGCCTTATGCGGCTTTTTTAGCCTTAGTGCCTTTTGTGTAAATATAAGCCATTATATTTGCAGCCTATCTCAAAGCTTTGATGATTCAATCATTTAGCGTCTTTTCAATACCCCTTCGTTATTTATAATTCACCAAAGCTATCAGTAGTAACTCTCTGATTTATGGGCAATATGCCCTTTCTCTGTTTCAGCATAAGGACCGCAATGAAGACCCTTCAATCTCTCGGGTGGAGCACTTTACTTCTCGCTACCTCCGCCGCCGCACAAGACACGGTGAAATGTCTTGATAAACCCATCAACAGCACCTTCAATCATCAAGGTAACACCTATCTGGTTGTTGACGATGAAAGCATTAAAAACCAAGCCCAGCTCGATAAACTGGAACAAGGTCAAATCCGCTTTTGTACCTCTCATGTGACTAAAATGGATGGCCTCTTTAAAGGTCGGGAGCACTTTAATGCCGATATCAGTGATTGGGATACTTCCAAAGTTGAGTTTATGGGCGGGATGTTTTCAGGTGCAGAAGCCTTTAACCAGCCCATCGGGAACTGGGATACCTCCAAGGTCAGAGATTCTTGGTTTCACTCAGGAATGGCCGCCATGTTTAAAGGTGCCACCAACTTTAACCAACCTATCGGGAACTGGGATACCTCCAAAGTAAGTAATATGGAGGAGATGTTTGCAGGCGCCGCCAGCTTTAACCAACCCATCGGTAACTGGGATACCTACGAGTAGTGT
>NZ_AEIU01000119.1 GCF_000165125.1 Vibrio caribbeanicus ATCC BAA-2122 | reverse complement strand
AACTGTGGGTCACGAGCAACCATCGGCGGCACCTGAATACCCTGCCCTGCCGTCAACACCTCGGCATCTAATACCGCTGCCAACTCACTCAGAATAGGCTGGGCAAAGAGCGTCTTAATCGGAATGTCTAAGGCAAACTGCTCTCGAATGCTGGCTAATAGCCGTACCCCTAACAATGAATGCCCACCCAGTTCGAAGAAATGCGCATCACGGCTAACGGGCGAGTTTAGGTGGAGCAATGTCTGCCAAAGCTCCGCTAAACGCGCTTCGGTGAGGCTTTGCGGTGCTTCATAAGACCCAGTCACCTGAGCCAAATCCGGCTCGGGCAGAGCCTTACGATCGACTTTACCGTTGGGTGTTAATGGCAACTGCTCCAACACCACAAAAGCCGAGGGCACCATGTGATCAGGCAATACGGCTTTGAGCCTTTGCCTGAGTAAATCCATCAGCGTTTCTTCTGTTCCGCCCAAATCCTCAGACGTCTCAGAGGTTGTGACATAGGCGACCAAACGCTTGTCACCACCGCGATCTTCACGAGCTACGACGACCGCCTCTTTCACGCTCGGTTCAAGCAGCAACTGAGACTCGATTTCTCCTAACTCAATCCTAAATCCACGAATTTTGACCTGATGATCCAAACGCCCCAAAAAGGCGAGATTGCCATCAGGCAGCCAACGCACCAAATCTCCGGAGCGATATAAGCGCGCTTCTGGATCATCGCTAAAGGGATGAGTAATAAACTTTTCAGCAGTGAGTTCAGGGTGATTGAGGTAGCCGCGGGCTAAACCCACACCGCCAATACAGAGTTCGCCTGGTACACCAATAGGCAGAAGCTGTTGCTCTGGCGAGAGGATATAGAACTCTGCATTCTCTACAGGTTTTCCTATAGGCAGCTCTGAACGCTCCTGATCATATTTAAAGATACTGCACACAATGGTGGTTTCTGTTGGACCATAAGCATTGAAAAACTGACGGCCTTGAGCCCACCTCTCTGCTTCATGTATAGAGCATTGATCACCTGCTACAACTAAAGAATCAACTGAACGCCATTGGGATGGATCAAGATGTGGCAGCAATGCAGGGGTTATCAACGCATGCGTAATACCAAGCTCAGCGATGGATTTCGATAAATCCTCCGCACTCATGATAATGGTTTTAGGAAATAGATATAGCGAGCCTCCTTGAGTCAGCGTCATCGCCCACTCCCAAGCTCCCGCATCAAAGCTAGATGATGCAAACTGCAAGACGCGACTATTTTCTGATATGCCAAAGGTTTTACTTTGAAAAAAGCCGACGTTAATAAACCCTTTATGTTCAACCAGTACGCCTTTCGGCTTACCCGTTGATCCAGACGTATAAATCACATACGCCAGGTGCTTAGGGGTTAAACCTATCAGTGCTGGGTCAATATTCTCTTTGGCATAATTGCTCAGTTGCTGTTGCACCTCTGAACAATCCAAGGCGATGGAACGGTAAGATGCCTGTGCCGCGCCTCTAGGTAAATCATGGATAAGGTGCTGCTGGGTGATGATTAACTCCACACCACTATCTTCGATCATATGACCAAGACGCTCACTTGGGTAGCTTGGGTCTAAAGGCACATAGGCGCCTCCCGCTTTTAATATACCCAAAAGCCCAATCATCATCTCAAAACTGCGGTCAGCGCAGAGACCTACCAAGGTATCGGGGCGCACCCCCTGCTCTAATAAATAATGCGCTACCTGGTTGGCACGCTGATTGAGCTCACCATAGCTCAGGCTCTCATGATTAAAGACTAAAGCCGTCGCTTCTGGCTGCTGAGCAGCTTGAGCTTCAACCAGTTGATGAATGCACAGCTCGTCTGGGAAATCTTGTTGGGTGCCATTCCACTCGACTAACTGCTGTTTTTCGGCTTCACTGAGTAATGTGATCGACGCCAATGGCGTATCCGCTTTTGAATGAGCTAAACCTTGCAACAACCCCTCTAGATGATGAAGCAGTTGCCGAACCTGATCTTCGTTAAATCTCGCTTCACGATACATCAGCTTTAAGCTCAGAGAGTCACCCGGGATTACCGATAATGTCAGTGGATAATGCGTAGACTCGACGCCTTGAAACTCTGAAATTCGTAGGCGGTCATTATTTGAGAGGTGATTAGAACTGCCCTGCACGAGTTCATCCACCAAAGCCTCATCCACAGGGTAGTTTTCAAACACCATCAGGCTATCAAATAC
>NZ_AEIU01000120.1 GCF_000165125.1 Vibrio caribbeanicus ATCC BAA-2122 | reverse complement strand
TAAAAGCTGAGACAATTTTCCACAAAGATCAAGGGATTTTTTTTTGTTTGTGTTTAATAATAAACCGATAGTCAAACGGTAATTATCTACAATCCTACAATGCTTTACTTCGTCGGTTAGTAGACACTTACTGTTTTTTTTAATTTTGTTAGTTATCCACAAGTCATCCCAGATCTGTAACTTGAAAACCTACGTATATAGCACTATCTTGTAAGTCGTACACCAGTCGACCCCTATATGTTGTGTTTGACCATTAACATATAGATAGACTTCGATCACAAGGCCAGAACGTATTTTACAAGATTTACACAAAAATACGGCTTTAACGCGTTTTGTTAGGGAAATGAAGCAGAATGAACCAACAACTTACCGTTACTAAACGTGACGGACGTAAAGAAAGTATCGATTTAGAAAAAATTCACCGTGTCATCACATGGGCTGCTGAAGGCTTGGACAACGTATCCGTTTCTCAAGTTGAGCTGCGTGCCCACATCCAGTTTTATGACGGTATTACGACTTCTGATATCCATGAGACAATCATAAAATCAGCTGCAGACCTTATCTCAGAGGAAACACCAGATTATCAATACTTAGCTGCAAGACTAGCTGTATTTCACCTACGCAAAAAAGCCTATGGTCAGTATGAGCCGCCGACTCTGTTTGAACACGTAACCAAACTCGTAGAAAGCGGTAAATACGATAAGCATATCTTAGAAGATTACACTCAAGCTGAACTTGTAGAGTTGGACTCGTTTATCGACCACAAACGTGATCTTGATTTTTCTTACGCTGCAGTTAAACAGCTAGAAGGTAAGTACTTTGTACAAAATAGAGTTTCTGGTCAAATTTTTGAGAGCGCACAGTTTTTATACATTTTAGTTGCTGCTTGCTTATTCGCTAAATATCCCAAACACAATCGCCTCAGCTACATCAAGCGGTTTTATGACGCGACGTCGACCTTTAAGATTTCACTTCCTACTCCAATAATGGCAGGTGTAAGAACTCCGACTCGCCAGTTTAGTTCGTGTGTATTAATCGAATGTGGCGATAGCTTGGATTCTATCAACGCGACTGCAAGTTCGATCGTTAGGTATGTTTCTCAACGAGCAGGCATTGGTATCAATGCAGGACGTATTCGCGCGCTTGGCTCCGAAATTCGCGGCGGTGAAGCGTTCCATACCGGTTGTATTCCTTTTTACAAGTATTTCCAAACGGCGGTTAAGTGCTGTTCTCAAGGCGGAGTCCGCGGTGGTGCAGCCACACTCTTCTACCCTATTTGGCATGGTGAGTCACGTGCTCTCATGGTGCTAAAAAATAACCGAGGTGTCGAGGAAAACAGAGTCCGGCACATGGACTACGGTGTACAATTGAACCGACTGATGTATCAACGACTTGTTGAAGGTGGAAATATCACCTTGTTCTCCCCGTCTGATGTGCCCGGTTTGTATGACGCATTTTTCGAAGATCAAGACAAATTTGAGCGCCTATACGTCCAGTATGAAAATGATGATACTGTCAAAAAAGAAACAGTAAAGGCTATAGAGCTTTTCTCTATCTTAATGCAAGAGCGTGCATCAACCGGACGTATTTATATCCAAAACGTTGATCACTGTAATACTCATAGCCCATTCGACTCGCAAGTAGCACCTGTTAGACAATCAAACTTGTGCCTTGAAATAGCGCTCCCTACCAAGCCATTGTCAAACGTTGAAGATGACTCAGGTGAAATAGCACTTTGTACTTTATCAGCTTTCAATTTAGGTGCGATAAAGTCTCTGGATGACTTTGCTGAACTCTCTGACCTTGTTGTTCGAGCTTTAGATGCCCTACTTGACTACCAAGACTATCCACTTCCTGCGGCTTACAAATCAACGATGAATCGTCGTACTTTAGGCGTTGGTGTGATCAACTATGCGTACTATTTAGCAAAAAATGGCGTTAAGTACTCAGATGGTAGCGCCAATGGATTAACACACAGAACATTCGAAGCAATTCAATATCACCTTTTAAAGGCGTCTGTGAATCTTGCAAAAGAGCAAGGTAAATGCCCTTTGTTCCATGAAACAAACTACGCAAAAGGCCTATTACCTATTGATACTTACAAAAAAGACACGGACTCTATTTGCGATGAACCTCTTCACTACGATTGGGATAGCCTACGAGAAGAAATCGTCGAACATGGACTGCGCAACTCAACGCTCACTGCATTGATGCCATCAGAGACCTCATCGCAAATTTCAAATGCAACCAACGGTATCGAACCGCCTCGAGGGTATGTGTCAATAAAAGCATCTAAAGATGGTATTTTGAAACAAGTTGTACCTGAGTTCTCTGAATATAAAGAAAACTACGAACTTCTATGGGATATTGGCTCTAACGATGGTTATTTGCACTTAGTTGGTATCATGCAAAAATTCGTTGACCAGGCAATATCGGCAAATACCAACTACGACCCAACTCGCTTTGAGAGTGGTAAAGTGCCAATGAAGAAGTTATTACAAGACCTTCTCACAGCATACAAGTATGGTGTGAAGACTCTCTATTACCACAACACGCGTGATGGCGCGAGTGACGACCAAAAAGATGCCGTACAGCCACAAGATGATGATTGTGCTGGTGGTGGTTGTAAGATTTAATACGGTTAACATTTTACACTGAAGTAATGATTTGCCCCTCAACACGAGGGGCCCAAAAAAAGATTGAGGCAATATGGCTTACAGTACTTTCAACCGAACTAAAAATGACCAGCTTAAAGAGCCCATGTTTTTAGGTCAGTCGGTAAATGTCGCTCGATACGATCAACAAAAGTTTGAGATTTTTGAAAAACTCATCGAGAAGCAGCTATCCTTTTTCTGGCGTCCGGAAGAGGTTGACGTTTCAAGCGATCGTATTGATTTCAATAAGCTACCTGAGCATGAAAAACATATTTTCATCTCCAATTTGAAATACCAAACGCTCCTAGACTCGATCCAAGGCCGAAGTCCAAACGTTGCCTTGCTTCCTCTTGTTTCATTACCAGAGGTTGAAACATGGATTGAAACTTGGTCGTTCTCTGAAACAATTCATTCTCGCTCATACACCCACATCATTCGTAACATAGTGAATGATCCAGGACTTGTTTTTGATGATATTGTTGAAAATGAACATATCTTGAAACGTGCTGAAGATATTTCGCATTATTACGATGACTTGATTCAGTTGACGAATGACTATCATCGTTATGGCGAAGGTAAACACGTCATCGGTGGTGAAGAAGTTAACGTTAGTCTTCACAACTTGAAAAAGAAACTGTATCTGTGTCTAATGTCTGTTAATGCATTAGAAGCAATACGCTTTTACGTCAGTTTTGCCTGTTCTTTTGCCTTTGCCGAGCGTGAATTGATGGAAGGCAACGCCAAGATCATTAAACTGATAGCACGAGATGAAGCTCTTCACCTCACTGGCACTCAACACATGATTAATCTACTGCGTAATGGCCAAGATGACTTTTCTTTTATGCAAATCGCTGAAGAGTGCAAACAAGAATGTTTTGACCTTTTTAAAGACGCCGCAGAGCAAGAAAAAGAGTGGGCAGAATATTTATTTAAAGATGGGTCAATGATCGGTCTTAACAAAGATATTTTGAGCCAGTATGTCGAATACATTACCAATATTCGTATGCAAGCCGTCGGTTTAGATGCAGCTTATCCAGAGGCAACAAGTAATCCGATACCAT
Organism: Vibrio caribbeanicus ATCC BAA-2122; assembly: GCF_000165125.1. Classification (GTDB taxonomy): domain Bacteria; phylum Pseudomonadota; class Gammaproteobacteria; order Enterobacterales; family Vibrionaceae; genus Vibrio; species Vibrio caribbeanicus. Next base: position 38,098 of record NZ_AEIU01000120.1, on the reverse strand, counting down.
GGATAAATGCTTGGCTTTCATCTGACAACGTTCAAGTTGCACCGCAAGAAGCAGAGATATCGTCCTACCTTGTCGGACAGATAGATAGCGATGTCCGCGTTGACGATTTTAAGGACTTCGAACTTTAATGCCAAAAATTAAAGTTAACGATGTTATTATGTTAGACAGCCTTTCAAGTGATTGTATTTTACAATCACTTGAAAAAGCGGGCCTTGAACCTGAATATCAATGCAGGGACGGACACTGCGGTTCTTGTCGGTGTAAACTTGTCGAGGGTCAGGTTGAGTACACGGGTTTTGCAATGGCTTATCTACAACCTAACGAAATTCTGCCTTGCATATGTCGTGCAACTTCAGATATCAAACTCACCGATGTCAAGTACACATTAAAAGACAAACGTGCATAAAAAATAATAAGGTCAGTGTATTCTGACCCTAATCCACTTCTAAGCGCTGACCCGTGAGTAAACTCTCAGCCGTCAACATAGAAACGAACTTATCCGCAATTTGCTTGCCATCATTGTCGATCAGGGACAGGTGGTAACCGAGGACATTGTCGCCAGTCGGTTCTTGAGGTGCACTCACCCATTGTGAAAATACGTCTTCGTCCTCTCCACTAAACGCTTCACCTAAAAAGATTTTTTGATCGGAAACCTGATACCAAACCAAGATTTTTGATTGATTAAACATGTTACCCTCACGTAATAACACACCTGCTGCTTGTTATTCTATAGCCTCTTTGTTGTTATTCACACCTTAAAATCACACAAAGATCTCGTTTTATTGGAAATCATTGACTTAATAATTATATGAATTTTTCATAAAAAAAAATCAAAGTTAGATTTGCGTAATAACTATTAAAATCAATTATATATAATTGATAATAGTATTATTAAATTGCTGTAACATTAATCAGCGATCATAGTTCGAGGAATAAATATTTCTTTATTACGAGTAAACACACCATATTCAGGAAACATTACCTGACTCGTCAAATAACGCCTGATCATATCTGCTGCAAGAGTCGTAATCAGTGTTGACCTGTCTTCCTGAGCATACTCCCCTTTAAACGTCACGGTTTGTCCCCACTCACCTTCAGGGACAGCAATGACCACCGAAAATGCTATTTCACTCACTTTTCCGGTCACAATTGCGATATCAGTTGAACATTTATCTCTCGTGGCTGCAGCTAATGCCAAAGCGGAGGCCAGAGAGTCAGTCAACTCATCACCAACATTAACTGAATCTCCCAAAATCCATCCATGCCCGCAATAATTTGCTGCTTTGGGGAATGTATGAAGCCATTGCGAAAGCATACCGTATGTCGACTGCTCAGCTGTGGAAATTGAGTAACCTTTATCCTCAATCAAGTGAGCCACTCTCTCTTGCATAGTTTCATCAATACTGACAACATGTTGGTTAATTAAGCTGAGTAAAATGTCGAGGACTTTTAAACGCACTTGTAACTGGTTTTTAGGCCCAAACAGCTTAACCTCAATAAAAGGTAAATAGCACCGGTAGCCGATAGTGTAACCATCAGGTAATTGTACTTTATCCAGCTTTTCAGACAGAGCAGACTCTGACGTGCCAAAGGTGTATAACTTGCTGCATTCGAGCCCAGTCACATCGGGATAGTTTCGCCTTAAATCTGGGATGATCTGTTCCGTAACCATTAACTTAAATTCTTTTGGTACACCAGGCGTGAAATAAAAGATACAGTCATTTAATTGAAGTTTAAAGCCACATGCGGTACCAATAGGGTTATGAATGATCGCCGCTCCTTTGGGTAGCATAGCTTGTTTGCGGTTGCACTCAGGCATTTCTTTGCCTCGCTTTTGGAAGAAAGCTTTCATATGTTCAAACCATTCGTCAAACAAAACCAAAGGCTGCTCAGACGCTCTTCCAGCGGCTTCAGTACTCAAATCATCACTAGTCGGTCCCAAACCACCATTTACAATAACGATATCAGAGTTGAAGCTCAACATCACAAGCTCCTCGGTAAGACTGCCTATCTCATCTCCAACCGTAGAACGTTTACAGATACTGAACCCCTGCTCAAACATTTGCTGGGAAAGCCAAGCAGCATTTGTGTCAACAATATCACCATGAAGGACTTCTTCCCCGGTGCTTAGCAGTGCAATCTTTAGCATACTTTGTCCTTTTAGTGGATAACATCACAAATTTAAGTTATTTAATTGAGTCTTATTTTGGTCGTTTTTTATTAAGTGAATACGGCTCTTATTTAAGGCAATTGCTTATTTCTATTATCATATTCTTGCTACATACTTACTTGAAAATCGGCAGAATAGTATTTTGAGGTACATTTATGATAAGAACTAACCTAGCAGCTCTAATACTATCAGTATCTACATCCGTCAGCGCAACAAATTACAACAATAATGAAAATTTGGAGAGTTACCTCAAAATTACACCACTGCCACCTACGCATACACTACCTGAGATTGCCTCTATAACGAAGGGAGGAGACGACTTTTCCTACGGATTAACTGAAGAAACACTCAATGCCGAAGTGGATACACTGCCCAAACACTTATCAATTTCTAGTGAGAAAGACTGGGATTACCTAAAAGGACAAACTTATACAATTCTCGGACTCAGTGTGGCGACTGTGGGGTTGATGACGCTACTACCTGAATCCATTACGAAGTGGGATGAGGAGGATCGCGACTTGAGCCGCTTGGGGCCCAAGTGGAAGGATAACGTAACAAATGGACCTATATGGGATAGAGATGAGCATTTCTTAAATTACATAATGCATCCTTATTTTGGTGGTGTTTACTACACAGCAGCAAGGCATGCTGGTTTTGACGAATTTGAGTCATTTCTATACTCAGCTACCATGTCAACATTTTTTTGGGAATATGGCGTTGAAGCATTCGCTGAAATACCATCGTGGCAAGATATTTTTGTTACTCCATTTTTTGGTGCTGTTGTGGGAGAAATAATGCTCGAACAGGAGCAGGATATTATTGATTCGGGCGGAGAAGTGTTAGGCTCGGTATTTGTCGGTGATATTACTCTGTTTCTACTTAACCCAGTTGGCCATATACATGGTTGGGTGAGCAATGCCTGGGGTGGAAGCGCAGAGTTTACATACACTGGCAACCCTTGGTTTGGAAATACTAGCGCCAGCCAATTTGCACTCGATTCTGGCGCAAGTCATGATAAAATTTTCTATGGTGCTCAGCTAAGTATAAGCTTCTAATAATTTTGGTACTGTAGAATGAAAAACACAGTACCAAGCATAAACGAATAGGTGATTACACTCGCCATCTTGAAAGCGCATCTTTAAAATCTTGGTAACCAAATTCATTCAGTTTCCGTACTTCTCCGTTAGAACGGCGACAATAAATACTTGGCATTCTCAGACCGTTAAACCAATTCAACTTCACCATGGTATATCCTGCACTATCCTGAATATGTAATCGCTGCCCTATTTCAAGTGGTTTATCAAATCGAGCGATACAAAACTGGTCACCAGCTAAACATGAACAAGAGCCAATTACATACTGATGTTCTCCATCATTACTTGCTTCAAGCACAGATGCTGGCTCGTTATATATAAGAGTGTCCAAGCGATGAGCCTCAGTTGCCGAATCGACAATTGCTGTCCTCATACCATTTTCAACAATATCAACAACAGTCACAACAAGATCTGTGGTTTCGGTGATAATTGCCTCCCCTGGCTCCAAATAGACTTGTACGCCATGTCTTTTGGCAAAATCTCGTAACGACTTGCCCAATGTTTGAATATCATAACCAGGCCAAGTAAAAAAAATGCCGCCACCCAAGCTCACCCACTTAAGTTGATTTAGATACTCACCAAAGTTTTCAGAAATTTGTTCCAGCAATTGCGAAAATGACCCTGCATCCTTATTTTCACAATTCATATGGAACATCGCACCATCAATGCAATTAAAAGATTCAGATAAGAGCTGCTCTTGGTGAACACCAAGCCTCGAAAACTGCCTAGCAGGATCTGCAAGATCTTGAGAAGCATGACTAACGCCTGGGTTAAGTCTCAAGCCTATAGATGTACCTTCTTTTACAAGATGGCGATAAGCCTGAAGTTGGCTTTGTGAATTAAAGATTAACTTATCGCAATACGTGGATACGGCCTCCACGTCTTCTTTACTATATCCAACGCTATAAGCATGAGTTTCCTTTCCAAATGTTTCATAACCTAATTTCACCTCGAAAGGGCCTGAACTTGTCGTACCATCCAAATATGGTTTAATGATGTCAAAGACTCCCCAAGTTGAAAAACACTTTAGCGCAAGTACTAATTTAGCACCCGATATATCCTTGAGATGCTGTGCAATCTTTAAGTTTTCGATCAACTTATTCTCATCGATCATAAAAAAAGGGGTTTTAAATTCACTGTTTTGCATTGTGGTTACTCATGACAAATGAGCCAACATTTTGGCTCATTTAGATATTAAGATAGCTATTATTTCAAAGTGTGGATTTCAGGCTGACCCGGCTCAAGTTCCTGAACATGCCAATCTAGACCGATAGACGGCATCATTTCCAAAAATGGGTCAGGATCCAACTGTTCCATATTAAATACACCGTTGTCAGCCCAATTACCATTGAAGAACTGTAATGCTGCTGTAATAGCTGGAACCCCCGTTGTATAAGAGATAGCTTGGTGCTCAACATCATCATAAGCTACTTCATGATCAGCATTATTATAAATAAACACACTTCTATCTTTACCATCTTTAGAGCCTTGAACCCAAGTTCCAATGCACGTTTTACCAGTGTACCCCGGAGCCAACGAAGTTGGATCTGGCAACAGTGCTTTTAAAACATGCAATGGCTGAACTACTGTTCCATCATGCAACTCGAGAGGCTCTGGGCTTAAAAGGCCAATGTCTTTCATACAATTGAAATAGTTTAGATACTTATCCCCAAAACCCATCCAAAACTCAATACGTTTTGCAGGTATAAACTCCTTCATAGAACGTACTTCATCATGAGCCATTGAGTAAACTTTATGTTTACCAACTAATGGGAAATCGAACTCAAGCATTCGTGAGTGGCAAGGCACTTGCTTCCATGCATTATCTTCCCAATAAAACGAGTCTCCTTGAATTTCAAGCATATTGGTTTCTGGATCAAAGTTAGTAGCAAACTTTTTACCATGGTCACCAGCATTGACATCCATGACATCTATAATATCTATCTCATCAAATAGATGTTTTACAGCATAGGCTGCGAATACAGATACTACCCCTGGATCAAAACCCGCACCTAAAATACCCGTAATACCCGCTTGTTCAAATTTTTCTCTGTATTCCCACTGCCAATCATAAGCTTGTGGGACTTGCTGGCCTTCTGAACATAGATCGACTGCAACAGAAGTATCCAGATAGCTCACCTTGGCCTGATAACATGCTTCCATAATGGTCATATTTACCCATGGAGGTCCAGCATTAATTACTAGATCGGGTTTCACCTGATCGATAAGAGTCAAAAGTGCATCGACATCATCAGCATTGACCGTATAGGCAGCCAAGTTTTTGGTGGTGTCTTTTAAATTACCTTTGGATTTAATTGAATCTATTATCTTCTCACATTTACTCAGTGTTCGAGAGGCAATCGTAATATCACCAAGTACATCATTGTTTTGCGCAGCCTTGTGAGCAATAACCCATCCAACACCACCTGCACCAATCTGTAATATCGCCATAATATCTATTGTCCTCTCTCTGCTAATTCTATTGCCAAACTATCAATATCTTCGAATAGAGTGTGAAAATCTGAAATACCCAAGCAAGGGTTCAGGATTGTTAATTTTAATGCGGATTTACCGTCGAAAACCGTTTCACCTAAAACAGCAGTACCTCGCTTCAAAGCTGCCAATCGTAAGTGCTGATTAAATTTATCTAAGCTAGTGGAAATCTGGCCTTTGTAACGAAATAATATTGTTGATAACAATGGTTGAGCAAGAAGTTCAAACTGATCAAGCTCATCAACAATTTGCGCTACTTGTTGAGTTTGTGCGAGAAGATGATCATACATTTCACCTAACGTCGCTTCTCCGACATTTTGCATCGTCATGAAAACTTTAAGAGCATCAAATCGTTTGGTTGTAGATATCGACTTATCAACAAGATTCGGCAGCGTATCGTGCTCACGGTTCAGGTAATCAGCATGATGAAGTAAACATCTGAAGTCCTGTTTATTTTTCACCAGTAAAGCACCGCAACTGATGGTTTGGTAAAAAAGTTTGTGGAAATCAACACTGAGAGAATCGGCTTTTTCAATCCCCTTTAATATGCTCTTTCTACTGCTTAAAATAAGAGCGCCACCATAAGCCCCATCGACATGAAACCAAGCTTCATGTTGACTTGCTAGGTCAGCCATTGCAGACAGGTTGTCAATAGCACCATGGTCGGTTGTGCCTGCTGTTCCCACAACAGTAAACGGAATAAGCCCCTCATTTTTCAAGCTTTGGAGAGCCTCAGCTAGTGCTGTAATGTTAATGCTTCCATCATTATTTGATGCAACACAATGTACAGCGCGTTCACCCAAGCCAAGTAAAGAAGCTGACTTTTGTATTGTAAAGTGCGACGTTTCGGAGCATACAATGCGCAATTTATCGTAACAGTTCGGTAAGCCAGCTTGTTGAACAGAATGTCCGGCGATTCTCTTAGCGATCCAATCCCTCGCAAGTAACAATCCCATTAGGTTACTTTGAGTGCCACCGCTAGTAAAAATACCATCAGCATGATCACCAAGAGCATACAAACCGCACAGCCAATCCACCACTTTTTGTTCTAAGTACGTCGCTGCAGAAGCCTGATCCCAGGAATCCATCGATTGGTTTAAAGTCGCAATGATAGTCTCAGCAACAATGGATGAGATCATCGGTGGTGTATGCAGGTGTGCAATACAACTTGGATGCTGGACTATGATAGAGTTTCTGGCGATCAAATTTGATGTATCGGTCACAACCGCTTTTAGTGAGTTACCTTGTTTGGGAAACTGCTGACTTTGAATTCTGCGCTCCAGTTCCACAGGATCTAACCCTGAATACGGCGCACCCGTCTCCTCGAATAATGTCTTAATTTGTGACACAGTATGGTTCATCACCTTTACAAACTCGTCACTCCCACCCTGACCAACTTGAATAAAATGTTTCGTCCACTCATTGTTTGATTCTTGTGTTTCAATTAAGGATCCACCGGAAGCTAGAATTGCTTCTTCTATAACTTTCAAAGCAAAATCGATCTGTGCGAAGGAGATAATTAAAGGAGGTAAAAAGCGAATCACAGAGCCGTCTCTCCCTCCTTTCTCCACCATCAGACCTCTTTCCAATGCTGCTCTTTGAACTCTTAATGTGAGTTCCCCATCGGAAACTGGCTCACCGAATTGATTGATTTCACTACCTGGTTTTTTAAGCTCCATACCAAGCATCAGGCCTTTCCCACGAACTTCAGCAATACAATCGACTCGCCTTTTGAGTTCCTCTAAACCATGACGGAAGTATTGGCCTGCGCAATTTGCATGCTCGACAAGCTTATCGCGTTTAATGATCTCGAGTGCTTTTGCCCCTGCAACCATAGCAAGCTGATTGCCTCTAAAGGTTCCTGTATGCTCTCCTGGCTTCCAGGTATCATATTCTTGCTTTATAACCAGTAGTGACATTGGCATACCTCCACCAATGGCTTTCGACAGACAGAGGATATCGGGAATAACACCAGATTCTTCAAACGCGAAGTTGTACCCAGATTTACCAACACCACATTGAATTTCATCAAAAATTAGGAGAATGTCATGTTCGTCACAAAGGCGTCTTAATTCTTTTAACCAAAAAGCGGGAGCTGGAATCACTCCTCCCTCACCTTGGATAGGTTCAACAATAAATGCTGCAGGTTTTAATAGACCAGACTCATCATCGTGGAGGAGTCGCTCTATATAGCGAATACCAGCTTCAGCACCTTTTTCTCCGCCTAAACCAAATGGGCAACGCAGAGCATAAGGAAAAGGCATAAAGTGTACATCAGACATCAAACCAGTACGTCGAGATTTAGTCGATAGATTCCCCATCATCGCCATCGTACCGTTAGTCATGCCATGATAAGCACCACGGAATGCAAACATACCATTCCGACCTGTGGTTTGCTTCGCTAACTTGATAGCAGCCTCGACAGCATCAGCCCCAGAAGGACCGCAAAATTGAATCACGCTATCGTTTGCTAGTGATGGGGGTAAAAAGCTTTTCACCGTTTTAATGAAGTGAGTCTTGGATTCTGTCGCTATATCAAGCGTTTGATAGGGAAGCCCACTATCCAATTGTTTTTTGAGAGCTTGGTTTATTTCTGAATGATTGTAACCAAGAGCTAAAGTTCCGGCTCCGGCCAAGCAATCTAGGTAAATTTGACCCTTCATATCCTCAACCAGAGCACCGTAAGCTTGTTTTATAGCAATGGGAAGTCGTCTCGGATAAGAACGAACTGAAGATTCATGTTGCTCTTGCTCCTTGAGAATAAGATCAGATGATAGATTATATAATTCCGAAGGATTAGGATAATCCATCAAGCTGAGATTGCTCGATAGGTTGTTTTTTATTGTCTCATCAACTTCAAAGGCTGTACCCATGTTATTTCCCTTTGGTATTTACCTCATAAACGGCAATCTGTGAGGTAAAACAATACACTGAACGCTTCAAAAATAAAGCGCGCACAAAGTAGCCATCCTTATGGACGGTTAATATCGTGAGTAATTAGATCAAGGTTCGGCGATGCGACAGCACTGAACTACAGGTGGATGTGAAGTGGCTAAGCTGATGATGTTAGTTGTGTTGTGTAATTTCAATGTTGGGTTTCCTATTTATATGCTAGTAACAGCATCAGTATCCCGTCTATCAACACAAAAGTATGTTGATACCTACCCTACGCATTGTACACTCAGCCTGAATGAGCAATGCGCGTATCCCCCAGAAAATACTACCCTCCGAGATTACCGCGAAAGCTAACACAAACCCGTTTAGTCTGGCAATAAATTTCACCAACCTGATTTAAACTATGGTCACGCAATCAAAGTTTGGATTGAATCAAGAAAATAGCATCAAGACGATTACCGCAAGTTTAACATTGGTTGAAGCCATACCCAGAAAAAAGAAAGGCGCTCAAATCGAGCGCCTTAATAGGAAAAAGTGGTCTTGTTTAGTGTTGAGACTTGACCTCAGCTGAACTCTCAACACTATTTAGCTTCTTTGGTAAAGATGCGCTCAATAATATGTACCCTAAGATAGCCGCCGTCGTCGAGCCCATTAATATCCCAAGTCTGGCATAGGTATCAAACTCTGCATTCCCACTACCAAACGCCAGTGAAGAGATGAAAATTGACATCGTAAAGCCGATACCACAGAGTACCGACACTGCGAAAATATGTATAAAATTGACACCTTCTGGTAATTTAGCAACTCCCGACTTCACAGCCAACCAGCTAAACGAAAAGATACCGAGCGGCTTACCAATTAGCAATCCCATTGCAATTCCGAGTGGTAACATAGATGTTAGTCCCTCAAACGAGACACCTTGCAAAGAAATGCCCGCGTTAGCGAATGCAAATACAGGAAGAATTAAGAACGCCACATAAGGATGCAGTGCATGTTCCATGTGCTTGAGTGGTGACTTGCCACCCTTTTTCCCCTGGAGTGGTATTGCAAAACCGATAACCACGCCAGCTAATGTCGCATGAACTCCTGATTTCAATACTGCTACCCAAAGAATGGCTCCTACAACGACATAGGGTGTAAGCCGAGTCACTTGTTTAGCATTTAATAAGAACAAGGCTGCCGTCATAGCGAACCCTACTGCGAGCGCAGTCGTGGATAATTCTCCCGTGTAAAAAAGTGCGATGATGACGACGACACCGAGATCATCAATAATAGCCAGTGCGAGGAGAAACACTTTGAGACTTACAGGTACTCTTTTACCGAGCAATGCCATGATACCTAGTGCAAAGGCAATGTCTGTTGCTGCCGGTATTGCCCAGCCTTTAATCGCTTGTGGGTCTTGGTAGTTAAACAACAAATAGACAACCGCAGGCAGTAACATCCCCCCTACAGCGGCAATGGCGGGAAAAACCGCAGTTTCTTTCGACTTAAGTGCTCCCTCGAGCAACTCTCTTTTTACCTCTAGTCCGATAAGAAGAAAGAAAATGGCCATGAGGCCGTCATTAATCCAGTGTGATACAGACAAACCTAAAATGTAAGCATTCTGGAAACCTTGATACGCATCGTACAGGGTAGTGTTTGCGATTAACATGGCTACTGCCGCTGCGACCACAAGGAGGATACCGCTAGCAGATTCCATTTTTAAAAAATCGCGAATCATATCTCTCATGATATTTTGCCCTTATTGTTATGATGTATAGAAGCGATTAACAATGAATACGTTTGAGTTTATACAGTTAGCCACATCTAGAAAAATCGATTGTTTTGAGTTTTAATTTCGGTTTTTCCGAATCACAATACTCATAAACATCAAATTTTCCCTTTATTATTATAGGCAAATTCAAATAGTTTCCACATTAAATGAGCAACCTGCTGCTCATAAATGTAAAGAACATCCATTATTGCTAATTTTTACTCAAAACCTGTTAGCTGCATAAAACCCGAAGCGGTATGAGTTCCTGTCGCATATATAGCGCCTTCCCAATAAGGAAGAGTAAACGGCAGCCAAAGCTTCGTGTTGAGCACCTGTGTTTTGAGTTCAATATCGTATTTAGGTAATGACAAGGACCAAGCCAAGGGCAAACCGCCATTGGAAGTATCTTCGAGAGAGCTAAGCTTTATGTCTTTAGCATTGAGGACGATAGAGGTACCATCTTTTCTCACCAGTTGACCAGTTAGAAATTCACTCTGTCCTTTAGGGTGGTAGCGTTCTATAAAAAGGTTGCTACCGTTATCTAAATTGAAAGCAAGATTTAAACCTTGTTGGTTACGTTCAGGAACCACCTGGTTACCCCACTCTTTGCTCATCCAACCTGAGCCAGAAAAGGGAATATTTGTCCCTTGCCCCAGTTGCATCTCGCCCTCAACGTCTAGAAAAGGTGCGGTAATACGTTTGGAAGCCATCGGAAGAAGGTCATGCTTTTTGACATAGCCTCCCTCACCTGAAATTATTATCGGCCCAGATTTCACCGTACTCAGTCTAATCGAAAAATCGTCGGTAGCAACCGAAAGCACTCCAGGTAGAGGGGCATGACCTGTTGAATTCCATTGCCAATTATCTACCCACAATCTGAATGGATTGTTTAGTATACCAGCTTGCCCAATACCACCACGAGCTATCCGTTGTTGTTTCCACACCTTATTGTTATCTGAAATAACGATATAGGCTATGTACAATTCAGAATTGGACCAACCATGTGCCACCGATTCAGCTTGCCCAATCCGATAAAAACTCCATTGAATTCCAAATTTTTTGCCTGAGTGATCGACTACATTGGCGAAAAAGTGCCAAATGCCATGCTTAAATTCCCTTTGTGCTTGGTAAGCACTGGGCAGAGTCACTTTGTCGTTGGGCAGAACAGGCTCAAAAACATCGCTGTGTGTGTAATCGGTAATTGTATTTTCATGCTCTCGTTCAATGACGTGATAGCCGTAATTTGGTGAGAAGAAATATAAGGTACCCAACACTAGCAAAGTTAACAAAACGCACGCCAAAGTGACTTTACTTCTAAACATTTAAACGGCATCTCTCAATGATTTAATCGGGGCGAGCTTGACCACTCTGACAACGGCCAAGGATCCAGCGAAAATCAAAGCAATAAGAATCAGAACAACGGAAACTAAATAATCCTGTGGAATAAAGTTTAATACCATAGTCCATCCAAAATAATTCTTAATGATGATTTCAACCACTAGGTTGGCTAAAACAAGACCCAGAGGTATAGCGATCAGAATTGATATTATTCCAAATACGAGTAGTTGTAACCCCGCAAAAACCAAAATTTCTCTTCCAGAAATACCGAGACAGCGCAGTAAAGCAATATTTTGTTGGCGCGATGTTTCCCCAGCCATAGTCGCAAATGAAATTCCCAAGACAGCAATCACCAAGGTAATGTTACCCAATGTATCTGCAATTGAAAATGTTCGATCAAACGTCTTTAAAGCATGAGCATAAATGTGACTATTATCGAATAGTCGTTCAGAGCTCAATTTGAACTTGCGCGATAGTCGGCCGGAAAAATCATCAATGTCTTTTTTATCATCCAGTCTGACACCAAGAACGACGGAACCGCCACCAGAATAACCTTGAAGCCAATTTCTCTGTGATAGGAGAATTTGGTTAAATGGATTACCGTAGTCATAGTAAACACCTACAACTCTCCATCCGGCACCCAAATTTCCTGATAAATCAAGCTGGTCGCCTGGTCGAATGTTGAGCTTGAGTGCCATTGATTCACTGATCATCACACTCTTTGAGTGGTGAAGATGATACCAATAATTGGGAACGCCTAACTTAACAGTCATAGAATCCAGTTCAGAATCTGAGTCTCCGGTACTGACAACCTGGATAATGCCTTTAGAAGTTTGTACCTCTTTTTCCCAACGCCACCAAACAGCATTGACTTCAGGCTGTGCTTTAAGCCAAACACTCATTCTTGATGCGACGTTATTATGAGGATAAACATACACATCCGCAGCAAGTCTCTGATTTAGCCATTTATCGGTAGTATCTCGAAAACTACTTATCATAGTCTCTATGCCGATATTGGCAGCCATAGCAAGCATGAAAGCCATCGTCGCTACACCACGATAACTCATACTGGCTGCAGCATCGGCAAAAAACCAACGCACTTTTACCCAAGGCAAGATATAAGAGAAAGTATCAAATACCTTCCAGATAATAAACGGTGTCATTAAAGCCGTACTGAGGAACATAAAAGTAATTATCGCGTAGCCCGAGCCCTCCGTGTGTGGCGCTTGGTATACAGCTATCGCTGCAACTGCTAACCCACAAGCGACAAGTGCCTGCAAAGAAAATTCTTTTCCCGTAAAGCGAATCAATGCTAATCGAGTGGTCAATCGAATCGGTTGAGTTCGAATCAAGCGTACTAATGGCCAGGTACAAGCAATAGCTGCCCCTAACACACAAAGAACCAAGCTATCAAAACTGGCTTTCCAATCCCAACTAACATGCAAACCAACATTTGCTCCATAAAGATCAGCTAAACTTGACGAAACCTTAGGGATCAACTGGTTCGCTAAAAATAAACCAAATAGATTTCCACACAACCAACAAACAAATATCAACACAAAGAGCTCAAGAGAAAGAGCACGTGTCAATTGCCAGCCCGATACCCCTGTTTGCCGCAGCATTCCTACAAGGCGCTGGCGTTGATTTAAAGAAAGGGACATTGCCTGATAAAAAATGAACAAGCCGACTAAAAACGCAAGCATTCCCATGGCATTGAGGTTAACATGAAATGCTCTGGTTAGAGTCTCGAACTCGACTGCTGAGCTACGAACTAGTTCAACACCACTCGGAAGATTTGCTTTTAAATTCGCAAGCTTACTGCTTGGCATATCACTGCATGCAATTAATGAAATCGTAGCGCTACGCTCAAGTCCACGTAGGACCGACATATCCGCGACAAGTCGAGTTCCGTGCAGTAGGCCTTTAGAATCCACTTTAATGGGTCCGATACGCTGACCATCGCTGAGTTTTATCGTATCGCCGTTTTTCCACTTAAAGTGACCGGCTAAATCTTCACTGACTAAAACAGGGTAAGGGGGTTGCATCAGTATGAAGTAGTCCAACTCCTCGACTGGTGTCCCTTTAACTAATTGCACTAGAGCACTAGGGTCAAGGCCAATAAGAGTTAAACTTTTTCCCGATGGTGTTTGAATAGGCAAGCTATCAAAAGGAGCGCATTGGTTAAAACCTGCTCTACGCAGCTCGATATAGAAGCCTTGAGGAATCTTATTGATAGTCTGTTTAGGACGAATACGATAGGGAAGAGGATTAGAAAAAAGTTTTTCACCATTTTGGTAACTCTTGTAAGCATGATGATTAATTGCGAGAACACCCACCAACAAAGAAACACCCAAGGTCAACCCAAGCCATACCAATAGGACTTGAAAAGGATAGCGTCTGTAATGGCCGATCAGTGCTTTAACTACGGGCCATAACATGCAGTTGCCCTCCTTGGAGGCGTACTTTACCTTCCATATGGGTTGCTACTTGTTCACTATGCGTAACGAGTAATAATGTGCAGTCAAGTTGTCGAGTTAAGCGAGTTAATAATCGCATGACCGCCTCGGCATTCTTTTCATCAAGACTACCGGTCGGCTCATCCGCGAGCAATATTTTAGGTTCCATATACAAAGCTCGGGCAATCGCTGCTCTTTGTTGTTGGCCACCAGAAACTTCTTCAGGATAACGACCTAAAAGTGGCATAAGATCCAAAGCCGATACAACCTGACGCCATAACTCTCGATCTTCAGATTGCCCTTTTAGCTGGCGACAAAAGCGAATATTGTCCGCAATATTGAGTGTTGGTAGAAGGTTAAATTGCTGAAAAATTAAGCCTATATTTTCACGGCGATATGCTGTTCTTTTAAAATCAGTGACCTGATGCATAGAAAAATTGGGAAACAACACCTCTCCCGAATCTACCACATCAAGGCCTGCAATAAGGTTGAGCAAAGTACTTTTGCCTGAACCACTCTCTCCCATCAAAGCGACTTGTTCGCCTTGTTTTAGAAATAACTCAGCACCTTGTAAAACAGGATGAAATTCTCCCCCGTCTGTATATCCTTTACACAGGTCTGTTAGTCGCAGCATGCAATTACTCGTTAGCCAATATTAAGACACATGAATGTACACCAATTCGATATTCCAAGGAAGTTATTTGACTACGAGATCACAAAAATTCGTATAAAAAAAGGGCCACCTCATAAGAACCTTGTCTTATATTGAAGTGGCAACCTCTTTTTGAGTGACAATGTCACTTAAGAACTCGAAAACCTCACCCATTAAGCATTAAAGTTAATTGGTATTTCAGCTAGCTGGTTGCCTAAATTCCCAGGAAAAATAAGATACTCACCGTGGTACTTTACGTTGGATTTGTAATCGGTCACTTTGTGAACCATGAAACCCGCAGCTGAGGCCTTCTCAACAAAGTCAGCATGATGCCCCCTAACAAACAAACTCATTGGACGCACTAATTCAGCACCATCGAAACAGTCATCACATTGATTCGAACATAACGCGAGAGAATTAGGGCCCTCTGTGAAAATCTGTACTTTCCCACAATTAACCAAAGGCTCAGATGTGGAAACTTCCCAACCGCTCTGCTCCATCATATCCAAGAATTTATCGATAGACTTATCAGTTATCGTCCACTCCTGATCTCCCTCAGGGAAAAAATATGCATAAAAATCATCAATACGTTTAAAGGTACTCATTAAATCTGAATTATGGCCTTTTGAGCGTCCTTGTTTTTGCCAGCGAACCAGATCTTCAGAGACTTGTTTAGAAAAGTGTTGTGATTTCAGAGCCTTCGTTACCCAACGAACCAAAAATAAGTTATTAGCTTTGGCGCCGTTGACCAAACGCCCAGATTGATGCTCAATAGCTACCTCCTCTAATGCTGAGCTAATGAGTTTTCGTATTTCTAACGTGTAATTAGACATTATGCAGTTCTTCCAAATCGATAATAACAAAGTGCTGAAGCAGCAGCACAGAAGGCCATCATAGCAACCATAGATAATGTGATACTTGCAGGGAAAAAAGCGACAAGTCCTCCTACGAGTGAACTGATTCCAAAACGTAAACTGCCTGACAATGATGATGCAGTCCCTGCCATTTTTGGGTAGTGGCTCAGTAGCAGTCCAGAAGCGTTACTGCCTATGGTTGATAAAGTGGAAATATAGAGCGCAATAAAAAGCACTAGTTGCCAAAATTCAGGGCCAATGAGTAGGCTAACAAAAAGACCTACTCCTGCTAGAAATTGAATAGCCAAGCCAAGTCTGAGCATAAAATGAGATCCAACTTTTTTGACTAGGCGACCATTTAAGCTGGTCATTACCATCATAGCGACAATATTAAATCCAAAAAAATAGCCAAAGTGATCGGGCTTTACACCATAGACATCAATATAGACAAATGAACCCGCAGTCAAAAAAGCAAACATACCCGAAAAGGAAAATGCGCTACAAAGAATCAAACCCATTGCAACTGGATCTTTAAACAAGGAAAGATAGTTTCTAGCCACCACACCAAAACGTAAGCTTTGCTTATTTTTTTCACTGAGAGTCTCAGGAATTTTACGTAAAACTGCGATGCCAATTAAGATAGCGATAACCGTCAGAATAATAAAAATGGCTCGCCAACCAAGCCAAACAGAAATATGCCCACCCAGCAAAGGCCCAACCAAGGGTGCTATCGTCATTATCAGAGTAACAAAGGACATCACTCGCGTGAAATCTTCTCTATCAAACATATCACGCACTATTGCTTGGATAATGACTGCCACTGCCGCGCCTGCGAACCCTTGAAACCCACGAGCGATCATTAAGGTTTCGATGCTATTCACCATGGCGCTTAATACCGATGCAATGGCGAAGAAGAAAATTCCTATCAGTAATACAGGCTTGCGACCAAAACTGTCGGCCAGTGGACCATGAATTAGCTGACCAACTGCAAACGCGCCGATATAAACGGATAATGTCATTTGCACTGCACTTTCAGCCACCGCCAAGTCTTTGGCAATATTTGGCATAGCAGGCAGGTACATATCTATCGCGAGCGGCGTCATTGCAGCAATCGCACCTAACAAGATAAACAACAATGTATTTACCTTTGAGGCAGTAGGTATTGAGTTTTGCTTTATCATAGTCTCACGTATTTTATCAGAACGAGTTCATGGTCTAGTGCAATACACTAGCACTTTGATTTCTTCACTGTTTCACAGTCACAACAATGCAAAAGCTAACCCCAAACTGAATCAACCTCCTCTTGAGTAAGATACCGATAATCACCAGGCTCTAAACTTTCACATAACTCGATTTGCCCAATACGTTCACGGTGTAGGTGCTCAACTTTATTTCCCAGCGCAGCAAACATACGTTTCACTTGGTGGTATTTACCCTCATTGATTGTGAGTAGGACCTCATTTTCTTGAGCATCCACCAATTCAAGCTTCGCAGGTAATGTTAGACCCTTTTCATTACGGAGTTGAATACCTTTGGTAAACTCGTCAGCATAGTGAGGTTGAATTGGATCTGCCAGCCATACACGATAGGTTTTATCACATTTGTGCTTTGGTGAGGTAATTCTGTGTGACCACTGGCCGTCATCAGTAATTAAAACTAAGCCGGTAGTATCAACATCTAACCTACCCGCAAAGTGTAAATCTTCAATCCTTACTTCATCGAGTAACATAAACGCGGTCTGATTGAAACCATCCTCATGGGAACATACAAAACCATCCGGCTTAAATAACATGATATAGCGAGGTCCAGGTTTTTGAACCTCACGTCCTTGCCACTCAACGATACTGTGGTCATCCACTTTAAAAGCGCCGCTTTTTTGCACCTGTTCATTGACGGTAACATCACCACTTTTGATGATTTTTGTCGCCTCTTTACGCGTTGCACCTAATGCATCACACAAATATTTATCTAGCCTCATGGATACCTCATTTTGGTTAAGTGGGGTATTATAATCGCACCATGATAAATAGTTGAGTAATTTCCGACAATTTATGTACGCACTTCGCCCATATCAAGCTGACTCTGTTAAAGCTGTTATTCACTATTTTCGCAAGCACACCACTCCCGCGGTACTTGTTCTTCCAACAGGTGCAGGTAAAAGCTTAGTAATAGCCGAACTTGCCAGGTTAGCTAAGGGACGTGTATTAGTTCTGGCTCACGTCAAAGAGTTGGTGGAACAGAACCATCAAAAATACGAAAGCTACGACCTCAAAGGCTCTATCTTTTCAGCAGGACTCGGGCGCAAAGAAACCGAACAACAAGTGGTATTTGCCTCGGTTCAATCCGTGGTGCGAAATCTTGATCAATTTAAAAACCAGTTTTCTCTGCTCGTTATCGATGAATGTCACCGAGTACCAGACAATACCAATACCAGTTACCAAAAAGTTATCAGGCACTTGCAAGATCAAAACTCCGGCATCAAAGTGCTAGGATTGACGGCAACACCATATCGACTTGGGATGGGCTGGATCTATCAATATCATACCCGTGGTCTAGTACGCAGTGAGGAACCTCGGTTTTTTCGCGATTGTATTTTTGAACTACCGATACACTATTTACTCGATGAGGGTTTTTTAACACCGGCGAGAATGATGGATGCGCCAGTATTAAGTTATGACTTTTCCCATCTTACCCCTGCCAACACTGGGCGGTATAAAGAGGCTGAACTTGATATGGTTATCGATAAAGCCAAACGCGCAACACCACAAATTGTGGAGCAAATTATTCAACTTGCTGCAGAAAAACAAGGCGTAATGATCTTTGCTGCAACTGTACGCCACGCCCAGGAAATCTTTGGTTTGCTCCCCAATCATGCAACGGCTCTCATCACAGGCGAAACTCCGGGACAAGAGCGCGATAATATTATCCAAAAGTTTAAAAACCGAGAGACTAAGTTTTTGGTGAATGTCTCGGTTTTAACCACAGGTTTTGATGCACCACATGTTGACTTGATCGCTATCTTGCGTCCGACCGAATCGATCAGCCTTTATCAGCAAATCATTGGTCGAGGGCTAAGGTTATCGCACGGTAAAAAAGAGTGTTTAATATTAGATTATGCTGGAAATAGCTACGATCTCTATCAACCAGAAGTAGGGGCAGAGAAGCCAGACTCCGACAGCGAGATCATTACCATACCCTGCCCCGCCTGTGGTTTTAACAACAACTTTTGGGGCAAACTCGATAATAATGGCTTTTTGATTGAACATTATGGCCGCAAATGTCAGGGCTTTTTCGAAGACGATGAAAGCGGCGAAAGAGAGCATTGCAATTATCGTTTTCGCGCAAAATATTGTGGTGAATGCGGTGCAGACAATGATATTGCAGCTCGTATCTGTCACGAGTGTGATGCCACTCTAGTCGATCCTGACAAAAAGCTTAAGGAGGCATTAAACCTCAAAGACGCCTTAGTTTTTGAGTGTCAAGAGATGCACCTTAGCGTTCATAAAGATGATAAAGGTAAAAGTAGTGTCCGCATTTCTTACATCGGAGAAAACCAAGCACAAGTATCTGAGTTTTGGTCACTGAGCACCAAAAAACAAAAACAGACCTTTCATCAACAGTTTGTTCGTCCCCACCTTGCTGATAAACATCGTCCCTTTGAACCAGCCTCGCCTGCTAAAGTCGTCGATCACCAGCATAGATTTAGACCTCCACAATTTGTTATCGCACGTAAATCTGGGCGTTTTTGGAAAATGCGCGATAAAATTTTTGCTGATGAGTTAACCAACTAAACTCTATTCACTTGGTGTTCATTTATGAATAGGTATACTCTGAGCGTAAGATTCGATTGGATATTATTATGCAAAAACTTACCTGCTTAGCATTATTGCTCACATGGATGGCGGGCTTCACCCCTCTTTCGACTATCGCAAAAGAACCGACTCGTGAGGGAAATGAGCAAGTGCTTGTCCAAGATGTACGAAAACCGAGCACAAAAGTCGAGTTTGATGATAATCATATCGCAAAAGAACCAACTCGTGAGGAAAATGGGCACGCGCTTGTCCAAGACGTACGAAAACCGGGCACCAAAGTCGAGTTTGATGATGATCAAGACGAAGTCTACGAAGCAGTACAAAAAGGTTACGTCAAACCTTTTTCTGAAATGTACGCAGCGGTTGAACGCGACCTAAAAGGTCGCATCATAAAAGTCGAACTAGAAGAAGATGATGGCATTTGGATTTATGAACTGAAACTCAATCATGAAAACAACATCATCAAAGTAGAATACAACGCACAAACCCTTAAAATGCTAGAAATAAAGGGTCGTGATTTTAAACAAGCCTTAAAGAAATAAAGAAGATACTGTCATGAAAATCCTTGTTGTCGAAGACGAGCCCCGCTTAGGTGAACAAATCATTGAAGCTCTTGAACAAAATGAATGGGTACCAGAACTTTCTCAAGACGGCATTGATGCGCTCTACCGGGCGACCTCAGAAGAATGGGACGCCATTGTCCTTGATTTAGGCCTGCCAAAACTAGACGGCCTAACTGTACTTAATGGCCTGCGTGATGAAAACATCAACACACCTGTTATCATTTTGAGCGCCCGCGATACCCTGACACAAAGAATTGAAGGGCTTAACGCTGGCGCGGACGATTACCTCACCAAACCATTTGAGATGCCTGAACTTATCGCTAGGATCCGAGCTCAGCTACGACGCGCTTCAGGCAACGCCTCACCGGTCATGCAGATTGGTAATCTTAGCTTGGATACCCGCTCATCCAAAGTCATGTGGCAAGGACAAGCAATTTCCTTAACCGCACTAGAGTACAAAGTTGTCGCTTACTTTATGCATAATCCTGAAAAAGTGATCAGTCGTACCGAATTAGTCGAGCACATTTACAAACAAGACTTTGACCGCGACTCCAATACCATAGAAGTCTTTGTTGGACGCATACGCAAAAAGATAGCGCCGAAGGTGATCAAAACCGTGCGCGGCCTAGGATATCAGCTCAATGCCGAATAAAAAGCAATTTGTTTTTAAACGCCTAAGTCTTAAAAGCCGTCTTGTATTGGCGGCAGTTGTCTGGTTAACCGCCATGGTCATTGCCGCTGGAGTGAGCGTTCCAAAACGAGTTTACAACTATATGGTGGATGACACTCGCTCTCAACTTTCTGTGTATATGGATGAACTTTCGGCTGCTATGGAAGCTGATCAGAACGGTAAGCTTTCTCTCACTTCTACCCTATCCGACCCACGTTTTAATCGTCCTTATAGTGGGCTATATTGGTCGGCACAGACTCCATCAGATTTGCTCCGTTCTCGCTCTCTTTGGGATCAGAAAATCTCTACCGATGGTAAAAATACCTTTGGTGCGCGTCACGAAAAACTGATTTATCTGCAAACTAAACTCTACTATCCTGATTTCGACGCTCCAATAGAGATCTTTGTGGGAATTGATGAGCAACCAATCAAAAATACAGTGCGAGAATTGATGAATCAGCTGTGGGTTATTCTTGCCTTACTTTATTTTGGAATACTACTGGTCATCATGCTTCAGGTACAATGGTCACTGTTTCCTCTCAATCGCATGCAAAAAGAGCTCTCACAACTTCGTAAAGGTGAAAAAACCAGCCTTGATGAATATTACCCTAAAGAAGTCGCACCTGTTGTTGACGACCTCAATGCACTAGTTTTTCACTATCAAGAATTGCTTGAACGAGCGCGCCATCATGCTGGTAATCTTTCTCACGCGTTAAAGACACCTCTCTCGGTGTTAAAAAATGAAATCAACACACTCGACCGAGATACACAGAAATTACTCGCCACACCTATAGAGCAAATTCAAAGTCAAATTGACTATCACCTCGGGCGAGCTCGTATGGCAGGAGCTAAAAATATTCTTTCAGTAAGAGCTAATCCTGCCGAAAGAATCGATGCCATTTCCATGGCATTTAATAAAGTATACGCTGAGCGGGATCTTACTCTCATTAACGAACTCGACTCAGAACAAGAAGTCTCGGTTGATCAAACTGACCTTGATGAAATGCTGGGTAATTTATTAGAAAATGCCTATAAATGGTCACATAGTATCATTCGTGTACATGCAGAAGTTCTGGATTCCGATGAGATAAAAATCACCATTGAAGATGATGGCCCCGGCATCCCGGAAGATAAGTTGAGCAATGTCCTTAAACGAGGCGCGCGCCTCGATGAAAGTACACCAGGTACAGGTCTGGGGCTCAATATCGTTTGTGAAATGGCCCACAGTTATCGCGGTACTCTCGATTTAACTCGCAGCTCCATGGGCGGCCTTAAAGCCCAATTAAGTTTAAGGCTTGCCGGATAAATTCAATTATTAACAATAGTGAGGAATTCCTCACCATTGTTAATTTTCTCTGTTTTTCTCATTAAGCACTCTTTTTAAACTCTCCACAAACAGCACGTTTGACGGTGTCTTTGTAAAATTGAAAACCAGATTTAATCGACGCCTTTACCTCTTCTTTGTCAGTGTGACGTTCTAGGCTCAGGGTGAGCAGGCGAAAACGCCATGTGTTGCTTGCCCTTTTGATGTAATCATTAGTGCGATAACGAATAATTTTTTCGTCAAAGCCACCGATACGTTCATGGACCGTTTGAGTTGAAAATAAACAGACATTGGTGATCGATGGGAACAGATATTGGGTCATAAACAGCCCAGCATTAAAACACAGCGAAGCCCCTTTTTCTGCGAGCCCAGAGCCCTCATTGCCAACATAAACCCCTGCGATATCGAGATGCTTTTTCTCTAACTGAGCGCACGCTTCACTTAAAAAATTAGCCGGCAACTTGGCTTCTGCACTCAAAAAAAGTAAGCGTTCATAACTAGCATTTTCGGCCCCTACATTACGACAAATCGCATGATTGCTTTCCGGCGCCTTGTGAATACTCATTTCAGGAATCGACGCTTGGTAGGCCTTGACTACATCTGAAATGTTACCTTCAGGGCTGGCATCAACCAGCACCACCTCAAAATCTTTATAAGTTTGCTGGCTTAGGTCTTCCATCAATCGTGTGACTCGTTTATCTTGCTCTGTGGTAACAATAATTACGCTTAATTGACTCATAATATCTTCCTCTTAGTTGGTATATTTATCACTTTACGTTTAGAACACTTAACCAATCGTGATGGGCTTGTTCACTTTCCATTCAGACAAGTTAAACCGTCTGTGAACACAATCTCTTAACTCGAGGATAAATTCTGTCAATATAGCCAATTTTTATTGCGAGATAAGGCTGACAATGTTAGTATCCGCGCTCGTTTTAAAGTAAGTCTTTTCTTGCTTTCAAACGCAGAGCACATAGCAAGGTCGCATTGCTTGTGTGAATTTAAATACTTTATATTTGAGAGTAATACTATGAAATTTGAAGCAGTAGTACGTACTGAACTAGGTAAAGGTGCGAGCCGCCGCCTACGTCACGCTGGTAAATTCCCTGCAGTTGTTTACGGTGGTGAAGAAGCAGCCGTATCTATCGTTCTTAACCACGATGATATCGTTAACCAAATGGACAAACCTGAGTTCTACGAAGGTATCGTTCTAGTTATCGACGGCAAAGAGCTTAAAGTTAAGCCACAAGACGTTCAACGTCACGCGTTCAAGCCAAAAGTTGAGCACATGGACTTCATCCGTATCTAATTCCCCACCAAGGAATTACGTTAGGATTGAAGCCTAACCTTTTGCATACATCAGATAAGCGACCTTACCAATCGATTATCTAAAAATTAGAAACCCCGATGCTACCAACATCGGGGTTTCGCCGTTTTTGGGTGTTAGTTACACTAGTATACTTACCTGACCTTTTGAAGAGATGAACCAAAAACGAGTAGGATAGCAGTATTTTTCTCATATTAATCCTTTATAATTATGTAGCCGATATTATTTTCACGGCTGTATTTATAATCCTCATCATACAACCAGTACTTATCTTTTCTCAGATAGTCTCTGTATATAGATAACTGCTTTCTGCTTTTATCAGTAACTATCTTTATTGGGATTTTCTCACCAATAGGATGTGAGTTTTCGCTCAGTATAAAGTGTAAAGATTTCAACTCACTCAGCACTAAATCTTCATTTATAGATCCTGAAACCTCAAATATCAGTACATTTTCATTTAAAATATGTTTTATATTCTCTCTCGCTAAGTAGGGAAAGAAGAAGGTCGTAATAAAAATAAGAAAAAATGGAAAGCAGAGTATAATTTGATACTTGTTAAAGCCTCTTATAGAGAACCAAATGACGAAAATCGCCGTCATGGGCAATATGGTTACTTGACCAGTGGAATAGAAAGCATCCAAAAACTCTAATAACAATAGTATATCCTCTAAAAAACATTAATATACAATAAAAATATATTCAAATAAAATATATGTCTTATGAATTTCAGGAAACATCATCGGTTGAGTGTTTTATTGAATTTTTGATTACCTACGACTCATCGTAACCTTATATACTATGCTCGTTTTCTTACTTAACCAATATAGGCTTGCTAACTTATATACTCTGATCTTACATAAATGCATTTGCTTACATTTTATATCAAGCGTAGATTTAATTCAGAAAAATTAGGCTCTAAGATTTTATGAACTCACACGTTTAGTTGACTTCATCGTTTTGAGGTCTTCACTACTTGGCTTAAAATTTTGCGATAGCAAAACTAATTTGATGTAGGTCACTACTATAAGGTATTACCATCAATCAGGTACCAAACGAATTTATAATCCACTTAAGCCGTAATGACTAAAGACATTTGAAGCCGAACAGCACTAATCTATTTGAATTACTGGTTACTTATTTAATACTGAATACATAGTCAGGATAATCATTATTCAGTGCCTCCACTACATCCAGCCAAGCTCTTTTTTCGAGTAACTTAGGAGCGATGGCTTCCGGTATTAAAGACCAACTCTTTAAATGAAAGCCCCAAGATAAACCACCCACTGGGTAAAACACACCATTAAGCTCAGATAAGCCAAATAATTTCCCACTCCAGTTTAAAGTTATATGGGGAGCCGAGGTCCAGCTAGGATTATCTCGAAACACCTCACCAACACTGTAGAATGGATTACCACGATCACGCTGCTCTTGGCTAGCGACATCAACAAAGACCCAGTGTGGTCCAAAGTCACCCAAGGACGCATGTTTTCCAGAAAACTGTACATCCCCTGATGTTTCCACAATATGCAGCCAATGTGTGACATCTGGGGATGAAACCTCAATCGAAGGGAACTTTGGAGCTAAGCAATCAGCATTACCTGACTCGACAAACTGGATATTAAAAATGTCATTTTTATTCCACTGCTCAATGCGGTATTTCTTGTTTTTAGGATCATTGAAGCAAGAGCTATAATGGCCATTTTCAATATTCGTTGAAAGCAATAAATTCCGATAGAGAGAAAACGAAAGATAAGTACCAAGAATAACTATGAGTAACAAAAACGAACCATAAATATATTTTTTCATATTTTTTCAGTTTGCCTCAACAGATAATGCATATTCGTCCATCTGGTCACTTTGACGTGGTTTATTCATTCTATGCTGACTCTTCTAATTCTAAATAAATTACTTTGTATTTATCGCCCTAAGACAGAAACTTTCTAACTCCTTGCAGCCGTAAAGATTCACACCTTTCACCGGTTGCATTCCTATTTTTGAAAGGACAGATTTAGAACCAAAATTGTTTGCCATTGCAACCCCATAAAGTTCACTGTGCTGGGTGTTGTCAAAAAACCAAGTGGCAAGCAATTTGGCAGACTCAGTAATCATTCCTTTACCTTCATACTCGCTGGCGATACCAAAACGAATATCAACATACTTCGGGTTTGGAGCATACTCAGCTCCTACAAACCCAACCTTCACAATTGGGTCCTCTTTTAACGCAACGACAAAGGTACCAAAGCCATACTTGCTCCAATGCTCGATACGATTAAAAAGGTATTTCCTTTGATGCTCATCAGAATATGGCGCTTGGTTAGGAAGAAACTTTGTTTGAGTTGGGCTAGACAATATTTTTGAAATGACTTCGAGATCTCCAGAGCTAATTTTCATCAACATTAATCTTTTTGTTTCAATCATCATTTTTTCCATTAGTGCATATTACCCAAGGATAGATTATCAATGAAAGTCATATTTAACAATGACTTATTGACAATAATCTATCAATATTAGAAACAGGAGGTAAGGAAAAAAACTCAACAGAATTGAAAGAATGGATCAAACACTCGTTTTTAGCAGCCGTAGGCAAACATCAGTTGCAAAGCTTGAACTGGATTTTTTTCACCAATCTTTGATAGGGAAAAGTAGGATGTAGCCGTCTTTGAGCAACAAATCTTAGATAAAAGTAAAACCAAGTTTCGGGGTTGCACTGCTCAAAATTCAATCAAATCATGGTTATTATTTACAATAACGACTAGTTGTACCGATTATGAGATGTGTCGCATAATAGAGGTGTTGAATAGAAATAATTCAAACTGTATAAATTGAGGATATAGAATACGGATTAAATGACTATATTGGAATTAATTCACATGAAAAACTTGTTTATATTGAGCATTTTAATAATATCATCTCCCCAAATTAGTGCTGAAGAGGTGAAAGAGCAAATTTGGCACAGAGACTCTAAAGACTATCAAACCTACTCGGTTAATAGCTACGACAGCAACTACCAAGCAGTAATGCGAAAAATACACTCAAAAGGTGATTCTCCAGCTCATATAGATTTCAGGTTAATAATGGAGCAAAGCTTCTGTAACGATAAAGGTGACGATTTCAATACTACGTCAATCATAGAAGTTAATAGTCAAGAGGTTGAATTTTCCTTGGGCTGCTCTGATGGGAGACTCATGAATATAGTGCCCTTAAATAAAAGAGGAAAGTACTACATACTGGAAGAATTTGAGCAATACACTTCAAAGAATGTTACTTTTGTTTGGGCAAAGGAAGGGGAAAAAGACTTGGTCTTTAATTTCTCTACTGAAGGTTTTAAAAACTACTTCAGGTCGATAAGGAAATCCACTAAAAAGCCCATTTAACAAAGGCTAAAACCATATAAAATGTGTGTCGATAACTATCCACCCACCTTAAAATGATTTAATAACAGAGGCTTAAGCTGAATATATACCTCACCACACAACAAGCGTAACCGGTATTTTATTCCTTTACGGAAAACTTCCATTCAAGCCTCGCCCTCGCCCTGATGAAACTGAGTCACTAGCCGTCAGCGGTAATGGTTTTTATCAGCTCTTGCAGCACTTGGTCTGCCTTATCATTATCAATTTGGCATGTCCCCGCCGCTTTATGGCCACCACCACCGTACTGAAGCATCAGCTCGCCTACGTTAGTCTTGGAACTTCTATCAAAGATAGATTTTCCAGTAGCAAATACAGTATTTTGTTTTTGAAAGCCCCACATCTTGTGAATAGAAATATTACACTGTGGGTAGAGTGCATAAATTACAAACCGATTGCCTGCATATATTGTTTCTTCATCAGTGAGATCCAACACCACCAAATTGTCATAAACTGTCGCACATCGTTGTATTTGCTGCTGAAAGAAATACTCGTGTTCTCTGTAGAGCTCTACCCGCTCCGCAACATCAGGGTGTTTTAGTATCTCTTCAATGGTGTGCTTGGTACAGTAATCAATCAGATCCATCATCAAATTGTAGTTAGAAATCCTAAACTCTCTGAAGCGTCCAAGTCCTGTTCTCGCGTCCATAAGGAAATTAAGTAAATTCCAACCTGTTGAGTCTAGTACCTCATATCGCGTGAACTGCGCAGAATCACCTTTATCAACTGCTTCCATCATTGTTAACCAGGCTGAAGGAAACACGCTTTCACCACCATAATGCTCCCACACTACCCTTGCCGCTGAAGGCGCATTGGGATCAATAATATGATTAGGTAACTCGCTCGAATTACGAATCGTCTCAGATAGGTGGTGATCAAAAACAAGGTGGGCATTCTTAACGTACGGGAGATTGGTCACTATATCAGACGACGTTATTTCAACCAGTCCATCCTGCATGTCTTTGGGATGAACAAATTTTATATCGTCAATAAGGTCAAGGTGCTTGAGTAAAACTGCACATACTAAACCGTCAAAGTCACTGCGCGTTACTAACCGATATTTTTTTTCCGACATCTATATTTCCTCACCTCTACGTGTTCCCATTTGAGTCCACTATCACCAACTTTACTCTTCAACTGGCAGATTGATTTCCAGTTGTAATTCTAGTTTAGACACCTACGATCATTTCACAAACTTACGTGTAGCTTTTCCTTGCCTCTTATACCCAAGTAACCCCAAGATGCTAGGTTCAGCGAGAATGGCTTGATTTACAGACAAGGCAACGATTTGAAAATCTATTCACCTAAATTGAAAGTACAAAAGCGTGAAAAGCCGAAAACAGGTTATTGACAAAAAAATGCCTTCTAACAGGCTATACCCCCCTCACATTCACCTGAAATCGCAATGTTTCTGGGTAAGCGTCCATCCACAAAACTCTATCAACGTCTAGTGTCAATGATTCTAAACAAGATTCTACGTAACCCTTATACTCACAGCACATCACGCTAACGACAGTATCATCCGATAGTATCTCATCACCGATGTAACGATAAGTTCCGTTGTACTTGCTGGCAATCGCCTCAAGTGGAGAACTGGCCTCAACTAAAAAGTAGCTATGCCAATTACTGATGCAATAGTATTTTTTGATAGGACGAGCCTCACACTTAGAAGCGAACGAGTCAAAAAATAACAAGTTACTACGAGAGGGACAATCAGGAGGGGTTTGAAGTGTGGTGTTGAGGAGAGATGTTTATCGGTATCTAAATTTAATGCAAGAAGGAAGGTCATAACTGAATACAGATCAAATTTAAAACCTATTTTTGAGCTTCATTCAAAGAAATATGTAGCACCCGACTTTGAGACAACCTGAAAAGTGCAATTTGTAATGTTATTTTCTGAGCAGTCGCCATGGAGACTGCTCAAAATCCTGAGTTTTAAGTCATTTGAATATACTCTTACTCGGAGCTAAGAGTATACTGAACAAAACGAAAGTATTAGTCGCAGCGGTACATTCCGCAGATTTTGTGGCCATCAAGATCTAGAAAATAACACAAGTGTTTTTTCCCAGTAGAGTTATCCCTCAAGCCGGGAGGAGCTTCAATACTCTTAGCTCCGTTTGCTATTGCAACAGCGTGAAATTCTTGAACTTGCTGCGGTGACTCGCAAACAAACCCTATTGTTGAACCGTTAGCAAAGCTCGCTGGTTCACCATTAATAGGTTCAGTGATGCAAAAAACTGAGCCATTGTGGGCATAAAACAACCTTTGTTGACCCGTTTCATTCTTATTTCTTACTGGGTTATTTATGCCGATTACCGCTAAAATAGAGTCGTAGAATTTTTTCGAGCTTTCAATATCATCTGTTCCAATCATGATATGACTAAACATTTTTCTATCCTTCTATACTGCTCAATTGCTATTTTTTCCATGGTATTAATTGTTCAAACTCACCACTTAACGTACATTAGAGGCTTCTGAAATACAGGCCCTCTAATCTCCTAGAGTAGCTTTTAAAGCTACGAGAATAAAATAACTTTAAGCAATATTAACGCTCTATTTATTGAAAATTAGTTATTATTTTTATACTAGAATTTATAGAGTATCAGAGTAACTTCTTAATAAATGGACGAACCCTCTTTGGAATGAGGACTACCCACTCGATACTCAACTTCTCAACCCTATCGGCTATACAAGCTTTGTCCCCAAATCCACAAAGCAGCACCTGATGAAACAGGAACAACTGAGTTTACTATTGACTCTTCAGCGGGAATGGCTTGCTTTACAGGCAAGACAACGATTTGAAAATCTAGTCATCTAAATATAACGTACAAATTATGATCATAAGGTCCAAAGGTTATTCAATTAATTGCAATTAAACTTAAAAGATACTTATTTAATCTACATTACTAAATACATAAAAGTAATGAATATATTGACCTATTAGTATTTATGTTTAACGCCCCTACTGTTATTATCCACTATCAATTCAACATTATCATTGGAAACAACTGAAGATAGATACACCTAGCCAATAAAAAAAGTGCTGTCTAAAGTATCTTATAACTCCCAAATATTCATGGCTTTTAATACAAATATGGACTTTTAAAAATGTCAGACACAAGCGATATACCTTTCGATGAATCGGAAAATATCTCTCCTCTTGATGAAAAACAAACAAAAAAAGTGAAGATGTCTTATCCAAAAAAACCAATATTCGATTGGTTTTTAATGTTTAGTACTTTGGGCCTTTACGCCATATTTTGGCTCTATCGCTGCATTAAAGAACTAAATCAGATATCTCAATGTAACTTTAAACCTTGGTTATGGATATTTGTGCCACCTTTTGCTTTAGTCCAATATCATGCCTTTCGACGTTTAGATAAGGCACTGGTTGACTTAGAGAGTGATGATTCGAACCCAAGAGTTGGAAAAATGTTTTATAGTGGTGTTCTTGGTTTCATGCTTGCCACAGTATATTTTACCGCAACCTCAAAATGGGCAACGCCTATGTGGTTAGAGTTTATTATCATTTTAATCTCCACTTCCTCATTCTGTGCCATCTCATACAGAGTCAATTCTCTAAAACGTCAACTAACAGGAGTTGAATTTACTGGTAAAGAAAATGGTTATAACAAACTCGAATGGGCGACTGTTTTGATAATGACGCCAATCATTGTGGCCACCTTTGCATTCACGATAATTACCCCATTGATGGCACAAAAAATTGATGTGCATCACGATAAATCTATCTTTGTTCAAGAGAAACACAATTACAAGATAACGTTTCATGGAGACGATTGGCAACAAATGGGACTCGGCACTTATTCGGATGGAACCGCATTGGCCGAATTTAAAAGCGCGGATTTCGAGTCCTACTTTCTAGTTTTTGATTACGACGGCTTTAATGCCGATGAATTGAATGATCATATTCGCTGGCGTCGTGAATGGATTGAAGAGCAAATCGGTCAGTCGAATTGTATCGAAAAACGTCACCTTGTAGGTGAGGAGTTTGCTGTAAAGGCTGAAATGATCTGTAACGAACTATCAGCAATCCCAGAAGCTGCTGGATTTGTTGCATTCATTGCTACCCAAAATAAAACCTATGAATTGCTCGGAATCTTGTCCCAACCCCGCTCGACCTTCAAAAGTAAAAAAGTACACTTTGAAACAATGCTGAAGGAATTTACCCTGCAATGAAACTAAAATATTTAATCGCACTGACTGGCTTTACGTTGTTCCATCCATCTCTTATACAAGCCAGTGAACTTTCGCAAGTGGCATGGCAGTTATCACAAGACAATTTAGGCGATATCTTGTCATTGTCATCCAATAATGAACAATATAAAGAAATGGTTCAGCTACTTCGAGAGATAAAATTTGATGTCAAAAAAGATGAGGTAATAGAAAAAAGAACCTTAGTTAACTATTTTCCTCGATTTGTTGATGCAGAGTCTTATGGCACCATGAGCTTACGCTTTGATCCAAACTACCAAAAAGTTATCATAAAAGCTGCCAGCTCTATTTCCCCCACTGGCGAAATAAAACAAATTAAACCCTATAAAGCTGAAATATTGAATACAGGCTCTTATAACACCTTTTCTAGCCAAAAAGAGGTTGCATTAGCAATCCCCGGTTTAAAAGAAGGTAGTATTGCAGTGCTGAAGTATGAAGTCGTAACCAACCGTTCACAAATGGAGCATAGTTGGGCAGAAGAGCTTTTTACCCAGCAAAACTATCCAATCCAAACATATAACTTGAACGTAGCATGGAATGAAGATTCACCAATATATTGGTCAGAAAATAGTCACAAAATTGACTGCAAAAAAACAGACAAAAGTCTTGATTGCCGAGGAAATGATATCTCTGCATTTAAAGACGATTCTCAAGTATTATGGCGTGATGAAATTAGTCGAATTACGTTGAGTTCAATGAATTCTTGGCGGGATGTCGCAGATTTAGCGAAAAAAATGATGACAGCCGCATCGAGAAACCAATCTGGTTTAGATGAACTTTTGCTTGAATTAACTGCGGGCACACAAGACACGAGTGAAAAGATCGAGCGTATTTTAGCATTCGTTTCCCGGGACATTCGATATGTTTCCCATTCAGAGTATGGGCATGCATTCACACCACATGACATTGAAGAAACAATCAGGAATCGATACGGAGACTGTAAAGACAAATCTACATTACTTTTTAGCCTGTTAAAAAAACTCAAATTAAAACCAGAGCTAGTGCTGGTTGCAACCAAACGTAGCAGGCCTGAGCAAGTGCTTATGCCCAGCATGACTATTTTTAATCATGTCATAACATGTTTTGAATTCGACAGTACACGATATTGTGTCGACCCAACCGACAACCAAACACCTTGGCGATACACACCAGCTTGGATACAAGGAAAGTTATCATTACCACTGACTCAGGATTCTCGATTAGAGACAATTCAACATAGCCCTTATCGTTGGAAAATGAATACGACAACACAGATTGTTTTTGACGAATTGGGAGGACAAAAAGAAACACAAACGCGTAACTATATCGGAGAGTATGCTGCAATTATTCGCTCAAATTTATTTGAACTCAATAGTAATGATCGAGCTGAAAAACTAACCGATGAATATCATGAAATTGTTTCTTCCATAGGTAAACCCACGTTCTATATCGAAAATATTAATTCGATGGCAGACAGCGTAGCAGTCCACTCAGAAACTATTCTTGATCCTTTTTTGAAAATTGGTGAACCGCTCGCGTACGAGGAAGGGGATGCTTGGATGAAAAACGAACTATCTGAGTTAAAAATGTTTAATGAATTTTATCCTGCATTTTTCCAAGGGGTGAGAGTAAAATCGACTGTCAAGTATGATACTAATGATTTTTGGGAAATCACTGACCTCCCCCCTACTCTCGAATTAAAACACCCACTAGGCTCATTAATTCGTCAAGTAAATCTGAAATCGCCAACAGAACTCTATATTGAAACCGTCCTTGAGGTAAAAGCTGGTATTGTAAATCCAGAGGATCGGAAATACTTCAACACAATGTTGAGAATATATTCAGAACAATCGTTAATTAAGTTTTATGGAAAAATTTCGAAGTCAATTAAACAGGTAGACAAAGCCATTCCTTAGTAGAAAAAGATTATTTCAAAGTGGTCTTGAAAAGAGGGCAATGCCCTCTTTACTAAGTTGTTTCTTTAATCGCCCAATGATGTTGAACCGCGACGACGATCTGTCCCTCCATAAATCTCACCGTCTTTAACCTCTATGGCATTAATGCCACTGACCACAGGGATAACATGTACGGGATACCCCATCTGCTCAAAGTTAGGTACTAGTCTCTCTGCAAATGTTCGCTTTTCTACTAAAAGGCCCTTCGGGTTATATGGCTTAGTGCGGTCTATTTTCGTTCCATATTGGATGTTCGGTAAATCAATGGCTTGTTGGATCGGAAGCTCCCAATCTAAAACACCTACGATGGTTTTCAATACATAACCTGGAATTTGCGCACTACCGGGAGATCCTAAGACTAGCCTTAATTTGCCATTTTTATCGGTAACAATTGTTGGTGTAATGGCTGAACGAGGTCGTTTACCTGCCTCGATAGAATTTTGAGATGGTTTACCCTTGATATAGGGAACAGTCGAAAAATTGGCCATTTGCGCATTTAATATAACACCGTCGACCATTATACCTGCCCCCATTCCTGAACCTATAGTGCTGGTCATTGCGATCGCATTTCCCTCTGAATCAACAATCGAGATATGCCCGGTATCATGGCTCTCATAACCTTGATACTCAGCAGGTATCTTGCCATTCAAGGTAACGTTTCCTGCTGCTGGTTTACCCTTTATTGATCCATCTTTGGGTACTAATGAACGACGAGTGGCTATGTAATCATCGTCAAGCAGCTGTTGGGTTGGGGTTTCAACATAATCGGGATCGCCAGCATAACGAATGCGATCAGCCTTTGTTAGACGCATCGTTTCCGTCATTAAACGCCAAGGTTCTGCATCTGTTATAGCCATTTCCCCGATATCGTAATCCTCAAGCATCTTTAAAGTTTGACTCACCATCAAACCGCCCGATGCTGGATAACCAAAAGAATAAATATGATTACCACGATAGCGAATATGTATGACTTCTCGCTCTTTAATTTGATAGTTTTTAAAATCACTCAACGTAAGCTTAGCGTCGTCGTCAGTAAGACGGCTGTTCACCTCTTCTACAATATGTTGGCCCAGTGTACCTTCATAGAGATAGCTATCCCCATACTTGGCAATGTTCATTAGGGTTTTCGCCATCTTGGGGTTTTTCATTAGTGTTCCGGCAGACTGAATATCATTCTTATCCCAGTATAGTGTTTTAATCTCTGGGTCTTTACTCAACCTGTCTCGCTCACGGACAATAATATCATGAGTATAACTATTCATAGAGTAACCGTTTGTAGCGTAGGAAATTGCTGGCACAATAAGATCTTGCCATGGCAATTTTCCGTACTTTTGGTGAGTCTGGTACATCAAGCGTAGTGTGCCGGGTATTGCGACCGAGCGAGGACCAAAAATATCGTCTCGCTTCATAGGCTTGTTATTTCTCATAAACATGTCGGGGCTTGCGCTCGATGGTGCTTCTTCTCTACCATCAAATGCATGAAATTTTCTCTTTTTTGCATCATAGTAGAGCGCAAATGTTCCTCCGCCGATACCTGTCATATCTGGCTCGACCACAGACATCACCATTTGCATTGCCACCATAGCATCAATCGCATTACCGCCCTTTTTGAGCACTTCATATCCTGTACTCGTCACATAAGAATTGGTTGCACTCACCATGAAATGATCACCAGAGTCATTTGATTGAATGGGAAAATGTGATGGCTGACCTGCTAGGACAGTTGCACTCAAAAGTAGTAAAGATGAAACTTTCAACAACATACCGTTCTCCAATGATAAACAGATGAAATTTCTCACTTATTTTGACATGTTCAAGTATTCAAAGTTCATTTCACACACCGGACGCTAAATTATACCGGTGTTCACAAACCGGCAACTAAAGCTAGGAAACCAGCCAAAAGTCACAAGTCTCTTTAGGTCATTAGTCTGAATAATCTGTGAAAAGCCAGATTTATGTATAACCGACGAATTCGAATGTAATTTGAACCAAAAATATCAAAAAAGCCGGACGTACGTGATATGCGCACACACCGCCGAACAACGAAAAAAGTGCTTAAGATTGTGCAGTGTTGTTTTCCTTAAGCTCTATCCGCTGACGATTCCGCATCTCCAAGGCACTTGGGTGTACATATCTTTTGAATAATAGGACTTTACTTTTGACACTTTACACATAAAATCTGCAGTTTCTAGAAAACGAGTAGCCGTAGACCCGCTTGACAAGCGGTAAGGTTCAAAAAATAAACAATGAACGTGGTCAGCCAAAATGAAAATAGTATGATACTAAATTCTGTTAAAAAGCTATCTTCATTCCAATAAAAAATGGCCTCCGCTAGTTTTATTGACTTTTTTTCACGTTTAATATGTTTCTATCCTTACCAATGGATGTGAAATTGACCACAAACATGAACAAGGATCACACAGAGTTGGCTGTAGAAGCGATGATAAAATACGGACAAGAAAATATTAAATACATATGGTTAGTCGCAGTGACTATGATCATGCTAGGTTGTTCTACGGATCCATGTGTTGATCTTAAGTCGATCACACTCATATTTGATGGTTCAGAGCTGACAGCAGAAATACAACCTGATAGTAAATTTAAAGCTCACGTTGACAATGACAACATACGTATCAACTTTTCAGGCTCTATAAAAAGGGTTAAACAAGATTACCTTTTGGACGTGTTAGTTGTTAAAGAAAGTAAAATCTCCAAAACAACCAATCAAGTGAATACAACCATAATTATTGAGAAAGACAAGGTTGATGAACCTATTATTATTGCAGGTATCTATCAACATGCAGAGTCAACTGATGAAAAAAACAACGTCAAGGTAACAGTTTCAGCAAGCACAATGAGTATCAAACTGAATCGATGACTGACTGTGTAAAATGATAATTTAACCACAATAATGAATGTTTAACGAGTGTAACGCCCACTCTAATTATAAATTAATAAATATAAACGGCTCCTGAAGAAGCAGCATTATTATCAGATTGATCTCCATTAACTCCCGTATCATTTGAATCTTCACCAATTGCACCAACAGCGAGCTTTTCACCATCCGCGGATATGGAGATTGAAGTCCCATACATATCTAAAGCGTTGGTATTAGATGCCTTAATATAAGCTTCCTGCGTCCACTCAGAATCGAAGCGGAAAAGATAAGCGGCACCTGCCTGATTGGCGCCATTGGTCGCTTCATCACCATTAATCCCTGATACATCTGATTTTTCCGACATCGCACCAACTGCGAGAGTATTTCCATCAAATGAGAGTGACGTTGAGTAACCAAATCTATCTCGGGCCTCAGCATTAGAGGCTTTAATGTAAGCTTGTTGGATCCACGCAGATTCATAGCGGAAGAGATACACGGCACCGCAAAACCTCGCACTGTTGTCCAATTGATCATTGTTCACTCCGGTTGAGTTCGAATCTTCTCTGTAAGCTCCAACTGCAAGCGTAGTTCCATCGGCAGATAAAGAGATTGATGAACCAAAGGTGTCACCAGTGTCGGTATTTGATGCCTTAAGGTAAGCTTGCTGCGCCCATGCCAAATCATAGCGGAATAAATAGACAGCTCCCGAATCCAAAGCACTATTATTCGATTCAACCCCGTTCACTCCAGTGCTATCTGAGTCTTCATTTTCTGCAGCAACCGCGAGTATACTCCCATCAGATGAAAGAGATACCTTCAATCCAAATGTATCACCAGCTTCAGTGTTTGAAGCCTTAATATAAGAGTGTTGAGCCCAACCAGAACTATACTGAAAAAGATAGACAGCTCCCGAACCACCAGCACTATTGTCTAATTGAGAACCATTGACTCCCTGAGCATTCGATGCCTCTCCGGGCGCACCAACTGCAAGAGTATTGCCATCGGCAGACAAAGACAGAGATGATCCAAATAAATCACTCGCTTCAGAATTTGACGCTTTAATATAGGCTTGTTGATTCCATCCTGATACGTCACGAAACACATACACAGCACCAGAGTCGACTGCCGTATTGTTTAATTGAGAACCATTGATTCCTTGAGAATTCGATGCTTCTTTGGGAGCACCGACTGCAAGCGTATTCCCATCAGCGGATAACGATACTGAGGTTCCAAATGCATCATTAGTCCCTGAGTTTGAAGCCTTGATATATGCAATTTGCTCCCACAGACAAGATATTATGTTAAAACGAAATATATACACCGCACCTGAACCTGAAGCACCATTATCTGACTGATCACCATTCGCCATATCGGCATCAGAATCCTCACCGATTGCACTAACTGCAAGCGTGTATCCATCTGCAGAAAAGGATATCGATTCACCGACATTATCATTGGCTTCTGTATTAGAGGACTTGATGTACTGTATCAGTGAGGTTAGATCTTCTGATGTCGAAGATTTCTCATTGGACGACGTTTCTCCAAATTCGTTAGAGGCAATAATAAAGAACGATGACCTTAAAAATTTAAAAGTACTAACGTGTGAAACAGTACAACTGTTCTCTTCTGACGTCGTGACTTCATCGCAAGAATTTGGCTTACTAACATCTTTCAAACACAGCTTATAGCTGGTGGCACCTTCCGATTCTTCCCAAGAGAAGGTTGCACCTTGGCTCGAAAACGTAATGGAATGTAAATTAAATGCACTTGGTAGAGTACCAGAAACGCTACCGCTGTGATCGTTACAGCCGGCCGAAATCAGTAAAAATATACAAACAGGTAAGAAGTACATTCTAGCCATCACAACCCTTGCCTTTTTATTAGGTAAGATTGAATGATTACCTATTCTAAATGAAATAG
Source organism: Vibrio caribbeanicus ATCC BAA-2122 (assembly GCF_000165125.1). GTDB lineage: Bacteria > Pseudomonadota > Gammaproteobacteria > Enterobacterales > Vibrionaceae > Vibrio > Vibrio caribbeanicus. The sequence continues at coordinate 322 of NZ_AEIU01000120.1, read as the reverse complement.
AACGGTAGCAAGAAGACCTTAAACACAACTAGCCAATAAGCTTTTTATCATGTAATCTTTTGATGCCTACTTTAACTGTAGTTCATAACTTGCAGCTCACCAGCAAAAAATTGCATATCTCTATTCGCAAAATCTCAAGACTCATGTAATAGGGTTTAGACCTTAAATATTATGTATTTTATGGGGACACAAATAAAATTTTCCGTCTTTCATCATGTGTCCCGTACTAGATTGCTGCGCTGATTAAAAACCGTGCTATCAACAAGTGAATTCTAAATACAAAATCTTCATATTTTGCACTTATCCTTCGACGGAACTCTCC
>NZ_AEIU01000121.1 GCF_000165125.1 Vibrio caribbeanicus ATCC BAA-2122 | reverse complement strand
GTGTGTTTTTGTTATCTAAATTCTTATATTTAATGAGATTTAGATTGTGCTTGGTATTTAAATTGGGCTCTGAGCCCTTTTTTGTTTCTGGAGTGGTTGAAATGACTGGTTTAGAGAAGCAACTTACTGAAATGCTTGAAGCCCCTGTTGCGGCATCAGGTTATGAGTTGGTTGGATTAGAGTTCATACGTGCTGGTGAGCACTCGACATTGCGTATTTTCATTGATCATGCCAACGGGATCAATGTTGAAGATTGTGCAGAAGTTAGCCGTCAAGTTAGTGCGGTTATGGATGTTGAGGACCCCATTACGGTAGCTTATAACCTAGAAGTCTCTTCGCCAGGATTAGAGAGACCACTATTTAAAGCTGCACACTATGAGCAATTTATCGGTCACGAGGTAAGCCTCGTCTTGAAAATGGCTATGAATAATCGCCGTAAATGGAAAGGCATCATTGAGTCTGTTGATGGTGAAATCATATCCATTGCGGTAGATGGCAATACTGAAGAGTTTGCACTTAGCAATATTTCAAAAGCTAACCTGATCCCTAAATTTTAATTAAAGTCTTAGAGGCTATTTAAAATGAGTAAAGAAATTTTAGCGGTAGTAGAAGCGGTATCCAACGAGAAAGCTGTCCCTCGTGAGCGTATCTTTGAGGCCCTTGAAATTGCACTTGCGACTTCTACTAAAAAGAAACACGAAATTGAGATTGATGTTCGTGTCGAGATTGACCGTAAAACTGGCGAGTTTGATACATTTCGCCGTTGGTTAGTCGTTGAAGAGGTAGAAAATCCAACAAAAGAAATTTCACTTGAGGCTGCTCAATACGAAGATGCTGAGATTCAATTAGGTGACTTCGTAGAAGATGATATAGAGTCAGTTACTTTTGACCGTATTACGACGCAAACGGCAAAGCAAGTTATCGTACAAAAAGTACGTGAGGCGGAGAGAGCTCAAATTGTCGAACAGTTTATTGACAATGAAGGTGAGCTCGTCACTGGTGTGGTAAAAAAAGTCAATCGCGACACTATTGTCTTAGACTTAGGCAACAATGCTGAAGCGGTTATACTTCGCGATGACCAGCTGCCTCGTGAAAACTTCCGTCCAGGTGACAGGGTTCGCGGTTTGTTGTACAAAGTTGCGCCTGAAGCTAGGGGTTTTCAGCTGTTCATCACACGTTCTAAGCCTGATATGCTTGCTGAACTCTTCAGGGTAGAGGTTCCCGAAATTGCTGAAGAGATCATTGAGCTAAAAGGTGCAGCTCGTGATCCGGGTTCTCGCGCTAAGATTGCGGTTAAAACCAATGATAAACGTATTGATCCTGTCGGAGCCTGTGTAGGTATGCGCGGTGCTCGTGTTCAAGCCGTTTCTGGTGAACTCGGTGGGGAACGTATTGATATCGTGCTTTGGGACGATAATCCTGCTCAATTTGTTATCAATGCAATGGCTCCTGCTGATGTGGCATCCATCATTGTTGATGAAGATACAAATACGATGGATATTGCTGTTGAGGCTGACAATTTAGCCCAAGCAATCGGTCGAAATGGTCAAAATGTACGTCTTGCATCCCAGCTAACAGGGTGGGAGTTAAACGTAATGACAGTGGACGATCTTCATAAAAAGCACGCTGAAGAGTCTCAAGCAGCGATTGAGAACTTCATGAAACATCTCGACATTGAAGAAGATTTTGCACAGCTTCTTGTTGAAGAGGGCTTTTCAACCCTTGAAGAAGTCGCTTATGTTCCAGTGAACGAATTACTTGAAGTGGATGGTTTAGATGAAGAGCTTGTCGAAGAGCTACGTAATCGCGCCAAAAATGCGTTAACAACTCTAGCTCTTGCCCAAGAAGAATCGTTTGAAGGTGTTGAACCTGCAGACGACCTGTTAGGTCTAGAGGGCTTAGAGCGTGAGATGGCATTTAAACTAGCTGCTCGTGGCGTTGCTACCCTAGAAGATCTAGCAGAGCAAGGTATTGACGATATCGAGAGTATTGAAGGTCTGACAGAAGAACGTGCGGGAGAGCTTATTATGGCTGCTCGTAATATCTGTTGGTTCGGTGAAGACGAATAATTTCAGCAAGGAGGAAGCGGCATGACACAAACGACTGTTAAGGCACTGAGTGAAGAAATTGGAACTCCAGTGGACCGCTTAATTGAACAACTTGCTGACGCTGGAATGAAAAAAGCGGGCAGTGATAAAGTTTCTGATGAAGAGAAACAGCAATTATTAACTCACTTAAAAAAAGAGCACGGTGATACTTCAGGTGAAGCAGAGCCGACTCGTTTAACATTGCAACGTAAAACTCGCAGCACATTGAGCGTAAATGCTGGAGGTGGTAAGAGTAAAGATGTTCAAGTAGAAGTTCGTAAAAAACGAACTTACGTGAAGCGCAGCATTATCGAAGACGATGCAAAACGTGAGGCTGAAGAAGCCGCTCAACGTGAAGCAGAAGAGATTGCGAAACGTGAAGCTGAGGAGCGAGCAAAACGTGAGGCTGCAGAAAAAGCACAACGCGAGGCCGAAGAAAAAGCGAAACGAGAAGCGGATGCAAAACGTGAAGCTGAAGAGAAGGCAAAACGCGTCCAAGCTGAAAAGGCTAAGAAAGACATGAATGCAAAAACTGCGGAAGTAAATACGCAAGCGCAACAAGAAGCTGAGGCATTAAAACGTCGTCAGGAAGAAGAAGCTCAGCGTAAAGCAGAGCAAGAAGCAGCTAAGCTCGTTGAAGAAGCGAAGAAGCTTGCTGAAGAAAATGAAGCCCGTTGGTCTGAAGAAGAAGCCAAGAAAAAGGAACTTGAAAATTCAGACTATCATGTAACGACTTCTTCATACGCGAGAGAAGCTGAAGATGCAGCGGATCGTCGTGAAGAGGGAGCTCGTCGCAAGAAAAAGAAAAAAGCATCAGCCGCTAATGAAGATGTGGCTCCTCGTGGTGGGCGCAATCAACGCGGTGCAAAAGGGCGTAACAAAGGTAAGCTTGCTAAGCCAACTTCAATGCAACAAGGCTTTGATAAGTCTGCAACCGTTGCAAAAGCTGATGTTGTAGTCGGTGAAACCATCGTTGTTTCTGAACTGGCAAATAAAATGTCGGTTAAAGGCACTGAGGTCATTAAAGTAATGATGAAGATGGGAGCTATGGCAACCATCAACCAAGTGATTGACCAAGAAACAGCACAGCTTGTTGCTGAAGAGATGGGCCACAAGGTTATCCTACGCAAAGAAAACGAGTTGGAAGAAGCAGTACTTTCTGACCGAGACAATAACGCTGAGTCTGTTCCTCGAGCGCCTGTAGTTACCATCATGGGTCACGTTGACCACGGTAAGACGTCGACACTTGACTATATTCGTAAAGCTCATGTTGCTTCTGGCGAAGCTGGTGGTATTACACAGCATATCGGTGCTTACCATGTAGAAACTGACAATGGAATGATCACTTTCCTTGATACTCCTGGACACGCGGCCTTTACTGCAATGCGTGCTCGTGGTGCTCAAGCGACTGATATCGTTGTTCTTGTTGTTGCTGCAGATGATGGTGTAATGCCACAGACAATTGAAGCTATTCAACACGCGAAAGCGGCTGAAGTACCTTTGATCGTTGCAGTGAACAAGATTGATAAAGAAGATGCTAACCCAGACAATGTTAAAAATGAGCTTGCTCAATATGATGTTATTCCTGAGGAATGGGGCGGCGAAAACATGTTTGTGCATATCTCTGCAAAACAAGGCACAAACATTGAAGGCTTGTTAGAGACGATCTTACTTCAATCCGAAGTTCTTGAGTTGACGGCTGTTGAAGAGGGTATGGCGTCGGGCGTAGTTGTTGAATCTCGTCTAGACAAAGGACGCGGTCCGGTAGCGACAGTTCTCGTTCAGTCAGGTACTCTAAACAAGGGTGATATTGTTCTATGTGGTCAAGAGTATGGCCGTGTTAGAGCCATGCGCGATGAAAATGGCCAAGAAGTCTTTTCTGCAGGACCGTCGATTCCTGTTGAGATTTTGGGATTATCCGGTGTTCCAGCTTCTGGTGATGAAGCAACGGTTGTTCGTGATGAGCGTAAAGCTCGTGAAGTTGCTAACTACCGTCAAGGTAAGTTCCGAGATGTCAAATTGGCTCGCCAGCAAAAAGCTAAGCTAGAGAATATGTTCTCTAATATGGCGGCTGGTGAAGTAGCAGAGCTGAATGTGGTACTGAAAGCTGACGTTCAAGGTTCTGTTGAGGCCATTTCTGATTCTTTGATTAAGCTTTCTACTGATGAAGTTAAAGTGAACATTGTTGGTTCAGGTGTCGGTGGTATTACAGAGACTGATGCTGTATTGGCGGCTGCTTCTAACGCAATTATCTTGGGCTTTAACGTTCGTGCCGATGCATCTGCTCGTCGTACTGTCGAAACGGAAAACCTTGATTTACGTTACTACTCAATCATTTATCAATTGATTGATGAAGTTAAACAAGCAATGGGCGGTATGCTTGCTCCTGAATTCAAGCAGGAGATTATTGGTCTTGCTGAAGTACGTGATGTATTTAAGTCACCTAAACTCGGCGCTATCGCGGGTTGTATGGTGACAGAGGGAACCATCAAACGTAATAACCCTATTCGCGTCTTGCGTGAAAATGTGGTTATTTATGAGGGTGAACTTGAGTCTCTGCGCCGCTTCAAAGATGACGTTCAAGAAGTTAAGAACGGTTACGAATGTGGTATTGGCGTTAAAAACTACAACGATGTTCGTGTAGGCGATCAGATCGAAGTATTTGAAATCGTTGAAGTAAAACGTACACTTGACTAATGAACGAACATTACCAGTCTCGTTATAATAAGAGGCTTGGTGATGGGTTGTTGAATACACCATGGGGGGCTGGTTAGAACCATCCCCCCATTCTTTCTAATAAGAGAAAAGTTTATGTCAAAAGAATTTAGTAGAACACAGCGTGTTGCACAGCAACTGCAAAAAGAGCTAGCGTTAATTTTGCAACGAGAGGTTCGTGACTCTCGCCTCGGAATGGTGACGATCTCTGATGTGGAAGTGTCTCGTGATCTGGCTTATGCAAAAGTCTTTGTTACATTTTTATGTGTTGGTGAACAAACTCCAGAGTCCTGTCTAGAAGCGTTACGTGAACATGAAGTTCATATTCGTATGATGTTAGGTAAGCGTATTCGTCTACGTTTAACACCTGAAGTGCGTTTTTACTATGATAATACGCTCGTTGAAGGTATGCGTATGTCCAATTTGGTCTCTGAGGTTGTTAACCAAGATAAGCGTAAACAGCAAGACAGTGGACGTGACGAAGACCTTTCGGGAGATGATAGCTAATGGCTCGTCGTCGTAAAGGTCGCCCAATTAATGGTATCGTTCTGTTAGACAAGCCAACAGGCATTTCTTCAAATGATGCTCTGCAGAAAGTAAAACGTATATATTTTGCTGAAAAAGCAGGACACACTGGCGCTCTTGATCCTCTTGCAACGGGTATGCTCCCAATATGTCTTGGTGAGGCGACGAAGTTTTCACAGTTTTTGCTCGAGTCAGATAAACGGTATCGAGTTATTGCTAAGTTAGGACAAAGGACTAACACTTCCGACTCTGATGGTGAAGTTGTCGAAACTCGTCCCGTAGAGGTTAGCCTAGCGCAGTTAGAGGTATGCATCGATAAGTTTCGAGGCCAATCAGAACAAGTGCCCTCTATGTTCTCTGCTTTAAAGTACCAAGGTAAGCCTCTATATGAGTATGCTCGTCAAGGTATCGAGGTACCGAGAGAAGCCCGAAGCATTCAAGTATATGAGATCATCTTACATCACTTCGAGGGTGATGAAGTCGAAATGGAAATTCATTGCTCAAAGGGGACTTATATCCGCACTATTGTTGATGATTTAGGTGAAATGCTTGGTTGCGGGGCTCACGTTACTATGCTTCGACGTACAGCCGTTGCTGATTATCCTTATGACAAGATGGTGACACTTGAACAACTTCATGAGCTCGTCGAGAAATCTCAGCAAAAAGAAGATTCCTCGAACGAAGAGATCGACGCACTGCTATTACCAATGGATAGCGCAGTTTCCCGTTTGCCTGAGGTAAACTTGATCCCAGAACTTGCTAATTTGACCCAACATGGCCAGCCTGTTCAAGTGCTTGGAGCGCCGACTGAGGGACCTGTTCGCCTTACTAAAGGAGAAGAGAAACTCTTTATTGGCGTAGGAGAAATGAATGATGACGGCAATATTGCTCCTAAAAGGTTAGTTGTTTTTAGAGAACAATAAAATCTCAATCTAAAAGCCGAAGTATATTACTTCGGCTTTTTCTTTAATTTTTACTGAAGCACGCCTTGCTGTTGCAATAATTGCCTTAACTGTTCAGTTCGTTTTCTGTTGACGCCAAAATCTGAATAACCCACTCTGGATTCTGAACGAACAATGAGTTGTTCTCCTTGGAGACGCAGCTCAAGATCATCGACAAAGCGCAGAATTTTGGAAGTGCACTCGATACGGAGATAATCGTGTTTTTTGATCGCAGTTTTTGATCCTGGTAACTGAAGCGCGATACGTTCAATGGTGTCGATATCAGTACCAGCCGCTAGGCTAAACGGTGGAATATGGTGCTGCTGTCTTTCATCCTCGGTAGATACACAGTTTGGTTTTTGATTGCATGGGGACGAAGTTCTATCCGACATACTCTTAACTCCTTGGCTGCAAGCGGTGAGCGTGAGTAATGCAAAGGCCATAATGGCGACTTTCATAACTATCTCTCTGGAAATAAAAAAATCTATCATGTATAGATTGAAAATCCTATTTCGTCAAAGTCTATTGACGTTACTCGAGCGTTAGGTTGATGGTGTTACCATCAACCTACTTACTATACCTCTAAGAAGTCAAGAATACCTTCCGCGGCTTTTCGACCTTCATCAATGGCTGTGACCACTAAATCAGACCCTCTCACAGCATCACCACCAGCAAAGATCTTTGGATTACTGGTTTGGAATTGGTACTGTTGATTCAGCGGAGCCTTAATTCTTCCCCAGTCATCAAGCTCTACATCATGAGGTGTAAGCCATGACATAGAGTGAGGCTGGAACCCAAAAGCCATAATGACAGCATCGGCGTCAAGGGTATGCTCACTACCTTGCACTGGCTCAGGGCGACGTCTCCCTGCTTCGTCTGGCGCCCCCAATGCCGTTTTGATAAATTTAACACCGATAACCTTACCTTCTTTATCCACCTCAATACTCAATGGCTGAATATTAAATTCAAATTTGACGCCTTCTTCTTTGGCATTTTTTACTTCTCGACGTGAGCCGGGCATGTTTTCTTCATCACGGCGATAAGCACAAGTGACATCGGCTGCTCCTTGGCGTATGGAAGTTCTGACGCAGTCCATTGCTGTATCGCCACCACCAAGCACGATGACTTTTTTGCTCGTCATGGAAATCTCTGCTTGAGGAGAATCTAAATCCATTACTTGATAAGTATTGGAGATAAGGAAGGGCAGGGCGTCGTAGACACCCGGTGCTTGTTCATTTTTTAGATTGGCCCTGATGTTTTTGTATGTTCCCACACCGAGGAAAACGGCATCAAAATCTTCTAGTAAAGTATCTAGTTCAACGTCTTTTCCTACCTCAACATTAAGCTTGAACTCTACACCCATTTCAGAAAAAACCTTGCGGCGGTTTTTAATAACGTCTTTTTCGAGTTTGAAAGAAGGAATTCCAAACGTCAATAACCCACCTATTTCTGGATATCTGTCAAAAACAACAGGTTTTACGCCATTACGCACTAATACATCCGCTGCGGCAAGGCCTGCGGGACCGGCACCAATAATAGCTACCGTTTTGTCTGTCCATTCTACACCTGACATGTTGGGCTTCCAGCCCATTTCAAACGCTTTATCAGTTATGTATTTTTCAATATTTCCTATGGTCACTGCACCAAAATCTTCGTTGAGAGTACATGATCCTTCACATAAGCGGTCTTGTGGACACACTCGTCCGCAAACCTCTGGTAGGCTGTTTGTTTGGTGAGATAAATCGGCGGCTTCAAAGATTCTGCCCTCGTTTGCTAGCTTTAACCACTGAGGGATGTAATTGTGAACGGGACATTTCCACTCACAATATGGGTTTCCACAATCTAGACAGCGGTCAGCTTGTGCTTTTGCTTGCTGTTTCGTGAAAGGTTCATAGATTTCTACAAACTCAATTTTCCGCGTATCTATGGTTTTTTTAGCCGGGTCTACACGCTTTACGTCAATGAATTGATATACATTTTGACTCATGACTTAATTATCCTCCATGACGATTATTGGACCTGGACACGCAATTCAGCGGCACTTCTGCTTTGATGACCTAGTAAGGTACTGACATCTGCGGCTTTAGGTTTTACCAGCATAAATTTAGGGATCCACTCATCAAAATTAGCCAATATTGTTTCAGCGTAACTTGATCCTGTTTCTTCTAAATGCTCCGCAATTAACCCTCGCAGGTGCTCTTGGTGGATCACCAGATCAGACAAGTTAACAGTATCGACGGATTCTTGGTTAATTCGGTCGAGGAAGTCTTCTGTTTTGTCAAGAACGTAGGCGAAGCCGCCAGTCATGCCTGCCCCAAAATTAACGCCTGTAGAGCCTAAAATGGCAACAATACCTCCCGTCATATACTCGCATGCATTGTCACCAGAGCCTTCGAGGACAGCAATTGTGCCTGAATTACGAACAGCAAAACGTTCACCAGCGGTTCCAGCGGCAAAAAGTTTTCCACCTGTCGCGCCATATAAGCAGGTATTGCCGATAATTGCGGCTTCATGAGAAGAGAAAGCGGTACCCTGATGAGGTTTAATCGTGATCTTGCCACCTGCCATACCTTTACCTACGTAGTCGTTCGCATCCCCTGTGAGGTAAAGCTCAAGCCCTCCCGCATTCCAAACACCGAATGATTGTCCTGCTGTTCCTCGTAAATGGATCTTGATCGGAGTTGAGGACATTCCCTGATTGCCGTGTTTTTTGGCAATTTCTCCAGAAATACGTGCGCCAATAGAACGATCGGTATTGATGACATCATAAAAAAATTCAGCTGGATATTTTTTATCAATCGCGTCTTGTGCTTTGAGCAACATGGCTTGATTGAGCTGTGCATCATCAAATGGTGTATTGGGCTCGGTCCAAGAGACTGGATGATGATCGGGAGAGACCGGTTTAGTGAGTATCCCACTCAAATCTAATTTACTTTGTTTTGCAGTCATCCCTTCAACTTGTTTAAGAAGATCAAGACGACCTATTAAGTCAGTTAATTTTTCGACGCCTAATGTAGCTAGAAGCTGGCGAACTTCTTCAGCGAGCCCGACGAAATAGTTCATGACCATGTCGGGTAGCCCTTTGAAGTACTCTTTACGTAAAGTATTGTCTTGAGTGGCGACTCCAGTAGCACAGTTATTCAAATGACAGATTCGTAGGAACTTACATCCCATTGCGACCATTGGAGCGGTTCCGAAACCAAAACTCTCAGCACCTAAAATTGCTGCTTTTACCACGTCAAGCCCAGTTTTAAGTCCTCCATCAACTTGTAAGCGGATCTTGTGTCGAACGCCATTGGCAACTAGCGCTTGCTGTGTCTCTGCAAGGCCAAGCTCCCAGGGACTACCTGCGTATTTTACTGAAGTTAGGGGACTTGCTGCAGTACCACCGTCATAACCTGATATAGTGATAAGGTCAGCATAAGCTTTAGCTACCCCTGTTGCTATGGTTCCGACTCCAGGTTCAGATACGAGTTTGACCGAAACTAAAGCCTCTGGGTTGACTTGCTTTAAATCAAAAATCAGCTGAGCGAGATCCTCGATCGAGTAGATATCGTGATGCGGTGGTGGCGAAATTAAGGTTACACCTTGAACAGAGTATCTAAGCTTGGCAATTTCTGCCGTAACCTTATGGCCAGGTAATTGCCCACCCTCTCCAGGTTTTGCACCTTGCGCAACTTTTATTTGAAGCACATCAGCGTTGACTAAATAGTGTGGTGTTACTCCAAAGCGCCCTGAGGCGACTTGCTTGATGCGGGAGTTTCTTTGGGTACCGAACCTTTTGGGATCTTCTCCTCCCTCACCAGAGTTGGAAAATCCACCAAGTCGGTTCATGGCAACAGCTAAGGCTTCGTGTGCTTCTGGGCTTAGAGCACCAATCGACATTGCTGCTGAATCAAATCGCTTGAAAAGTTCACTTGCGGGCTCAATTTTTTCCATCGGGATGGGTTTCGCGACGGGAACCAGAGTAAGGAGGTCGCGAAGCATTGCTACTGGGCGATCGTTAACTTGTTTGGCGTAATCCAGATAATCAGCGTTTTGCCCCGATTTGACAGCCAATTGAAGTTTATTGACGACATTAGGGTTATAAGCATGAAATTCACCACCGTGAACATACTTGAGCAAGCCACCGTGTTGAAGAGGTTTACGTTTGATCCATGCGATTCGGTTGAGGTTAAACAGATCTTGTTCGATATCATCAAAGTCAGCACCTTGTATACGACTTATTACCCCTTTAAAACAGGAATTAATGATATCTTTATGAAGCCCAATAGCTTCAAAAAGTTGTGAGCAACGATAAGATGCAACGGTTGATATGCCCATTTTAGACATGATCTTATACAGTCCTTTATTAATCCCAGACTGGTAGTTCTGCATAACCTCACGGTACCCTTTTGCAATGCTACCTTCATCAACCATTTTTGCCAGAGATTCATAAGCAAGGTAAGGGTAGATAGCAGTAGCACCGAAGCCAAGCAGTACTGCAAATTGGTGTGGGTCTCTTGCTGCCCCTGTTTCCACAATAATGTTCGCATCACAGCGCATGTCTTTTTCGACTAGGCGATTTTGTACTGCACCTACGGCCATAGCAGCAGGAATAGGTAATTTTCCTTTCGCTATCGTTTTATCGGACAAAATCAATAACACAGCACCCTGACTGACCTTGGTTTCTGCTTGGTTACAAAGGTCGGCGATGGCTTGCTTTAGTCCTTTCTCTTTGGGGTCATAGTTTATATCTATATGGGCAGAGCGATAATAATCATCGCTGAGTTCCAGCAACTGATGAAGATCAGAGTAGAGTAAAATAGGTGAATCAAACGTCACTCGGTGGGCGTGTCCGTCTGTTTCACAAAATACATTCATCTCTTGACCAACACTGGTTGCAAGAGACATCACATGTTTTTCTCTGAGTGGGTCGATAGGCGGATTAGTTACTTGAGCAAATTTTTGTCTAAAGTAATCAGTAATTAAGCGCTCTTTAGATGACAATACCGCCATAGGCGTATCGTCCCCCATTGAACCAACCGCTTCTTGTCCAACATCACCTAGCACACGAAGCACTTGATCTAACTCTTCATTGGTGACAATGAATTGCTTTTGATAAGTGGTGAGTGAGTCGTCGTTAAACGTTCGTGCTCCTACTAGAGAGTCCGGCAATTCTTTAAATGGTCTTAGCTTGCATACGTTTTCCTTCATCCAACTTTTGTAAGGATGCCGATGTTTTAATTCTTCATCAATCTCACTCGATTGCCATAGTTTTCCTTTTCGCGTGTCAACCACTAAGAGCTCGCCTGGGCCAACTCTTCCTTTTTCTGCGACTTCATCTGGTGCGTAGTCCCAGATACCGACCTCTGAAGCAATGGTTATGAGTTTATCTTTTGTAATAACATAGCGTGCTGGCCTGAGACCATTTCGGTCAAGGTTACATGCAGCATAGCGCCCATCTGATAGGACGATCCCTGCAGGGCCATCCCAAGGCTCCATATGTTTAGAGTTGAAATCATAGAAAGCGCGCAGTTCGCTATCCATTTCCGGATGATTTTGCCAAGCAGGTGGCACGAGCATGCGCATCGCTCGAAATACATCCATACCGCCTGCAAGAAAGAGATCAAGCATATTATCAAGGCTTGATGAGTCTGACCCTGATTCATTAACAAAAGGTGCAGCAGTGTGAAGATCAGGCAAGAGAGGAGAGGAAAATTTGTAGGCTCTTGCTCTAGCCCATTGTCTATTGCCTTGAATAGTATTGATTTCACCGTTGTGTGCTAGGTAGCGAAACGGTTGTGCTAGCGGCCATCTGGGTTGGGTATTGGTAGAAAACCTTTGATGGAATAAGCATATCGCGGACTCCATGCGAAGATCTGCGAGATCAAGGTAAAATCTTGGCAGATCAGCAGGCATGCAGAGGCTTTTGTATACGATGACTTGAGTGGAGAGACTGCAAACATAGAAGTCCTCATCCTTATCAGTATCGATCTGTTTCTCTATCCGTCGACGAGCAATATATAAGCGTCTTTCGACATCTCTCTCTCGCCAGCCTGCTGGAGCTGATATGAATATTTGTTCTATCTGAGGAACGGATTCTAGGGCGATTGGGCCGAGGACTGAAGAGTTGATGGGGACCTCTCTCCAGCCTGCTATGGTCATTGTTTCTTTGGTGAGCTCTTGTTCGATGATTTGCTTTGCATAACGCCTTTTGTCAGAATCTTGACTGAGAAAAATCATACCAACAGCATACTGTTTGCTGAGGTTAAAGCTATGTTCTGAGGCGATCTGTTGTAGGAAAGAATCTGGCTTTTGTAGCAAGAGGCCGCAGCCATCGCCAGTCTTACCGTCAGCAGCAATACCACCACGGTGTGTCATACGGTCTAAAGCTGATATTGCCGTGCGTACAACCTTGTGGCTCGGTTCGCCAGTCATGTGAGCTATTAAGCCAAATCCACAGTTATCACGCTCGAAACTGGAATCGTATAAAGTCATTGCAATTCTCCCTTTGCTTCTCTGTCTTCCTGACAGAGCAACCAACATGTATAGAAGTCGGTTTTTACGACTAATTGCTATTTATAATTATCGTATATTGTTTTGTACTTTTTATGTTTAATAAAAATTCACTAAATATGAATATCTCTTACATCACAAACTATCGGTAATAATGAAAAAGGTCAAGTTGTAAGTAAAAAAAGCTTCAATTACTCGTGAATTGATTTTTTCTGTTTAAATGGTATATATATCATGTGGTTATGTTAATTGTTATTACATTTTTGTAACATTTATGATGTTGATAACTAAAATAAAAATAGAATAATCGTCTATGTTTTTGCTTGCTGGTAGAGATAGTGTTCTCAAAGTTATTGATTTATGGTTTTTAATAAAATGACCACAAAATAACTTCAGTACTTGGATTGTATATCCATGCTGGTTATCATTGAGAACTTAAAAAGTATGTGTGTCAAATAAGTAAATGGATGTGAGTGAATGTATGACGCGTTAGATTGGTTGTGGGCAGATTTTCAAGCACACACGGTGCTTTATACGCTGATCGTTTGTTTAGTAATAGTGATTTTACAACTCCATCATTGGCATCAGACTCAGCTTAGACAACTTTTTATGTTCGCACCGAATGCGTTAGTGATTTTGGATGAGTCTAATCAGAAGCTTATTTTAGCCAATAGTACAGCGTGCCAAATACTGGGTATTCGCAAAGTTGGTAAAGAGTTCAAATTACCGGATCGAGTGACTCAATGCTTCATTAAAGATGTCTTAATTGATTGCACAAAACACGCAGGTCTCACTCAAACTATGAATTGGCCAGTATCTGGAGGGGCATCATTGGTCCTCAATTTGACCGGTAAGCGTTCGTTATACAAGCGTCGTCATGTTTGGATTTTGCACTTTTCTGTTAAACATCCCACGCATTCTGAACTTAAGCAGCAGGTTGAATCTCTCTCAACAATCAAGAGTGCCTTCGACAACATGTCTGAATTAATTTTTGTCAAAAATCTGCAAGGTGAGGTGGTTGCGAGCAATAGGGCTTTTCAACGTTTCTGGCTTAATCGCGAGGATGAGGGGCTTGCCGATATTCAAAATGTCATGAAGGGGCGAGCCAGCTACCGTAAATGGACAGTGAGTCCAGAAGGACGAAGTTGTTTGCTTGAGAGTTATCAGAACACGTTAATGAATTCGCATGGGGAAAAAATAGGTACACTAAGTATCAGCCATGATGTTACAGGTTGGTATGAAATGCAGCAGAGCTTGCGTGATGAGATGGAAAAGCGTAAGAGTACTGAGGCCGCACTTGCTCAAAGAGACTCGATTTTACAGAGTATATTGGAATCAAGCCCTGACTCTATCGGAATTTTCAATGAAAATATGGTCTATCAAGCATGTAATGAACCTTTTGTTAAAGCACTAGGTATCTCTCGAATTGATGATTTATTGGGAAAAAGATTGCAAGATGTGATTCCTAAAGCCTCTTACGAACGTCTATCAGAAACCGATAATAAAGTATTGAGTCAGGGGGTATCTTTACGCTATATCGATAGGATTTATCTTAGTGATGGCTCATCCACTTGGTATGATGTTGTGAAATCGCCCTTTAGAGACCCAGTGTCTGGTACCTTTGGTGTTTTAGTGATGGCTCGTGATGTCTCAGAGCGGTATTTGGTTGAAAAACAACTTGAGGCAGCAAATGAAGAACTGGAAAAGCTGAGTTTTATTGATGGCTTGACTCAGATATGTAATCGTCGTCGCTTTGATGAGAGGTTAGAGACATTGTGGTTCCTTCATATCCGTGAGCAATCCCCTCTTTGCGTTATGTTATGCGATGTTGACTATTTTAAAGGGTACAACGATGAGTATGGACATCAGATGGGAGATGAAGCATTAATCAAAGTTGCGGATATTTTTAAATCCGTAATAAATCGCTCTAGTGATTGTGTCGCTAGGTATGGGGGCGAAGAATTTGCCTTCATTTTACCCAATACCAATACCGAAGGGGCACTCCAAGTGGCAGAGCGTATTCATTCCGAAATTGGTAAACTATCGATTGCCCACAAAACATCTAGCGTTTCTGACCGCTTAACGGTCAGCATTGGCCTAGCGTGCTTTGTTCCTGCCTATGGAACAAGCAGTGAAAAGTTGGTCTCTCGGGCAGATATTGCGTTGTATAAAGCGAAAGCAAACGGTCGAAATAGAACCCACGCTTATCAAATGAGTTAGACCAAGTTCCCACTCTTTTTAACCTTTTCTACAACCTTAGAATAAAACAGTTAGTATCAATGGAATTGCGTCCTCTGGAGTTTTAAATGAAGCCGATTAAGAATTTGGCCCAGTATTATGTTGATTTGCTCGTAAGGCTTGGAATCCTTCGTTTTTCAATATTACTTGCTCTTGCTCTGGTTGCTTTAGCCGTTGTCGTTCAAGTTGGCATTACTCTAGTACTTAATGGGCAAGTTGATGATATTGATATAGTTCGTTCTGTTTTCTTTGGTCTTTTGATTACACCTTGGGCTGTCTATTTTCTGTCGGTTGTGGTTGATCAATTGGAGGAATCACGGCAAAGATTGACAAAGTTGGTCGAAAAATTAAAGGACATGCGTTCTCGAGATCAAGAGCTGAATCAGAAACTCCAAAATAACATAAGCCAACTTAACCTTGAGATTGAAGAGCGGATCAAAGCTGAAGAAGCTCGCGAAGAGGCGATGCAAGATCTGGAAAATGAGGTTTATCAAAGAGAGAGGACTCAGGTTGAGTTAGCAGAGCGTACAGCATTACTACGTTCTTTCATTGATGCTTCGCCAGATCTTATCTATTACCGCAATGCACAGGGTGTATTTTCTGGCTGTAATAAAGCCATGGAGAAGCTAACTGGTAAGCCAGAGAATCAACTTGTTGGCCTCACTCCATGGGATGTTTACAGCAAAGAGGTTGCTCAGCAAATTGTTGATACTGACCAAAAAGTGTTTGCAGAAAACACCTCATTAACCTACGAACAATGGCTCGAATATCCCGATGGTAGAAGAAACTATTTTGAACTTCGCAAAGTGCCTTTCTACAGCAAAGATGGTCGTCATTTGGGACTTGTAGGTTTTGGACGAGATATTACCGAGCGAAAACGTCATGAAGAATCGCTTGAGCAAGCGAGCAGAGATAAAACGACATTTATCTCTACCATCAGTCATGAGCTTAGAACACCATTAAATGGGATTGTTGGTTTGAGTCGAATGTTACTCGATAGTCCACTCAATGAAGAACAACGCCATCAAATGCAGACCATCAACGTTAGTGCAATTACGCTCGGTAATATTTTCAGTGATATCATTGATATGGATAAATTTGATCGTCGAAAATTAGAGTTATTCCCATCAAGTTTGAACTTTGGTGATTTCATCGCAGAAATAGAGAGTATTTCTGCCCTGATGGCGTCTCAAAAGGGATTGCGCTTCGATATGGAGCGCCTAAGTGAATTGCCGCTCTCGATTGATATTGATGCGACACGTTTACGGCAAGTTCTTTGGAACTTGATAAGTAATGCGATGAAATTCACTAAAGAAGGGGGAGTTGTTGTTAGTGTTTCTTCTGAGGTGGTCAGTGAAGTTGCGCATATTACTATTGAGGTTGAGGACAGTGGCATAGGTATTCCTGCCTCAGAACTCGATAAAATCTTTGCGATGTACTATCAAGTGAAGTCGGGAGAAGATAATTTACACGCGGTGGGAACTGGAATTGGGCTCGCGGTTTCAAAGCAGCTCATCAATATGATGAAGGGAGATATTCAAGTATCCAGTGAAGAAGGTTTCGGGAGCACTTTTGTTATTTCAATAGAAGCCCCCCTGAGTAAAGTTGTGGCAAAAGATGAGCTGTTGAAATCGCCCGAGCTCAATATTTTCATGGTCGAAGACATTGAGCTAAACATTACGGTTGCTCGTTCACTATTAGAAAGTATGGGACACGAAGTCTCAGTAGCTATGAGTGGTTCGGAAGCAATAGAAATGTTTGATCCGGAAATCTATGACTTGGTTTTTCTGGATATTCAATTACCAGATATGACTGGTTTTGATATCGCTCATTATTTTCGTAAGCATTATGCGACATTGCCTCCTTTGATCGCCTTGACAGCAAATGTCCTTAAAAACAAGCAAGAATATCTAGAAAAAGGTATGGACGACGCCATCAGCAAGCCTTTGTCTGTGGTTGCTGTAGAAGAAGTGATTGCAAATTTCACTACTGGAGGCCTAAATAAATCCTTTGTTAATTCGTCAGTCATCGATGATGCTGAATGTGCAGATATTTATAGTCGTATTCTGGACGTGGACATGCTTGAAGCCTATGTGAATATTGCTGGAGTAGAGCCGATGAAGGAAAGTATAAAAATGTTTGAGGGCATGATGCCTGATTATCTCAAAATACTAGATTCAAATATGGTGGCAAAGCATCAAGATGGGATTGTATCAGAAGCACATAAAATTAAGGGTGCAGCAGGATCGATTGGGTTGAAACATATTCAGCTTGTTGCAAATAAGGCGCAGTCTCCTAACCTTCCCGCATGGTGGGAGAATATCAATGATTGGGTTGAAGAAATAAAGAACGAGTACGATAACGACATTGCCATTCTGAGGCAGTGGCTGGCTCAACAATCTAAGGGAGAATGACGGTGATAAGGTTAATTACCATTATTTGGATACTATTTTTAACGACTTCCTGTACGAATGCCCCATCAGCTTGGCATCATGATAATCGGGCGGATCAAACGTATATTGTTATGGAGTCCAGTCTTCGGCTTGATAAGATGCCAAAGACCAGTGGAGAACTGGGCAGTATCTACCATGGTTCATTGATATTAGACTCCCAGCGAGATCTGCCAGCTAATTTGATGATTGAAAGCTTAGCCGTGAAGCAAAACGGCCATACATGGCTAATTGATGGAGATACCCTAGATGTCAATGTGTTGTCATTAAACCGTTGGGAAGTCAGATTTACATGGCAACTACCGATTACTGCCGAAAAACCGGCAAATGTGGCTCTGATGATTAAATATCAGGGACATAAAGAATGGTTGGTCGATAAGGAAGTACCGATTGACATTATCAACTGATGAAATAAAAGAGTGGGGCACTTTGCCCCACATTCTTTACTTACTGGCTTTGAGCCCTGCGTTGATGTCTAAGACATCTTGTTCATTGAGCGTTCCGACTGCCTGACGCAACTTTAATTGGTTCAAGATATAGTCATAGCGCGCACTTGAAAGATTTTTATTTGCATCGTAGAGGCGACGAGTTGAGTCAAGAACATCGACGATGGTTCTTGTCCCGACTTCAAAACCGGCTTCGGTTGCTTCTTTAGCTGACTCTGCTGAAATGACGGTTTGGTTGTACGCTTTTATGATGCCAATAGAAGAGCTGATGTCGTTGTTAAAAGCTCTTACATTTTTGACAACGCTACGATAAGTTGCCTCTAAATCTTGACTCGCCGCAACGTAATTAAACTCTGCTTGCTTGGTCAGTGAACTTGTTGCACCACCGCTATAAACGGGTATTGCTAGGTTTATCCCAACGCTAATATCTTCAGCATCTTTTAATGCATAGTTGCCGTTGTTATCGTTGCTTTCCTTGGAGAAACCATAGCCACCTTTGAGAGAAAGTGTCGGCAAGTGACCTGAGTTAGCTTGAGAGATCTCATCTTTGGCAATATCTTTAGCAATGCGAGCCGACAAAAGGCTCAGGTTCTCTTCTTCTGCTTGTTGCACCAAAGTATTTAGGTCGGTATCAGATTTGCTGGCGGTAAAACGAGCTGTATCTAGGGTATCCAGTTGGGAATGGTCTTGCCCTGTAATCTCTCGCAAATCCTCATAACTGTTGACGAGCGTATTTTGTGCTGCGACTTCTTCGGCTAGCACAGTATCATACTCGGCTTGCGCTTCATGGACATCCGTTATTGCTGATAGCCCTACTTCAAAGCGTTGTTTGGTCTGCTCAAGTTGACGACCCACTGCAGCTTTTTCGGCTTGGACAAATGTGAGGTTATCTTTAGCACTAAGAACGCCAAAATAAGCACTCGTAACTCGTAAAATTAAATCTTGCTGTGCGGCAGCATAGCTGGCATCTAGGCTGCGAGCTCTCTTTTCTGCAGTATCAAGGTTTACCCAACTTGCGCGGTTATACAGTTCTTGTGTAAAACCAATACCCGCTGTTGTTTTATTACTGTCTCGAGCATCAATGTTACTTTGGTTGATATCATACCCAGCAGTAAGTTGAATTTGAGGGAGCAGTACAGCACGTGTTGACGTGATTGCTTCAAAGGCTGCATCACGTTTTGCTGCTGCGTTGAGCAAAGTTGGGTCGTTTTCTTTGGCCTGGTTGTAGATTTCTGTCAGAGTATCAGCGAACACATTGGTGCTTAAGCCACCAATCGCAGCGCTGATAAAAAGTGGAAGCAGTTTTTTCATCGCTTTTATATCCTAACAAAATAAGAAAATTTTTATTTCGACGAGTGTAACCTAAATGCTGTTTATTCACTCAAGAAGTTTGTAAATTTTTACGTTTTACTCTCGCAATTTAAAGGGGTAATAGGTATTTACTTAACTAAATTTTTAAGTTTTATAGAAAAAGTTGATATCTATACTTGGACGTTATGCTTTGTCTGCGTAAACTGTTAGGTTCACTCAAAGAGGTTACGAATGCAACAGTCTGGTAAGTACAAACCAAAGTTTAGTCCACAAGATGTGGAAATAATCTCAAAAGAGAGATTATATAACGGCTTCTTTTCTGTCATAAAATATTGCTTCAGGCATAAGTTGTTCGCAGGTGGGTGGAGTGCAAACCTTGAACGCGAACTTCTAGAGCGTGGGGATGCAGCTTCAGTGCTTCCTTATGATCCTGAAACTGATCAAGTAGTGCTTATTGAACAAATTCGTGTTGGTGCTGTAGAGCACGCGTGTCCCTGGCAACTTGAAATTATTGCTGGAATGATAGACCTCGATGAATCTTCGGAGGATGTGATTCGCCGCGAAGCGAGGGAAGAAGCAGGGATTGATTTAGGCTGCGTTAAAAAACTCACGTCTTATTATCCATCTCCCGGTGGCTGTTCAGAAAAATTGGATGTTTTTGTCGGACAAGTCGATGCACTTACTGCGAAAGGCATTCATGGTTTAGACTATGAAGGAGAGGATATTAATGTTCTCGTTGTAGATCGAGCGCAAGCGTATCACTGGATAGAGGAAGGGGTTATTCAAAATGGTGCATCAATTATCGCTTTACAGTGGCTCGAATTAAATCATCAGCGGTTGAAGGTAGAATGGCGCAAGTAGTAAACAATAATTACCATGTCGATCTGTCAGACTTGATGAGATTGTATGAAACGAATTATGCAAAGCTTAATGCTTTGTCCCCTTGTCGGCCGAGTGTGGGCGATGTTCGGTGTTATCAAGCTTCTGGTATCAGCTATCAACT
Source organism: Vibrio caribbeanicus ATCC BAA-2122 (assembly GCF_000165125.1). Taxonomy (GTDB): domain Bacteria; phylum Pseudomonadota; class Gammaproteobacteria; order Enterobacterales; family Vibrionaceae; genus Vibrio; species Vibrio caribbeanicus. The sequence continues at coordinate 22,344 of NZ_AEIU01000121.1, read as the reverse complement.
GCGCGTGTCAGAAGTCACAAAGTACACAACTTTAATCGATATTTGTCAAAGTGATGACGTTCCGGTGTTCCCATTACCTAGGATGTCTGTCAGGCTCTATCATGACGCACGGGTCGCAGAAGTATGTCGTTGTGAGCATTTGACACGTATAGACGCACGCTATAGTTATCCAAATAAAAAAATGCTACAACAGGATGAGAAGCTACAGATAAATCGTTTCTTAGGAGACTGGCTGTCATTTTGTTTGAAGCAAGGTATCAGTAGAGCCCCATTAAATATTTAGGTTTTATGTTTTGAAAGTAATGCCACGTTCCTCATTAGAAGACGCTATAGAACTTCTCCATATTACGGACACTCACCTGTTCGGAGATGTTGATGGTAGCTTACTGAGCGTCAATACTTTGGACAGCTTCAAAGCGGTCATAAATGGCGTAATGAACCAGAATTCGAGCTTTGATGTAATTCTTTCAACAGGTGATATTTCGCAAGATCATAGTGCAAAGTCGTATGAGCTCTTTGAAGAACATATTATACCACTGAAACAACACTGTTTTTGGTTACCTGGTAACCATGATTTTAAGCCCAGTATGGAAGCGTTACTTCCTTCAAGACAAGTTAAACAGAGTACTCATGTTCTCCTCGGTGATCATTGGCAGATGATCTTATTGGACTCACAGGTTGTAGGTGTACCCTATGGACATTTGGCTGAAGAGCAGTTGGAATTACTTGAGGAAAAATTAAGCGCAAGTCCGGAGCGCTATTCTCTAGTTTTACTTCATCATCCTCCTGTTCTTGTCGGGAGTCAGTGGTTAGATCAGCATACATTGAAGAACAGTGATGACTTCTGGAAGCGAGTGAGCAAATATCCAAACGTTAAAGGTATTATTTGCGGCCATGTTCATCAGGAAGTTGATGTTTACTGTCATAATGTAAGAGTACTTGCCACTCCCTCTACCTGCGTGCAATTTAAACCCAATAGCGATACATTCGCTTTAGATGCATTGTCACCTGGATGGCGTCAAATTACACTGCGTAATAATGGTGATTTGTCTACGTCGGTGAGACGCCTTACCCAAGGGCAATTTCAGCCTAACTTTAATTCGACAGGCTATTAAATATCGTGAAAAAACGTCCATTACTTCTTTATATTCATGGCTTTAATAGCTCGTCGCTATCTCACAAAGCAAGCGTAATGCGTTCTTTTTGTGAGCAATCAAGACCTGATATCAAACTGATCTCTCCGTCTTTACCCAGCTTTCCTCAAGAGGCGGCACAGATGCTAGCTGAAATTGTTGAGTCCCATATGGATGAATTCAATATAGGTATGGTTGGGAGCTCGCTGGGAGGATACTTAGCGATATGGCTTAATTCACTTTATGGTTTGAAGGCTGTTGTGGTTAATCCCGCGATTAAGCCCTATGAACTATTGGTTGATTACTTGGGACCACAAAAGAATCCGTATAGCGGTCATCATTATATTCTTGAGCCCCATCATATCGATGAGTTAAAAGCACTTGATACTGCCGTTCTCAAGGCGCCAGAGGATTTTTGGTTGCTTCAGCAGACGGGCGATGAAATCTTAAATTACCGTCAAGCAGTTCAATATTTTGTAAATGCGAAACAGAACGTTGAGCAAGGTGGTGATCATAGCTTTGTTGATTTTGAACGTTACCCACCTGAAATCATCGATTTTCTCCAGCTCTAGTCATGGTTGAGGATGTAATCATAAATTTGTGAGTCGCTTCGACATCACACTTGACATAATCGGGTGGGTTCCAGAGTATGTTTATCTCAAATTCGAAAAGCTGCTATAGTGCAGCTTATCATCTTGGAAAGTGGCACTCGGTGATTTAGTAGCACCTAACCACTTCTTTTATTCTTTATATAAGATTAACCGTATTATGAATGAACAGTATAATGCGAAAGACCTATCGGTTCTTGAAGGTCTGGATCCGGTGCGGCATCGCCCTGGTATGTATACCGAAACTGAGCGCCCAAACCATCTTGCGCAAGAAGTTATTGATAACTCAGTTGATGAGGCCTTAGCTGGTCATGCTAAGAAAATAAGAGTTATCCTCCACGAAGATCAGTCTCTAGAAGTGGTTGATGACGGGCGTGGTATGCCTGTCGATATCCACCCCGAAAAAGGGATTTCTGGTGTAGAGCTTATCATGACGAAACTGCACGCTGGTGGTAAGTTTTCCAATGATAACTATAAATTTTCCGGTGGTTTGCACGGTGTAGGTATCTCTGTCGTAAACGCGTTATCTCGACGTGTTGAGGTGACAGTGAAGCGTGACGGGCAAGTTCATGAAATTGCTTTTGAAGGTGGAGACGCAGTAACAGAACTGTCGGTGACAGGGACGTGTGGTATGCGTAATACTGGTACATCAGTGCACTTTTGGCCTGATGCTAAATACTTCGATAGCCCAAAATTCTCCAGCCTGCGTTTGGTTAATAACTTACGTGCCAAAGCCGTACTCTGCCCCGGGCTTGAAATTATCTTCAGTGATAAGGTCAATAACGAAGAGCACAAGTGGTTTTATGAAGACGGCTTAAAAGATTACTTGGCTGAAGGTGTGAAAGGTTACGAGGTCCTACCAGACCTGCCGTATATTGGCAGTTTCAGCGCCGAATCAGAAATGGCGACTTGGGCTGTGATTTGGCAGCCTGAAGGCGGCGAAATGATCACCGAGAGCTATGTTAACCTTGTTCCGACCAAACAAGGCGGAACACATGTTAATGGCCTTCGCCAGGGCCTGTTGGATGCTATGCGGGAGTTCTGCGAGTTTAGAAACTTACTCCCTCGGGGAGTCAAGTTGACGGGGGATGATATTTTCGATCGTTGCTCGTACGTATTATCGGTAAAAATGCAGGATCCTCAGTTTGCTGGCCAAACCAAAGAGAGATTGTCTTCCAGACAAACGGCAGCCTTTGTCTCGGGCGTGGTGAAAGATGCATTCAGTCTTTGGTTAAACGAAACTCCACAACTTGCGGAACAACTCGCTGAAGTTTGTATTGCAAACGCTCATCGACGTATGCGAGCGAGCAAGAAAGTGGTGCGAAAAAAAGTAGCCTCTGGCCCAGCATTGCCTGGGAAGTTAACTGATTGCTCGGTGCAGGACTTAAATCGGACAGAAATATTTTTTGTTGAGGGAGACTCTGCTGGAGGCAGTGCGAAGCAAGCTCGAGACAGAGAATTTCAGGCGGTTATGCCTCTTAGAGGGAAAATCTTAAACACCTGGGAAGTGTCTGCTGATCAGGTGCTTGCTTCTCAAGAAGTTCATGATATTTCGGTCGCACTTGGTATCGACCCTGACAATGATGACTTAAGTGGTCTCCGTTATGGAAAAATTTGTATTTTAGCGGACGCTGACTCTGATGGACTACACATCGCCACTTTGCTGTGCGCTCTATTCACTAAGCACTTCCGAGCTCTTGTCGAAGCTGGTCATATCTACGTTGCGATGCCTCCTCTTTATCGAATCGACTGTGGGAAAGAGGTTTTTTATGCTCTAGATGACGATGAAAAAGAAGGCGTCTTAGAACGTTTATCTAAGAAAAAAGCGAAGATAAATGTTCAGAGGTTTAAAGGGCTCGGGGAAATGAATCCTCTGCAGTTACGAGAAACCACGATGGATCCAAACACTCGTCGATTGGTTCAATTAACGATAGACGATAGAGAGTCTACCATAGAGATGATGGACATGTTGCTGGGTAAAAAGCGCGCGGACGACCGTCGTTCTTGGTTGCAGGCCAACGGCGATATGGCAGAGGTTTAAAGTATGTCTAATGAAATAACTTATGATGGCGTAGAACAGTTGCCGATGCGCAAATTTACTGAAGACGCCTACTTAAACTACTCCATGTACGTCATTATGGATCGTGCGTTACCCTATATTGGGGACGGTTTGAAGCCCGTTCAGAGGCGTATTATTTATGCGATGTCAGAGCTGGGTTTATCTGCAGCAGCGAAATATAAAAAATCGGCTCGCACCGTTGGTGATGTACTCGGTAAATATCATCCTCATGGAGATTCAGCATGTTATGAGGCAATGGTTCTCATGGCTCAGCCTTTTTCCTATCGTTATCCTCTTGTTGATGGACAGGGAAACTGGGGGGCTCCAGATGACCCTAAGTCTTTTGCTGCTATGCGTTACACTGAAGCGAAATTGTCAAAATTTGCAGAGGTTCTCCTAGGGGAGTTAGGTCAAGGTACGGTTGAATGGCAACCGAACTTTGATGGTACGATGAAAGAACCACAAATGTTGCCAGCACGGTTACCACATATTCTTCTCAACGGGGTAACTGGTATCGCTGTGGGTATGGCAACCGATATTCCTCCACACAACGTTCGTGAAGTTGCTAAAGCTGCAATTCATCTTATCGATAATCCTAAATCAGAACTGTCAGATGTGATGGAATTTGTTCAAGGGCCGGACTATCCAACTGAGGCTGAGATCATTTCTCCAAAGGCAGAACTTGAAAAAATGTACCGAACGGGACGCGGTAGTATAAAAATGCGTGCTGTTTGGAAAAAAGAAGGGCCTGAAATCATCATCACAGCGCTTCCCCACCAAGTTTCTGGCGCTAAATTACTTGAGCAGATCGCTAACCAGATGCGAGCTAAAAAGCTGCCTATGGTTGATGATTTACGTGATGAGTCTGACCATGAAAACCCCACGAGAATTGTGATTGTTCCGCGCTCCAATCGGATCGACTGTGATCAGTTAATGAATCACCTTTTTGCATCAACAGACTTAGAGAAGAATTACCGAGTTAATCTGAATATGATTGGCTTAGATAATCGCCCTCAAGTGAAAGGGTTAGTGCAGATTCTTGCTGAATGGATTGAGTACCGACGCGCGACAGTGAGAAGGCGGCTTCAATATCGTTTAGATAAGGTTTTAGCCCGCTTGCATGTACTTGAGGGTTTGTTGGTTGCTTATCTAAACCTCGACGAAGTTATCGAGATCATACGTAATGAAGATGAACCGAAAGCGGAATTAATGTCCCGCTTTGGCTTAACAGAGATTCAGGCTGACGCGATTCTTGATACCAAACTTAGACATTTAGCTAAGTTGGAAGAAATGAAAATTCGAGGCGAGCAAGAGGAGTTAGAAAAAGAGCGTAAAAAACTCGAAACCTTACTCGGTTCTGAACGAAGGCTAAACACATTACTTAAGAAAGAAATAGAAGCGGATGCGGAAAAATATGGCGATGATCGTCGTTCACCTCTTATTGAAAGGGAAGAGGCCAAAGCGCTTACAGAACGCGATTTAGTTCCGAGTGAACCTATTACCGTGGTCCTCTCTGATAAAGGGTGGGTGCGCCACGCTAAGGGACACGAGCTAGATCCCGCCACACTCAACTATAAGTCAGGTGATAAATATCTGGCACACGCTAGAGGCAAGAGCAGCCAGCCTGTAGTGCTGCTGGGCAGTGATGGCCGGAGCTACTCTCTTGAGTCACATTCGTTACCTTCCGCTCGAAGTCAGGGAGAACCGATAACTGGACGGTTAAATATCAGTTCAGGAAGTAATATTCGCCATCTCGTTATGGGTGAAGAAGAGCAGCTTTGGTTAGTCGGGTCTGATGCCGGTTATGGTTTTGTGTGTAAAGGTTCAGACTTATTATCGAAGAGTAAGAGCGGCAAGGCGTTAGTCAATCTGCCAGAGAGTTCAGAGGTACTTCCACCTTATGCGATTGGTCATTTGGATTCAGACGAAATTCTTGCGGTAACTAATCAAGGACGGATGCTACTTTTCCCAATTAAAGACTTACCACAGCTTGGAAAGGGAAAAGGAAATAAGATTATCAATATCCCAGCAGCGAAAGCGAAATCTCGTGATGAGTTTGTTTCCCATCTAATAGCACTTCCCAAAGGGCGCACAGTGACACTGTACGCTGGTAAGCGTAAATTAGGGCTAAAAGAATCAGACCTTGATAGCTTCAGAGGCGAAAGGGGGCGTCGCGGTGGTTTATTACCACGAGGATTGCAGCGAGTCACTCGCATTGATATTGAGCAAGAAGACTAAAAGCAAAAGCCATGCATATATGCATGGCTTTTTTCTAGATGCGGGTATCTTCCTTAATCGTCACCTCTAAGGTTTTCTTTTCCCCTTTACGTAATATGTCGATATTAACTTTGGTACCAGGGCGCAGCTCCGTAACAAGGTCTAGGACACTCTGGCGACCGTTAACTTTTTTACCATCAATACCCAGTATGATGTCTTGCTCTTTAAAGCCAGCTTCAGCAGCTGGACCATTTGGATCGACGCCAAGAACAACGATGCCACCAATTTGGTCTCGGTTGAGAAGGCGTGAAGCGACGGAGTTTATATCTTGCCCATCAATTCCAATGTAACCCCGAATAACTCTGCCATCTGCGATTATCTTTTTCATGATCTTATCGGCAAGTGCATAGGGAATAGCAAAAGAAATGCCATAAGTTTCTAGCTCTGTTGCTTGTTGGAAAGAGGCTGTGTTGATGCCAACAAGCTCTCCTTTGGTGTTGACAAGAGCGCCTCCAGAGTTCCCTTCATTGATGGCGGCATCGGTTTGAATAAAAGCTTGATGTCTATCTGCACTGATGGAAGAGCGTCCAGTTGCAGAGATGATTCCAAATGTAGTAGTTTGTCCTAAATTGTAGGGGTTACCTATCGCTAGAACAATATCACCCACTTTTGGCGCATAGGAAGAGTTGAGTGGGATAACAGGTAAGTTATCACCGTCAATTCTTAAGATAGCAATGTCCGTTCTTCGATCTTTACCAACCAATTGCGCAGCCGCAATACGACCATCCTGTAAAGCGACAACGATTTGGTCGGCTTGGGCGACGACATGGAAATTAGTAATGATATAGCCTTTCTCACTGACAATAACCCCTGATCCTAGGCCTTGAGTTTGGAGCTTTGAGCGATTATTTTCTTGGTATTTACGGCTGTATATATTAACAACTGCAGGAGATGCTTTTCTTACCGCGCTATTAAAAGAAACTTGAAGCTCAGAGTAATCATTTACAGCATTTTGAGTAGGCTGATTAAACACATCAGAGCGAAGAGAGGGAACAGCGAATAGCAATATGATGGCTGTCGCTACACCTAGCGCAGTGGAGCGCAGCAGAAAAGGTAACATGTTTTTTCGGTCCCAAATATAGGTCGTGATTACAAAGAGGATACCATTAGATATGTGACTAATAAAAGGACAGCGTTATTGCTGTCCTATTTTGATATTGCGGCTTATCAATAAAACTTACCGTATGACAAGATAGATGCTGCGATCGCCGCGTTGTATATTTAGAGCAAGCACACCAGGTTGTTTTTCAATAACACTTCTAAACTCCCCAAGGTTTTTAACACGCTTACGGTTGACGCCAATAATAATATCGTCTGTTTGTAGCTGGTAAGACTCAGCCTTCGAGCCTGCTTTAACCGAAGTTACTTTGACACCTTGTACTTTGTCACTTGGATTTGTATTGGTAAGTTCGGCTCCCGAGAGACCTTCGTGCATTTTATCTGCGCTCGTCTTGACATCTTTTTGTTCGCCTAAAGTGACTTTAAATGATTTTGTATCACCGTCTCGTACAACGCCTAGAGTGACAGTCTTGCCAGCTCCAAGAGTTGCAACTTTTGCACGTAGCTCACTAAATGTATTAATTTTTTTGCCATTTATTGAAACGATAACATCACCTGCTTCCAACCCAGCTTTATCTGCTGCGCTATCTGGTACTACTTGGCTAACAAAAGCTCCTTTGCTGGATTCATAGCCCAGTGCTTCTGCAAGCTCTGAGGTGACTTCTCCACCTTGGACTCCCAGCATGCCTCGTTTTACTTCACCAAATTCAAGGATTTGGTTAGTAAGATTGGTCATCATGTTAGATGGTATGGCAAATCCAATACCAACGTTGCCGCCGTTGGGGCCGAGGATTGCGGTGTTAATGCCTATCAACTCACCTTTTAGGTTTACCAATGCACCGCCAGAGTTGCCACTATTGATGGCAGCATCTGTCTGGATAAAGTTTTCAAAGTTTTCTAGATTTAATCCACTGCGACCGAGGGCCGAAACGATTCCTGAAGTGACGGTTTGGCCGAGACCAAATGGGTTACCAATGGCGACCGTAAAATCACCCACCTTAAGTTGATCGGAATCAGCAATTTTTATTTCAGTAAGGTTTTTCGATTTTTCGAGCTTTAATAGAGCGACATCTGACATTTTATCGCCACCAATCAGCTCAGCATTATATTCACGCCCGTCTCTCAATTTTACACGAATCTTTTCTGCACCATTAATGACGTGATAATTGGTAACAACATGACCTTTTTGAGCATCAATGATGACACCCGACCCCAACCCTTTGAAAGGGCGCTCTTGTAGTTGTTCTGAGGGGAAATTAGGACCAAAGAAAAATCGAAATTGGTCCGGGATCTGCTGCTTAGATACTTGCGTGCCTTCTACTGCGATGCTGACAACGGCAGGCGTGATTTTCTCTAGCATCGGAGCCAGACTGGGTAACTCTTCTCCTCCTATGGAGAATGGTAAACCAGCAACAGCTTGAGTTGGGATAGCGATAGAGCTTAAGCTGAGTGATAATACAGTTAGTGCCAATAAAGGTTTTTTCATCGTAAACTCCTAATGTTATTGAAGTAGACCGACTCTAGTATTTGTACCTAAATCTAGAATTTAAAGGCCACCGTAAGATGTTATGACTTAAAAACCAATATAAAGTTCACCTCAAATAGATTGAAATTATGACGCTTTTGATGACGTAGTGTCTTGTTGATCATCGCTCGTGTTGTTTGAGTTTGTCTCATCTGAGCTTCCATCAGCAGCGTAGTCTTTGGGGACGTTGTAGCCTTCGGCTTCAAAAATTTCTTTTTGGGGAGGGGTATTTTTGTTTGGCTTTTGCGTGATTTTCTTCATAAAAGGATTATCTTGCTCAGGCAGAGAAGGCAGTAATTCAGCAGACGTTTTGGACATGTGCTGATAGAGTTTAGTATATTCTTTGCCCAATGAATCAAGCATTTCAGCAGTTTGTGCAAAATGATCGGTTAGGTCTTGTTTTTGCTGATCCAGCTGATATCGAGTTTTATCTAATTCTTTTTGAAGATCTTTTTGTTTTTGGTTATTTGGCATTGATAAACGTGAAACTACCAAACCAAGTACGATTCCAATAAGTAAACCTAAAAGGGCATAAATCCAAGGCATGATGACTCCTTATTATTGAAAATTAACATGTATATTACCGATAAGTTACACATGCAGGTCGGACATGTTACTATGAGCTTATCCATCGATAAAGAAAAATACACCGACTCGTATCTAAGTTTTGTGCTCATTTTGAGCGGGTAAAGAAATGATGACACCATTAGAAATCTACCATAAAGATATCTCTGAAAGAGGTTTTGAAACAGACGAGGCTCAGCTCAAAGCAGTCAGAGCTTTAGACAGACTTTTTCATGATTTGCTGCAATTTTCAGCAAACTCAAGACCTTCTAAAATAGGGTGGCGCCGGTGGTTTCAAAGCCCTAAAAAGCGACAAAAGTCGGTGCCAAAAGGTATTTATTTTTGGGGGGGAGTTGGTCGAGGAAAAACCTATTTAGTTGATACTTTTTACACAGCTTTGCCTACACAAAGAAAAATGCGAGTTCATTTTCATCGCTTTATGTATCGTGTTCATGATGAATTGAATCGTTTGGGTGAGGTAAATGATCCACTGGAACTTGTTGCTGATAAATTCAGTAATGAAACGGATATTATCTGTTTTGATGAATTTTTTGTTTCCGATATAACGGATGCGATGATTTTAGGAACACTCTTTCAGGCATTGTTCAAAAGAGGGGTGATTTTGGTTGCGACCTCTAATATTCCTCCCAATGAGCTTTATCGAAATGGTTTGCAGAGAGCTCGGTTTTTACCTGCTATAGATCTTATTCTTCAAAACTGTGATGTCATAAATGTAGACAGCGGGATTGATTACCGATTGCGAACGTTAGAGCAGGCAGAAATCTTCCACTACCCTCTAGATGAAGTCGCTCGTACAAACTTGAAGCGCTATTATGGCCAGCTTGTCGGTGAAGGTAAGTCGTCGGATAACGTTATTGAAGTAAATCATAGGCAACTCGCTGTGATAGAGACCTGTGACGATGTGTTGCATGCCACTTTTGCACAACTTTGCCAAACCGCTCGCAGTCAGAATGACTATATTGAATTATCGAGACTATATCACACAGTTCTGCTTGCTGATGTTCCGGTTATGGGAAAAGAGATCGACGATGCTGCGCGTCGCTTTATCGCTCTTGTGGATGAATTCTATGAGAGGAATGTGAAATTAATTATCTCTGCTGAGGCGTCATTAGAATCGCTTTATTCAGGGGGATTACTAGAGTTCGAATTTAAACGCTGTATTTCTAGATTGGTTGAAATGCAAAGCCATGATTATCTGGCGAGGGCACATTTGGCTTAGAGATTCCATTTCACTTAGAAAAAAATCCAAAATCACGACGAAAAAAGGTGATTTTTTCAACGGACTTCTCTATAATCTCGCGACCCACCGTTACTGCAGACTTTTTTATCGAAGATACTTCGACATAACGGGTCGAGAGTGCCAACCACTCGAAGGGGTGTTGACTGGACTCTTAGTCAGTGGGAGCTTTGGCTCCTTTAAGTGTAAATTTAATTATTAAACGGGTTATTATTAGCATGAAAACTTTCGTTGCTAAACCAGAAACTGTAAAACGTGACTGGTACGTTGTAGACGCTGAAGGTAAAACTCTTGGTCGTCTAGCAAGTGAAATTGCATCTCGCCTACGTGGCAAACACAAAGCTGAATATACTCCTCACGTTGATACAGGCGATTACATCGTTGTTGTTAATGCTGAGAAAGTTACCGTAACTGGTAACAAGGCTAAAGGTAAGATTTACTACCGTCACACTGAATTCCCAGGTGGTCTAAAATCAATCAGCTTTGAAAAGCTTATTGATCGTAAGCCTGAGATGGCTCTTGAGCTAGCAGTTAAAGGTATGCTACCACGTGGTCCTCTTGGCCGTGCTATGTACCGTAAGCTGAAAGTTTACGCAGGCTCTGAGCACAACCATGCTGCTCAGCAACCACAAGTACTAGACATCTAATTGGGGATTTCGAAAATGGCAGAAAATCAATACTACGGTACTGGCCGTCGCAAAAGCTCAGCTGCACGTGTTTTTGTTAAACCAGGTTCTGGTAACATTGTAGTCAACAAGCGTAGCCTTGATGAATACTTTGGTCGTCCAACGTCTCGCATGGTTGTTAAACAGCCTCTAGAGCTAGTTGAATTGACTGAAAAACTTGATCTATACGTAACTGTTAAAGGTGGCGGTATCTCAGGTCAAGCTGGTGCTATTCGTCACGGTATCACTCGTGCTCTTATGGAGTACGATGAGTCTTTACGTCCAACTCTACGTGCTGCGGGTTATGTTACTCGTGATGCTCGTTGTGTTGAGCGTAAGAAAGTTGGTCTACGTAAAGCACGTCGTCGTCCACAGTTCTCGAAGCGTTAATCTTTCTTCGAAAGATTTTTGTTCAGTTTCGGCTGAAATGTGGTCACCAAAGCCTGGTTTTTACCAGGCTTTGTTTTTTCCATTCCTATAATTTTCCGCAAATTTCCCCAGTATTTTTATCTCTAATCCCCTACTAGGCTTTTGTGACATGACGAGCGGTTTACTTGACAAATGTTACAAAAAAGTAGCTTTATCTTGTCAAAAAGTAGGGTTTTATTTATCATTTATTGTCATATAAATACAACTAATTTCGTATTTCGTTAGCCATGCTCTTTAATAGGAATAATAATAACTAGAGGGAGCAAACTGGAGAATGTTTGGATGAGCAATGTGCCTTTGAATAACGGTCGGAGACGTTTCTTGACCGCGACAACTGCTGTTGTCGGCGGTGTAGGAGCTCTCGGTGTCGCCGTTCCATTTATAAAGTCTTGGAACCCAAGTGAAAAAGCGAAAGCTGCGGGTGCACCAGTCGATGTGGACATTAGCAAACTCGAGGAAGGCCAAATCATGAGGGTTGAGTGGCGAGGGAAGCCCGTTTGGGTTGTTCGTCGCGCGAAATCTGTTCTTGATAGCCTTAATTCCCTCGATGACCAACTGCGAGATCCAGCCTCACAAGAGGGGCAACAACCGAAATATGCACAAAATGAATATCGATCGATTAAAGCAGAGTTTTTCGTTGCTGTGGGCATATGTACTCACCTAGGTTGTTCGCCCACCTACCTACCCGATTCTTTTAGTGAACAGGTTCAAGGCGTGAAATCAGGTTTTTTCTGCCCATGTCACGGTTCTAAGTTTGATATGGCAGGACGCGTCTTTCAGGGAGTGCCTGCCCCATTAAACCTCGTTGTTCCCAAGCACATGTACCTAAGTGATAGTAAAATACGTATAGGTGTAGAGGAAGGGGAGGAAGCATAATGGAAGCTTTACTTGATTGGATAGAAAAACGCATTCCGGCGATGAATGCGTACAAAAAGCACCTATCTGAATATCCGATGCCAAAAAATTTCAATTTTTGGTATCTGTTCGGTTCACTTGCCATGATTGTATTAGTTAATCAGATACTTACCGGCATATGGCTGACAATGAACTATGTCCCATCTGGAGAAGGGGCTTTCGCATCTATCGAGTACATAATGCGCGATGTTGAGTACGGATGGCTGTTGCGTTACATGCACTCTACGGGTGCTTCAGCATTCTTCGTTGTTGTGTACTTACATATGTTCCGTGGGCTTATATACGGATCGTACAAAAAACCGCGTGAATTATTGTGGATTTTTGGCATGCTGATATTTCTGGTTTTGATGGCAGAAGCCTTCATGGGGTATTTACTTCCATGGGGACAAATGTCTTACTGGGGAGCTCAGGTCATTATTTCACTGTTTGGTGCGATTCCAGTGATTGGAGATGATCTCACCTTGTGGATCCGTGGTGACTACGTTATATCCGGAGCTACGCTTAACCGTTTCTTTGCTCTGCATGTTATCGCATTGCCTATCGTGTTGTTGTTACTTATCGTATTACACGTACTCGCCTTGCATGAAGTGGGATCGAACAATCCTGATGGTATCGAAACCAAGTTACCCAAAGGATCAATGGGTGAAGGGTACAAACCTCAATTTAAATTTCATGAAGACTACACTAAAAAATATGACATTATAGATTCAATACCATTCCATCCTTATGGAACGGTGAAAGATCTGATCGGCATTGCGGGCTTCCTGTTTTTATTTTGTTATGTGCTGTTTTTTAACCCTGAAATGGGCGGCTATTTCTTAGAGCCACCTAACTTTGAAGCGGCTAACCCTTTGAAGACACCGGAGCACATTGCCCCAGTTTGGTACTTCACTCCGTTTTATGCAATCTTGCGTGCAGTACCTGACAAGTTACTTGGCGTTATTGCTATGGGGGCGTCCATCGTAGTTCTCTTTGTACTCCCATGGTTAGATAGATGTCGTGTTCGATCTTATCGTTATCGTAGTAAATTTCATATTTTTAACATTATTCAGTTTACGATCAGTTTTATAGTGCTTGGAGTGTTAGGTGCATTACCTGCTACACCAACGTACACTTTGTTAGCACAGATTTTCAGCGTAGCGTATTTTATGTTCTTCGTATTACTGTATTTCTACAGTAAGAACGAGGCGACGAAACCACTACCGGAAAGGGTGAATTACAAATGAAAAACTGGCTAATAATTTTATTTGCTATCGTGCCCAATCTGGCATTCGCCGCCGGTGCGAATGTACCACTTGATGAGGCGAATAACGATCTTAGTGATAAGGCATCTTTACAAAATGGGGCCAAGTTGTTTGTGAACTACTGTTTTGGATGTCATTCCATGCAATACCAACGCTATGAGAGAGTAGCGCGCGATATTGGCGTACCGAATGATCTCATCAAAGGCAATCTACTACTTGATCCTGAAGCAAAGGTCGGAGACCTGATGTTTAATGCCATGCCTGAAAAATCAGCGGCTAAATGGTTTGGAGCTCCTCCTCCAGATCTTACTTTGGTCGCACGAGTTCGAGGTACCGACTGGTTATACACCTATTTACGTTCCTTTTACGTCGATCCCAGTCGCCCATTTGGTGTCAACAATGTGGTGTTTCCTAACGTCGGCATGCCTCATGTTCTAGAGGAGCTACAAGGTATTCCGAACCCTATAGTAGAGACTCATACTGTAAATGGAGAAGAAGTGTCCAAAGTTGTAGGGACTAAATCTGATGGCACTGGAGAGTTGAACACCGAAGAATACGACGATGCCATTCGAGACTTAGTCAATTTCCTTGAATATTCGGGTGATCCAGTCAAACTTGAACGCCATGCGATTGGTTGGTGGGTGATGGGCTTTCTGGTTATCTTTACGATAGTGGTTGTATTACTGAAGAAAGAATATTGGCGTGATGTGCACTAAATGTGCTAGGATACCGTGCTAATTCCTAATGTTAACTAGACAATGGAGGCTAAGCCTCCATTGTTTTTATTTTTTGATTGTGCTGGAGGGCTCCATGGCTGTAGCTGCCAATAAACGTTCTGTGATGACTCTATTTTCAAGTGCATCTGATATGTATAGCCATCAGGTACGTATCGTTCTAGCAGAGAAAGGTGTCAGTGTTGAAGTAGAGCTTGTCGACGAAGCAAATCTTCCTGCTGAGCTTATAGAATTAAATCCTTACAAAACGGTTCCGACACTCGTCGATCGTGAACTGGCTCTGTATGATTCAAAGATCATCATGGAATATTTAGACGAGCGTTTCCCACATCCTCCACTTATGCCAGTATACCCTGTTGCTCGTGGTAATAGCCGCCTAATGATTTATCGTATCGAGAAAAACTGGTACGCACTGGCGGAAAAAGTTATCAAAGGAAATGCTGAGGAAGCAGACTCTGCACGCAATAAACTTCGCAATGATCTTTTAACGCTCGGTCCAATATTTGCGGAATATGAATATTTCATGAGTGAAGAGTTTAGCCTTATTGACTGCTACCTAGCTCCACTACTTTGGCGCCTACCACAATTGGGTATTGACCTAGTTGGTCCAGGTTCGAAGGAGCTCAAGGTTTATATGAATCGTGTGTTCGAGAGAGATTCATTTTTGGCCTCTTTAACCGAAGCAGAACGTGAAATGCGTTTGTCGCGTTAACTCAACATCTGAAGTGAATATTGTGAAAATGACACCACGACGTCCCTATATGCTCAGAGCTTTCTATGAGTGGATGGTGGATAACGACTTGACGCCACATTTGGTTGTGTCTGCTGATTTACCCGGAGTTAAGGTGCCGCTCGAATTTGTTCAAGATGGTCAGATTATTTTGAATGTTGCCCCGAGAGCCGTAGGAAACTTAGAGTTAGGTAATGATGCGGTAATGTTTAACGCCCGTTTTAGTGGTCGTCCTCACTCTATCATCGTGCCCATGTATGCCGTTCAAGCTATTTATGCTCGTGAAAATGGTGCAGGGACAATGTTTGAACCTGAAGAGGTATATGAGCAAGAAGATATTGAAGGCATAGAAAATGCCACTAACTCTATCTCTATAGCTTCTGACGTAGAAGACGCCTCTGATAGCCAAGACCCAGATGATGAGCCACCACGTCCACGAGGCAAGCCAAGTTTACGAGTGGTCAAGTAAAAAAAGCAGCGCCTAAGCGCTGCTTTTTAGTAGAAAGCCTTAATGACTTGCTTGACGCCAGAGATGTTTCTCGCTATCTCACTCGCGATATCTGCTTGCTTCGAAGTCACTTTACCTATTAGAAAGACCTCTCCATCCTCAGTAATGACTTTGATATTGATCCCATTTAGTTCTGAATCAGTCAGTAGCGATGATTTAACCTTTGTGGTAATCCAGCTATCTTTGCTTATTTGCCCAAAAGAAATTGGCTGCTTAATTCGTAGTTGATTGTGGATTTTTTTCACTCCTTTTAGCGCTCTGACATTTTTTTCAATATCCTCGCTTAACTGTTCCGAATCTGCTTGCCCAATCAGTAATACAGTGCCGCTAAATGAGTTAGCGTGGATTCGACTGTGCCCTCTAAATGGAGGTTTATTACTGATGCCTGCTATCTCAAACTCTATATTGTTGTCGTCCCAAATCTCTTGTGTTGTTCGGGTGTCAGTTGCAACGTCCACCGTTGTAGCAGCGCCTGCCACGAAAAGCCCAGCGCACCCGTTTAATAAAAATAGGCAACTCAATAAGGTTACAGTTCGTGTTATCCACATAATTATTCCTCGTGGGCCGGAAATAGAACTTGATCGATCAAATCACATAAGCAGTGTAAGGTAACCATATGAACTTCATGAATACGTGCTGTTCTGTGTGAGGGAATTCTGATCTCTACATCATGTTCGCCAAGTAGACCTGCCATTTCGCCCCCGTCTTTGCCAGTAAGAGCGATGATAGTCATGTCCCTTGTTACAGCGGCCTCCATGGCTTTGATAATATTTTTACTATTCCCACTGGTCGATAGTGCCAATAAAATATCACCAGTTTGACCAAACGCACGAACCTGCTTGGAGAATATCTCTTCATAATGATAGTCATTCGCCACAGCTGTGAGGGTGGTGTTATCTGCAGTGAGAGCCATAGCAGGGAGGCTTGGTCTTTCTGTCTCAAAGCGATTTAAGAGGCATGAGACGAACTGTTGAGCATTTGAAGAAGAGCCGCCATTACCACAGCATAAAATTTTATTGCCATTCAATAAACTCGCAACCATAGCTTGTGCAGCGTGAGTAATCGCGTCTGGAAGAGCCTCTGCTGCTGCAATTTGAATTTGAATACTTTCAGTAAAACTGTCTTTAATGCTATCTAGCATCCTTTATCCTTGATTTATTGCGTTTTTAATCCATTCAATGTGTTGTCCGTTATCGTGTATTGCAATGACATCAAAACGGACTTGGGTTGAATGTATCGATAAGCCATGTTCTAAAAGCCACATGTTTGCGGCTTTCACGATTTTTTTTATTTTACTTGCCGTCACTGTCTCTGCGGCATGACCAAAATATGCACTTTTACGGTAGCGTACTTCAACAAAGATGATGCAGTCTAAATCTTTCATAATAAGATCTAACTCACCACCCTTGGTTGAGAAGTTTTTTTCTATTAGCGACAAGCCTTGCTTTGTTAGATATTGATGAGCAAGGACTTCATACGTGTCGCCAATTCTACGCTTATTCTTTGTCAATGTATTGCGTCCAGCTGAGCTCTCTTGAAATTAGGCAATGCTCTCCGATTGTGAGCTGTCCAGTGTTGCCATCAAGTGTGTAGTCGGAGACTAGTTTCATCTGTGGTAGATATTCGATAAGTTGATAAGCATCCATCCCAAGAGCCTGAAGACGTATTTCTGCATTCGAGTGGTTTGGCCAAAGTGTATTTATTTGACGTGCTGTATCATCTTGGCGCAAGAGTAATGGGATATCACTGAACATGACACCACTAAGGTCTTCATACTGCTGTTGCCCATTATTACTTCGAGAGTTTGCATACAGCTTTGGAGGAACAGTATCTGGATTGATCGCAACTTCAATAAAAGGCTTGATGAGTGTTATTTCAGCGCTGTTTGCGACAATATAAACCGCATCTATATCTCTACGACTACGAGGTTGAGTTTCTAGCGGAATATTGAGCATTTTGCTCATTTGTGCGATTTGTTGTTGACTGTCTTGAAGCCCAAAAATTTGGTTGATGTTCCTCTGTAGTTGATTTCTATCGCCAAAAAGACTGATAGCAACTTTATGAGTACTATGTTTGTTCCATTCTTTCTCGAAGGCATTTACAACGCGATCACCAAGCGTTCCTTTCGGAGCAAGTATCATAGGATATTTAGCTCCCTGCTCAGCTAAATGTCTTGCTGCTTGGGCAACTTCTTGCTCTGGAGACAGTGTTAAAAAGCACATATCGATCTTGTCATCGAATTGCTTTGGAATATTTAATGCCAAAGTAGTAATTGGTTGTGCTAGATTCTGCTGAAGATTTTGGAACTTTTCAATATTTCCTTTAAGCAGTGGACCAACAACAGCATCAATCTTTTTCTCTAGTAAGATGGGCTCTAGGTTCTCAACAGATGTTTTATTTGTGTCTATGACGGTCAGTGAGGCGCTATGTGGGTTCTTACTATTCATCATCTCGAAGATAAAACCATCACGGATTAATTGTGCTTGTTTCGAAAACTTTCCGGTGAGGGGTAACAATAAAGCAATATTCTTCGGTTGTGTTATTTCTAAATTTAAAATTGTCTCGATGGACTCAGGCGTATAAAGTGCAGCTGGATGCTGCGGGTTTTCGATTAACCATTGTTTTAGCGCAGTTTTAAGAGTAGGTAAATCATGGGATAATTTTTTGAAATCAATAGCTAGTGTTATCCAAGCACTCATGATGGGTTCATCAACTTCTTGTTGATATTTTTCTAAATCCTGTAACGTGTATTGACTTAAATCTTTCCAAACTTCTTGAGAGGTGGTTTGCTGGTCTGAATCAGATAATAAGCGGCTAGCAGATGTGAGCTCTTTTGCTGCATTAAACTGATCTCCTATTTCAAGAAAAAGAGAAGCCCTTAACTGATGGTATTGAAGCCAAGTTTTGTCCTCTAGAGACCACTGAGATGAAAAACTAAGCGTTTCTAAAGCGTCTTTAATTAATCCTTTTTGTTGCAATATTTTTGCATAAGATAACTGGACTTGAGCGCTTTGCTTAGGCTTTAGCTTCTGTCTTTGTAAACGTTGAAATATTCTCTGAGCTTGCTGCGTATTGTTTGATTCAACAGACGCTTTAAGGGCCATGATTAACCAATCATTCTGCATGTCGCCCTGATTGCTGTCCGCACGCATTAGGTATGTAGCTACCGCCTGATTAGGTTCTAGTGTAATATCAATTGCTCTAGGAGCTTTCGGTGCAGAAGAACATGCAACCAATGTAGCCGTAAGTACAATCGAAGTCATTAGGCGTGGTATACTACTGCGCTTGTGGTTTTTCATAGCCATGAGTTCTTTTATTTATTCCGTAAAAATTGTATCTATATTAATCGTTGTAGTGATGGTAAACAAATGACAGTTAGCAAAACTTTACCTGTAGAGTCTCCAACCCTTTATATTGTTCCAACACCTATCGGTAATTTAGGTGATATTACTCAAAGAGCACTCGATGTTCTGTCTCGCGTTGATCTTGTAGCTGCAGAGGATACAAGACATACTGGCAAATTGTTATCCCATTTTGGTATCAATACCAAAACCTACGCACTCCATGATCATAATGAACAACAAAAATCGCAAGTACTTGTCGATAAATTGTTAACTGGATTGACTATTGCGTTAGTTTCAGACGCGGGAACCCCACTTATCAGTGATCCAGGGTACCATCTTGTCAATCATTGTCGTCAAGCGGGAGTTAAAGTTGTGCCACTTCCCGGCGCGTGCGCAGTTATTACTGCATTGTGTGCTTCAGGTTTGCCTTCTGATCGATTTAGTTTTGAAGGGTTTCTTCCTGCTAAAAGTAAAGGCCGTAAAGATAAACTTAACGAAATATCAACGGTAGAGAGAACGTGTGTATTTTATGAATCACCTCATCGGATCTTAGACTCCTTGAATGACATGCTTGATATTCTTGGGCCCGATAGAGAAGTTGCCCTTGCAAGAGAGCTGACAAAAACTTTCGAAACCATTCAATCTATGCCTTTAGGTGAGTTGGTAAACTGGGTGAAATCCGATCCAAATCAGCAACGCGGTGAGATGGTATTACTGGTGCACGGTTACCGAGCACTTGCAGTGAATGATATCTCCGAAGAAGAAAAAAGGGCTCTAACTCTTCTCTGCAAAGAATTACCCTTGAAGAAAGCTTCCGCATTGGTCGCTGAACTCTATTCGACAAAGAAAAACGCACTTTATAAATGGGGACTTGAAAACCTATCTTAAAGTAAGATACAAGGACGTGTGTTATCGCCAATTTGAACGGAATATAAGCAATTACTCTGCAGTTTGTGTGAACTTAACTATCTCGCTAGACACTGCAAAGATAAATCTATAGAATCCGTCCTCGGAGTTGACTGGGTAGTCGCTGCTTCATTGATGTCCTTATGGAGACTGATGAAGGGGAGGAAAGTCCGGGCTCCATAGAGCAGGGTGCCAGGTAACGCCTGGGGGGCGTAAGCCTACGACAAGTGCAGCAGAGAGAAGACCGCCGATGGCTTATCGTTCTATGACGTTTAGCACAGGTAAGGGTGAAAGGGTGCGGTAAGAGCGCACCGGACGGCTAGCAATAGTCCGTAGCAGGGTAAACTCCACCCGGAGCAAGACCAAATAGGCTTCCATATTGCGTTGCTCGCGTAAGGAGGCGGGTAGGTTGCTCGAGCCAGTGAGCGATTGCTGGCCTAGACGAATGGCTACCACCGTGCAAGCGGAACAGAACCCGGCTTATATGTCGACTCCGCCTTTTCGAAGACCCATCGTAACTTTACTGTTATGATGGGTTTTTTGCTTTTAGTTGACCCAATTTATTTTCAAGCCACTAAACTTTGCAAAAAACAATCATTCCGATGCAAACACCGCTAGCGATAATTGTTTAAACCAGTACACTTAAGATTGATTTAGCTTGAGTGTCCGACGAATGAGAAAACTATGACCGAACCACTGAAACATATATCTGTACTCCTTAACGAATCTATCGATGGGTTATCGATAAAGCCTGATGGTATTTACATTGATGGTACGTTTGGACGAGGAGGTCATAGTCGAACGATTTTATCAAAGCTAGGTGAGAATGGGCGTTTATTCAGTATCGATAGAGATCCTCAAGCTATCGCGGAAGCAAAAAAAATTCAAGACCCTAGATTTAGTATTATCCATGGCCCATTTTCAGGGATCGCTGATTATGCTGAAACTTATGATTTAGTTGGTAAAGTTGACGGCGTTTTACTTGACCTTGGTGTTTCATCTCCACAATTGGATGATGCTGAGCGTGGCTTCAGCTTTATGAAGGATGGTCCACTTGATATGCGTATGGACCCATCTTCCGGCATACCTGTATCTCAATGGCTACTAGAAGCAGAGTTGGATGATATTACCTGGGTGATCCGCGAGTTCGGTGAAGATAAGCACGCAAGACGAATTGCAAAGTCGATTGTTGCATATCGTGAGAATGCTGATAATCCTCCTTTAACAAGAACAGGCCAGTTGGCAAAATTGATCTCTGAGAGTGCACCTAAGAGTTTCAAAGAAAAAAAACATCCTGCGACAAGGGCGTTCCAAGCCTTTCGCATCTATATCAACAGTGAGTTAGATGAGATAGACACTGCACTAAAAGGTGCAGTGAACATTTTAGCCACCAAGGGCAGATTATCGGTTATCAGTTTCCACTCTTTAGAGGACAGAATGGTGAAACATTTTATTCGTAAAGAGAGCAAGGGCCCTCAAGTTCCCCATGGTATACCATTAACAGAAGAGCAAATTCAGGCCTTGGGCAGTGCTAACCTCAAAGCAGTGGGTAAGGCTATCAAGCCATCTTCGAAAGAAGTTGATGAAAATACTCGCTCACGCAGCTCGGTATTACGTATTGCTGAAAAGTTATAAAGAATATGCAGAATCAGTCTGATAATCTAGCAAAGATGATTGTTCTTGATATATGGGAGTCAGGTCGTATTCCTCTTATTTTGCTGGTGTTGATTTTTTCGACTGCAATGGGAGTTGTGTTCATGACTCACCATACGCGTCAGTCAATAACCGAAAAGGATCACGCATTAATTGAAAGGGAGCGCCTTGATAACGAGTGGCGTAATTTGTTACTCGAAGAAACCTCCCTTGCTGAGCACAGTCGTGTTCAAAGCATTGCAAAGCAAGAGCTGGAAATGAAAAGGCCAGATTCTGACAAAGAAGTAGTTATTAGTCTGCCATGAAAAAAAAATCATCAGTTAAAAAGAAAAATAATCAGGATTCAATGGTATTAATTCGTTGGCGTTTTTATCTCGTACTCTTGGTCATTTTTTTTGCATTCTCAGCGCTCGCTGGTCGGATCGCCTATATTCAAATTATTGAACCAGATAACTTAATTAAGCAAGGCGACTTGCGATCGATAAGAGCCAAAACACTTCATTCCGCTCGAGGTATCATATCCGATAGAAACGGAGAACCTTTGGCAGTAAGCGTACCCGTCGAGGCTGTATGGGCTGATCCGGTCAGGATTTTCAAAGAAGGTGGGTTAAAGGAGATCAATCGTTGGTACGCTCTTGCTGATGTTTTGGGGCTTAAAAGACAAGAGTTGATTGAAAAAATTAAGCGTAATGAAAACAAACGTTTTATTTATTTGCAACGACAAGTCAGTCCC
>NZ_AEIU01000122.1 GCF_000165125.1 Vibrio caribbeanicus ATCC BAA-2122 | reverse complement strand
ATACCCCCCAATAGCTATGATAAAATTTTTGTGCGAGAGCTAACCCCAAGCCTCTACTGGCACCAGTAATTAAGACATTATTCATAAATCATCACTCTATCTAAAAATATATTGATAGCATGCCATTAATTAGTAATAGGTTACTTTTAATTCATGTTTTAATTTTATATTTGGCTGGTGAATTTACTTTCTGCTTTTATTTTATCAAGGTTGAAGTTAGCAAATAAATAATCAAATAGTGATTCTATTGTTTTTAAATATAAAAACCCCGCATGTAGATTTGGGGTTTTTTAAGTGTGTAAATTTATTTAAATATCAAAAGCTATACTTTGAAATATCAGGTGGCATCCCTGATATTTTGTTTGCAATTTCATGAGAAATATGAACTTTTCTGGGGGAGAACTGTATTTCATCATCACATACTTTAAATTTTAAGCTTGAAGCACCGCCTAGGATCAGCTCATAGTTGTCGTCAGAGCCATTTTTGTCTTTTACGATATTTAATATCTGATAGGCATGGTCGTAGTCATAATAGAATACTTGATTTTTATTGAAATCTATACGATTTAGCAAGTCTAAAGTAACGAGTAGTGAGCTCGAAGTAATGGTTATCATAATACTCTAACCTCTATTCTTTTATTTCGAAGGATAATTTGTTTTCGGTAGTCCAAGTGCGTCGACAACACTATTTTCAAAATGATTTTCACCTACTTCATACTTCATACTTTCAAAAAAAGCACCTTCATTCCCAACCATAACGCGTTGGCATGACCTGTCGGTAATTGATTCATAAACCGCTTCCGCCACCAAAATTGGATCAATGCCTTGGTTAATACGCTCAACGATGGTCGGTAGTAGGGCGTCGGCTGTTTTGGCGTATGGAGAGGTCCTTTCACTGGTAAGCTCATTGGCATGTAGACCATGGTTAACAAAACCAGTACGGAACAGTCCAGGCGCTATGGTATTAACTGCAATATTAAAGGGAGCGAGTTCGTATCTTAGAGAGTTCGATAATCCCTCTACAGCATATTTTGATGCGGAGTAATGACTTAGCAGAGGCAGCCCCATTTTTCCTAAAAATGAACTGATATTAATTATCTGACCTGTTTGATGTTTTCTCATGTAGGGAACGACTTCCCGACATGTTCTAAACACACCAAAAACATTCACATCAAATTGGTCATAAATGCTGGTATCGTCAGCAAATTCATTTGCTGATACGTAGCCGTAACCCGCATTATTTATTAGAACGTCAATTTTTTTCTCTAATTCAAATATCTGACGAAATGCTTCAAAAACAGAGGACGAACAAGTTACATCAAGGTAGATTGGGATGATGTTCGTGTCGTTTAAGTCTTCCAGTATTTCTCTTCCTCTCTCTCCGCGATAACCTGCAAAGATTTTTGCACCTTTAGAGCTGAGTAGTTTAGTGGTTTCCAAACCCATTCCAGAATTTGCCCCTGTGATAACTATAATTTTGTCGTTCATTTTTTTCTCCTAACGTGGGCAGTTATTTTTGAAAGCAAATTTCTGGGTGCCTTGCAAAAACACTGTATATAAAAGTGCCAATTAAACTTTCTCTTGGATGAGAGACTCAGAGCATTCTTTTTTAATCGAAGCGATCGATTATGCTGATATTTATGGTGACAATGATGTGTGATGTTTAGGGTTTCCGTTTTATCTATCAGCAGATGAGAAATTCCCATTGAGGCACCAAACTCAGCTTCACTGATATCACAGTTATTATGCTTCATGATGAGTCTCCACAGTAATGTTCCTGATTAACTTTGATGGTCGGGTAAATTGTGATTCTTGTAGGCGTCAGCAATATCATGATTTTTATCTCGATGTTTTGCTTCGTCGTCGCGAATACATTCCAGTACATCAAGTAATTTTGCGTCATCTTGGAGACTGTAATAACGGATTGCTATCGCTGGTGCTGGAGAGTTTTCTACGGTGCCATCGAGAATTTTTTCAATAAATTCACAGTAGCTGTTGCATGCTTCTTCCTCAAAATAGCCAACAATTCGATGCGCTGTTTTTGAGGACAGCAGATAAACAAAGCTGTAAATCAAAACAAAGAAGAATTGGATCAGCATGACCAATGCGCGCTCTATGATAGAGGGTTGAGTAATGCGTAAGAAAATCATCAGGTGCATTCGTTCATTATCTGCTTCATCAAGAAGTTCTTTAATCCACCCTCCGTCGTCTTTCATTCTTCGTAATGCTTTGAGGTGATTAAATACACCTGCTACCATCCCGGGTACTGCCGCTATTGTTTCGAGCAGCATGGCTCGTCTTGCGTATTTACCTCCATAGAAAAGGTTAAGTGTTTTCTTAAGTAGCTTTGTGACTAGTAAGGCAATTTTTTCGGAACCACTGTTTGGTGTGTAATGCTTTTGCTCAAATGTCATAATAAAATCTCCTCTTCTGCTTATAGACATTACACATTCCGTGCCAAGTTTTAAGTTGTTGATTTTAATATATCTTTCACTTATCAAGAAGTCTTTTTGACTCTTTTTTGGTTGGTGTCAATATGACTCTTTGTGTCTAAATGACATTATTTTGTATGTTTATCGTATAGCAAAGGGTTTGAGCTTAATTAAGGTAGAAGTTTTGTTAGATTGAGATGGGCAGGTGATAGGGATAAAAGTATGATCTCAGAGCGACTGAAGTTTAAGGCCGGATAACGATTTAGACAGCTACTGGTTTGGGCAAAGTGTGCTCAAATGGCTTTAAAGTTTTATAATTTTGGCCGTGCTATACCCAGTGACTTCAAGGTGTAGGGCTCAGAGCGATGTTACAGTGTTGAGTTCAAGGAAAGTAGCGAACCTAAGATGGTAGGCTACTTTTTCATTACTAGAGTAGGGGGCTAAGTACCAACCTGTTGATTCCAAAGTTTTGCATACAGTCCTTGTTTGTTCAAAAGTTCAGAGTGTTTGCCCATTTCTGCTACCTCTCCATTGTCGAGGACAACAATTCGATCAGCAAAGCGTATGGTGTTGAGGCGATGCGCAATACTGATAACCGTACGCTGGTAGCAAATTTCTGGCATGTTACTCATGATAGCGGCCTCAGAATGGTAGTCTAAGGCGGATGTAGCTTCATCGAGTATAAGAATTTTAGGGTTGGTGAGTAGTGCTCTAGCCAACGCAATTCTTTGTCTTTGTCCCCCTGACAATGAGTTACCTTTTTCTCCAACCTGCTGGTTAAATCCTTGAGCGAGTTCTTGAATAAATTCTAGCGCACCAGATAAATGAGCTACATGGTGTACTTCTTCATCTGTTGCTTGAGGTTTACATAAGCGAATATTTTCTGCAATGGTACCAGAGAATAAGATGCTCTCTTGGAGCACAACACTTATTCCTCTACGCAGTGATACAGGATCAGCAATAGCCAGATCCATTCCGTCGATCAATACTTGCCCATGTTGAGGTGTATACAGTCTTTGTAATAGACGTGTGAGCGTACTTTTTCCTGAACCTGATGGCCCCGTGATGCCAATAAATTGACCGGGTTTAATATCAATACAGACATTATTCAAGACTTCGGGAGTATCTTGGTGATAACGGAAACGGACATTTTTGAAGGCGACTTTACCTTGTAACTCTGGAACAGAGGCTAGTCCATGTTTACTATTTTCTTGTGGTTCATCAAGAATATCACCAACTCTTCGCAAAGCTATTAAGGTATGTTGAAAATCTTGCCATATCTGCGCCAAGCGCAAAACAGGTTGAGTAACATGTCCAGCAAGCATATTAAAGGCAATAAGTTGTCCGGGTGATAGGGTTCCATCGAGGACTTCATTGACTCCCCACCAGAGAATAATGGCAGCTGCGAGCTTCTGTATCAGAGAGATTCCTTGTCCAGCTATTAGCCCAGATTTTTTTGCCTGAAATCCTCTTTTTAACTGTTGACTTAAAATACGTTGCCATTCTTTTATGAAGCGATGTTCTGTGGCTGTTGTTTTGATTGTTTCAATACCAGTAATGGCTTCAGTCAAAAAACTGGTTGCTGATGCGTCTGCTTCGTATTCTTCCTCTACTTTCCGTCTGATGATTGGGCCTGCGATTAACCACAGAATAAAATAAGTGATCAATGAGCCGATGACGATCCAAGTCAGCACTTTCGCGTAATGAAACATGACGGCTAAAAAGGCAATGACAAAAATCAGGTCTAAGACAAGCATTAAAGTCGAACCGGTAAGAAATTGACGAATCTGCGCCATCTCCCTCACTCGAGCTATGATTTGACCGGTTTGACGTTGCTTAAAATAATTGAGCGGTAAACCAACCAAATGGCGATATAAGCGTCCAGATAATTCAGCATTTACCTGACTGGCAAGGTGCCCAAAGACTTTGCTTCTCAAAAAGCTGTAGGCAGGCTCTGCGATTGCGAAGGCCAACATTGCAACGGCGAGGACATGTAAACTCGATAAACTTCTTCCAACAAGAACCTTGTCGATTAAGTTTTCAAACAAAAGAGGGCTGGCGAGTGCTAATAATTGAATAGCACTAGCATAAAAAAAGACATCTCTTATCTGCTTACTTTGACGTAATACGGACGGAAAAAACCATTGAAGCCCAAACTTAACTTGGCTTTTATCTATTTCTTTATCCGCGAGTAAAAGGATGTGTTGTGCGTCTAAAAGGGGGAGGCTAAGACTTCTTTCACTTTTGGGATCATACAATATCCATTGATTGTCCTTGATCTCGTTAATAACAAACCAATGGTTTCCTAAACAGGCTAAAGCAGGCATTGGAATGTCTTGTACTGCTTTGGGGCCTAGCGAAATCAATTGGCTTTTAAAGCCGATTAGATCAGCAGCTTCTCTTAACTCACCAGTTGTTAGATTTTCGCTAGATACTCCAATAGCGTGTAATATTTGTGGTGCTGTCCATTTTTTGTCAAACTGATGTCCAACAAAGGCGACGGCCTCAAGGGCTCCATTACTCTCAGTGATGATATCGGAAGCAGAGATGGTTTGCGATATACCCATGGTTATTTTTCCCTCATTGCTTCGGCTTGGTACTCGCGTATGGGGCTGAGTACATAATCAATGATGCGGCGTTTATCGGTTTTTATTTCCGCAACCACAGACATTCCCGGCAATAGAGTGACTGGCTTTTCATCAATGACAATATTGTTCGTTTTTAACTCGACCAACGCTGGGAATATTAGTCCCAATTGTTCATCTGCTGTTGAATCTCGCGATACACTGATAAGTTCAGCTTCAATGGTGCCATATCGAGTGTAAGAAAAAGCATCAACCTTTAAGGTGACTTTTTGTCCTGAATAAACAAAACCGACATCTTTATTAAGAATTTTGACTTCAGCTTGCTGTACTGTATTTTCAGGTACAATAATCATCAGGCTTTGAGCGGGTTGCAATACCGCACCTAGGGTAAAAATATTCAGTTGTTGGACAGTGCCATTGACCGGCGATCGAATGATTTCAAGTTCTTGCCTTTCTTGGGCTGTCGAAAGTTGTTGCTTGAGTGCTTTCAATGTGAGGCTGGCCTGTCTCTTTTTATCTAACCACTCTCCTTTACGCTGTGCTTTAAAACTATTCATCCGCTGCGTAAGCCCGTGATGTTCTGATTGTAGTACCTTAAGTTGCGCTTTTTGCTGAGCGAGTTGACGGTCGGTCTCCAATAGCTCTTTTTCTTGTTCCAAATATTCAACACGGCTGATCGCGCGGGCTTGATTAAGTGCCTTTCTGGCTTGTAGACGCAGTGAAATATTATTTCTCAGCTGATCGAGTGCTTCGATATCACTTTGATGGGCTGATTGAGAGGTATGATTCACGTCCATTTCAGATTGGATGTCGGCGAGAGTCGTCAAAAACTCTTGATGTTCAATGTGATAACTTTCAATTAACTGGTCTCGATGTATAACGCTAATTGAAAGAAACTGCTCATCGTTTTCGATGTCTTGCCCCAACAAAAGCGATCGGTAGAGGATTAACTCTTGAGTTTGAAAGTTAACCTCAGAGTTGAGCCGTTCCAAATCCTGACTAACCCCCAATATATCAACGGTGAGTAAAGGATCATCCATTTTGACTTGCTGACCATCCCTTACATGGATTTGCATAACTCGGCTTTGCTCGTAGGCCTGAATGACCTGCGAGCGTCCCGAAACGATCAGTCTACCTGTAGCTGTAGCTTGAACATCAAGCTTTCCGAAATATGCCCATAGCAAAGTAACGATGACACCAATGCTCAGTGACAGGGCTGTTAGCCGCGCAAAAGGTGAGGGCGGTTGATGGGATAGAGAAAGATGTGATGGTAAAAAGTCATAATGTTTTGTTTGAGTCTTGTTGCCTTTTGCTTTGGTTTTCAGCAACTGGATCATTTTACGCATGATTTTTTCCTTCACATTTTAGTTCTTTTTGTAATTCCCATAATTGGTAATAGCGATCTCCTTGGTCAAGTAATTGATCATGAGTACCCTGTTCCACAATTTGGCCTTTGTGCAGCACAATGATTCGATCACAATTTCTGACAGTAGATAAGCGGTGAGCAATAGTAATGACCGTTCGATTACGACCAATATCTTGCATGTTATTTTGAATCAGAGCTTGTGATTCATCGTCGAGGGCACTGGTTGCTTCATCAAAAATCAACACTTTCGGTCGTGGTAAAAGGGCTCTTGCTATTGCAATCCTTTGGCGCTGTCCGCCAGAAAGAGAAGAGCCACCCTCAGCTAAAATGGTGTCATAGCCCATAGGTAGTTTGAGAATGAAGTCATGAGCGCCCGCAAGTTTTGCGGCAGAAATAATCGATTCTAGGCTAGCCTGAGGAGCCGCTTGAGCAATATTTTCGCTAACACTTTTGTTGAATAAATAGTTTTCTTGCAACACGACACCTACATCTTGTCGTAACTGTTGCACGTTAAACTTATTCAGTGGAGTACCATCTATCGCAATTGTTCCTTGTTGAGGCGTATAGAGCCTCAAAAGGAGTCGTGCTAGAGTGCTTTTTCCTGATCCTGAAGTGCCGACGATTCCGATACTTTCTCCAGCACTTATTTCTAAAGATAAGTCCTGAATCGTTGCTGGGATATTTGGTTGATACTGGAATACGATGTTATTGAATGATACCGAACCTTTGATGGAGTGTTGGTCAACATTCGACTGGTTTTCTGTGGGAAGATTTAAAACATCCCCTAACTTTTCTATCGCGACTCGCGCTTGAATATATTGTCCCCACAGTTGCACCATTTTGGCTAAGGGTTGGGATACATGACTATTGAGCATATTGAAGGCGATCAATTGACCGATGGTCATGTGTAATGAAAGAACCTCACTCGCGCCTAACCATAAAATGATAACGCTCATTGACTTTTGTAATAGCTGCACACAATGCTCGGAACGATTATTCAGTTGTTGAACTGAGTAACCGGTTGCAACCATATTTTCTGTTTGGTTATCCCAGCGCCTGATAAACTTTGGCTCTACAGCCAAACTCTTTATTGTTTCACTACCAGAAATACTCTCGGTTAAAAATGAGGTGTTGACTGCTGCATGGGTAAATTGTTCTTCAATAGCAACTTGCATCCTCGGCGTAAACCACCATGCAATAAGAATATAGACCGGTAGGGACAGAGTGAAAATCACAGTTAGAGTTGAGGATAATATGCTCATGACATAAATGAATATAAACATAAATAAGAGCTCAACACTGAGCGTAAACATGGAGCCTGTTAGAAACTCTCGAATTGTGTCTAGTTCTCTTACCCGAGTAACAATTGCACCTACTTGACGAGATTTAAAAAATAACAAAGGGAGGCCGAGCAAGTGTTGGACTAGTTTTAAGCCAAGCTGAATATCAATTCGATTTGCTGTGTGCGCATACTGATATTCTCTCAAACCACGGAGTATTACTTCAAATACTCCCGTAATGACCAAGCCAAACACCAATACATCTAATGTCGTGAAAGCCTGATGTACAAGTACTTTATCCATGACCACTTGAAAAAAGAGTGGGGAAATGAGCGCCAAAATTTGCAACACGAAAGAAAAAATCAACACTTCTGCCAACAGACTTTTATGCTTAAGGAATTCGGGGACAAACCAGCGAATATCAAACTTTGACTTTTTTGTTAATATGGATAGGGATCGACCATTCCAACGTTTTAAAAGTGTTTCAGATGAGATAATTTCTGGAGCTTGTTTCTCTGGATCTTGGATAAGACATTGCCCCTCAGCAACTTTTGCAAGGACAAATGGTTTATTTTCCTGATTAAATAAAATTATTGGAAGCTTCAACTTATTAATAATCTTACTGGTATCATGTCTTTCTTTGGTTCTTATATTGTTAGATATCGATATTTTCTTTAATGTTTCTCGATATTTTTCATTTTTTGAAAAATTTATATTTATTTTTTTATCACCGATAATAGAGGTGCATAACTGAATACAATTCAAAGTCATATAATCGATTGCGTTCATATTTTTATATAAGAATATTTATTATTTTTATTAAAATTAGACTATCATTGCTTCATATTACCGTCAACAAGGTGAAATATATTAATCTATGATTATTTTTATATACAAATCTGTTAATAATCTATTAACTTCAAGAGCAATGTATCAATCTTAATCTGGTCATACCACTTATTATTCTATTTTAAATCCTAATTTTGTTGGTTAGTCTAAATGAAAAGTGGAAAGTTTTCGTATAAGAAATTCCTCTTAATAAGCTCTAAAAAATTCATTACATAGATGGTATTTATAAGATTAGGTGGATAATTAATCACTCAATATACTTATAAAACGATGTTCATATATTATTAAAATTAGATTCATTTTTAGTGAATTTTTTGCCAGTTTTTATTCTTTATTTTTTGAAATTTATAATATTCAGGATGCATCATGACAGAGAAATTCGTTCAAACAATATCAAGCGTTAATTATAATAAAGGTATTTTTTCTCTTTATTTTGTCGGACAAGACCAAAATAAAATGGCGAATGGGATTGTCGCCGAAAGTGACGAAGAATTAGAACTCAAGCAGGCCATACATATGCCCGCCTCAGGTTTTATGCATATGGTTTCTATGATCAAAAATATGCTTGATGACCCGAGAATGGAAGCAGAATTCGACAAGCTTATCTCTTCAGGTTTTCTTCCCGTTAGTTCCGATGAACAAGACAGTGAAGTGGATCCTGCTGAAAATGGCTGTGCAGTCACTGATGGTGTGATTGCTGATCAAAACGCTAACACTTAAAGCAATAGACAGCGTCTTCTTTGGATCAAATTATGTCCATTGAACATAAACTCTCAACACCTACTTTTAACCAAATACAAACCATGATCGGAGGCATAATGCTGCTCAGTCAGTATTCTCCTCTTCATCAGCGCTACGTGTTAGCAGAATGGCAACAGAGAATTATGCCATCCTTCGAACTCAATCAATATTGTTACTACGAAGATGAAAACCAACGTCCTGTAGCCTTTTGTAATTGGGCGTTTGTTTCTACAGAGAACCGACGATTACTTCTCAATGGCGAAAGAGAGCTCCTTGACAGTGATTGGCGATCTGGTTCGCATATATTTATGCCTGAGATGATTGCACCATTTGGTCATGCTCGGGAAGTTGTCAACGATCTAAGATCTCGGGTCTTTGCCCCTTGGCAAGGCCAAAAGGTATGTACAGTTCGGGCAAAAGTAAGTGCTAAAAATAACCGCTGTATTAGAAAAGTTCAGTGGTTCTCTATCTAAGAATTCATAGGTTCATTTATGGGAAAACCATTTTGGCGAAGTGTCGAATACTTCTTTACGGGCAACTATTCTGCTGACCAAGGAAACAATACGATTGTTGCTATCGGTTTTGGTGGACAAATTCATGCATACGGTGGTGATGATCACATTAGTTTAGGTTCCATCGGAGCAACGGTTCATACGGGTAGTGGCGATGATACGGTTGTCGGAGGCTCTGCTTATCTAAAAATTAATGACTCTAGTGGTCATCTGAAAGTGCAGGGAGCCGCTGGTTATGCAGACATTAATAAAAGCGGTGCTGGTAATGTTTCGTTCTCAGGAGCCGCGGGTGCGGTATCGATCGACCATAATGGAGACATCGGCAGCTTAGATTATCAAGGGCTTGCTGCATATAATGAACTTAATCGACTAGGTAAACAGGGAGAGGTCTCTTTTAGCGGTGCCGGAGGCTACAACCGCTTAAATCATCAAACCAATGCTGGAAGTATGGAGTATATTGGTGCTGGTGCTGGCAATAAATTGACCCGCACCTGGTTTGATCAATATCAAGAGTCTCACGGGGATATCAACTTTTCTGGTGCTGGGGTAGCAAACAATATTTATTCCAGTATCGAAGAAGGCAGCATCCACTTTTCTGGAGCAGGTGCGGATAATTATCTAGTTCGTAAAGGCAAGCAGGGCGATATCACTTTGCGTGGGGCTGGGGCATCAAACCGTATTGAACGTACTCGAAACGCACAGGACAATTACTCGCAGACGCAGGGGCATATTCTATTTCAAGGTGTCGGTGCCTATAACCATTTATATTCTGATGTCGCCCACGGTGATATCCATTTTGATGGAGTTGGTGGGTATAATAATATCGTTCGTCAAGGCCGAGGCCAAAAGGTTGCTCAATCCAGCATTGAGTTTGCTGATGCAGACAATGTGGCGTTCGGCAATGCAACAATTAAAGGAAAATGGATCACGACTGCTCGACAGGTGAAACCGCTAAAATCTGAAGTGGAAAGTAATACCTATCTTTTCGCTATTCTTGAAGATGGTTTCACTAAGGTCAATAAGGTTGTACTGGACAATGACCCTGTCAGTGGACAGTTAAATTATCTATCTACTTCTTGGTACCGAGAAGGTAACCATCTTAATAACCTCACTAATACTCAAGTTTCTCAACAAAGTGGATATACGGCAGTAGCGCAAAAGGGGGCATACGCACTCTTCGATTTGTCCGTGGAGCGTCAACAGAACTTTGAGATTCACGCTATTGAAAAAAATCTCACTGAATATGAATGGGTAACATATGGAGGGGGTACCTTAGTTGAGGCCGCCGATATTACTCTTTCTAATGCCAAGATGGGGGGATATTCAATAGGTAACCCGGTTGATGTTAAAGCCATCAAGTCTCTTAAAAAGCCCAATGCTTATATTTATGCTGTCTGGACAGGCAAACACACCAAGATAGTTGAAGTTGAACTGATTAATGATGAGAAAACTGGCGTTTTAAAATATTATGCGAGCGCTTGGTATAAGGCGGGCAATTTTACTGACAATATCCAAAATGAAGTATACTCGACCGCTAATGGATATCGCTCTATGGCTAAGGGTGGGTATTCTTTAAGTGATCTTCAATACAGCGTCAAAGCATCGCGGGTTGACTCAGAGCGTATCCTTAACCTGAGTGATAAGAAAACGCTACCATTAATTTCTTCCAATACTGCAGATAGCGACAGCTCTGGTGATGTACATTTCAAAGGTGCAGGTGCTGGCAATGTTATTCACTCAGACGTGACTGAAGGTGACGTGCATTTTTCTGGTATTGGTGCTGCAAATGTTATCTCTCATCATAGTCTAATTGGTGACACTTACTTTGCCGGTGGTGGTGGTGCCAACGTGATTGTTAAAAGTGGCCGGGAAGGGAATTTGTCGTTTAAGGGAGCCGGACTTGCGAATGTTATTGTCAATAGTTCGAGCAGCGGAATGACGGATGTTGCGGCAGGTGGTGCGCTCAATGTACTCATCAGAGTCGGTAATGGAGATTACCTTGCTCATTTGCTGGCTTACGGCAATATCTCGATTCATAAAGGCAATGGTGATAGTAACCTGATGCTTTTTGGTGGATTTAACTCTCATACCCAGATCGGTAGCGGAAAAGGTCTTTGGGTTGCCGGTGGTGGTTTCAATATTTTGACTCAAATCGGTGATGGTGGCATAAACTCGATCATGCTTGGTGGTGCCAACGCGCTCACTAAACTAGGGGCGGGTGATCTTAATGTGGGTATGCTAGGAGGCGGTAATATCCTTACCCATCTGTCTAAAGATGATGCTCCAAATAATACCAAATTTATTGCCTTTGGTGGTGCAAATGTCCTTACCAAGAAAGGGAACGGAGATGTAACGGCAATCATGGCCGGTGGCGCGAATGTGTTAACCCATGTTGGGAACGGTAGTACCACAGGTATCCAGTTAGGTGGTGCGAATATTCTGACAAAAGTCGGCGACGGCAAAACGACCGGTATTATGTTTGGCATAGGCAACGTTGTGACTCATGTAGGCTCTGGGAAAACTCTTGGCGTTATGGCTGGCGCGGGAAATATTTTCACTAAAGTGGGTCAAGGTACTTCGATTGCTGCGATGATTGGAGCAGGCAATGTGCTTACTCACATTGGTAAAGGCAATACTTGGGCCCTAATGGGGGGAATGGGTAATATCTTTACCAAAGTAGGGGATGGAGATGCCTTGGCACTAATGATCGCTGAAGCGAATGTATTCACTCATATTGGTAATGGACTGACAATAGCTCTGATGCTTGCTAAAGGTAACATCGCAACTAAGGTTGGCAATGGACCTACTCTCGGGGCAATGATCGGTAATGTTAATGTTTTCACTCATATCGGAGATGGAGCAACATTTGCTGCCATGATTGGCCAGGCGAATGTGATGACGAAAGTAGGGGATGAACTTACCGCTTCTTTGATGTTTGGCAAAGCCAATATTTCGACCCATGTTGGTAATGGGACGAGCATTGGTGTGTTTGCTGGTGAATTGAATGTCATGACCAAAGTTGGTGATGGTACCACACTTGCTGCTATGTTCGGCAAGGCGAACATTATGACTCATGTAGGGAACGGCTTAACGGGTGTCTTGGCTCTGGGTGAAGCCAACCTTGTGACCAAGGTTGGTAATGGTTTTATGGGTGTCGTTGCGGCCTCCAAGGCTAATGTGATTACTCATGTTGGTGATGCAACCACAGCTGCAGTACTTGCTGGCAAAGGCAATATATTAACCAAAGTTGGTGATGGAACTGCCGTAGGACTATTGATATCAGATGTGGGTAATGTAATGACTCACGTGGGTGATGGTACCACTTTAGGATTTGCTAAAGGTAAAGTGAATCTGATAACAAAAATCGGTGATGGCTTAGGTGTCAACGCGGTTTGGGGTGAAGCAAATGTCTTAACTCATATTGGCGAAGGTGAACGCTACACTCTTGCCAAGGGCAGAGCCAATATCATCACTAAAGTCGGAGATGGCCAAGAAACATCCGTGGTGCATGGAGACGCAAATATTATGACCCACATTGGCGCTGGTGATGACTATGTTGGCGCTTGGGGTAAAGCTAATGTTGTCACAAAAGTTGGTGATGGGAACCAAGTTGTGCTTGCAAAGGGAGAAGCCAATGTCGTCACTCACATTGGCCAAGGAGATGGCTATCATGCACTTTGGAGCAAAGCGAATATTGTCACTAAGGTTGGTGATGGGACACAAGTCACCGCGGCTAAAGGTAAAGCCAATATTACCACGGTAGTTGGAGACGGTATGAGCGTGGCAGCCTCTTATGGTGATGCTAATGTGCACACCAAGGTAGGTGATGGTCTCTCAGTCAATGTTGCATGGGGAAAATATAACCTCAATACCAAAGTTGGGGATGGTTTAAACCTCGCTGTAATGAAGGGGAATGCCAATGCCAATATTCACATGGGTGATGGGTTGGATATCAGTGCCTCTTATGCGCGAAACAATATCAATATTAAGGTTGGTAATGGTGATTCGTATTATTTAGCGATTGCATCAAGCAATACAAAAAGCCAGAAACTTTCTTCTCTATTTGAGGGGATAAAACAAACGGTACTTGGTGTCGGAGGAAGTCAGGCGATCAATTATCTTGTCCAAGGGGATGAGGCGTCGACGTCAGGTTCACGAAGAGGACGTGCTGCGATAGCCACACCAGAGATTAACCACTTGTCAGGTTTTGAGCTAGAAAGTATTGATCCCGTATCAACGGATCTGAGTTCCAGTATCCGAGGTCAAATCACTAAGGTTGAAACACCAAATTTAGAGGCGTTAAAAACGGACTTATCTATCGAGGAGCAGGATTTAAGTCATCAACCGAATTTAATCACTAATGGTGACTTTGAGTCAGGAAGTCAGGGTTGGCTGAGAACAAATGGAATAGAAGTTAGCCACTCAGCCAGTGTTTATGGCTTAGATAATTCCTCTCACGGTGATCGGGTTACCGAGCTGGATGTCTATTCGAATACTACCTTATATCAGGAAATTTCTGCTTTGAAAGCAGGAGAAGTTATCCAATTAAGCTTTGATTTTGCAAAGCGCTCGCACATTGGAGAGCAAGAGGGTATCGAAGTTTTATGGAATGACCATATCGTATTTTCGGCCTCTGATGTAAAAGATGGATGGCAACAAAAAGACCTTAAGCTTAGAGCTCAAGAAGGTACAAACCGTATTAGCTTTAGAGCGACGGGAGAGAGTAATGGTCGTGGATATATTCTCGATAATGTCATCGCAAAATCTGAGTATCTCGCACAAAACGATATATTGGAAAATCATTCCAGTGGTGATACCGCAGAAGTGTCTGCCCTGAGTGATAAGGAGCGAGCCAGTGAAGACGGGCAGCGTTTAGCAGCGGAAAAAGAGCAGCAATTAGCCAAATTAAAAAATTCTCAACGGCAGCTCGAGTCGACTGACCAAGATGCCTTATCCCAAAACGGTAGTGAGCAAAAAGCTAACCTTGAACGAGAAGCAAGGGAAGTAAGGGATGAGCTGTTTTCTATCACTGATGGCCTAGAGCAGATAGTACAACCAGATATTAATAGTCAGCCGACAGGCAATAAATGGCGCGAGAAATTTGCTAGTGGTTATCTCTCCGGAATACAAACTCAGCTTGATTCCGTTAAAGCGGAGTCGAATGAACAAATTTCTGCCGTTCAAAAAGGCCTGATTAAAAATCGCAACAAATTAGCAAATGCAGTTGTTCAATCTGAATACGGCATGATGCACAGTGAGAAGAGTCAAGCTGACGCAAAAAATAGAGTTGATCAAGTCAAAAGCCAGGCTGATACTCAGTTAATTACTGCACAAAACCATGAAAAACAGGCCAAAGAAGCCAAAAACTCGGCTCAAGATGCGGTGCAAAATGCGGACAGAGAAACGAGTGCGAAGGTTGAGCATGCAAATTCAAAAGTTGCTAATGCAATCAAAGACGCTAAATCGGTACAGCAGTCTAGTCAACCAAAACCAGCGCCACAACAACCGGATCAAATAGCTGACAAGCCCACTGAGTTAACTCAAAACAGTGGAGGTGAAACAGTCTCGACTGAGAATATCTCAGAGATTAGGCCAGATGGTCGCTTGATTCAGATGCTTGAACCCACTGAGCAAGAAGAGCTTGAAGCTGGTATGGCTGCGGTTAATCGCTTGCAAATTAATGCCGGCAGCCGTGCGTCAAAACCGCTTATTGTTGGCGATGTCGTGAGTAGAAGGCAAGCACAAGAAAGCACTGTTGTGTTAAACGATACCAAAATCGCCATTTCGCGTAGCAACCCTCTGATATCTGGACTAAAGCTTGAAGGGCTTGGTGAAGTACCTCGGGTAAACGAGGAAGCAGTGCTGTCTATTGGCAAAGTGATGGAGGTGAGAGCTTTTAAAAAGCTTGCCAATCACACTGGTAAACGCAGAGGGAAAAGTTACTACAATGTGCTGCGAGCATTGGAAAGCTATCATAGTGCAGATTCGGATTACCCAGATCAGGTTTTGACTCGGCTAACCACCCTGCGCCAACAACTACAGGGATACCTACTTGGACATTCCGATTCTGGGCGTGTTCAAGCGATGCAAACACTATTATCCCAGACGGAAATGAATCTTGAGAGTGTCGTTAACCAGCTTGATCCTGATATGGATATTGATGCGAAAGGTGAGTTTAGCCGTCTCTACGATCAACTCGGTAATGCATCCTTAAAATCAAGTGAGCACCTTTATATTGATGGTGATGGTCGTTTGAAATTAAGCAGAGACCTCGATGCTGCTATAAGCCAAGACATTACCTTAGAGCGATTACAATCAGCGGTAGAG
Organism: Vibrio caribbeanicus ATCC BAA-2122; assembly: GCF_000165125.1. GTDB lineage: Bacteria > Pseudomonadota > Gammaproteobacteria > Enterobacterales > Vibrionaceae > Vibrio > Vibrio caribbeanicus. The sequence continues at coordinate 36,993 of NZ_AEIU01000122.1, read as the reverse complement.
AAGGAATATGGCACATCATTATCAGACTCTGTCTTTACCGAGCTCTCTGCTAAACAGTTAGCAAAAGATGGCAATGGCGTTGATGTGAGTGGATTAAAGAGAATTCACAGAGCACTTGAGGACAAGATTGAGCCAGTCAGTGCGACGCTGTTTGTCTGGAAACCAAGTGACCATAGTATGTATGGGCATGCGGCTTTGCAAATTGGTCGTGGTAGAGTAAATGTAGAGCCTGATGCTGATGAAATTCGTTTTTTTAACGAAGACAATTACGTCAGTTGGTGGCCAACGGGTTCTAAAGGAAAGAATCCTTTCAAAGTCGCTTCCGAGGACAACCCAGATGCAAGAGTCCGTTTTCCTGATTTGAGCCTACCGGCATCAATGGGAAGCCGACTAGAAGATGATGTCGCGTCGGAAGAAAACGATAAATTTGGTATTGATCTGGAACAGAATCAAGCCAAGAAAAGTGAGATACAAGCTGCTTTTTCGGGTAATGCTGATCTGTTTGAATCTATGAATGGGCCTTACGCATCTTTTTTGTTGATGAGTCCTGAACAGTTGGAAAAAAGTGGTATTCCATCGGAAGTATCAGCGCCTTACATCGAGCAATGGAGTGATCCGCACAATGATATGAGCGAAGTTGGTGAGAGGTTTGCTGATGCAATAAGAGCGTATGCCAAAGAGCTTAAAGATCCCAGCTATATTTCTGATTTGTTGAAAAGAAGTATGCAAGATGCCTTCGAAGCTATCCATACATTTAAAAATACCGAAGCGGACAACGGCCGAGTTTTTCGTATCCATCTAGAAGGGTTAGATGCTGGTGCGATGCAAGCAGAGTGGGCGAAGATCAGCACTAATCCTAATGCACGCTACCAACTCATGACTCAAAACTGTTCCTCGCTGGTCGCAAGAGTTCTCAATGCGGGGGGAGCGAATAAACTACTTGGGCGAAATTCACTTTCGAAGCAGCCAAGTTTTGGAGTTTGGACTCCTAAAAAATTGTTTAAATTTGGGCAAGATCTGCAACAAGCTCAGCTCAAAAAAGTGGCAGAGTCTTCAGTATCTCAGAATACTCCTCTCAAGAAGGTAGATAGGGACTTACTTTCACATACCGAGAGTCAGAGTGTATTGACTCGCTTTTTTCAAAAACGAGTGTTTGGCACGCAAGATGAGCGAAAACAAGTTAAGGATTCAACACGTTTGATCTTGAGCAATGCTATTTCCTCTAATGAGGCTGAAAAAGTAACTATCAATGGTCATGTGGGCAGACTGGCTGGGTATTACCACCACAGTCACTCGCAAAGTCAGGATAAAGAAAATGCTGTAACAGCGCAGAAAAAGGTCGTGCTATTTCTTCATGGTCCAGGAGCTTCTGCAGAAGAACAAGCATTATTAGTCCGACGACATTATGCCAAGCTTAATGTGGATGTGATGGCTGTCAATATGCGTGGTTTTGGAGCAAGTGATGGCGTTCCAAGTGAACAAGGCTTTTACCAAGATGCTCGCAGCATGTTCCGTTATTTGATCAGTGAACGTGGTATTAAGCCGAGTAATATTATCCTTCATGGCTACTCTACCGGGGCACCTGTAGCGGCAAACTTGGCCCGTTATGCAGCGCAGAACGATCAACCTGTCTCGGGTCTGTTGTTGGACCGTCCTATACCAAACATGAGCAAAGCTGTCGCCTCTATTGATATTGCTAATCCGGCGGGTATCGTTGCGTCGGTTTCAAAAGCGGTAATGGGACAATTCTCTTTGCAAGAGAATATGACAGGCTTATCGAAAAGCACTCCGGTTATGTTGTACACAGATAAAGGTATACTTGGCGACCAAGGTGAAAAAATTCGTCACAAGCTCATTGAATCGGGGTTCCATGTTTCAGGTGAGCAAACGAACTTTGGTCATCAAGCTACGGGGTTGCTTATAAAAGAACATGCAAGCGAAATTGTTGACTATCTTTCATTGGCCAACGTTCTGACTGAAGATGAGTTGAAACGGGATGTGATTCGACTTCCCCTCGCTGAAATATTAGATAAGGTGGTGAGAAGTCTTGGAAAATCCTCGACAGCGATGATGGAGTCTGGCTTTTATAATCTGAGGACTCATGAGGCGAACAGCCATGAGGTTAAAAGAGACTGGGCCCAAACGCTTTCAGCGATTAACACGATCAGAAATCTGTATTTTCCTAACGATATGCAGCGCTACTTTGATGCGTTAAAGGAGAAAAGGGTTGGTAACTGTGGAGACAGGGCCCTATACGCGGCGCACTTAATCATTAATCAGTATGGCTACAAAGGTGAAGTTGAAACGCTGCGGTTGGCAGGCTCTGGCGATCATGTTTTTGTTAAAGTAGGAGGAAACTCTGAATCCGCCAAGATCGTCGACCCTTGGACAGGGCAATACTATCCGTTCAGTGAACTTAATACTTTTCTGTACAACCCTAATAAAGACAAAGTTCTAGTGCATCGCTCCTTTGATGACCTAAAGCAATTATTTGAAGGGTTGTTACCGGCTGAAGCAGGGCGAGCAGGATTTAGAGAGGAGCGTTATAATTCGCGCGACTTTACTTTAACGCCACTCGCTGAGCGTGAAAACGTTAAGCTTGGTATTCCTGAACACGACCAAAAGACGTTTGCGGAGATTGCAGAACGAGAAGACGTAATTATTGGTCTTAGACCGATCGACGAAAAGTCTAAATCTTTGATTGCGTCAAAACAATATAGTAGCAAGGGCCTGATGGTCAAAGCTAAAAGTGCTGATTGGGGGCCAATGTCCGGTTTTATTCCTGTTGAACAGTCTTTTGCTAAAGCATCAGCAAGAAATAATCTTGAACGATTTAATCATCTTGCTCAACAAGCGCTTAGTTCTGGGCATGCCGTAAGCGTTGATCTTATCCTTGAGCAATCACGAGTCAATGAATTAGTCGATAAATTCCAAGCCATGACGCGACCTAAATGGGATCCACAAACGGGGCTCTTCAAGACACGCGCATTGATGGGAGGAGAAGTTGCGGACCAAATAGATTTTTATCTTCAGCAAGTCACTGTCGATGGTGTATCTCGTTGGCAGGTATTTGAAGCTCCGGGTAAACCGATGCAAGTGATGGGGAATCCAGATTCTCGTCTACCTATGACGGCAGACTACGATCTTTTCACAGTCATGCCCTCAATTCGTGATTTAGGACCGCAAGATAAAGTCAAACAACCTATTAGTTGGCAAGAATGGAAAGAAAGCGTTGACTATACCGAGCTATCAAAAAAACAAAAAGCCATGTATGACAACGAGACCCTATACAACCGTAAGGATGGCGAAAGTTTAGGAGTGTTGAGCGATCGGATAAAGACGCTTAAAGATATTATTAATACAGGTTTGGGCCGAGAAGAAGGCTATGAAATGGTTCACCATGGTGCCGATGATGCCAACTTTTTTAGCGTGATGGGAGATAACTTTCCTGCTGCGTTCTTTTTACCGAGGCGTTTATTTGCAGAAAGTGGACTCGGGGCTGGAAGAGGCTCAATTCAAGACTACTTTAACGTCAATGATCAAGGTGCTGTCGTTATTCGCTCAGCACAAGAGTTTTCAAACTTTCAGCAAGTGGCGATTAACGCTAATTACCGAGCAGCACAAAACAGTCAATGGAATAAGGGCTTAGAAGATCCACTCTTTACCACTAAGCGCAAGTTGTCTCACGATTATCTCAATGCAAGAGATGAATTGGCGAAACGTTTTCAAAAACCAAAAGAAATTGGGCTTGAGTCTTTGGGGCCGAAAAGAAAGCCAGGTTTGAAGTTAAATATTGATACGTCAATGACACCACTTGAGCGAAAGAAACGAGAGTACCAACAGCAAGGACTATTAGTCGCTTCAGGGTCTTTTGGTCTTGTATTACGCGACCCGAATGATAGCAGCGTACTCATCAAATACCTTGGCAAAGCTCATAACTCAGCTTTGGCGGAGGCTGAATTCTTCAACCAGTTCTATGGTGAAGACAGTGCCAGCGTATATCGAGATGATAATGGTGAAGTGTTTATTCGAATGCTCAAAATACCGGGTACGCCTGTTTCTGAATTAGCTGTACAGGATATTCCCAACAATGCCCAGCAACTGTACTTAAACATGATTTCAGATTTAAGTGATGCCAACATTTACCATCGCGACTTAAATTTAAGTAATGTTATGTACGATGCTGAGAGTCAGCGGTTTTGGCCGATTGATTTTGAGACAGCAGAGAGCTTTGAATCTGGTGAGCAGTTCAAAAATTATCCCAATGACGCGCAAATGTTCGAGAAAAGTTTGCACGCACTTGCTCAGCAAAAACTAGAGGGCCTTCAGTCGAATAAGGTCAACAGAAGTGATGTCACCTCATGGCAACAAGCTGAAACGCCTGCGGTGGATCATAGTGCTGAGAGTCGTTTCGATGGCCATGTTGTTATTCAACTTGAAGATGACCCTGTGGTTACCAAAGCGGCTGCAAATTTAGCGGGTAAATATGCCAGTAGCAGTGTTGTTATTCAACTGGATGAGAAAGGGGGTTATCGAGTTGTTCATGGCGATGCAACAAAATTCTCTGGCTTTTTACGTTGGCAAATTGTCGGCCATGGGCGAGAGTCTTCTGATGTTAATCATAGCCAAATGAGTGGTTATAGTGCTGAACAATTGGCGACACACTTAGCAAAGTTTGAACGAGAGTTTAAGAAGGTTGAAGGTGTTTCGTTAAAACCAGATTACATAAGCATGGTAGGTTGTTCTTTAGTGAGTGATGACAAGCAGCAGGGTTTTGCCCATCAATTTCTGACGTCGCTAGATAGTGAAGGAATAAGAGCGGATGGATCAGCCAGAAGTGTGGATGTTGCAATTGGTCAGGATGGTCGCAAATACACTTTAACCGATGGTCAACAATGGACGCGTAAGCACACAGATCATAAGGTGGTATTAAACTGGGGAGCGAATGGAGAGCTTACTACCCATCAACAAGCGATAAAAAACGGTATCGCAATCGGAGACATTGATATTAATAAAATCGGTGTGCGTGAGAGCGACTATAGATTAAATGGAGCAATATCAGCCAACCGAGAGATCTTTTCCGCACCTGCTAGGCAGCCAAAGAATAAGATTGCTGTCTCTGCTAGTGCATCAAATCAACTAAGTTATTCGGGTAATATTCAAGTTAATGTTGGTGATGGTGAATTTACTTCTATAAATTGGGGAACCTCTAACCTCGGAATAAAAGTGGGGACAGGCGGCTTTAAATCACTGTCTTTTGGTGATAACAATGTCATGTTACATATTGGTGATGGTGATAGTAAACACAGCGTAGACATAGCGGGATACACTGCTCTTGAAGGAGTTCAAGCATTTATCGGCAATCGAAATGTAAGCTTCAATATGGGCCGTAGTAATGATGTCATCTTTATGATGGATAAATCTATACCAACGCCTCCGCTTATCAATCCATTTGATGGATCTGCGCGCATTGCTAGTGTCTTACAATCTCTTGCTGGATCAAGCGATGGTAATGGTTGGCTTGCTCAGCAAGATCAACAGTGGAATCTCTCGGGAGCGAAGAAGTTTGTCAATGATATGTCTGGGATTGATCTCAGCAGTAGTGTTGACTATTCGACACTGACCGAACTCGATGCTCATAATCAACGCAGTAGCCGAGGTCTAAAGTACGATGCAGAAGCAACGTTAAATAAGAAATATAATCAGTGGTTGTCGAAGTCAGGTAATCAGGCTCAATCGGGTTTGAGTCGTGCTGATAAATTGCGCCAACTCAATGACAAATCAGCATTTAACCTTGCAGTTGCGGGAGAAGGTGCAGATATTCAGGTTACTACGGGCAATTGGAACTTCATGTTTGGTGATAATATTCAGTCGATTCTGGATACCAATATAGGTTCTTTGTTCGGTGCTATGACTCAGCAGTTTTCTGCAACAGGGCAAGCAAGAGCAACCTTTACTTATCAACCAGCAGATCTACCGCGTCAGCTCAAAAATCGTTTGTTAGGAAGGCTCGCTGGGCTAACGAGTGAAACGACACTAGGCGATATTTTTGGTGTTGACTATAGCCCCAGTGGACAACTGATTTCTCGAACCGGTGAACCGATAGATACTGTCGCGACTTTGCGTGAAATAATTGAGGTTATGGCTGAATTTGGTGGTGAACAGCTCAAATCTTTTGCCGACCCTGCGAAATTACTAAACCAATTGAAGTCAGGTATTGATATGGGTGCGGATGGCATCAAATCATTTGCCACGAGTCATGGTTTGCAGCAAAGAACGTTGGAGGAAGAACATTCGAATGTGGGAGATGGCCTGGCTTCAGTCAAGTCTGTGGCTGAATCCGATACTTCTGAGGATCGTACCTTTGGTTTTAACGCGCTCAATTTACCCAATCTATTTGCCACGATCTTTGATCAAGAAAAGCAAGCAGAGATGACATCATTAGCGGAAAACCTCAAGAAAAACCTGAGTGAAGATGTGCTTAATATAAAAGAACAAACCTTTGATTTCTTGCGCTCAAGTGGTCATTTGAAAGGTGATGGTGATATGCATGTATCTTTGGGTAACTACAATTTCAATTGGGCTGGTGATGGTCAGGATTTGGGCGCTTACTTAGGAGATAATAACAACTTCTGGGGTGGGCGTGGACATGATGTCTATTATGCCACTGGCATATCCAATATATTCTCGGGTGATGAAGGTAATGATACTGGTGTAATGATGGGCCGAGAAAATATGATGTTCGGTGGAGAAGGCAATGACACAGCGGTGGTCGCTGGACGCATAAATCATGTTTTCCTTGGCTCGGGTAGTGATCAAGCTTTCATTTTTGGTGAAGGTGGTGAAGTCGATATGGGATCTGGTTTCGACTATCTAGTAACCAGCGGAAATTTTAATCGCGTGGATGCCGGGAGTGGTCAAGATTACTCGGTGACCATAGGTAGTAACAATCAAATTTCACTGGCTGAAGGAGATGATTTTGCGCGTATTTTTGGTAATTACAACCGCTTAAATGCAGGGACAGGGAATGATGTAGTAAAACTGATGGGCTATCATGCAGCACTAAACGGTCAAGAGGGTAATGATCATTTGATTGCTGCTGCTATGTCTAAATTTAGCCACTTTGACGGAGGTAAAGGAAGAGATCTTATGGTGCTTGGTGGTTACCAAAATACCTTCAAAGGTGGAGAGGATACCGACAGTTTTGTGGTCAGTGGGGAGGCCATTGATGTCTTTGTCGAGGATATCCGAAGGGATGACAAAATTGTCTTCAATGATGTTGATTGGCATCAGTTATGGTTTAGGCGCAGTGGTTATGATTTGGAACTCTCCATTATTCGAGACATTGAGACGGTGAGTTCACAAGGTCAGTTTGAGACTACCGGCAGTGTTCTTTTTGCAAATTATTTTGATAATAATAGAGCCGATATTGTCCTATCAATGAGTGATACCGATGACTCAGGGCAAAGTGAATATACCGCTTTAACAGATAGCGCAGTCGATACTTTGGTGCAAGCTATGAGTAATTTCGAGCCAAAGGTTGGAGCAAATGGCTTTATGGATAGCTTTGATGTTCACAGTCAAGAACAAGTGATCAGTGCTTGGAGTGATGTTGTTTCTGGCAAAACTCACTTTACCTAGGGGCTGTTGACCTTTTTAATAAAAAAGCCGCTCATGGACAGCGGCTTTTCTCCTGATATAGAAATTATTATTCTTTTGGCTGACTCAGGATTTAGCAGGTAATTGAGAGAAGTGACTTGATCAGAGCTCAGTGTAAAACTGTATCTCGACTTCTTGTTCCAAAAGCCCCTCAATATTATGGAGCAGATTTAAAAAATAGGGCTGACGGCAATGTTGGTCAAAAGCGTTTTGGCTTGCAAATTGCTCTTGAAACATGAAGATATTTGGTTGCTGATTATTATTAAGCAAGACATATCGAATGCACCCCTCTTCTTGTCGAGTGGGCTCTAACATAGCCTTTAGGTGTACCTCTAATGTGTCTCTGTGTTCTGGTTTCGCTTGGAATGTCGCAGTTAAATTGATCATATTTTTGCTCTTTTTTGGCCTAATTGTAGAGAAACGATAATCCGTTTTCCGGAGGCATCAATTTGGGTGACGCTACTTTGCACAGAATATACAAAACTCAGATAACTTGGTGGTACATGAGTACGACAATACCAATTTAAAAAGGGCTTGGTGACTTCGGTTGGCTCAAGTAGATCAAACAAGAGCAGCGCAGTAAAGAAGTGAAGTTGTTAATTTCATCATTATATGTCAGGGCTTCAGTGTAAATGGTACTAATAAATTTTGGTACAGAGACACCTTGCTCTTTAGCCATTTGTTCAAGAACTTGCCAAAATTTAGCCTCAAGTTTGATGCTAGTGGCATGACCATCTATGCGAATTGAGCGAGCAATGATTTGATAGTTTTCAGGTGGTTGATTAGAAAAAATTTCACACATAACATCTCTCGGAAACGGTCTATTGAAGAGCCAGTTTATGTCTTGTATCTCAACCAATCAATATTTTACTTAGTATACAAACAACTTGGTAAGAGTCGACTATTACGCTGCGTTATTTTCCTTGAACTCAACACTGTGTCATCGCTCTGAATCCTGCATTATATATACCTAAGTAACTTAAAGTTAGGTATTTTTGATATGGAAATGACTTTTAGAATGACTTGAAATTAGGCAAATCTTCCTTTTCTTTGAATAAATTCGATTTTATATCCGTCAGGATCCGTGATGAAAAAGAAAGTAGCAAGTACCTCACTTTGATGATGAAAGGTGGTCACTTCGGAGGGTTTGGTATTAAGTGCTGCCATTTTTTTATGAACACTTTCAATATCATCAACAGAAACAGCAATATGCCCATAACCATCACCATGAGTGTATTCTTGGTTAATATTGTGGTTATAAGTAAGTTCGAGTTCAAAGTCGGAGGAGTCATTTCCTAAGTAGGTGAGAGTAAAGTCATCAAAAACATATTGATTTTTCACTTTTAGTTCTAAAGTTTGGTCATAAAATGCTAATGATTTGGTGAGATCACTCACACGTATCATAGTGTGGATCAATTTTGTCATCTCGCTCTCCTTATGAGCTTAAAAGAAAAAGCATAAAGAGATAAACATGATAAATGGTAGTACTCAGGTACGACGTTACTCAAATCAGTTTTATTGATAACGGAGCTCTTGTTTCAACCAGTTACGTAATGTTAGGACATGCGGATTTTTGAGTTTTTCTCTTTGGCATGCAAAATAAAAATCTTGGTAAGGATTCTGCACAGCTTCTCCGACTTCAACAAGAGAGCCATGTTCAACATCATCTCGAATAAATTGTCTGTGGGTGACGAAAACGCCTAGTTTACGAATCGTTGCCTGCATTGCTTGGATAGATGCTGAAAAGCTCAGATTGTTGACTGAATTTGGTAAATCAATTTGGTGGTGTTGACACCAAATTGGCCAGTCGTGCTTTCGTCTCTCATTAGTGGCAATGATCGCTGGATATTGATTCAGAAGCTGTTCGGGAGTGGTCGTTTGGGTAACCAGTTCTGGGCTAGCGACCATGACCAACTCATCAGGTGCAAGTAACTCGCAGTAATAATCCTGCCAGTCATCTGTTTTTCCGTGAATAATTGCAACATCAACGCCTTCACTCTCCATCATAAAGCTACCAGTTAGATTTGATATGCGAATATCAAGGTCTGGTGCGAATTGGTTAAAGCGGTTTACTCGAGGGATCCACCAGTGCATAGCCAGTGAGTTAACCATATTAAGTGTTAAACGCTGGTTATGGGTACTATCGATTATCTGTTGTGTTGCTATAGTTATCTGTTCTATGGCAGGTGCCACTTGCTCGTAATAACGACGACCAGAAGCATTTAGAGTGACAGTCCGCCCTATTCGGATTAAAAGTGCTTGCCCTAGCTGGGTTTCAAGAGACTTTATGGCTTGGCTGACGGCTGAGTGACTCACATTGAGGATCTTCGCTGCATCTGTCATGCTTCCTGTTTCAGCAACAGTAATGAATGAATAAATTGATTTAAGAGGTGCTATTTTTTTCATATGTAAGTTTTTCTTACTAAACTCGTCAGTTTTAATCGTTTTTATTTTGCCTCCCTAATTATTAGACTTAATAGTATATCCAAACACCTTGAAGTCACTTGGATATAAGTTAGGAGGCGTTATGTCCAAACAGTACTATCCAGTTTTATTTATGCTATCTTCAACGTTCAGTCTGTCATTAACTGGGCTATTTTCCAAATATTTAGGTGAATACTTCCATGTCAACCTATTAACTTTTCTTCGTTTCCTAGTGCCAGCAATTTTGCTGATCGCTCTGTCAATCCACCAAAAAGCTCGATGGCCAAATCGGGCTGAGCAAAAATATCTTTGGTTGAGATCCGTTTGTATTTCGGCTTGTCAGTTCTGTTTTATCTATGCTTTACAGCATTTAACGCTGGTGGAGAGCATGGTGTTATTTGGTACTGGACCCTTGTTTATCCCTTTGTTAGAAAAATTAATATTTTCGGTGAGGATCAGTATAGCAAATGCGATGGCACTTGTTGTTACGTTTATAGGTGTAACACTGCTAGCCGGAGACCACGGTGGGTTTAATATTAGACCAGAACTCCTAGTAGGTTTGGCAGCAGGCTTTTTCAACGCTGGCTCTCAACTGACTCTATATCGCGTCAGTCATAGTCGATTAAACGCGGTTGAAATTAATCTATGGACATTCTTATTTGCTTCTGTTGTTTTAACCCCGATGGTGATAGTCAATTTGACCACAGAAGAGCTCTTTACCCAAAAGATAACTCAACCCGAAATACTCGTCCTTGCATTAGGGGCGCTTTCTGTATTGATTATCAACACTCAGGTGTTTCGTGCCAAAGCTTACAAGTTTGCCCAGTCTGGCTCGCAATTAGCACCACTTATTTTTACGAGCCTTATCTTTAGCGCTTTATGGCAGGTAATTTTTTATGATGAAACTTATAACTTCTATCAAATCTTTGGTTTAGTTTTGATCCTTGGAGCGAATATTCTGGGGCTTTCGGTGAACCAATGGAAGCAGCATCGGGACCTTTCGGTAAGGGCGTTGTGAGACGCTCATTACTCTGAATTTTGCTCGAATACTAATAAATCGCTCTAAAGGTAAGATTTATCCTTTCATCAAAAACACGCTTAGTTTTGGGCAAGCTGTGCTTCCAGTAATGCTGCATTTCACCAGCCATAACCAATAAACTACCATGGGTAAGATTGATGTTGTGTGTCTGTTTTGTTTGTATATGTTTCAAGGTGAATCGTCGAGTAGCCCCCAAACTTAGTGATGCTATTGTCGGGTTTTTTCCTAATTCTGGCTCATTATCTTGATGTGCTCCCATAGAATCTTGCCCATTTCGATATAAATTCAGAAAGACACTATTAAAAGCTTGCTCTGCAACCGACTCACAGCGTGATTTCATCTCCTGCATTGGCTTGGTAAGGGGTTTTGATGACATGGTTAGCCCAGAATAGGTATAAGGTTTATCACCATACCAAGCTTGTAAGCGAGGCTGAGCAATTAGACGGCCAAACATTTTGATTTCTTCTTGAGACCAAGAGACATGGCTTTTTAGGTGGGCCATTAACGTATCGGCTTCGTTGATTGATAAAAAGTCATCAATCATAAGTAATCGGCCATTGGGTAAATCAATCCATTGCTTTTGAACGTTGAGCTCACTAAGTAAGGTCAAGGGTTATTCTCCATCATGTATCTCATGTCTCCATTGATATGTATTGAGTCTTTGTGCAGATCATAACATGAAGTTTGGTTGCGAATTTTAGCGATCGATAGGGAAGGGTGAGTTGTCTTGCTTTACATACGTCGTTACCGATATTCAACGTAGATGACTAGATTTTTAAATCGTTGCCTTGCCTGTCAAGCAAGTTACTTTCGCTAAACCTAGCCCTTTGAGACTACTTGGATATAAAAATGCCCTTTATCTCTAATACTTTTAGGTTAAGAGAGAAAGGGCACTTTATTGAGTGGGTTTAATGTACTTGAGACTTTAAGTACTCTCCCAGCTCTGAGTGATGCATCATTTTTGAAACTGGGATTATCTTCTCAGCAGGTCCCCAAGCAAACACATTAACGGGTGTATGGGTATGCGTGCCTGTGCCCCAGACAATATTTTGGCTGGTGGCTTGCTCTCTAGCGAGAAGATTGCCGCGATCGTTATAAGGGAAAAAAGCATCAAAATCATTTATAGCTGGTATGCTTTCAGCCGATAAATACTTGTGGCTCGCTAAACGGTAAGGGTTAGGTTTACTTTTCAGAACATTGGCAGCCTGTTGGGCAGTGATAGGGAAGGCACTATTACTATTAACAATTTCGGCAAATTTTTCTGCTGTTTGCTGTTCTTTTTCAAGTTTTTGGAATGTGCTGACCATTTGATAGTAGCTCTTTTTTTGAGCATATAAACCGTCTAGTATATCAAATGAACCAAAATTAAAGTTTGGTGCATAGTCTTGCTTGGTGAATGCTGAACCAAGACGTTTCTGCGGTTTCGGTAAGTTTTGAGATGAATAACTAAAGCCAAATGACCCTGTCTCGTGATCAGCTGTGACAATGATAATGGTGTCGTCTCGACCTTTTGCCCATTGGTAGACTGTATTTATTGCTTCGTCGAATTTTATCATCTCATGCAACATAGTTCCGACATCATTGCTGTGCCCAGCCCAATCAATTTGTCCACCTTCAACCATAAGAAAAAAACCATCTTCGTCTTTCGAAAGGATGGATAAGGCTTTATCCGTCATTTCTCTCAGAGAAGGCTGGGTTCGGTCGGTGCTATTTTTTTTATTACTATAGGTAATACCATCGTCCATCCCTGAATAGGAAAAGAGTCCGAGTAGTTTATTGCCTTCTACTTTATCTAACATCTGACGGTTAAATGCCAACTGATACCCAGCAGACTGAGCTTCAGTGAGGAGGTTTCTCTCATCCTTACGCTTTGATTTAAGATATACGTTGCCTTGAGTCAGTAACTTGAGTTGTTCGTATGTCTCCCCCTTCTCGTTTGTTGACTTAGGGATCCAGTGGCGTAAGCCTCCAGATAACATCACATCTACTCCAGTGGATAGCATGTCCGAGGCAATATCATTTTCAAGTGAGCGATGTGGTTGGTGAGCAGCAAAAGAGGCGGGTGTTGCATGAGTTAAGCGAGTGTCAGATACCAATCCAGTTGCTTTGCCTGATCTCTTGGCTTTTTCAAGTACTGTTTCTATGGTGTTTCCCTGAGAATCAATGCCTATGACTTCAGAAGCGGTATAAACGCCGGTTGATAGCATGGTGGCAGAACAAGCTGAGTCAACGACGATGGCATCTTCTGGATGGGTCAAAGATGAACCTATGACACCTTCATTAGCCAGTTTGAACAGTGCGGTCTTATTCCCTTTATAGATAGAGTGCGGCGCTTGATTCGCATAAGTTTCTAATAATCCAACCTGTTGTGGACCCATTCCATCACCAATCATCAAAATCACATTTTTTATTTCTGCAGAAATAGCATTGAAAGAAAGAACAGAAGTTGTGACTGCCGTAACTATTGGTTTTATATAACGCTTCATTAAAGTGTCCTTATTTATAAAAGCGAACTGATTTAAACATCAATTTGTTTCATTGATATTTCTGTTATGTTTCATTGGCGTTTCAAATTTTGTGGGGTAGAGAGAGTTTAGCTCATAGATGAAGTGATTATTTTATTTTTAGATCTATGATTTTTCGATTGAATTGGTACTAACTCGAGCTTTATTTGTTTTCGCAGCTCTTAATATCTTGAGTTTAATTGACTTATTTATCATTATTAATTGAGGGGTACTACGGTTGGGCATCAAATGGTGATGCTGGTGAATTGGAAGGGTAAACTAAATTAAGGCGAGCAAAAAACCACCAACTGTTGCCGCTGTGGAAAGGAATTGCCCTGCGGAATAAGACGTATCTTCCACTTTTTCCTCATCATCAGGATGAGTCATTCCTAAAGCTCCATGAGCAAAAGACTCCACTTTATCTCCGACAGTCTTATTTTCTTGTTCAGCTATTTTACTTTCCTTGTCGATTTCTTTTAGAGCAGCGAGCAGAGCTTTACCCTCCTCAGAGAGGGTGACTTTATTTTGTTCAACTTTAAGTGGTGCTGAGTGTTCTACTTTATTGTTTTGAGAGTCTTGAACCTTTGCTTGTTGAGGTGGGGGCGTGGCGCCCATTGTCCCCATTCCTACCGGCTTCATAATGTTCTCCTTGCACTATGCTTACTGTAGATATCGGCAGCATCAATAGAAACTTGTGTATTAATCCGACATTTTGTTCAAATTTTATCAAGCATAAACCGTGCCTTTATATTTCATTGACCTGAAAATATTTTTCTCAGTGATAATGCTTACCCTGCGTACTCAATAACAATTCCATATCCAAGCAACCTTAAGATGGTTTGATTAAGGTGAGGCAACTTGTTTTTCAAGAGCGTGTTACAGCACTGATTGCATAATCGAGTGACACAGAAATAATCGATTTTCCTACAGCGTTAACAAGAAGAATTGAAAGTTTAATTGGCTGAACATTCTAGTTGGTGATTTCTTTTTTTGATGGAATGATAGGCAGCCATTCTGTTCTCCATTTTTACATAGCGTACCGGTGGAGCAAGTACAGCAAGTTGGTAGTCTGTGCCGCTTTTTGGGCTCAGTTCATTAATAGATTGCGGTGTAATGACAACGACGTTTAAGGTCGGATTTCGTTTGAGGATCGAAGATTTTATACCAAGGCCTTGTTGAACATGAAAGGAACCAGCGATATGCATGACCTTTGATTTTGGATTTTTCTTGAGATAATTGACGATACTTTCTGCCATTGTTTCATCCCAGCTAATCTGAGCGGCATATTGGCGCTCGGTTTGCTCTTCATCTCCGTGATGCATGGACTCCATAAAGACGTTTTTATAAGGACTGCTATCCGTACTGATGGACTTGGCAACAAAACTACGTTGAGTTGGTGTCAATGTGTTTAGATAATCGATCCCTAATTGACCGATGCAACGGACAATTTTTTTTGGCGCGTTAGCAGCAATGATGTCCGACTGATGTTGTTTAGCGAGTTCGACAAGAGGCCGATAGTCGCTGGGATAGTTGGGCCAAGCATCGGTTTGTGTTATCAGTGTCTGCTCACCGATTTCGCCTTTTAAATAGGAGTCTACCACACTCTGGTAGTCTCTCGAAAATTGCTCCATGGAGAGAGCGATAGTCATATTTTGCCTGAGTAAACGTTGTAATAGTTCGGTTTGGAACCTATGGATGCCAGAATGTGTGTGCCATTCACCAACAAGTATCACATCTGCCTTTTGAACGTTCTGTGCAAGCTCATCAGTTGTTATTGGTTCGGAATTGGGAGAATAAATCTGGTATTGATAAAAGTTATTTAGATTAGCTACTTGTCTTGCTTGATTTCCAGAACAAGCACTTAGCAGTAAGATTATCGAGGGTAAGAGAGTTAGCCTAAACATGGTGGCCTCTATGAAAACAATTCCCAAGTATAGTAGAGAAGACGACGTTCGACTTCAATGGAAATGACAATTATTTCCATTTGTGGCTAAGCGCGTGCTTCCAGAGCTACGATTAAGAGACCATTTTTTTCGATTATTGTTTACGGTAAACTCGAATAATAAAATGCGCTTCGCACTCATAGTGCTCCACGTTTTTTAATTTATCCCATAATTCTTGAGTCGCTTTCCAAGCAAAAGGAGTCATTTGAAGCAAATGATAACTGTCTGGGCCTGTTAAGGGCATCATGTAATTGAGGCTTTCTTCACGCTCGAGTGTAAAGCCAGGTAATTCCTCTTCTGTCTCGTTGTGAAGTTTGACTTCTCTATAAATTTCTTGTCTTAGTTGAATTAAATGTCTACTTCCTGGAGTAACGGTGACAACAAGGCCTTGGTCATTTAACACCCGAGCCATCTCATTTGGACTGCATGGAGCATATATTCGTACGATTGCGTCTAGACTTTTATCGGTGAATGGCAGTCTGTGACTCGAGGCGACGGAGAAAGAACAGTTATTGTAGCGTTTGGCTGCATAACGTATGGCGACTTTAGAGATGTCTAAACCGTAGACGTGATGTACCGGATTTTGTATCGAATCAGCGATTGCAGATGTGTAGTAACCTTCACCACAGCCAATATCGAGTAAACGATAATGGCTATCGACAAGTAATTCGTTACATAAACTTGAAACCTTTTTCTGCATTGCTTGATAGTGATTTTGCTCTAAGAATAAACGTCTCGCCTGCATCATCTCTTTATTGTCTCCAGGCTCTCTGGAACGCTTATGTTGCACGGGCATTAAGTTAATATAACCCTCTTTTGCAATATCAAAGCAATGATTGTTGGAACAACGAAACATTCGTTGTTCGAGATTAAGTGCTTGGAAACACAGTGGACAAGAATATGACATAGAAGCTAACTAGACAAAAATAGAAGCCAGATATTATCAGAGAAGCGCTGTTTGGGACAGTGCTTCTGAGTATGGACTATGAAGAGGCAATCTTTGTACTTAACTCGTAACTCTCTCCGGGAGCCAAGGTTTTTCCTTGTTCCAATGAGCTTGCATATAGGCAGGACTCAATACAAACGAATTGGGTAAATTGAGCGGAGTTTATATCTGGTGTCGATTCGGCACCTATTAACCATGGGTTCCAAACAACCGCTGAATTGTGATTATTGTTTGTTATTGAAATCACTCTTTCTCGGTCGTGATCTTCAATGGTGACCGTGGGGGCTGGTTGGAGGTAGACGCGATCGATGGCTTGATCGATAGACAGTATTTCTTTTCCAACACGCTTTTCACCATTCGCAAGGCTATCAAGGTATGTTGAACCTAAGCCATATACTTTGAAATTTTGTATATCCCCTACATTGAGATAGCTATGAAGAGCCGCCGAAAACTGAAAGGGCTTATAATCCACGTTTTTGACAAACAGTCGGACTTTTATATCTTGTTCAATTTCGAAGGTTAATTTTGCTTCGAAATGATATGGCCAGATGGACAATGTCGAATCAGTGGCTGCCAGCACAAGCTCAATAGTAAGCTTTGACTCATCTTCTTGGATACCTGCGACTTCCCAAGTTTCAGTTCTTGCGAAGCCGTGGGCAGGTGACGCAATTCTGCCAAACCAAGGAAAACAAACAGGAATGCCACCTCTTATGGGGGTGCTACCGTCTAGTATTGCGTCGCTGCTAAGCCAGAGGAGCTCATTTTTTTCTTTTGGTTGAAAGGAAAGCAATTGCCCGCCATGTAGAGAAATCACGGCTCTGGCTAATGGGTGTTGTATACGTATCGTTCTGAGTCCAGACACTTCTATGAGGTCGACACTACTAGAAATATTTTCTATGGAAGGAAGATGATAAATTTGCATGACGATACCTTGCTAATTTTCTGGTAATAAAAAGGCGGCATATCGCCGCCTTTTTAAACTAGAACAGATAATAATTATATTATTTAGATACGTGAGAAATCAGGTCAAGTACTTTGTTTGAGTAGCCGATCTCATTGTCGTACCAAGATACTACTTTGACGAAGTTGTCAGTTAATGCAATACCTGCTTTGGCATCAAAGACAGAAGTTAGTATCTCACCGATAAAATCTTGAGACACAACTTGGTCTTCAGTGTAGCCAAGAATACCAGCAAGTTCGCCCTCTGATGCTTCCTTCATTGCCGCACAGATTGCTTCGTAAGAAGCACCTTGTTTTAAATTCACAGTGAGGTCAACGACAGAAACGTTGGCTGTTGGTACACGGAAAGCCATACCAGTCAGTTTTCCGTTTAGCTCAGGAAGTACAACGCCCACTGCTTTAGCTGCACCTGTAGAA
Source organism: Vibrio caribbeanicus ATCC BAA-2122 (assembly GCF_000165125.1). GTDB lineage: Bacteria > Pseudomonadota > Gammaproteobacteria > Enterobacterales > Vibrionaceae > Vibrio > Vibrio caribbeanicus. The sequence goes on along the minus strand of NZ_AEIU01000122.1, from coordinate 19,101 downwards.
GATGGAATGATGTTCTGAGATGCACCACGTCCGCCGCGCCAATCTTTTGCAGATGGACCATCAACAGTTTTTTGAGTTGCTGTCGTTGCATGAACAGTAGTCATAAGCCCAGATTCGATGCCGAATTTGTCGTTTAAGACTTTCGCAATAGGTGCTAAACAGTTCGTTGTACATGACGCGTTTGATACGATGTCTTGACCAGTATATGTGTCGTGGTTTACACCCATAACGAACATCGGCGTTGCATCTTTTGAAGGACCAGTAAGTACGACTTTTTTGGCACCAGCGGTGATGTGCTTACGAGCTGTCTCATCAGTAAGGAACAGGCCTGTCGCTTCAGCAACTACGTCAACGCCAATCTCATCCCATTTTAATTCTTCTGGATTACGCTCAGCAGTGACGCGGATGGTTTTTCCATTGACGATTAGGTTTCCACCTTCCACTTCTACAGAACCTTGAAAACGTCCGTGCGTCGAATCGTATTTGAGCATGTAAGCCATGTATTCAACATCGATAAGGTCATTTATGCCCACAACCTCTATGTCTGTACGCTCTTGAGCAGCACGGAATACAAATCGACCGATACGGCCAAAACCGTTAATACCTACTTTTATAGTCATTATAGTTGCTCCACAACTTAATTTTCGATTAAAGATAACTGGTAGTAAAATTACATAATTAAGTCAAAATCTGCAACAAAAAATCCATTTTTAATTGTTTCATGTCTAAAAAACCGTGGTTTTTTTTCAAAATTGTATTTTTATGGTCGGATCTTGAGCGAAAATAACGGTTTTGTTTAACTGATCTGCATGATGTAAAATGTCCACAACCCCGTATGAATGTATTCAAAGTATGGTTTACGCCGACAAGCTCTAGCAAGCTTGGAAGCCAAATTATTTCTAAGACTCCATTAGAGGACAGCTTGAATCATGAGTGATTTTGAAAAAAATTTAACTAAGTCTGATGAGCACTGGCGCGAAGTATTGACTGAAGAACAATTTCGTGTGTGCCGAGAGCAAGGAACAGAGGCACCGTTCAGTGGTAGATTGCTGCATAACAAAGATGATGGTACATACCGTTGTGTTTGCTGCAATATGGCCTTATTTAGCTCTGAAAATAAATATGATTCAGGGTGTGGCTGGCCAAGTTTTGATGCGCCCATTAATCGCTCAGCCATCCGATACTTAGAGGACATCAGCCATGGCATGGTTCGTACTGAAATTCGATGCGCTGCTTGTGATAGTCACCTAGGCCATGTTTTTGAAGACGGTCCTCAAACCACGGGCGAGCGCTATTGTGTTAATTCAGTGTCTATGGTTTTTAAACAATAGGGAAGGAGTCCCTGAGGGTTTTTTAGAAACCTAGCAAACGGATGTTATGTTACCAACAGTGAGCTATCTGCCCTAAGTGCAGTCCAATTGAAATACAGATTAAGGTTTCTCGCTTGGTAACATACTTTCTTTGAAGCGACCTTTCATTACTGCACTTTCAATCTCGTCTGCATAATCATCAAGTTCGTCATAAAGCGATTCTTGAAATCCATACAGCCTCTGGATCTCTTTATCTGAGGCGATGGGTATATCCGCCATTTCGGCAGCCATTGTCCAAATGTACGCTTCTTTTTTTAAGCCCAGTTTATATGTGACGCTAGCGAGAGAGGTGTAAACTTCAGGGTCTAGGTTCGATTTGCTGCTGAGCTCTAATGTGCGTATCAGTAGTTGGCGTGTCTTTTCTGGATCCCTATTTGTGTAGTAGGTAGCAAGGGCGTGCTGCATTTCTGCCGTTTCCAATGCTGACGTTCCTTCGAGTAATAAAAAGCGTTTTCCGGCTTTTTCATCGCCGATCTGGCTCCATAAAAAATAGAGTGCTTGTGGAGATTCTGATTTTTCCAAAGATTTTACGATGAGTTTGAGGTCTTCCGCAGTGTTGTTTAGGGCTTCAAAGCGCAGGCGCTTTAACTTATCGTCACTTTTTACTCGGATTTGGGAAGCAAGGTCGAGGCAATTGCGATATTTTGCTAGCGCCTCGTATTCTTCTATTTTATTTTTTATACTGGGCTTTTTTATACCCTCATAACGATGCCAGACTAGATCCGTTCGTGGGACACGGCACTGTCCGTCTCCCATATTAAGACGTTGGCATTGCAGTGATGGGTTATTGGAGCAAACTTCCTCCGTACTCCTATTTAATTCAAAGCATCCGACCAGCGCGTGGCTTACAAAAATAGCCATTGTTATCTTAGTTAATTTCATAGAGCCCTTGCTTGTGATAGGTTACAATTACTAAACTCATCGACCTTGACTCATCAGCCCGACCAGTTAAGGTACGTCCTCCACAATAATTCAAAAGGAAAAACTATGGACGCAGAGCAGTTGATCGATGCAATAACACCAGAAGCTTATGAGCGTCTGCTCTTTGCCGTTGAGACAGGTAAATGGCCTGAGGGAACGGAACTAACGCCAGAGCAAAGAGACTCATGCATGCAAGCTGTGATGTTGTATCAATCTAAATATAATGCAGAAGCTCAACATATGACAGTTGCAAAGGGTGGCGAAATTAGTTTTATGTCAAAAGCGGAACTAAAGAAACAGTTTCAGTCTCATGAACAAGATATTGTTAGGGTTAATATTAACAAAGGCGATGACTAAACAATCAGGCAGCGAGTGGGAGTAACGCTGCCTTGTCAATTCACTTCCCACAACATTTTTTGTATTTTTTACCACTATTGCACGTACAAGGCTCGTTGCGACCTACTTTTTTATGTTCATGAAATACACCATCAATGTAGTACCAAAATTGATTTTCCCGAATAAACCGTGACTTTTCTTCTAAGCATAGTGTGCTGCCCTGATCTAGAAAGTAGGCTTTGAAGGTGACATAACCTTCGTTTTCATCCACTCCAGACTCTGATTTCAATACTTCCAAATGACTCCATTCGGATTTTACAGATTCCTCAATTTGTTTACGCTGCGTATTGGCGCAGCAGCTAGGGTGGTAGGTATCGATGACGAAGTCGACCAAGCCTAACACGTGAGCAGTGTAGCGTGAGCGCATAAGTTGTTCTGGGGTTTCTGCTGCACCATGATCAATATGGATAGGCTCACAGCAGTGTCGGTATTCTTTGGTGCTTCCGCATGGGCAGGTATTCATAGAGACTCCAGGCCATTGTATCGCATGTTATAAACTCGAAAACTTAGAAGGGGCGGTTTTGAAGTTCAAAACCATTATTGTCATAAACTAAAACAGAGCCTTGGGTGTACCAATCGCCGAGCACAACTCTTGTATGAGAATGATTTTGGGTAGCAAATTTATGTATGTTTGGACGGTGAGTGTGACCGTGAATCATAAGTTTAACATCATAGTATTGCATCACTCTTTCAACTTCACTCTGCGTTACATCCATTATTTCAAGCGGTTTTGTGCTTTTTTCGGTGTGAATATCAGCTTGGACTTTGCTAATGATTTTCTTCTTAATACATAGAGGGATACGATTGAAAAGCCATTGTAACCATGGTTTATGAACCGTGGCACGAAACTTAAGGTAGCGTACATCTTCTGTGCAGAGAGTATCACCATGCAATACCAAGATTCTATTGCCATAGATCTCAATAACGGACTCATCGGGAAGTAGTGTGATTCCCGTCTGTTCGCAAAATCGTTCACCGATGAGAAAGTCTCTGTTTCCTTTGGTGAAAAAACAAGGGACGCCTGATGATGTTAGTGCTTTGAATTCAGATTTTATGCTTTGTGCGAAGTGAGAGTCATCGTCGTCACCGATCCAAAAGTCAAACAAATCTCCAAGGACGTAAAGCGCATCTGCTTGGCGAGCTTCTGTTTGCATAAAGTGAGAGAAGCACCGGGTGATTTCAGGTGCTGAAGGTGATAAATGCAGATCCGATATAAATAATGTTGTCATATTATAAAATTAAACGAGAGCGTGTTTAAAAACACGCTCTCGACATAATTATTCTTCGATTGTTGTACCAGTAATGAGGACGTCTTCTAAAGGTACGTCTTGGTGCATGCCTGATGAGCCAGTGCTAACACCCTTGATTTTGTTTACGATGTCCATGCCGTCGATGACTTCGCCGAACACACAGTAACCCCATCCATCCATGCTCTCGCTACGAAAATCAAGGAACGTATTGTCATTCACGTTGATAAAAAATTGAGAGCTTGCCGAATGTGGTTCCATCGTACGAGCCATCGCTAAAGTGCCCACTTTATTGCTAAGACCATTATTGGCTTCATTCTTGATCGGTTCACGAGTTGCTTTTTCACGTAAGCCAGACTCCATACCGCCACCTTGGATCATAAAACCATCAATTACGCGATGAAATAGTGTATTGTCATAAAAACCATCACGACAATATTGCAAAAAGTTAGCGCTTGTTTCAGGAGCTTTTTCTTCATTTAGTTGAATTTTGATATCACCAAAATTTGTATGAAGAGTAATCATGATTTTATCCTTTCGATGTGTTTTGTATTGAGCACAGATTCTAACTGAACTTTTAAGACATTAATACGGCAAAAGTGCGGAATGAATAGCAACTAATAGTCTTAATGATTCCTTTTTGTACGTTGCAGGGATTACCTAACCGTCTTTGAGTTGGTATACTTGCCGACTAACCTTATTTACCTAACGATTAGAAAGAGATCATGTTAAAGATATATAACACACTCACACGACAAAAAGAGGAATTCAAACCAATCAATGCCGGTAAAATCGGTATGTATGTCTGTGGGGTAACCATCTATGATCTCTGTCATATTGGTCACGGGCGTACTTTTGTTTCGTTTGATGTTGTTTCCCGTTACTTACGTTATCTGGGCTATGATTTGACTTTCGTAAGAAACATCACAGATATCGATGATAAAATCATCACCCGAGCAAACGAAAACAATGAATCTTGTGAGGCCCTTACAGAGAGGCTTATAGGTGAAATGCACCGCGACTTTGACGCACTCAATATGAAACGTCCGGACATTGAACCGAAAGCAACAGAATATATTCAAGAAATCATCCAATTGGTAGAGAAGCTTATCGAACGAGGCTTTGCTTATGTTGCTGACAATGGCGATGTAATGTTTGAGGTCAAAAAGTTCGATGAGTACGGCAAGCTCTCCAAGCAAGATTTAGATCAGTTACAAGCAGGTGCTCGTGTTGATGTTGAATCTGCTAAACGTAGCCCACTCGATTTTGTGTTATGGAAAATGTCTAAACCTGGCGAGCCTACATGGGAGTCACCATGGGGGCCTGGTCGCCCCGGGTGGCATATCGAGTGTTCGGCAATGAACTCGTCTATCCTTGGAAACCATTTCGATATTCATGGTGGCGGCTCAGATCTTCAGTTCCCTCATCACGAGAATGAAATTGCTCAATCTTGCTGTGCTCACGATACCCAATATGTTAATACTTGGATGCACAGTGGCATGGTGATGGTTGATAGAGAAAAAATGTCTAAATCTCTTGGTAACTTCTTCACTATTCGCGATGTTTTACAGCACTACGATTCAGAGACTGTTCGTTATTTTCTGATGTCAGGTCACTACCGTAGTCAGCTTAACTATAGTGAGGAGAACCTCAATCAAGCGCGTGCAGGTCTTGAACGTCTTTACACCAGCTTGCGTGGTCTTGATTTAACTGTGCCAGCTGCGGACGGTGAAGAATATGTTTCCCGTTTTACTGAAGCTATGAATGATGATTTCAATACGCCTGAAGCCTATTCAGTTCTTTTTGACATGGCCAGAGAGATCAACCGAGTCAAAGCAACAGACAATGAACATGCAAGTGCATTAGGTTCTTTGCTCCGTGAACTGGCAGATGTAATCGGTATTTTGCACCAGGATCCTGAAGCTTTTTTACAAGGAAGCGATGATAAAGACCAAGTTGCGGAAATAGAGGCACTGATAAAATTACGTAACGATAGTAGAGCAGCTAAAGACTGGGCAACAGCTGACGTCGCACGTGATAAGCTGACTGCTATGGGTATCGTTTTGGAAGATGGACCATCAGGTACCACTTGGCGCCGTAAATAAAGTAATTTATTGGGTATATCAGCTCTTTTTTATTGGTTTAAATTTACAGGTAAGTTTCTGTGGCACAAATGTATTTTTATTACTCTGCAATGAATGCGGGTAAATCGACGACACTTTTGCAATCGTCTTTTAACTATCAAGAACGTGGAATGACACCAGTTATTTTCACTGCCGCACTTGATGATCGTTACGGTGTTGGAAAAGTGAGCTCACGTATTGGTTTACAATCCGATGCTCAACTTTTCAATGCTGAGACTGATCTCTATCGAGAGATAAGCAATCTCAATGGGGTAGAGACTAGGCACTGTGTATTAGTGGATGAAAGCCAGTTTCTCAGCAGACAGCAAGTCTATCAACTGACAGAGGTTGTTGATAAGCTCCGTATTCCGGTTCTATGTTATGGACTGAGAACAGACTTCTTAGGTGAACTATTTGAAGGTAGTAAGTACCTACTGTCATGGGCAGACAAATTAGTCGAGCTAAAAACAATTTGTCATTGTGGTAGAAAAGCCAATATGGTGATCCGAACTGATGAGAATGGCGTCGCAATTGCAGAAGGCGATCAGGTCTCAATTGGAGGTAACGATAAATATGTTTCAGTTTGTCGTCAACACTATAAAGAGGCATTGGGCAGGTGATATATAACTTATAACCAGTCACAACTAAACAAAAAACGGAGCTATTAGCTCCGTTTTTTGTAGCAATTCGATAATCTGAAATTAACGAGCACGGAAGACGATACGTCCTTTTGATAAATCGTACGGTGTCATCTCTACAGTTACTTTGTCACCAGTAAGAATACGAATGTAGTTTTTACGCATCTTACCTGAGATGTGAGCAGTAACTACGTGACCGTTTTCTAGCTCAACTCGGAACATAGTGTTTGGAAGAGTATCAAGGACTGTACCTTGCATCTCAATAACGTCTTCTTTAGCCATTTAATCCTCTTTTAAAAATGGGCACATTTTACCAGCCCAAAATGCCGATAAAAATGAATTCAGTAAAGATGGGGCGTATTCTACCCTTGCCAACGCTGATTTACTAGCCTTTGATGAGGCTGAAATCTTACTTTATAGTTCATGGCAGGGCATTCATCGATTTGATAACCAAGGTAAAGCCATTGTTTTCCTTGATTTTGGCAGTGTTGGACTTGAAACAATACTGCTAAAGTTCCGAGTGACAATGTGTAATCAGGATCAAAAAACGTGTAGAAAGCACTGGCGCTATTGGACAATATATCGGTTACTGCGACCGCAATGAGTTGCTTTTGATCATAAATATGAAGATATTGAGTGTTGAGCCAGCTACATTGAGAGAAATGGGCGAACTCAGTTTTTTGAGGTGGGAACATAGAACCGTTTTTGTGGCGCTGGTTGATGTACCTTGAGTAAAGATCGAACCAGTTGTCATCAAGTGCATCTTTTAACTGCCAAGTGTATTTCGAAGACTTTTTCAATAATCTTTTTTGATTTTTTGAAATAACGAAATCGGGAACTGCAATACGCAGGGCTTGGCAAGCTTGGCAGTGATCACAATGAGGTTTGTATATGGTGTCTCCACTACGCCGAAAGCCATTAGCGAGAAGTACCTCATAACTTGAACCACAGTGCATAGCTGGGTCAAGTGCGACCGCAACCCTTTCTTGACGGTCATCAAGGTAACTACAAGGGTGACAATTTGTTAAACCAATACGGATTTGTTGTAAATCAGAACTCATTCTTCACCACGCAATTAGGGTGTTAACCACTGTTTTTTGAAACAGTTCTCAGACAAGTTTTCATCTTTAAATGATAGCAGTTTCTGCATAAAAATCTCACGCTCCAGTTCAAGGGCACCGAGTGAGAGAAGGTGATCATTCATGACTTGGCAGTCAATAATTTGGCCCATGTGTGAGTTGAAATGTTTACAGAAATACCAAAGTGCTACTTTCGATGCATTGGTTTTGAGACTGAACATGGACTCACCGCAGAAAATGCTGCCTATAGAAACACCATACAGGCCACCTATTAGTGTATTGTCATCCCAAACTTCAACTGAGTGGCATAACCCTTCTTTGGCAAGTGATTTATAAGCAGACCTCATGTCATCATTCAGCCAAGTTTCTTCAACACAGCGAGTTGAGGCACAATAATCAATGACTTCATCGGTGTTGAGGTTTATGCTCACTCGATACTGAGCTTTTTTTTGAAACTTTCTGAGACTTTTAGATGGTTTGAATGTCTTAGGATCGAATACTGCTCTTGGGGTTGGGGTCCACCAAAGAATCGGTTCACCTGGCCCATACCAAGGGAATATTCCGTTTTGGTAGGCGAATAAGAGTCTCTCAACGCTCAAGTCACCGCCATAAGCGAGAAGCCCATTCGGCTCAGCTAACGCTTCTGAGTTCGAGGGAAACCAAATCTCATTGCTGTCAAGTTCAGCGAGGTATAGTGTCATATTTTAATAAGGAGAAAAAATGAGAAAGCTAATATTGATGGTATTTCTTTTTCCTTTGATTGCCAATGCAAGTTATCAAAGAAACGTCGCTCGTCCAGTGAATGAGGTCAAATTTGGGCAAGTGGAGACGATTAGATATATTTCTCAAGAAGAAATGGTTGAAGCACAAGGAGTCGGGTGGAAAACGCTTCTTGGGGCTGTAGTTGGAGGAATTGTTGGGCATCAATTTGGTGGTGGGCATGGAAAACAAGTGGCGACAGTTGTTGGTGCGGCCGCGGGTGGAGCCATTACCCACCAAAGCGTTAACAAAACTCAGCGACTAAATCATCAACTGGTGGAGCTATTAATCAGGACCAAGAAAGATGAGTTAATTGATGTGATTCAAGATGTTGATAAGAAAATGATCTTTACAAAAAATGACAGGGTAAGAATTTTGTATTTTGACGATGGTGTTCGCGTCGATAAAGAATTTTAATTCGGTGTTTCACTAAACATATTTTTATGCGTTTTTTACTACGTTGCTGATTTTTATACCTAGGTTACTCTTTTAAGCCTAATTTACTGTCGCTACTTAGGCATATAATTGAGTCTAGAGTGTTATTTGGGTCTAGTTTTGAGAAAGATTTTTCGTTAGTCTGCCAGTACGAAGAATTTTTCATCTCCCACTCAGATATAGGGGAGAGCAAGGAATATAAACGTAATGGAAAGCCTCACCTTACACCCAATTAGTAAAGTCAATGGGGTAGTAAATCTACCGGGATCAAAAAGTGTCTCAAACCGAGCATTACTTCTTGCCGCAATGGCCAGAGGAAAAACTCGTCTAACAAATCTTCTCGACAGCGATGATATTCGGCATATGCTCAATGCATTGTCTTCACTAGGAGTAAATTACACTCTTTCGGAAGACAAAACGGTTTGTGATGTTGAAGGTTTAGGTCGGCCATTCGATGCTCCTGAGGAGCTTGAAATCTTTCTGGGCAATGCGGGTACTGCAATGCGCCCACTTGCTGCTGCTTTGTGTTTGGGCACAGGTGAATATGTGTTGACCGGTGAACCGAGGATGAAGGAGCGTCCTATAGGCCACCTAGTGAGTTCATTGCGCCAAGCAGGTGCAAAAGTGACTTACTTGGAGGAAGAGGGATACCCTCCTTTGAAAATTATCGGCACAGGTTTAAGTGGAGGCACGGTTGAAATTGATGGTTCTATTTCCAGTCAATTCCTTACCGCTTTTCTTATGGCAGCGCCTATGGCCGGTGACGATGTGACAATAAAGATTATTGGTGAGTTAGTTTCGAAACCTTATATAGATATTACATTGCATATTATGGCGCAATTTGGTGTAAAGGTTGAGAACAACAATTACGCTGAATTTGTTATAAGGAAAGGCCAAAATTACCAGTCTCCAGGCGAGTTTTTAGTTGAAGGTGACGCTTCCTCCGCTTCCTATTTTCTGGCTGCCGCTGCGATAAAAGGCGGAGAAATAAAAGTAACAGGGATCGGTAGAAATAGTATTCAAGGTGACATTCAGTTTGCTGAAGCTTTAGCAAAAATGGGTGCAGATATAGAATGGGGCGACGATTTCGTCATTTCTAGAGTCGGTAAGCTAAAAGCAGTAGACCTTGACTTCAATCATATACCGGACGCCGCTATGACGATTGCAACAACAGCATTGTTTGCTGATGGCACGACAGCGATTCGAAATGTATATAATTGGCGAGTCAAAGAAACTGACCGCTTACATGCGATGGCAACGGAGCTACGTAAAGTGGGGGCAGAGGTTGAGGAAGGGCATGACTATATTGTGATCACGCCTCCAGAGTCATTGAAGCACGCAGCGATTGATACTTATGATGATCATCGTATGGCTATGTGTTTTTCCTTGGTCGCATTGAGCAACACCCCAGTTACGATTAACGATCCCAAATGCACTTCTAAAACATTCCCGGACTATTTTGACAAGCTTGAAAGTTTGAGTTCTTAACAAGACAAGACTATTATTCGAATTTATTGTTCGAATATGGGTAAAAGGGTTGGCTTTGAATGCTAGCCCTTTGCTTTTTTCCGAGGAATATTTGTGTAAAAGAGCCGAGTGTATTTAAATTTTTGGGATTGAGTTTACTAAGTGTCGGTAGGTTTTGTGACTGGTGGCAAAAAAAGCTGTGTTAAGTTGGCACTAATAAACTTATGGTGTTTAGTATGTTGCGCAATCTAATGGATTCTTCTGGTATAAGCGTTTTGTAAATTTACCACGTAAATAGTTTTTACCATCGACGATTTGTCGAGCAGTCGAGTCAGATATGAGAAAAAGAGATTGATCTTCTTTCAATCTCGCTCAATAGTAAAAAAAGAAGCAAATTATTAAGGTACTATGTGCGTCTATTTCGCACTCAGTCGAGGACAATTGAGTCAATTATGGGTAAGTCACTAGTTATTGTGGAGTCGCCAGCAAAAGCGAAAACCATCAATAAGTATTTAGGTAAAGACTTTGTTGTGAAGTCTAGTGTGGGTCATGTTCGTGATTTGCCAACTGCCGGACAGAGTTCTGGCCAAAAAGCAGCAGCAGTATCAACTAAAGGTCTGAGTGCGGAAGAAAAAGCTCTAATAAAAAAAGAAAAAGACCGCAAATCATTAATTAAAAAGATGGGCATCGACCCATACCATGGTTGGGAGGCTAATTATCAAGTGCTTCCCGGCAAAGAGAAGGTTGTTGCTGAGCTACAAAAGCTAGCCAAAGATGCTGATCAAGTCTATCTCGCGACCGATTTGGACCGCGAAGGAGAGGCCATTGCGTGGCATTTACGTGAAATTATCGGTGGTGACGAGGAACGTTACAAGCGTGTTGTATTCAATGAAATAACCAAAAATGCGATACAACAGGCTTTTGAAAAACCGGGCGAGTTAAGCATGGATGGTGTTAATGCTCAACAGGCACGCCGCTTTATGGACAGAGTAGTGGGCTTTATGGTGTCTCCACTGCTTTGGAAAAAAGTCGCTAGAGGTTTATCTGCGGGACGTGTTCAGTCTGTCGCAGTAAAATTATTGGTTGAACGTGAGCGTGAAATCAAGGCTTTTATTCCCGAAGAGTTCTGGGATGTCCACGCCAATACAAAGACAGAAAATAACACTGATTTTCGTCTGCAAGTTGCTCAAAAAGAAGGGGTGGCGTTCAAACCTTCTAATGAGTCTGAAACCCTTGCTGCGGTTGCAGTGCTTGAAAAAGCAAAATACGAGGTATGTAAACGTGAGGATCGTCCTACCTCTAGTAAACCCTCGGCTCCCTTTATTACGTCTACGCTTCAACAGGCAGCAAGTACAAGATTAGGTTATGGTGTTAAAAAAACCATGATGTTGGCTCAGCGTCTCTATGAGGCGGGTTATATTACCTACATGCGGACTGATTCGACAAATTTGAGCAGTGAGGCTGTTGAAACGGTAAGAAGCTTCATTGGCAAAGAATACGGTGATGATTATTTGCCTTCAAAAGCCAACGTCTACGGCAGTAAGGCTGGAGCTCAGGAAGCTCACGAGGCGATAAGGCCTTCTGATGTTGCGGTGAAATCGGACGATCTTAACGGGATGGAGGCCGATGCGCACAAACTTTATAATCTAATCTGGAATCAGTTTGTTGCGTGTCAAATGACACCTGCGAAGTACGATTCTACTACTGTGAGTGTCAAGGCGGCAGAATACACTCTCAAAGCCAAAGGGCGCATTCTTAAGTTTGATGGTTGGACTCGTGTTCAGCGACCTCTAGGAAAAAATGAGGACCAAATCCTACCAGCGGTTAAAGTTGGGGATAGTGTTGACCTTGTTAATCTTGAGCCAAAGCAAAATTTCACCAAGCCCCCAGCACGATTTACTGAAGCAGCGCTTGTTAAAGAGCTAGAAAAACGAGGAATTGGTCGTCCATCAACTTACGCTTCTATTATTTCTACAATCCAAGATAGAGGTTATGTCAAAGTTGAACAGCGTCGTTTTTATGCGGAAAAAATGGGAGAAATTGTTACTGACCGTTTAGATGGAAGCTTTGACGATTTGATGAACTACGAGTTTACTTCTCGAATGGAAGAGAAACTCGATCAGATAGCGGAAGGTGATGCTAACTGGAAGACGGTACTTGATGACTTTTTTAATGATTTTACGACGGATCTAGAGGCTGCAGAGCAAGACGAAGAACAAGGCGGTATGAAGCCCAATCATATCGTGCAAACTGACATAGAATGCCCAACTTGCTCTCGTCCTATGGGAATAAGAACCGCTTCTACTGGCGTGTTCTTGGGTTGCTCGGGATATGCACTTCCACCTAAAGAACGTTGTAAGACAACCATCAACCTTGGTGACGAGGAAGGCATCGTTAACGTACTAGAGGAAGACGTTGAGACGGCCGCACTCAGAGCGAAAAAACGCTGCCCTATTTGTGAAACTGCTATGGATGCTTATCTTGTTGATGACAAGAGAAAGATGCACGTTTGTGGTAATAACCCCAATTGTGACGGCTATGTGGTTGAGCACGGCGAGTTTAAGGTGAAAGGGTATGATGGCCCAGTTGTCGAGTGTGACAAGTGTGGTAGCGACATGGTGCTTAAAAATGGACGCTTTGGTAAATACATGGATTGTACGAGCGAAAGTTGTAAAAACACTCGTAAGATCCTAAAAAATGGCGAAGTTGCACCTCCGAAGGAAGACCCTGTTCATTTTCCTGAACTACCATGTGAGAACTCAGAAGCTTATTTTGTGCTCCGTGATGGGGCCTCTGGTTTGTTTCTAGCTGCGAGCACTTTCCCTAAATCGCGTGAAACTCGAGCTCCGCTTGTAGAAGAGTTGAAGAGATTTAAAGATAGAATTTCACCTAAATTTCACTATCTAACCGAAGCACCTGAAAATGACCCTGATGGTCTTCCTATGGTTGTGAGATTCAGCCGCAAGACCAAAGAAAACTATGTGCGCTCAGAAGTGGATGGTAAGCCATCTGGCTACACGGCGCTGTATGTTGATGGTAAGTGGGAAGTGACAGATAAACGCAAGAAGCCAAAAGCAAAATAAACAAACAAAAAGCAGCCATGGGCTGCTTTTTTGCTATTAAACGCTATTTTTTTCACATTCTCAGTGATTCAAGACTTTTGGGGAGGCCAATCATTTAAAATGACACTAAAGTTATGATAATCTCCGTGACAGTTCACTGTATAAGTAAGAGCCTATGTCTGACGCTTTGCTATTCCACAAAACATTTTTACATCCTTCCAGTAATCAGTGGGTCGTATTTGTGCACGGCGCTGGTGGAAGCTCATCAATCTGGTTTAAGCAGGTGAAAGAATACAAACGGCATTTTAATCTCTTATTGATAGATTTACGTGGACATGGAAAGTCTAATCAGCTTTTCAGGGATCTGATAGCGAATCGCTATACATTTAAAGCGGTTACTTTGGATATCCTCAAAGTGTTGGATCATTTAAAAATTCGCTCTGCACACTTTGTTGGTATGTCTCTAGGTACTATTATCGTGAGAAATATCGCTGAGCTAGCTTTACCAAGAGTCCAATCTATGGTTTTGGGTGGCGCAGTGACACGGCTGGATATACGCTCTCAAGTGTTAGTCAAGCTGGGCAACCTATGTAAGCATATTGTTCCTTATATGTGGTTATATCGATTATTTGCTTACATTGTGATGCCACAGAGTGCACAGAAAGAGTCAAGAAGCTTGTTTATTCGAGAGGCTAAGAAGCTGTGTCAAAAAGAATTTAAGCGTTGGTTCATTCTAACAGCTGACGTTAATCCCATGATGAAGTATTTTAAAGAGAGGGAATTGGCAATTCCAACTTTGTATTTGATGGGAGAGAGAGACTACATGTTCATTCAACCCGTCAAGGAAATGGTTGCCGCTCATAGTTTAAGTCAATTGCATCAAATTGAGGACTGTGGTCATGTGTGCAATGTTGAAAAACCTGAGGAATTTAATTCTCTATCGATAACATTCATTAAACAACACTGTATCTCTAAGTAACCTCAAGATGCGAGGTTCAGCGCGGATGGCTTGCTTTACAGGTAGACATGAATTTGAAAATCTAGACACCTATTCAGCGTTTGTACCGCAGTTCCAGCATATATCGAACTCAGCGCCATTATCTTCGCCACAACGCTTACAGCGCCAATCAGCGCGATGAGATGGCTCCCTATACTGCATGATTATCTGATTGGCTTTTTCATAAAGGCCATCATCAAATAACCAGATATAAGGCTCTGTTGATTCACCTAAGGGTAGTTCACCCTGTAGACCGAATAAATCCGCACCATGAACCTCACAGGCGATATCATGTGATTTTAGTAACTCACAAATAATATGGGCGTCTGTTGGATTCAGTGCACTGTATATTTTCATTCGGTGTCGTTGTTTGCTGCTGATGGTGAAACTTTAAATTTATTCATTATCCACTTTACGATGATAGGGAAAATGCCTAAAAGGGCAAATGAGAGTAAGACGGCGGGTGAGACTATCCCGGCTAAGCTATCAATTTGAGCCAATTGCGTTCCTGCATTTAGGTACACGGCTGTACCGGGTAACATGCCTAATTGGCTAACAAGATAAAAACGTATTGTCGATATGGGAGTAAGCCCCATCAGTAAGTTAATTAGGAAAAATGGAAAGACAGGAATGAGGCGTAGGGAAAACAAATAAAATGGGCCATCTTTCTCAACACCCTGATTAACAGCAGTAAGTTTATTACCAAACTTTTTCTGAACCCAATCACGAAGTAAATATCGACTACTCAAAAAGGCAAGTGTGGCGCCTATGGTACTAGCAAACGATACCAAGGCAAGACTGATCCAGAACCCGAATAGAGCTGCACCTAACAAGGTAACAACGGCTGCGCCAGGTATTGAGAGAGCAGTGATGGCTACATAGCTCACAAAATATAATGCGATGGCCATGAAGAAATTGCTTTCGATAAATGATGAAAGCTCTGCTTGTTTCAGTTTCGCATTGTCCAAAGTAAGGTGTTGGCCAAAATTCAGGCCAACGACTAAGACAACAATAATTAAAGCAATACCTAGTAACAGCTTCTTGTTCATTAACAACCCTCTCTCTGTCTGAGCACATGTAACTTAATTATGATAGACAGAGCAAATGGCGAGAAAATTTCAAAGAAACAAAAAAAGCCAGTAAAACTGACTTTTAAAGCACTATATTAACTGAGTTGCTGTAGAAGCTCTTGTCTTCGATTTTGAGGGACAACTGACCAGTGGGTGCCATTAATAGCCCCCTCTAGTGCCCAAAGTAACTCAATATTCACATCAGATGAATGTGTCAACTGAATCGCTTTGAATGCATCTACCGCGCCAGTCTTCTCAAGGTTTTCTACTGACTCTATTCCTGCTTTCTTAAGCATTCTTTCGGTCGCAAGCCTTAGGTTTGGTAAGTCTTTTAGACGATTTGGTTTTGTCGTCGACTGAGTATGCTTATCCAGATTGGCAGATTTAAGAGCAATTTTCGCAATATCTAGAGTTTGAGTGGGACATGAGTACCAATCATCTGATAGAGCGAAGTATTTAGTGACCACTGGAAAGCCACGTTTTTTATAAACGTATGGTTCTAGCCCTTGACCTACAAATTGCTTGGTGAGTTCTGCATCGGCACGAACGTGAAGTTTATCGTTCACTACGAGCGCAAACATCGTGTTATCGGCAAAAATACCAAAACCACCAAACATCGAACGAGACTTAATATAGCCAAGCTGCTCAAACAAACGCATTGAGTCTTTTAATATTGGTTTATCCATGCTTTTTATTCTCGGTGTATATGTATACGCCACCAATTCAGGTCCGAGAGATTAGCAAAATTATGCATATACAATGTCAATGTGCTGTCATGCATATGCAAGTACAGCAAATGATATGTGCAAATTTGCCATCGGCAACCCCGCTACCAGACATTATCATGTTTAAGGCCGGAGGCTTTGCGTCCCACTCTTTCGAAATGGTTTGCCCTGTTCGTGGCACGATTCGAACATTCTGAGAATAAATAAATTTTGAGCGTAACATCACGCCCAAATCAAATAAGTGTGATCTTGATGCAGGAAAAAGCCCAAATTCATACGCTCAGTCAATACAAAACCGTTCGACTGAGCAAAAATATTCAAGCTTAATTTTTGAAATTACAAACAGTATTTCGTTCTACAATTTCCGGATGCATTTCAAAAACCCGCTTTTCATGTTCCTTATCTTTGATACGTTCTAATAATATTTCAAACGCATTCTTACCTACACGACGCTTGGGTTGATGAATAGTAGTAAGTGGAGGAGAAAAGTACTCAGCTAGTTCAATATTGTCATAACCGATGACTGAGATGTCTTCAGGAATCCGTATGCCTTTCTGTTGGAGTCGACTCATAAGGCCGAGAGCCATCGTGTCGTTAAAGCAGAATATTGCCGAGGGTTTTTTATCCATAGCACAGATTTTATCGGCAGCTAGAACGGCAGTATCACATTCAAAATTACCTTCTAGAATCCAATTTTCTCGCACATCCAAGTTTGCTTCATTCATTGCCCGCTTAAATCCACGAATTCGCTCCTGACAGGCTGCTTTTTCGAAATGACCACTTAAACAAGCAATATCTTTATGTCCCTTTTCAATCAGATACTTGGTGGCAAGATATCCACCTTCTTCCGAGTTGTCGATAATTTTGTCTGCTTGTGAGCTTTCTGGTCCCCAATCCATGATAACCTTTGGGATATCTTTTTGACGATCGAGCATTTCACTCAGCTCAGAGGTTAAATCTGAACACATGACTAAAATACCGTCCACACGCTTCTCTGCAAGCATTCGGATATAGTCACGTTGTTTTTCGTATATACCCCCAGTGTTACACAGGATAAGTGTATAACCTTGGCGGTAACAATAGCTTTCAACCCCATCAATGACTTCAGAAAAGAAAAGATTTGTTGATTGTGTGACGAGCATGCCGATAGTACGGGTACTGTTACACTTCAAGCTCCTAGCCACTGCACTTGGTGCGTAGTTTAGTTCATTTACTGCTTCAAGCACTTTCTCTTGGGTTGCTTCAGCAACAAAGCGCGTTTTATTGATGACATGGGAGACAGTAGTGGTTGACACGCCAGCAAGGCGAGCAACATCTTTAATGGTTGCCATAAAGTGATATCCTGTTGATAATGCGACTTTTTCTCTAATTCAAAGCGAGAGGAAAGAAGAACTATCAGAAAAACAAAAACCGCCATCATTAGCGGTTTATATTCAAGTTAAACAATACTATTATTTTCAATGCCGATTTTAGACCGCAAAATCAGATTGAGCAAACAAAAATCATTTTTGCTCTCAGTATTTGATAGCGAGCTCTTATTTTACACAGTTACAATTATCTAGTGGTGCTCGATAGTTACTGCTTATGGCCAGTGGGTTAGGCTCCGTTTTATTTTCCTTAAACTCAACACTGTGGCATCGCTCTAAACCCTGTATTTTGAAGTCACTTGGTTATATGAGTTCTACCTTTTGAAGTAACGTGGGTATATTCTCCATTGGGATTAGAATAAAAAAAAGGACGACAGCCTATTAATTATCTGTATGCTATTTAGTGTGTTTTAACTAATAAATAATTAAAGAAGACATATTTTTTTGTTGACGATTTTTGCTAATTGCATTTATCTTTGGGTTATGGCTGTTGAACTTTTAGGCAGTTGTATTTAAAGATAAAATTGTCAGTTTACATTTGGTTGGCATAGTGTTTGTTTAAATGTATGCCGAATATGGCTTAGACAATAACAAATATATTGGCAAAATTGATCTTAAATAAAATAATTAATACTAGAATTGTGGTTTTTTATGAATAGAATAACTACCAAATTAAATACCAATGCAGAATAAGTGAACCAGATGAGTTATCATGTACTAGTTGTAGAAGACGATGCGGTTACTCGGAGCAAGTTGGCGGGTTATTTTCAAAACGAAGGATATTGTGTCAGTGAGGCTGAGAGCGGAGCTGAAATGCGCGATATACTTGGTTGTAATGAGATTGACTTGGTTATGCTGGATATCAACTTACCAGGTGAAGATGGCTTAATGCTCACTCGTGAGCTCAGGAGTCAATCTGATATAGGCATTATTCTGGTAACAGGCAGAACAGACAGTATCGATAGAATTGTTGGACTCGAAATGGGCGCAGATGACTACGTTACTAAGCCATTCGAATTGCGAGAGCTTCTTGTCCGAGTCAAGAATTTGTTATGGCGAATGTCAGCGGCAAAAGGAGATTTTTACTCTGAGGTATCCGGAAAACAAAATGAAAACTTAGTGCGTTTTGGGGACTGGGTTTTTGATATTCAGAGAAGAGCGCTTAGCAATGACGGTGACCCTGTGAAACTAACAAAAGCCGAATATGAGCTTCTGGTTGCGTTATCCTCGCACCCCAATCAGGTTTTAAGCCGGGAACGGATCTTAAACATGATTAGCCATCGTGTTGATGCTCCCAATGACCGGACTATTGATGTTCTTATTCGCCGTATGAGAGCAAAAATGGAGTTCGACCCAAAGAATCCACAAATATTTGTCACCGTGCATGGGGAAGGCTATATGTTTGCGGGAGACTAACGAATATAAAAAAGCCGCACGAGTAGTGT
>NZ_AEIU01000123.1 GCF_000165125.1 Vibrio caribbeanicus ATCC BAA-2122 | reverse complement strand
AGTGCTCATTATAGTTAAATATATCAAGCATAGTTCGATGATATTTTTAACTATAATCATATTAAATTGTAATGAAACATTGGCCATTAAATCTATAGTCTTGCTTAATATTAATTGTGTTTGCTATTGATAGCGATAATTAAATCTAATTTAACAAAATTAAAATAAAATGGAATTATTGTTCAATATAGAGACATTCATCCCATTAATTTTCATGTGAGTCAGTTTATAGTCATATCTGATTATAATAATTATTTTTGTAAATAGCATTTGACATGATCAAGTTTAATCCAATAAAAAATATTATATATAATGATTTGTGCACCGTAAAAGTGGGGTATAGAGAATCATTGATTCTTAGCATCTTGCTAGATAGATCTCCGAATATTGTTCCAAAACAGGATATAATATGTCACGCATGGGGGAGTAAATATATTGGTGTAACATCTTTATCAAAAAGTATCAGTATATTAAGACAATCATTTGTTAAACTTGGAATGAAAGATTCACCAATTATAACAGTACCCAAAGTTGGCTATCGGCTTGTAAATAAGGATGATATACAGAGCGTTATTGATGAAGAAGTATCAAAATTTCAACCAATAAAAGTTGAAAAAAGTGAGCCTAAACCAAGATCTAAGAAAGTAAAACTATGGGTTAATATAACAGCTAGCTTTTTACTATTGCTTTCTTCAGTTTTATTTTTTTCTGGTAAAGAACGTTTCGATCTTTCACTAATTAAGGTAGAAGAAAAAAAACAACCTTATAAAAGTGGAAATTTAGAGTTATTTATTAAATCAAAATCAGGTTTAAATAATAATTTGATACAGTCCTTAAAAGAAATACAGTGTGATTGTGTAATATATTTGGTTAATAATAAAAATAGTACTAGTGTGGCTTTATATAACAAGAGCACAAAGAAGTCTGTAAATATATTTATTGAAAACGATAAAATAGATACTACGTATAGTAAGATAAAAAAATACTTAGATAATATAGCGAGAGATGTATGATTTCATATATATATTTATTATTTTCTATATGCTTACTATTTTTCGCTATTTTTTATCCAGAAAGAGAAAAATCACCTGAGTATTTTTTTAAGCATCATTCCATTGATTTTATCGGTGAGAATATAAGGCAGACGAATGGGGTTGTACATGTTTCTGGGAAAGATATAACTCATGTATTTTCTCTTCATGATAGAGAAATGAATCCTCTAGTGACGTTTCGTTTTAATGGTAGTCTTACGGAAAGTGATAGCGTATCTTTTGCAATATCAGGAAGTGTAGATGTTATATCAATTAATAATATGACCTCTCTTATTAATGATCGTAGTACATTGGCATATCTTTTACTTAAACAGTCTCCCATGTCGGCTAGTATTAATATCTTATCTATGAATAATGATTATGTCATTTTTGAGGATTTGATAAATTCTCGCTCTTATCTACTCGTCCGTCAATAAAAGGTAGCCTGTAAAGCTTGAGGTTCCTAGAAACAGTAATATTTAGCATTCACTCTCTAGAAATCATATCAATGAAAAAGAGGAGGGTATATTATGAGTAAGACCACTCATATTAAGTACTATTTCTAATATTTCAAGTTAGTGAAATACTTAAATAACTACTATAAAGCTTATGAGATATGACTCGCACAAAAATATAAAAGAATATTACTTTTTTTAAAAATAATATTTCAAATTCAGCACTTGATGAAAACATTATCCTATCTCTATGTTTAAATTGAGTTAATTATTCTCAATAAATTTCAATGTGAAAATTAACCTCGTTGTGAAAGAGTAAATTTATTGCCTAGGATGGGCAATAATCAAAAAGTTCATAAAGATAAAAATGATTATCGAGAGGGTTTTCAATGTACAACGTCAAAGAGAAAGTCATAGTTGCAGCCATACTATCCTTATTGTCTAGCGGTACTTATGCAAAAATTTTTCCTGATCAAATTGTGTTCGACCAATTGGGAGAGGATCAGTGTCGTTCGGGATATCGGCCTTTGGATAGGACAGAGGCACGACAGCAAACATCCGCTTTACTAGCACGTATGTCTACGTGGCAAATCACTGGTCTAAAAGATGATTGGGTCATTATGGGACCTGGTTACCACGGAAAGATTAAGCGTGATATCGCTAATCACTCAACATGGTGTTATCCGGTTGAGAGCAATGCAGGTCTTCCTGACTACCCGGCTCAATCTGTGCCCGAGGGAGATGAGGTAAGTGTTCAATATGATCTCGTTAATGACCGCGATGCTTTCATTCGTCCACTTAGCTATCTGGCTCATTACCTTGGTTATGCATGGCTAGGAGGAAATCATAGCCGATATGTGGGCGAAGATATGGTTGTTGAAAGAAAGGGAGACGGATGGCTAATTCAAGGCAATAACAGCGGTTCATGTAGTGGTTATCGGTGTGATGAGAAAACCAAAATTACGGTCAATAATTTTGCTTACACCCTAAATGATAAAGATTTCTGGCACGGCAGTGTAACTGAGTCTGAAAGAGAGTTGGTGGATGTTATCAGTGCTAAAGCCAGAAATTATAGTAGTGTCCCTCAGCAAGTTGTTATTGATCTTAAACTTTCCGAAGCGACAAACTGGTCCAAAACCAATAGTTATGGTTTTTCTCAGGCAGTTCAAACTGAGAATGAATTTCAATGGCCTCTGGTTGGAAAAACCAAGCTTAGTATTCGATTTGAGGCGAATCAGAGCTTTTCAAGCTCTGATGGTGGTTCAACGAGTAAGCAAGTGACATTGCAGGTCAGGCCAATGGTACCCGCTCAGTCGGAAATCCCAATTCGTGTTGAACTCTACCGGTCAACCATCTCATATCCCTACCGTTTTGGGGCCAATATCAGTTATGACGTCAACTTCAATGGCTTTTTACGCTGGTCAGGAAATGCATGGCACAGTCATCCGAATAATAGACCTTACCTATCTCACACTTTCACTATGGGTCGTGGAAGTAATAAAAAAAGCAATGTCCGTTATCAGTGGGATCACCGGTATATACCCGGAGAAACAAAATGGTGGGACTGGAGCTGGGCAATCAACAAGTATGGTCTAAATAGAATGCAGTATGCAGCGGGAGCAAGTTTACGGCCATTCCACTCCTATGTTTCAGGGGACTTTTATGCAGAATCTCAATATGCAGGAACAATGGAAATTGGCGAAGAAAGTCCAATCGAAATGTCGAAACTAAACAGTGAGAGTCAAAATGTAAGCTTTATTCGAGCTGGAGAAGTTGAAGTCGTTTCTGATTTTGATCGAGAAAAGTTAGAACGTTTAGGCTTTCGAGATGCAGATCTTAACGTAAGTTTGGTGGAGTAGTTGCCTACAGAGGAAAGCTCGCTGCTGCATAGTGGGCTTTCCTTTTGTATATTCTTTAATGTCATATCACTTGGTTTAAATATTAAGCCTCTTATCTTTAATTATTGATATGTATAGGTATTTATTTTCAATTTATTTCATTGCGACAAGAAGTAATTTTGTGAAAAAGTACCGTCACTTTGGTCGAACGATCAAGAACATAAAAATATATTAATCAATAATTTAACGTCAAGGTTTAGAGGTTTTGTCACCATGTTAAACGTCAAAAAATACGTTCTTTTTAGCATCCCGCTTTGCTGTATGTCCTATTCCTCCAACGCGAAGGTTTTTTCTGATCAGATAATTTTTGCTTCTCATTACTGCCCTGCAGAGTATCGTTTGCTGAAACATTATGAGGCGAGAGAACATAAGCGAGCACTGCTTTCGAGAATCGATGAATTTGGAGTCTATGGTCTAGAAGACAACTGGGTTATCAAGGGCTCGGGTTATCAGGGTCTTATTGAACCGGGGGGCCCACAAGAGAACACCTTGTGCTACCCCAATCATCCCCAAACCGACATTATTCCCTTCGATGCAAAAAGCATAGATAGCGCAGAAAGTGTCGAAATTCAGAGACGCTTGGTCTCTAACTATGATGACTTTGTTCGTCCTGTGAGTTATCTCGCTCATTTCCTGGGGTATGAATGGGTTTCTGGTGACCAGGAGGACTATATAGGTCAAGATATGGTGATAACAAAAGAGTCAGATGCTTGGACCCTCCAAGGTTATCAAGCGCCTTGCCAGCGAGAACTGTGTGATGAAAAAACGAAAATAACAGTCAGTGATTTTAATTATGTCTTGAACCCACGCAAATTTTTTTATGATGACATGACTGAATCTGGTCGGAATCTTGTTAAGACTCTGACGGCATATATTATTAACGACTCTGATATTTTAAAACAAATTGAGGTTGAATTTCAGTTTGAGCAAGGCGTGGACTGGTCAAAAGATGATGATTTTGCTCTCGGGCAGCACGTGCGTGTTAATCGAGATTTTCGATGGCCTCAAATTGGTGCAACAAAGTTTGATATTACTCTACCCGCGGGGCAAACCTATGGGAATACAAACCAAGAAGAGAAACAAGAACCAGTCTCACGCCAAGCCCGACTGAGCGTTCCTCCTCATTCAATATTGCCCATCCAATTACATTTCTATCACTCTGATATTGCTTATTCTTATAAAATTGGATTCGATATTAGTTACAAGATGAATTTTGATGGCTTTTTACGCCAAGGTGACAACGCGTGGCATTCTCACCCAACCAACCGGCCGATCCAATCACATTCGTTTGTCCTTGGACGGGGAAGCGAACATGCAGAAAACATTCGATATCAGTGGGATCATCGCTACATACCGGGAGAATCCAAGTGGTGGGATTGGAGTTGGGCAATTAGTACCTACGGTTTGGAATCAATGCTCTATGCTACGGGGGCAACACTGAGACCTTTTTATTCCTTTATCACTGGCCGTTTTGAGGCGAGATCCCGCTTCACAGATTTTATAGAGGTTGGGAGAGAGCGACCTGTGAATGAGGAATGGGTGGAAAGTATTCCTGATAATTGGCTAAAAAGTGAAGTTGATGGTCTAGTTTTTAGCATGGACTTTGATAAAGCCTCGCTTGCAAGGTTAGGGTTTGAAAATGCTCGCGTAATGGCCAAAGCCGTGAACTAGCAATATTAAGACATCGACATGCTGATGTTGGTGTCTAGTCCCTTCGGTGTGAACCAATTTGCTTTTGTTAGTTTTACATGACTTACATTCGTTGTTACCGATGCTCAATTTAGATGACTAGATGTTCAAATCGTTGCCTTGCCTGTAAGGCAAGCAATTCTCGCTGAACCTAGCATCTTACTTGGGTATACAATAGTAAGATAAATAGTTTAACAAAATACTTTAATTTTAATAAAACGCTGTTCATAATCTATGAAAACTTATGAGGTGCTGTATGCAGTCGTTTTTAAAATTATTTGTATTATTATTTTTGGTTTCTGGTTGTGCTGTGGTTCCTACTACACGTGATTATTACCGTCCCATCGTTGGTGAGGGACAAGTGGAAGTCGCAAGTATCGTTTGTGGTTACCAAAGAACGAAATACGATGGTATCGAACAAACATTAGATTCACGTAGTGTGCGTGTTTTTCCTAAAGTGGCCGAGAATGGTAATGTTGAGGTCTCAGTGGAGATCGCTGGCCCTGATTCTAGGGCTGTGCCAATAGCCATCCAGTTGTACGATGATAAAGGGCAGATATTGGGTAAAAGTGAACAGCCACATTTAAAAGTTCAGTTCCAATATGATGGTGGTTTATATCGGTCTTATTACGTGGCATCTTTTCCTATTGCGACGAGTGATCAACTTACCGATATTGAAATATTGATCAAAGATAAAGATAACAAGGTACTTGTTTTTAAGTTTGAACGTACGGTTCTGGCTGATGTTTTCTTTGCATCGATCAATTGTTGAGGCTTTATTTTGTCTTTCACCGGCCCCAAATGCTGCTTTTTATCGCGTTTTGTCTAGATTTCGAGCACTTAAACAATTTATTAGCGATAATGACTTGATTAAGTGAAGTAATTCGTTAAAGTAGCGTCATTCCAAGGCAACTGAGCCAAGGAATGATGGTGTCGCCATCGCTTTATAGCGTGCCCTGGTGGTGGAATTGGTAGACACAAGGGATTTAAAATCCCTCGGCGTTCGCGCTGTGCCGGTTCAAGTCCGGCCCGGGGCACCATCTCTCTTGCCTTACCATAGAGGCATAAAAATATGGCGCGTTGGCAGAGTGGCTATGCAGCGGATTGCAAATCCGTGGACCTCGGTTCGACTCCGGGACGCGCCTCCATATTTCTAAATTCCAAATCAAATTAAAATCATTCAGATAACACCTAAGCTGCTTTATCTATTCATCCCTTATCTCTTAAAAAAGCAAGACAACTCGCTCTGAACCCTGCATTTTGAAGTCACTTGGGTATATGGTTGAACTTTTATACATCATTATGCGTATGTTTCGGGTAAATAGGAGTGTAATGATGAAATATTCTTGGTTACTTAGTCTTTGTTTTGTTGGAAACGCCGTGGCAGATTGCCGCCCGATACTGGAAAGCGACCAGCGACTGCTAAATTCTACTGAAAGTGTCAAATTGTGTGATGCATTTGAGGAAAAAGCGGTACTTATTGTTAATACAGCCAGTCAGTGCGGTTATACCTCTCAATTTGAAGGTCTGGAAGCTCTATACCAAAAGTACAAGACGGCAGGATTTACGGTACTTGGCTTTCCCTCTAATGATTTCAAGCAAGATCGCGGGTCTGAAGAAAATACGGCGAAAGTTTGTCGACTAGACTACGGTGTGACTTTTCCAATGTTAGCTCGCTCGTCTGTGAAGGGGGACCAGGCAAATCCGGTTTACCAAGAGATAAAAAAGCAAACCAACCTTGAACCACGCTGGAATTTTTATAAGTTCCTTATCAACAGCAAAGGGGAGGTTGTGGCAAGCTTTCCAAGTTCAGTTACTCCTGATTCGTCACTGCTTAGCCAGGCGATTGAAAACACATTGGCTCAGGCAGTGACAAATTAATAAACCTCACATTATGAGTGATGCGGCTGACTTTTTAATATTCCAAAATATTGAGTCCAAAGCTAGCCCTCACTCTTTGTACAGTTGTATTGGCTGTTGCGTTGGCTTTTTGGTTGCCTTCTTTTAATAGACGTATCAACTCGGCTTTGTCGTCTAGGTAGATTTGGCGCTTATCCCTAATTGGCTTAATTCAAGAGATTTATGGAAGGGCGATTGGATGTTAGGTAGAGATGGTATGTTTTACCAACTCTACCCAGTTAAGCTCAGTGTCTATTCTTCGACTTGATATTCAAATGCCGGAATATTGATCTCTACACGACGATTTTGTTTACGGCCTTCGAGCGTCTCATTTGACGCTATAGGGTTGGCCTCACCTTTACCGATAGCGGTAATGCGACTTTCATCGATGCCTTTGGCGATAAGCACAGCTTTCACAGCTTGAGCACGTTGCTCAGATAACTTTTGGTTGTACTTTTCTGGTCCAGATGTATCCGTGTAGCCTGAAACCTCTACTACAGACTGAGGATAATCTTCTAAGACTTCAACGATACTATCAAGCTCATTGGCACTCTCTGGTTTGAGCTTGGCACTATCGAACTCAAAGTTACCAGCGCCCATCACTTTGGCATCAAATATTTTGGTTACTATGACTGGCTCAACAACCACGTCTTCGACCACGACTTCTTCAACATCTTCAATGACTGGTTCTGGCTGAGTGGCGACTGGTGCTTGACTCGCCCCAAATTTGTATGAGATGCCGATAGTTGCGCTGTTACCCATGGCTTTTGTGACATCGTTATTGATGTCAGTCAACGCTTGATATTCTGCGCGAGCAGTCACGTTGCTACTAATATTAAACTCCACCCCAGCAGCACCAAGATATGAGTAATCATCTTTACCATCAAACTTGGTGTAAGCACCGCCGACTTTACCGTATAAAGCAATATCTGGTGTTACAGGGAGACTAAATTTGGGAGCTAGGGTAAAGGCTTGAACGTTGCCGTTAAAAGCACTTTTATCGTAATTACCCAGTCTTTCAATACCGCCCTCTATAGCAATCTTTTGGTTGAACTCGTATCCAGCATAGGCACCATATGTTGAATCTTCATCATCACATGGCTGACCAGCAACACAGGCATCATCCATCCATGATTTACCCACTTTACCGCCGACATAAACATTAGCATGAGCTACTGAAGCCATCAGTAGAGATGCAGAAATTACCACCGCTTGTTTTTTCATTACTTACTCCTAATGCACAACTTTTAAATCAACGATCAGATTGATCTCTTAGCCAGTGAATTGACACATGATGTGCTTCACATAACCAAGATTGTTAGCTCCTTGGAACATTGGCCTCGGGGCTTGTGATAACAACGATGGTAGCGGTATCAGGTTCAATAAAAATCTGAAATCTGTCAATTTCTTGTCAGAAAAACAATATTATTACTTAGATCGATACTTTGGTTCAGTCTGCCATTGGTTTTTTAAATGATGAGCTTGAGTTTTATTAAACTCGAGTACAATCTGGGCGTTTTAGCTGGTGGTGACATTGGGGCAAGATACAAATGCCGCTATTGTGTATAGCGGCATTTTATTATCGACCAGATTTTCAAAGCGTTGCCTTGCCTGTAGGCAAGCTATTCTCGCTAAACCTAGCCTTGGATACTCTGATAAAGCAGCACTAAGTTGTCATGTTTTATTCTTCGAAGACAAAGTGTCCATCAACACTAAAGTGATCGGACAGGTGCCACTCGCCCCAAGTTGAATCGCTAACCCGCTGTTTTAAGCGTACGGTATTTAATTTTTGGGTCGCTGGACGATGCCTCTTGCTGGTAAAAACATAATCTAGGTACGAGGTATTTGTTCCCCCAGAGTATTTGGCAGCAGCGTATTTATTAATTGAAGGGTCAAATGTTCCTTGCGTATATCCAGCGAAGGTAGGTGGTTCTACTTCTAAAATTGAAAGCATAAGTTGATATTCGGAAAAGTGATTATTCTTATCAACATTGAAGTCACCCGCATAAATTACTGCTTCATCTTCAGGGATATTTTTGGTCAACATAAAGGTACGTAGTAGCCCCAATTGAAGTCTTCTTAGCCGCTTCGCCTTGCGAGTGCCAAATGACGCAAGATGGGTATTAAATACATGATATATCTGCCCATTTTTTTCAATCTTTGTGTAGACTATGCCTTTGTCAGCATGGCAATCTGTCGATGAACAGTGATCAAAAACGAGGTAATCTGCTTCTAGAATCGGATAGCGGCTCAGTGTAACCACTCCTCCATCATAGAGAGCGCCACTGTCTCCCCCCAAGACCTGAGTTTGATAGGGATATTCCTCACTAAGGTCATCAAATAGTCTGTTCCTACGATTTGAGAATGCTTCTTGAAATGCTAAGACATCGTAGCCGGAAAGGCTATGATCCATTAAGCTTGTTCGGGCGCTAATATCAGACGAAACAGCAGGTATCATCCATAAATTGTAGGTTGCGACTCTTAACGTATTATCTCGCGTATCAGGTGGATAAAGTTGATGCTCTGAAATGACAAACTCGATGTTGTCATAGCCAGATGTGTATATGGCTTTAGCTCCAAACTCTGTATGTGTTTCATCAATACCGTATAAATCGATCACATCAGCGCTGTAATTGGTGATCAATTCCCTACCTTTAAATCCGAGTTTAAGGTGAGTCCCTGAAGCATGGCCCTTTAATTGAATCTGTGCGATAGGGTTATATTGTTTTGTTTCCCAGTCACCATTTGAATTTCTTTGTGCAACTGCCCAATAGTAGTTGTAGACCCCGCCATTAATAATCCCGTTATAGCGATTAAAGCTTGCGACCTTCATTTTTGTGTATGGGGGAATAACGATAGTGTTTCGCTCTGCGTTGTCGGGCAAACGGTATTGTTTACCTTCCTCCACAGGGTGTGATGTTTCGACCATTAAACTTACCTTAATCGGTTCGCTTGTACGGTTAATATAAAACGCAGACGTAGCGAAAGCTTGACCAGCGAGTATCCAGAGTAAAACTATAAATATTAAATTCCTAATCATATTAATTCCTTTTTGACATTTATCCTCGAATTAATAATTACGAGTAGTGT
>NZ_AEIU01000124.1 GCF_000165125.1 Vibrio caribbeanicus ATCC BAA-2122 | reverse complement strand
CCTCCAAGGTAAAGACTATGGATGGGATGTTTTCAGGTGCCACCGCCTTTAACCAACCCATCGGTGACTGGGATACCTCCGAAGTAGGTTCGTGGTATTTTGCAGGAATGGCCGGCATGTTTAAAGGAGCTATCAGCTTTAACCAACCCATCGGGAACTGGGATACCTCCAAGGTATGGGGTATGGAGGCGATGTTTGAAGGTGCACGAGTAGTGT
>NZ_AEIU01000125.1 GCF_000165125.1 Vibrio caribbeanicus ATCC BAA-2122 | reverse complement strand
TCATCTAAATTGAAAATCGGTAACGAAGCATGTAAAGCAAGACAACTCGCCCTTTGGGAGCGTGCCACAGTGTCGATTTCATCGTCAAACAACTTGGTAAGAGTCGACTATTACGCTGCGTTATTTTCCTTGAACTCAACACTGTGGCATCGCTCTGAATCCTGCATTTTGAAGTCACTTGGGTATAGTGGTAAGTACTCGATTCGAATTGGTCATTACCGCGTATTTGCTCGCCGAGGCGCACAGAGCGACTATCGGTTTCATCTCGAAATCAAATAACAGTATGAGAAAGTTAGAACTAAGATCTGAGACACACTTATACTCTCGATATTAAAGGTGTGTGTCTCAATACTGGTTAATATATCCAAGTAACGTCAATATTTTAGGTTCAGCGATTAACGTCCAGTTTGAAATGAGCGTGTAGTGTCATTTGATACCTGAGTATTAAAATTTACCCTGTCTTTGCAACGACCGTAATGTTTGTACCCAGTAATCAAGCCTACAATATTGTTCTCATCTAATGGAGGATAAAATGACACATCAGCATAAGGCACATTTTCACAAGATGAAATGCGTTTATAATATTCAATAAATCCAAGATACTTTGATTTTAACGTCCAAACCCTTGGTGTTTTGTACGAACCAATTGGCGTCATTTTTCCACTGACGGTATCAGTGACAGTACCATGATAAATTCTGTCATTGGCTGGGTCTCGTGAAATAGTCATCACATACTTTCGCCCGTGTACCAAATCATGAGAAGCCGAGCAGCTCAAACCCTTCTCTCCATCAGCACCGTAATAGCATCTTTGGGTATCGATTATTTCCGAATCTCCCCAAATTGAAAAAGCAGCGAGACTCTTTCCATTTGGGCGCGGTCTTATCCCTATGTATCCCGTACTGCCATTGATAAAAGAATATTGCTGAGCGAAATAATAACCTGATGCGTCAGGGGCAGAATGAACCGTGAAAGGAAAGGATATTTCAGTCAATGCTTGCTTGGTTGTCTTCACTTTATAATTTACAGAGACCATTCCTCCCGGTGTTATCGGTGTCCTGTCTTTAATAACCCACTTCCTCATAGTTGAGTAATCACCAGTCCCAGTTGCATAACACTCACCAATAGTGGCATCTTTACTTTGTCGAGAGGTTCGCAAGCAGCTCATTGAGGGCTTACTTGTATCCAAGTTATACTTATTCTTCAGCTCGTAAGTCCCATTCCCTACTTCAGTCACTAACCACTTTTTCATGGTTGAGTAACCAGCACCATTGCAATCTCCAACCGACACATGATTTCTAGCATCGATCCTTAAACAGCTCCCTTGACCCGCATCTTGTTTATAGTGACTTTTTATCTGATATGTTCCATCACCTTTAGCAACCAGGATCCATTTTTTCATGGTGGAATAACCAGGTCCGTCACAAGCATCAACAGCAACATTACTATTCCTACTATTCGTTCGCAGACAACTCCCAGCCGGTATATCAAGTTTGTATTGACTTTCTATGCTGTATTCGTGGCCTGACACAATTTTTGCCGCGGCATCATTGCTAACTAAAGCCAATCCAAAAAAAGTAACAGCGCGTTTAATATCCATCATTCATTCTCCCTATTCTTTCGTTAGTGATATTGATAGAACAAGAAGAAATTAATTATTGATAATTATAAAACTAACTGAATTATGTAAGAAGAATGTAAATAGTCATTGGTGAGACACATCGACATTCTTTCTAGGATTTGAAGCTGGTACTTACAAGACTTCAAAATGCAGGATTCATTTAGGTATATTGTTTTTTCCCACATAATCCAATCAAATTAGCAGATGAGTCCTCTAATTTGTACAAATCACACGCTACTACTTAGCCATCTACCAGAGTTCGGGCCAAGATAAAATTTAACATAAGACATTGAATAAATTGATAATATCAATCCTAAGCCACAGTCATGATCAAACGCTCAATTTTTTAAGTAAGGTTTAGTGGTCCTCATCTTGTTTTGAGAGTGACACGAAAAATACGGTGAATTTCTCTATGTAAGTTTGAATGCTTACAGTCTCTTTTCTACGCTGAGTTGAATAATTTATTAAACAACGTCAGAGAGTTAGAAATGGGAAATAAAAACGATATCAAATTTCAAACCGCTAACACGCCCAACTATGGCCGCTGTTTATTCCGCGACCAAGCACCACAAGGTAAAATGCCTGTGATGGAACACGATCCACAAACCGTGTATCGATTTATTCGAGACGAGCTTCAACTGGACGGTAATCCAACCCTGAATATGGCATCATTTGTCACCACCGTCATGGACGAAGAAGCGAATCATCTGATTTCCGAAAACCTCGGCAAAAATTACATTGATGGAGAAGTATACAACCGCACATTAGAAATTGAGCAACGTTGTGTTCGCATGCTACTCGATTTATTTAACGCACCACATGATATGAAGTCAGCCGAAGAAATCGCTGCTGATATCACTACGCCAAGTGGCTGGGGAACGGTTGCGATTGGCTCATCTGAAGCATTAATGCTGTGTGCACTCTCCCATAAAGAGCAATGGAAGAAAAAGCGTAAGGAAAAAGGACTAAGCACGGATAAACCCAATATCGTCATTGGTTCAGATGTTCATATCACTTGGGTGAAATACGCACAGTACTTTGATGTTGACATCAAATGGGTTCCAATTAAAGAAAGCACCAACTACGTTGTAACCGCTGAAGAAATACGCGACCACGTTGATGAAAATACCACGTGTGTGGTTGCTGTTATGGGAACCTCGTATACCGGACAGAACGATCCTGTTGAAGCGATAAATCAAGTGCTAGTCGATATCAAAAATGATGATAAAAAAGGCTGGGATATTCCATTGCACGTTGACGCAGCCAGTGGTGGATTTATCGAACCCTTCCGCGACCATAGCGATGTACCTGAATTGAATTGGGACTTTAAACTTGAGCAAGTTAAAACCATCAATGTTTCTGGTCACAAATTCGGGCTGGTTTACCCAGGCGTTGGTTGGGCACTATGGAAGAATTTTCATGAAATCCCCAAAAAGCTCTTCGTAACCACAAATGTGCTCGGTTTCGATGAATCAACCTATAGCCTCAACTTTTCAAGAGGTAGTTCCATGGTTCTCGCTCAGTACTACAATTTTTTGCGTCTTGGAAAACATGGTTACAGTACGGTAATACAAAATCTAATGTCACTGGCACAAGATCTTTCCAGAGGCCTACAAGCTCTCCGTTTAACCGTCACCGAACAAGACAAAGCCGCCAATAGCGGGGAAAAAGTAATTATTGAGAATCAACCGATTTTCAATATCGTCAACGATTCACAATACTTTCCAGCCTCCGTGGTTCGCTTGAATCTAACATCCCCAGATCAGCCGCTCACCCATGATGACATTAAAAATTACATCTACTCTGTTCATGATATTTCCGAAAAACTGAATCAATCAGGTTGGGTTGTTCCGGCCTTTACGATGCCTCTAGAGAAAAAGCCACCAACGCAGCAGCAAACTGAAGATACACCCAAAATCGCTGTTATGCGTATGGTGGTCAAAGAAGGGATTAGTCGCGATATGGTCAGTATACTTATCCAGAACTACATTGAGGCCATTGTTGGGTTAGAAGAGCAAGTAAGAGGCCTTAAAGACTCGTCTAAAACATACAAGGCAGTAGTAACATCGGATGCAGAGAGCGCTCAATCGTCTCATGATTTAGTCGTTAAGGCATGTTTAAAAGTCACCTATGCGCAGCAAAAGAAGAAACGCTGTCGAAGCATTGCTGAAGGCGCTAAATAAACTACCTTAATAGCTATAGATAGAGCGCCGATGATCCGACTGGTACTCAATTGAAAAATGGAAGGCAAAGCCTTCCATTTCGTTTATCGGTCTAAAGGTTGATTTTATGTAATCTCGGTTGCCATTTGGATTTGTTTGCCGCATCCATAGGCGCAACGCCAACCTTATTACCTTCGATGATGTTTAACACATAGGCCTTATCGGTGCCATCCACATATCGGCTAACCAATTGATCTTCTTTCCAATACCATTTTTGCGCAAGAGATTCTCCACAAAAATCAACGGTAACCGTTTTATCTGGCAGCACAGCTAGGCATCGTTCTGGGGCGACTCGACTTTTGTAGCGCTCTTTATCGTCCAATCCCCATACTTGATTCCAGTCTCCATGGCACTCCCAGCCACCAACCTCTACATCTCCATCATCATTGGTCCCATAGACATCTAGGCAGAAGTTGTTATCGCTAAGCGATTGAAGAGCGACATGCGCTTCGGGGGCAAACAGCGGATGATTCCAGTCCACGCTAACTTCAGTTGTAACTGTTGAAGAATTCGATGAGCCACCTCCTTTTTCGTATACGGAGAAGAGTGGTGATGGCATGATACTACCGAAGAGTACTTTGTAACCCACCTTAATACCTAACTCAAAAGTCGTAGTGCCTTTTTCTGAAACCGGTGCTTCGTATATGACTTCATAATTGGGCTTAAAGTTAGCGTATGAGATTGGGTTAAATTTGGACTTATCATATACCCAGCCACTTCCCCAGTGAGCCTTGGTAAAGTAACATCCAAGTTCTTGAGCTCTTAAATAATGACAATCATCGAAGCCCCGTTCAAAGGAAACCGAAAAGTCACTTAAAGAGGAGCTGTTGACTACTCGATAGTCCTTTGTTTCAAAAACTAACGTTTTCTCATTGGATATACTGAATGATCCGGAGACTTGGCCGCTAATCTTGGGTCCGTCCTTACCAACCTCAGCCCCTGCAGTACCATTAACACCAATATCGACACCATGCTTGTCACGGTGTTGATAGTTGGTATTAGTGTTGGCTGGAAAGTCTTTTACTTTTGTCGGAGTTGTTCCCTTAATTGGTTTGACCCACAAGTCGTAGTTGGTAGCAAAGGGTCCTATATAAGTACGACGATTTGCCCAGCTTTGAAACCAACTATGATCTTGCTTTAGCTCATCGACCAAGTGGATTCCGGTACCTCCACTATCCTCATCCACAATAAATCGAACAATTTTTGCATCAGGCGTTGTCTTACCATCCCCCGTTAATGAGGGAATAGAGCGCATCTGTTCGAGGGTCACACGAACAGCAATTGAGGCACTGGCATCACACCAATCCTGCGTTTCTTTATATTCCTCAGTCTTGGATAAGTTACATTTGATGTTCGAGCTGGTAATGTGGATCGTTTTTGAAATTATAGGGACATACTTTTCAGCCAATACATTCGTCGAGGCCGCTAATAGTGACAGTACAAAAATCGTAGAGTTTTTCATATTCTTACTCCCCAAAACCAAGACTTGTTAGACTATGAACCAAAGACTGTTTAATGCTGGCTAATTCGGCTTCGGCATTATTAATTGGGTGATTGTTTTCATCGACAACATCACTGACAATAGCATTTATAAAATCATCACCTTGATGCGTTCCTATAACAAGAATCGGGGCAGACATCCCCAATCCCGCAATACTCCTACTTCGTTCAATTTTCTCTTCTTCACTGGCAATCATGCTTAAATCAATAACCACAGTATCACCACTCAAGACATGAGATTTTGCTTTTTTGATCTGATCTTCTGAGGCTGTGCCAACATTGATGTATAGCAAGTCTTTGGGGGTTAAATCTCCAACGTAAACTTGAGTTGGTTGTTGAAAGTGATCAGCAATGGACTGTGATATTTCATTTTCTCCGCCCAGCATCTGTATATTAGCGGATGCTGTAGTAGCTAAGCATGAAAAAAGTACAATGGCAGATATTTTTTTTATATTAAATGTCATATTGTATATCCTATTGTATTTATGTTGTGTTAACTTTTAGAAGAATCCTTCATTTATTAACGAGCCCTAAAATCGTATAGAAATGAGACTCGTTAATGATTAGATATCACGTTATTTTTATAAAAAAAGTCAAAAGTATTGAATAAAGTTGAACGGGAGCATTCTTTTAAAATGGTATAAATTCGTTATTATTATGAATGTCACTTAATTTTAAAACTCACAGTAATGAATCATAAATGCATGATATATATAGCATTTAAAGTAACTTAATATAACTCTCTCACTTAAAACATTAATATTGTTATAAATAATACTAACGAAAGTATTGATTCTCTTTTATTAAGAGAGCAACATCCTGTATACACCGTTGCTTAAAATACATTAAAAAATATAAATTAA
The DNA here is from genome assembly GCF_000165125.1 of Vibrio caribbeanicus ATCC BAA-2122. Taxonomy (GTDB): domain Bacteria; phylum Pseudomonadota; class Gammaproteobacteria; order Enterobacterales; family Vibrionaceae; genus Vibrio; species Vibrio caribbeanicus. The sequence continues at coordinate 24,973 of NZ_AEIU01000125.1, read as the reverse complement.
ATTTACCGAGCGCAATTAGAGTAATAAATTATAAAATAGAATATAGATCACATACATAAAATTGAAGATGCTGGTTTCAAACCGTTTACCTGCCTGCAAGACAAGCCACTCTCGCTGAAACTAGCATCATGAGTTTAATTAAGTATGCGGTGCTAAGGATTTTAATTCACAATCACTATTTTTCCGAAATGGTTTGCGGCGCCCATTTTCTTGTAGGCTTTAGGTACATCTTCAAAACTAAAAACCTCATCGATAACAGGCTTGATGTTATGTCTAGAAATTTGATCAAGCATGTTCTCAAACATTTTTTTACTACCAACCATAATCCCTTGCAAACAAAGCTTTTTAAACAAAATCGGTAAAGGTGAGATGCCTTGATCCGCTCCAGCCTGCGCTCCAATAATGACGATTTGACCGTTAAAAGAAGACGCTTGCAAGGAATGGTTGAGTGTTTCAGGTCCTCCCGTTTCAATAATGAGGTTAGCCCCTTTATGCTCGGTTAAACGCATTACTTCCTTAGACCAATTAGGGTTAGTTCGATAATTAATAGCAAAATCGGCCCCCATCTTTTTTGCTCGGGCCAGTTTTTCATCACTGCTGGAGGTAATGATCACCTTTGCTCCTGCTGCCTTAGCAAACTGAAGAGCAAAAAGAGACACTCCACCGGTCCCCAAAGTGAGCACGGTTTGACCCGATTTTAATTGTCCTGTCTCCATAAGAGCATTCCATGCTGTTAAAGCAGCGCAAGGTAAAGTTGCTGCTTCCTCGTAGCTGAGAGATTGCGGGATTTTTATCAGAGCGTGCTCTGGCAATACAACTTCTTCAGCAAGAACACCATCGACCATACTTCCCAAAGCAATGGCGTTGTAAGTTAACTCACCATCAATCCAGTCGCGCCAAAACATATTCATCACTCGATCGCCAACACAGAGGTTATTGACTCCCTCGCCTATCGCGATAACCTCGCCTGCTCCATCCGAAAATGGTACAAAGCTCTGCTCTTTTACATCTTGATAAAAACCTTAGCAATATCCAAATCCCTTTTATTTATAGAGGTCGCATGAATTCGGACACAGACCTCACCTTTTTTAGGTTTTCTAGTGCTCACTTCATATTGCTGAATATCTAATTTGGCTTCGTTAGGGGTGACTTTCCAGACTTTCATTATTTTCTTTACCTTTAAAATGGCGATTAAGGGCAAAGTAATAAATTTCTGTACTTACTTCTAATTTATTGTTTGTATAAGACTCATAGATTTATGAATGTATTGAGAGATGGATGTCGAATCTGGATTTAAACCTTCTTGCCGTTTTTGATGCAATCATGTCAGAAGGATCAATTACTAAAGCAGCTTCAAAAGTGGGGATGACCCAACCCGCAGTCTCAAACGCAGTCTCTCGCATGCGTTTAGTCTGGAACGATCCTTTATTTATCAAAAGTGGGCGTGGCATTAAACCAACCCCAAAGGCTGAGGCTTTGTGGCAACAATTTCGCCAACCATTGCTTGATATACGTCAGATCGCGACTAACGAAAAGTTTGATGTTAAGACATCCGATCGTATATTCAGACTCGGCATCACTGAACCCTCAGTTGATATGATATTACGTCCTCTGCGGAGCGTTCTCGAGACAGAGGCAAGTCAGATACGGATTCACTCAGTCCCTATTTACGGTAATGCAGAGGAAATGCTGTCGGATGCTTCAATAGATATTGCTGTTGATTTTTATGCTGGCAATCTCAAGAAAATTCATTCCTCTCGATTGTTTAGCAATAGACTAGTTTGTGTGGTTCGCCGAGATCATCGACTGTTAAAGACGCTTGATACCAACGGAAAAGTCCCACTGAAACAGTATCTTTTAGAAGATCATCTGATAGTGTCTCTATCTGGTGAGCCGCAAGCAACAGTTGATGATGTCCTTACTCCACTTGGAGTAAAACGCAAAGTAGCAATGACGGTAAACTATTTCTCATCGATTCCTGTAATTTTGAAAGACAGTAACTTGGTTTGTGTGACCCCACAATCTGTTGTCGCAAGCTCTGTTCGTAATGGAGAACTTAGAGTAGTGCCTTTGTCATTCGATATTGAGCCTGCTCCTATATCACTTCTCTGGCACGATCGACAAGATAGAGACACCGGAAGTATATGGATGCGCCAACTTATTTCTAAGGTGACCAGTACTGAAACGGCCAAGTTAGCATCTTATTTCAGTTAGATTGAGTGCCTTGCTCGATAATCACCATTTCTTCAGAAAAACTTAGCGCAGGTATTTAAAATACAGGCAAGACAACAATGTTCAATTTAGTCATCTAAATTGAACATCTGTAACGACGCATGCAAAGCAAAACAGTTTTCCCTTTTGGAGCACACCACACTGCCGATTTCACCTCAAACAACTTGGTAAAAGCTGACCATTTCGCTACGTGATTTTCCTTAAACTCAGCACTGTGGTGGCATCACTCTGAGCCCTGCATTTTGAAATCACTTGAGTATATATGTCTTCATTAATTCCTACTCGCTGTCAACTGACCAACAGCAGAGCCAACATTTTCAGCTCCTTCATAAATTTCATTCATCGTTGATGAAACGCCCTCTATCCTAATATTAACATCTTCAGCAACTTGATTAACCTCAGCGATTGCGGAAGTGACTTCTGTAGTAATTGAGATATTTCTATCGACAACTTTACCAATCTCATTGGTGGACTCAGAGGTCCTTGAAGCTAATTGACGTACTTCGTCTGCAACCACAGCGAAACCTCGACCTTGTTCGCCAGCTCGCGCAGCCTCAATTGCTGCATTTAAGGCAAGAAGATTGGTCTGATCAGCAATACCACCGATTGTTTTAACGATTTCAGAAACATCCTCTGAGAGCGAAGCTAATTTTTCTACTTTAGCAATTGATTCAGTGAGGTTTAATACCATTTTTTGTGAGATACCGACCGTCTCTTCAAGAACTTGGTTACCTTTTCGTGCGACCTGAGAAGTTTGTATCGCTGTACTATGAGCAATGTTTGCAGCATCAGAAATTGCATGTTCACGCTCAACATCTTGAGTGATATCAGAAGCAAACTTAACAATTTTGTACACTTCCCCCTTGGCGTTACGAATTGGACTGTATGAGGCTTGTATCCATAAATTATCGCCTCGCTGCGTTTTTCGTAGAAATCGTCCGGAAAACGCATGGCCGTTACCAAGCTTCTCCCAGAAATGTGGATTTTCTCGATAAAAATCATCAAAGCAAAATATTTTGTGGTGTTGGCCGACGATTTGTTCAGCGGTATAGCCTAAGCCTTTGAGAAAGTTTTCATTAGCACCGATGATGGTACCGTCGTTCTCAAATTCAATGACGGCAAAATTTTGATTCAAAGCATCGATAATATCTTGTTGTGAACGAGCTCTTGTCACTTGTTTGGTCACGTCATTAGCAATTTTCATGACTCTTTCAACTTTTCCAGTACCATCAATAATAGGAAAATACGTTGCTTCAATGACCACTAAATCACCGACTTTGTTGTACCTTTCAAACGTACCTGACATCATTCTCCCTTGTGCAAGAGATGGCCAGAACTGCTTGTATTCATGGCTTTCAACATAATCTGAGTCACAAAATATACGGTGGTGTGATCCTTGAATCTCGCTCAATTCGTACCCCATTGCTTTCAAGAAATGATCGCTTGCCGATAAAATACCTCCTTGCGGATCAAATTCTATAATGGTCAATGACTGTCTAAGTGAATCGATAATGAAGTCATTCGTTGTAGGATTAAGATCCCTAGAGGTCTCAGATTTAGATTTAAAAAACCACATAATTCAATTCCAACTACACAAAATTGAAAATTAGTCTAGGGGCATAAGGTTCTGTGTTCAAATTAAGGTTAGGAAATTTTGATAACGATGCCAATAGAAGCCAAAAGTAGTTTGTCCTGACTATATTTTTGTTTTCAAATCATTACATTATATTTTTCACAAGCTTACGAAATCGCACTTCCCACATTCAGGCTTCGAACGAGTATCTTGCGTTACAACTCAAACATAGGTGTCTGGTTTCCATGGAGAGTACAAGTGTATTAGTTGACAATATTGCACTTCAAGGAAACAAAATGCTCATCACTTTCGACCGTATAATAGCCAAGGGATTGATAAAATCGGATTGCAGACTCGTTTCTCACAAAACTTGATAGGGTTATATGGCTACGACCTTGTTTATAAGCCAGTTGATGAACCGTATTCATAACTTCTTTGCCGAGTTTTTGATTCTGAAATTCAGGAAAAATAATAAGTAGATGAACGTGCAATGCATTATCATATGGCTTATAGCAAAGCACGCCAACTCTGCTATTTTCACTATAAACCCAATGGAACCAATGAGGTTTATAGTCTTTGCTTAGACGTTTTCGCTGAAATTCTTCACACCAGCCAAAGACCGCCTCAACATGAGAATAAAGTCCTTGCTTGACAGCAAAAAATAAGCTTTCAAATTCGTCATTTTTTATTTTTTCTAAACATATGTCTTTATATCCCATAAATTTATACCAAGTATTCCTTTTAAACTCACGATCAAACGCCGTACTTGCGCTTGGCTTGTACACACTTCCAGTAAAATATATTGTGGAAACGTAGATCCATACCAAAGACCACTCTATTGTCTTGTTAAATTTTAACAAGCAAAACGTTACCTAGGATATACATTAATACAATGAGAATCTATATATACCCAAGTAACCTCAAGATGCTATGTTCAGCGAGAATGGCTTGCTTTACAGGCAAGGCAACGATTTAAAAAGCCACATAGTTCGATTCCAAATACAAAGCATTGTAAATGAGGCTATGGCTAGAAGATTTTATGTTCAAATTAGGGTACAGAAGTTTAATGATGGTGCAAATACCTGCCGAAAAGAATGTATTATTTCCCTTATTTTAACTTCAATAAAATTATTGATTGATTAAACATCAAATTCATAAACCATTTGAAGATAAAATACAATGGTATATTACACGCTTGAATTTTAATTATAAATAGAGTTTGTTATTTCATAATTTAAATTAACGTCGTGTGTCACATTTTTTTATATTATTTACATATTGACTTTCATTTTATTCAAAGATAATTTTAATTCTCCACGTATTATTCACGAATATTATTAATTTTTATTATAGGGAAATAACCATGCTTAATAAGAGTATTTTGTGTACAGCACTCACTTGCTTTTCATTACTATCTCATGCGAATACAGGTGATATTAATAGCGAGATATCAGAAATTAATAGTGACCCCGTTAGGATATACTACTTCTTTAATAGCGGTGTTCATCCTTTTGAATATACTACCTACCATAGCTGGGGCTCAAATGCTCAATATTGTCGTATTCAAGGTGGAAGTTATAATAAGAGTGTTGCCGATTCAGGAAAGCAGAGGTTTAATGTCGCTTTTGGTAGACAAATGTGGGTGTTGACCTGCTTCGGTTCTATGGGTGACCAGGCAAGAAGCGTAAGTTGGACAAATAATCCCGGACGATTTGTAGCAGATGGTACCTTAGAATCATCTATTCTAAAAAAAGATGATTTAGTCAATAATTATAATATTGATTTGTCTGAATTAAACTTGGATCATGAATACTTTGATGTTGAGGTTGGTGACTTTGACTCTAACTCGTTTGATGATATCGCCATAGTTGATAAATATAGTAAAAAACTATATATCTATACCAGTGATGAAAATGGAACTTTAGAATTATCACATAAGCAAGATTCTGTCTCTTCATTTGATAAAATTGAAAGCTTAGAATTATACAATGGGAAATTAATTAAAGTTAATATTAAATAATATTATTTTTAAGTTTTTATCTGACTATTTTTAAAATTAATAGCATAATAAAAACAGAATTTATAATTGTATTTATAACTCTTATCCTTAATTTAAAGGCCCTGTATTGATAGAGGGCCTACTTTGAATATTTATAACCGCTAGTCACTATTTATAGGTGATAAGTCAGGAGGTATTAAAGACACACACCAACACGTAGCGTTCAAACGATGTGCGCCTTATTCTAGTCTTAACTTCATCTTCGCATTAGTTGCAAAATGTCACCATAAGCAAGCTGCACACTAGAAGCTTTGTGATCCTTTACAACCTTCATTATGACTTCAGAAAAATTCACTTCATCATGACTTTCAGATAAATAGTGATCAGATAATCTAATGGCTTCGTCCAGCCTTGGCTTAATTACCTCCAATGCTTCAGCAGGCAAACTATCTTTAAATTCTTCCATTTGACGAATAACATGTTGTTTAATTTCCCCAATACTGCCTTCAGTGATACCAGCAGTTACAGCCAAGGACCGAATCCGAGATTCTAGTTTGAGTATGGCTGTTTGATTGAGATCATTAACCTTGTCGATCGCGTTTTGTAACATCATTTGAGAGCGAGAAAAGTTTGATACCGTAGCTGGTATTTCGAGGCCCAATTCATTCGCCGCATTGAGAATTTTCATAATTCTCTCGCCGGGATCACTCACCATCTCCATGATCTCTCTAGTCTTTGAGGTCAGCATCTCACGCTTATCAACGATTTGCTCCCGCCCCTCATTGGACAATACTTTTTCATAATTGCGCACAAATACTTCGGTTGAGCCTATTCCTGCTGCAAGGACCATTTTAAAAACAGCTCTTCGTTGTACAAGAGACATCTGATCAGCATTGCCCATGTCAATTGCGGTTAACATACCCGTTGCATCGGAGTACATAATATTCCCTGAATGTAAATCTCCATGGTAAAAACCCGACCCAAAAATGCCCTCTTCAATCCATTTTGAAGCTAGGGCTTCAATACCTGAGGCCATTTTGGAACTGGTTGTATAACATGTACTATCGCTAGTACGTGGGTTCCAATTACCTATCTTGGTTTTTAGATCCTCAAAAGCATGTTTTACTGTTGTACCAGGCGCTTTTTGCAATACCATATATCCTTGAGAAGGAGGAACCTTTTCAACGAGTTTCATCGCACTTAAATTGTCGAACCCCTGATTGTATACTTGAGCCAAGCGGACATTATCAGCCTCCCTTTTTAGGTCCATTTCAACTTGAATTTGTTCAGCTATACCTTGGAAGGTCTTTAACATCCCTGGGAGCTTTTTAGCCTCTGCTTCAAAGAAATCGAGCTCTCGATCCGCTCGTAAACGTATCCCAGGGCGTAATAATTTGAGCACCACTTCCTGAGGTTCATCTCGATTTTTCCAATGGATATTTGCTAATACCGTTTCACCTACAGATGCAGCTCCGAGACTTCGAGAGATATTAATTTTGTCAATCGCTCCTCCGGATTTATCAATGATACCTGCCGTGATAGCCTTTACGATTTCCTTGTTGATTGGATTTAATCCTGTTTTTAGCTCATCGAGCGCAGCTTTTAAGTCACCCGTTGCGTTATCTCCGAATAGCTGCAAAACTTTTTGTAAATATGGGCCACCGCCTTTAAGGAGACTGACTAATTTCATTTCTTCGCTATCTTTGCTACCAGACTGAGTAAGGTAAGAAGACAACATCGCCCTTTTATCAACGACCGCTTGATTATCAAAATAGTGAGTAAAAATGTTTTTCAAAAAGGTTTGAAAATTGCCCTCTCCCAGATCTCCTAAACTCGCTAACAAATCAACACCACCAAGAGAGCGAAATTCAAAATTATCTAAGTGATTATCAATATTTTGTGATAACACGAAATAGGAGCTGGTAGGTAAGGAGGTTAATGCTATTGAGACAGTCGACTCATTTACCAGGCCCGCCGGAACCCTCAATTCGTCTTTAAGATCATCAAGTGTATTTTGTACAACGTTACTTAGTCCCAAAGGTAGGCCCGCTTCTTGAAGCATAGCAGGCTGAGAATAGATACGAGCGAGCAAACCTGCATTGTCCACAAGAACACTTTTAAGCCGAACGCCAGGATCTGTGGTGTCATTTTGCCAAGATTTTTCTGGTAAAAAGATTTCCGCAAGTAAAGTGCGTATTTGCTTCTCATCAGAAGATTGCCTAGATCGTTCGACTTCTCTTGCATCAATGTTACTAACGTAGTTAATTTTTTCTCGTTCTGATAAAGGTTTCTGTTGCCAACCCTTTATTAACTCTAAACACTCGCTATCTAATAAGTTGGCTTTTTTACCCTGTAGCCCATCAATTTCACTCTCAATCTCATCTTTAGAAAGATGCCCTTCAACTAAACTTACGCAGGCCTCAACGAGTTGTTCAGTATCAAGGTGATCAAATTTGTGCAAATGCGTTTTCGACTCAAGATAAGCGATCGCTAAAGACCTTTGAGTACCAGTACCGTCTTGTAAAGCTCGTTTAACCGTATCTTTTCCATACGCCCCATCTTTAAGTACAATTTCTCTCTTAAGGTTTTCTCTCACTTCTCCAATCAATTTATCTTTGATTGTTGCTGATTCCTCACCAAATTTAACCTCAATGTTGTTTCCTTGCGGTCGAACGCTAATGACTCCATCTTTATAAGGAATATCGAAGCCTGATTCTTGGTGAGGCATACTCTGTAGTCCTTGGAGCAAGGTATCCGCCAATTCCGTAAATTCACGTTGCTGTCTGGATTTACTGTAAGCGTGGTAGGCTTCAAACGCAACGGCCCCAACACCGCCAGTCAACAGGCCAACAATCGCTTCCACAACAATGCTAGCTGTCGAGCGCTGATATTCACTCGCTTTGATCGCCATATCGTTATCAGCGGACAAACCTCTTTGTAAAAGTTCAACGGTCATAATTAACTCCTACCTCTCTATCAAACAATAATGATAGGAGTGTAATCAACCTATGAAATTTACTCTTTTTAAAAACAACAATCATTACAGCAAACTGGTCTAATCAGATTTTGTTATTGGTCATATTGATCTTAAAGCCAGAAAAACACAGACCTTCGTCAAAGATAAAATCATACATAACACTATGAATTAGCTGTTATTTTTATCTATTTTTCTAAAAGTCATCATTAGCCTCAATTTAGACAAAGGACCTCTCATTTTTAGACTTTGCACGTACTTTTTCTCTCTTAACCGAACAGAAGTACTTTTTAGGCTCTAACAGCATCAGGCAAACTACCCCAAATCAATATACAGCCAAACACATAAAAAGGAGAATAAAATGGAAGACACACAAGCCATCTCTTACTACAGCCCTACCTTTTACCAAAACCCCTATGAGAGATTTCAGCAATTTATAGAAAAAGGGGAAATACACCGCGTCAAATTTCCCAGTGGTGTTTATGGCTGGCTTGTTACAGGATATGACGCCGCAATCAAAACACTAAAACATCCAAATATACGAAAAAGCCACAAAGTAGGTAATGCTCAGTGGAGTAAACTTGCCTCTGTTATGCCTGAACCACAACACACAAGATTACAGCAACATTTATTACATCAGGATCCACCCAGACACACAGAGATGCGCTCTTTGATTATGGAAGCTTTTTCATCTTCTAGAACTGAGCAATTTCGCGATAAAATTACGACCATCGTTCATCAGCTCATAGAACCTTTGATAGAATCCGGAGAGTGCGATTTGATTGCTGACTTCGCACTGCCAATGCCCTTTCTAGTCTTGAGCGAAGTTATAGGTCTTTCAGAAAAGCACCGTAAGCAATTTAAGCCAGAGTGGTGTAAAGCTGTACAGCCACTATCTCCCAATCATCCTGGACGCGCTGGGTACCTAAATTTATTAGATGAATTAGAATCTTATATAGAAAACATCATCATTGAGTCTCGTGGTGGTGATTCCGATAGACTAATTGTCCAACTCATATCGGCACGCGACAATAACAAACTCAGCCATGATGAGCTTACATCGATGTTATTTCAGTTACTGGTCGCTGGTCAGGAACCTGTAACAAATCAGATCGGTAATGCGATACTTGCCCTTTTGGAGCACCCTGAACAGCTCGAAGCTCTAAAACAAGACGCCACAAATATGGATAATGCTTTGACTGAATTACTTCGCTACGATGGATCATTTGCATTCACAACATGGCGTTTTTTTAACCAGGAAACTGAGTGGTTAGGACAAACAATCCCTGCTGGTGAAACCATTATTGTTGCACTCAACGCTGCAAATCATGACCCTGCAAAATTTAGTTGCCCTCATCAACTCAATTTCAATAGAAAACGGAATAAATCTCTGTCATTTGGTTACGCGAACCATTTCTGTCCAGCGATGCCATTAGCTCGGCTAGAACTAGAAATAAGCATCCGCGCAATTTTACACTATCTACCAAATATCCAATTAGCCTGTGATATAAAAGAGCTCGATTGGATAAACGCAGTCCTAACGCGTGGCTTGCATGCTCTTCCTGTGACATACACCTCAGAACTATAGCTCTTTGTAATTGTGTTCCCGTTTTGTTGGTTTAACACCGGGAACATAATCTCGTCTCGTCTAGGCATCAGGTTTGGTTACTTGGGTATGTTAGGCATTTTCTTCATATAACCAACCGTTTAGCCACATCTAAATACGGCTAAGAATATATTCAAGTGGCTCCTGCAGGTTTTAAACTGACCCTAACCAGAAACTTTCGCCAAACAATACTCAGAAATCGCCAAATCTAATTTCGCGATACCCGTTAAATCGCAAATTATCAGGCCGCTAAGTGTCCTACTATCAATGTTATCTAATGTAACTGGCTTTATGGCTTGTTCAATCGTCTCTTTGGAAAAACCTTTTAACTCTCCCAAAGTTGATGATTGGTCGATATCGTCGCATACCCAAAGGTCGCTCTCCATTATCAGGGTCTCTTCAAGCTCACGCTTATCAACACTGTCAGATCCTATTGCTACAATAAGCCGGTCTCGGTGTTGGCCTGCAGCCAAAATAGCATCTCTACGAATTACTGGCGTGCGGCTGGTCGTTGTCGTAATCACCAAATCTGCATCAGCCAGCCCAGAGTTCCCCTCGGTGTAACAAGTCACCTTGACATGATGGGTCTGTTCCGCCCAATCAGAAAATGACTTTAAGCTCTCTTTGTTTCTGCCCAAGCAACGGATATGCTTTGGTTGCCTAACTAATAACAAAGCCGAAAGTTGCATTCTTGCTTGCCGCCCTGTTCCTACAATGGTAGCGACATTAATATGCTCTGGAGCGAGTTGATCAACAGCGTAACCTCCTGCTGCAGCCGTACGAATCTGAGTAAGGTAGCCATTATCGGCAAGAACAGCACATAGCTGGCCGGACTTCGCGTCATATAAAGCATTCATGCCTTGGGTTTGAGATACACCCTTATCACCTAGACGATAGTTCCCAGCCATTTTTACTACAAAATGGTGATTGTCTGCTGAGTAAAATGACTTTACACACAGTAAACCATTTAAAGGGTCTAACATCATCTGCTGAACTGGAGGCTGGCAAGAAAATCTGCTATCTGTGCTACAAAATGTGTCTCCAATGACATCGATCACTTCACGAGTAAGCGTCACCAGTTTACGGATTTTAGGTTCGTTTAATACAATCATGGTCACTATTACCTCTAAATCTTGACTGAGAAATCTCGATTGCGGCCACTGGCTGCACAAATAATATTTTTACCTGCATACCGTTCAACATCAGCGAGTGCTGCAGCGAGAGCGATTGCGCCACAGGGTTCCGTCGCTAAGCCCAAATAGGATTGTAATATCTTCATGGACGCCTTGACCTCATCATCAGAGACAGCAATAAAACGACTTACATTTTTTTTGACAATTGGCCATGTTAATTCACCTGGCATCGGGTGTGGTGGAAGAATTGCATCACAAAATGAGGAACCTGTCTGTGGAATATGAGTGCGTTCTCCTTTGAGAACCGAATAATGCCAAGGTCTTGAAACCTCAGATTCAACACCAATAACTTCACAATCTGGAAAAGCCTTTGCTAACGCGATTGAAATACCAGCAATGTAGCCTCCCCCAGAGGCTGGCACGTAGCAATAATCAGGGGTAATCCGGCGATGATGACAATAATCCACGATCTCTAGGCCGCTGGTTCCTTGCCCGGCAATCACTTCGGGATGATCATAAGGTCGAATCAGTGTCATTCCTTTTTCACTTTGATATCGCTCAGCTAATCTCTCTCTGGTCTCAGTTTCTGGGTCAAATAATATAACCTCAGCCCCTAGGTCTCGCGTATTTTTAACTTTTATTGCGTTGGCTGTTTTAGGCATGATGATGACACTATCTACTCCGAATAATTGACTAGCATACGCCACAGCTTGAGCGTGATTTCCGGTTGAAAAGGCAACCACACCCGCATCTCTTTGTTTATTCGATAAGCAATAGATAGCGTTAATAGCACCACGCAATTTAAAAGCACCTGTAGGACACAAACAATCGGCTTTTACTAGTACTTTTCCCTGAACCAACTTATCAAGTAATAGTGATGACAACATTGGGGTTGGATCCATATAGGGTGCAATATTGTAATGTGCTTCATTCAACATTTGGTCATTCACACAGCTTCTCCTTGCCTACTTCAAGCGCGCAAGCCTTTTTACAAAAATGGCTCAACGACAAATAAACCTTATCTGTATTCACTCGCTTACTAATGACAATTCTAGAGATAAGTAACACAAAAACAATCAATGTTTCTTGCTCTCATACTGTAGAAGAACTTAAATATCGTAACAGAACAAAAGAACTGATAAATACAGGAGTTCGCCTACCGATATGCCGAGTTTTCCATCAATGAATGCGCTGCGTGTCTTCGCCGCAGTGGGCCAATACCAAAGTATCCAGCAAGCTGCAAAAATGCTAAACATCAGTGAGTCAGCCGTTAGTCAACAAATAAAAAATCTCGAGGAGAAACTAGAAGTCAAACTAATCGAGAAGACTGGTAGAAATATCAAGCTTACCGAAAAAGGGGCTTTATTTTATCCGTCCATTGAAAGCGGTATGCTCGCTTTTAGTGAGGGACTCAAAATACTTGACTCATCAAGACGCGAAAAATTGGTGACCATTTCAGTAATACCAACGATGGCAAAGTGGCTAATTCATAGGCTCCCCGATTTCAAGAAAACCCACGAAGACATTCGAGTAAGAGTGCATTCAAGCAACACACCCATTGATGAACACGATATAGACGTTGATCTTTCTCTGCGATTTGGCCTTGGTGACTACCCGGAGATGATAACCATTCCTGTCCTTCAAGACAAAATTGCCATTGTGGCAGCACCTTCATTATTAACCAACAACCCAGAGAGGGACACCTCAAAATATGCCCTCTCTTTACCCTGGCTGGGCTACCATGCTAAAGATATTGAAGACATAAACCAAGCTATCCAATCTTTCACCGGAGACCCTAGCCAAAGCATTGACAGACTAGCCTCTAAAATCGACGTACATGATGCTGTCTTTGTCTTAGAAGCAGCCGTATCTGGACAAGGCGTCGCTGTGACCAAGCACACTTTAGCTTTACCCTTCCTCAAATCCCAGCAGCTCATATGCTTATTTGAGATGCCCACTTTTACTGCCTTTCGCTACTATGTAGTCCACTCGAAAAAACGCCCACTCACCAAAGAGGCCAAAGTATTTCGTGATTGGCTGATAACCGCTCTACCGGAGTACTTCCCAGACCTTACCGTTAGATGAAAAGCAGATTACTGACTTAAATACCAACAATGACTAAATGTTGTCCTTTAATTTATATTATTAGTCTTAATATCAATAAATTCAGATACTAAAAATCGATACACTACTTTCGAATTAAATCTCTAATTTCATTTGTATTTAATGAGAAAGAAAATGGAAAAAGCAATTGTCGTTGAGGGCGGTGCAATGCGCGGTGTCTTCGCCAGTGGTGTTTTAGATGCCTTTTTGGAAAAAAGTTATCAGCCTTTTGATTTTGCCATCGGCGTATCTGCAGGCGCCTCTAATTTGGTCGGTTACCTGACTAACTCACCTCGTCGTAGTATTCAAATAATAACCAACCTTGCTACCAGTAAGCGCTTTTTCGACTTAAGTCGTTTCCTGAGAGGAGGAGATCTGATTGACGTTAAATGGCTTTTGGAAGAGTCAAATCGTTGCTACGCAATCGATAAAAATCAGCTCTTCAATGGTATTCCTTTTTTGGCCGTTACAACCAATGTTACAACAGGTAAAGCGGAGTATTACCAAGTTGATAGAGATAATTTTGAACGTGTAATTGAAGCGACAACGGCTTTGCCGTTGGCTTACAAGCACCCTCCTCATTTCACCGGAAGCTGCCATTCTGATGGTGGTATTGCTGACTCAATTCCCGTTCGAGAAGCGTATTGCCGTGGAGCACGTGATATCACTGTCATCCTCTCACACCCATTAAGCTACCGGAAAAAACCAGTCAAAATACCCTGGTTGGTGAAACGATGCTTTTTAGATTGTCCGATGATGGCGCAAGCTATTATTCAGCGTTCAACAAACTACAATGAATCGCTGCACTTTATTAGAAACCCACCACTCGATACAAATATACGTGTTATTGCACCACCGGAAAACTTTCGAGTCCAACGTTTATCCATGAAGCACTCTATTTTGATTGAAGGTTACGAAATGGGATTGAAAGCAGGGCGAGAGCATCTCATACCCGAGTGACTTCAAAATGCATGTTAAGAACCCTTTTCAGAGTTATTTATTACACAGCCATCCTAATGGCTAGAAATATTAGGGACACACCACCGATTAAATGGATTAATGTGCTTAACTTTGAAAGTTTAAACTTTTGTCTGGCTACAGTAAGACAAAGACCACATGCTAGGAGCCAGAGAGTTAAGATAACAATATGTAGTGTAGAAAAAATGAAATAATTAGCGACACTAATGCCTGAGAATAATGGCACTATGGTCAAATAAAACACAATAGCTCGAACATTTGTCAGATTTAAAATTAAAGCCGCTTTTACTCCAGTTGCTTTTTTATTGTAGTCTTGCTCTGGCTGTGGCGAATGCATACCGGTTAAGAAAAGTTTAATACCGAAACACGTTAGAAAAAAGATACCTAAATAACGTATTACATTCATGGCTAAATGACTCTGTGAAAATAATACGGAAACACCTATTCCAGCCACTAATGAGTGAAGCGTGAGACCAAGACCTGTTCCCATTAAAATAGGAACAATACCCCGTAGGCCGACCTTGGCTACGTTCGACATTGCGAGAATAAAACTGGTTCCAGGTGATAACGCTATCGGCAGTAATACGAGAATATACTCCTCTATATTTATCACTACTTCTCAACTTAATATGACATGAAATTTGTACAGATTTTATCCTGATCCCTTCTTATTCGCAACTAAATAGAATCTTAAACTGTCTATATACAGTTTTATGCTGCACTTTACCCGATTATATGAGAAACAACTTCATAGCGATATAAACTCTTAATGATATAAAAATATTATATTATAAAAAAGCCAATAGATTAAAAATATAAATACTTATTCTTTATTTCCCCAAAAATTATAGAGTTTTTATTTCCATACTTGCCAACAACATATAATTATGATTTAAAGGATTAATTACTACTAAAATTTTCATATAAGAGGAGATTCTCTCATGCGTTTAGTTTATCGAGGTGATACCCGTCCGCCATCAAAAGTATTTAATTTAGGCTTTACTCCACGGTTTAGTGGAGGAATAAAAATACAAAATGGAGGCCAAATGATCGGAGGTATTTCAACATCAAAAGAAATTTCTATTGCTATGGATTACGCAGCTCGATATGAAGGCTATGTTTATGCCCTATTTTCAGATGATAATGCTATCGACGTTGTTGACGAGCTTATAAGAAAAAACTTGAGGGATGCACTGCCCAACGCTTACACGCAAATGGAAATTGCTTGTAACGCTGTTCGCCCAAATCAAATAATAATGGCAAGGCCTGTCGTTATGGATTCAAGTCAAAAATATATAAACTGGACAAAATCCATAGAGAGAAATCCACACTTTTCTAGGTCCGGTACTTCTCAAGAATTAGCAACAGCAGACTACTTATTTAATTTAACTACTGCATTCAAAGCACTAGACCATAACAAATCACATAAATGATAATAACCCTGAGTAACACGCTTTCAGCAGGCCATTCTCACGGACTTAGCGTCTTGTAATTACCTAGTCCCAGTAGAATTAATACGATTTTTGTGCCACAAAATGTGGCACTAACTCAGGTAAACAATCCCTTAGAAGAGCCTTCTTTTTTAACCGTCTTCAATGTGGAAGACAAAGCAGTCAACATAACTTTGTGAGCAAAGTTGCCCATACTTATACGTCTAATACCGAGAGTTTTCAGTTTTTCAAAGCAGGGTAATTCTGGAAGACACATAACATTAACTGGTAAAGAGGTGCTGGCTACAATTGCTTTGATGTCATCAGAATCAACAAGGCATGGGAGGAAAATACCATCGGCACCCGCTCGTTGGTATCGTTTGATCCTATTAATGCTGCTCAAAACCGGGTTTTCTATATTGAGTAGAAATACATCGCTCCTCACATTAATAAAAACATCGATACCCGACTCAATAAGACGTCTTTTTACCTCTTTCAGCTTTTCAGAAAACAAGACCTCATCTTGTAGTTTTCTGCTCTTACCAACGACATTACTGTCCTCTATGTTGATGCCGACTACACCCAATTTAACCAACTTTGTAATATTATTCACTATGGCTTCAGGCGTTTCTCCATAGCCAGCTTCGATATCGACGGTTAAAGGTAAATGAGTCGAATTAACGATAGTTCGCACTGTCATCAACAGTTCCTCAAAACAGATGTTTTCCCCATCTTCTAAACCAAGGTTGGTGGCAATCGCAGCGCTAGAAGTACCTATTGCCAAAAAACCAATGGATTCTGCCAACTTGGCACTTGAAGCATCCCACACATTACAGAGTATCAACGGCTCTTCCATGTTATGCATATCTTTAAACATAATAAGCTTCTCCTAGATTGTTTATCCTCAACAGTTTCCGAGAGATAGTAAACAGATAGCAATAGCGAAGCTCGCCACTTTCGGTATTGGATGGTGAAAAAATATTACCGGATAAAAAGCCATAAAACATCATGATTTTTCGAGTGTTTTAATAAGAATTCAGTGCCTTCATTTGCTCTCCCTAACTATCCTAATAACTATCAACGAGACACAAGCCAGCATACTTACGTTACCTCATGACACTTTAGTCAGAAGCTTGCGAAGTGTTGGATAAACTGATTATTAGTGATTCTTGAGGCATAAGATTATGATTTCCGATTATCAAAAATATCTAGATTCTGAACTCCCCACTTATTGGCAGCAAATAAAAACATCATGGAAATCTGCTGGGAACAGTAAATACATGTATCTGGAATTTACTAAAGGGCATCCTTTTCTCCGATATGTCGAGATGTATGTCAATGATAATATCTCTGCTCGAAAAGTGGTGTCTCCAACCGCAGAAGATGCGAGGATGCGCTATGCGCTTGAAATGAAGAACAACCCTAGTAATGGAGAGATGAAAGTTGCGCGTATGACTCGTCGATTAAGAGAAGGAAAAGGCGACGTAAAACCGCCCGAATCAGCCAATATTTCAATTCGAACACTCAAAGTCATTTACAATAAAGACCTTCTGTTGACCTATAAAAAGTTTCTGAGGAAAAATCACCTGCTTGGTGAGGATTCTTCAAGTAAAATAGGCTCAACTAATTTTCAGTCTAAGTTTCTTCACGATACAGAATATAAAGATTTTTGTGCACCTGTTTTACATCGAGCTAATGGTGAACTAATGCTGTTTCACGGCACCTCACCTTATATCGGTGATCTAATCGCTGGGGGTGGTTTTAAACCTGAAATGGGAAAAAAAGATCCTAAAACAGGTCGTTACGGTATGTTAGGTCAAGGCGCTTATTTTTCAGATAACTTCTCTAAAATTATGACGTATTCGACTTGTCCACAATGTGGAGACTATCGCTGTTTTTGTCGCGACATCGACGGAAGAAAATTCAGTAAAACTGCTCTTATATCGAGAGTTTGTATGGGTAAATCTAAGATGTTCCCGCACCTGATTCATGCCGTCAACCCTCTCACATCTACCCGAAATCAGTTTAGGCAGGTGAGTTCTGAAAACGCCCCCTACCATTCAGTTATCTCGAGAGGCACAAATAATCATCTCTGGAATATTTCTAGTGGGAACAATGAGTTTATGATTACTGGCGCAAGCCAAGCTTACCCAGAGATTATGTTTGACTACGTTATCGGCGAAGATAACACTTCAGACTCCACATTTTTTATCAACTTAATAAAAAATGCGCTATCAAATTACGAAAGTGCATGGAAAATGAAGCCAAGTCATCAATCCATGAATGCACTGCGAAACCTTAAACATATCGTCAATTCTCGCGATAGCGAAAAGCTGATCAATGCAGTTAACTATTACATGTCAATTCGAGT
This sequence comes from Vibrio caribbeanicus ATCC BAA-2122, assembly GCF_000165125.1. Taxonomy (GTDB): domain Bacteria; phylum Pseudomonadota; class Gammaproteobacteria; order Enterobacterales; family Vibrionaceae; genus Vibrio; species Vibrio caribbeanicus. Next base: position 6,574 of record NZ_AEIU01000125.1, on the reverse strand, counting down.
GCAAAACACTACCTTCGCAGGAACATACGGAAGCCCATTAAAGCCGGAGTCACACCTTTACAAATCACTACAGAAGGCATTGATTGAATCCGGTGCCTATCAAGACTATTAAGCAAAAGCAGCAATTTCACATACCCTACTCACTTAAATGTGCAATCAAAATGACTTTTCTTGGAGTCACATTAACGAGCTACTGTTTTCATCATCTAGATCGCAAATTAGAAGCAGTATCAGCGAAGGAGAATAGCTCGTCTTTTGGCGAGCGTGCTGCACAAGTGACATAGAATCATGTACTTATTTAAATCCAAACTCTAACAATAGCCTCTTCGACGCTATAACACCCTTACGTCCTCCTGCTTAAAGTCACTGGAGCACATAGCTTTGAAAACAACTCAAAAAGTCATGGGGTAAACTGGTGACTTAACTCTCTAAATGATGCAGACTGTTATGATTGACTTTGGAAAGGTAATTATATGATGAGAGTAGCTATTTGGGGAGCGAGCAGCGGTTTGGGAGCTGCAATGGTGGACTACTTTTATCAACAAAATATAGAAGTAATAGCAATCGCACGAGAGCCAAGCAAGAATCCAAAGCTAAATAACAAAAAAATCACCACTATTTCTTGTGATGCCATAGATAAAGATCAAGTACAAACTGCAGTTTTGGCTTTACCAGAAAATACACTAAATATATCTACTATGGGTAGTTTTGGTGCGGACATTCCCGTCGATTATATTGGGCATCGCTATTTAATCGACGCCCTAGAGAAAAGCACTTCTCAACACCTATTACTCGTAACTTCCTTAGGCTGTGGCGAATCATGGAAATATCTCTCCGAACGCGCAAAAATGGGATTTGGTGGTGCCGTTCGAGAGAAAACACTCGCCGAAGCTTGGCTGCAAAGTAGTGCTCTAAGATACACAATCTTAAGGCCCGGAGGGCTCAAAGATGGCGCAGCTACTTACAAAGGAGAGCTATCGCAATATATCGAAGTACATGGAGCCATTCATCGTACGGAGGTAGCTAGATTAAGTCATGAACTGCTATTGAACTCCAACAACTATGGGAAAATTTACCAATGTGTTGACCCAACGGTCACTCCCTACTAGTCGCATCAATCCTAAAATATGCAAATCACCTCGATACGATTTGTACATCAGCCCCAGAAACACTGCTTTAGCGAGGCTAAATTCACCGAAGCCATATAGAGACTGATAACTAAGGTTTATACTTTGGTATCGATAGAAAAACACCTGATCATCTTGAAAAAGTAGTCCAAAATTAAAAATTATTAAGCGACTGATTTTTTACTGCCGCTACTTCTAGCGCAAGCAAGTCATGGATATACCTATGATCCCGACTCACATAATCTAAAAACTGGAACAAATATCTATAAATTATCTTAATATACATATACATTACTATAAATATCAAATAGCATGATACCACCTAGATTTAAACATATCTAAATATCACACATCTAAATATTCTCAAGACAATTGAGTATATTTAATTACTTTATAATCATACTGAGGAACAGTATTTTATAAAATAGTCTTACGTCAAAGGGATATAGACGTTGAACTTTAGGTGAAACGCAATATATTATGTTTGAAAATAAAAGCGAAATAAACAACAAGACTTACACGTGTATTGACCTTGAAGGTATAGCCTATCTTTGGATACCTCCGAAAAAACGAACCAATCGACTTTTAATTACTGCGCATGGTGCTCGTCTGACAGGAAAGAAATTCCTCATCCAAACAGATCATGATATCCATTTTTATTCAAGAGATAGGTACTCAGTCGCAGACCCAGGCATAGATAATTTTTTCAAGGGAAAAGCAACACCAACCGAATCATTTAAACTGGGCCAACGCTGTTACGATTATGACCTTTCAAAGTATACGAACAGTGAAAGAAATACTAGCCATAATAAATCCAATGAAACATACGGGTTAATTAATAAACTTATTACTGAAGATTATGAAGCTGATGCCCTCTCTCAATTACAAACTTTGGGTAACGCTTCATATCCACCACAAGTTACTGCAGACTTAGTTGCCTTATTGAATAAGAAAATGATATTTGAGCCAATGAGCATTTTAACTATCAGAAACCGAAGAACTAGGTTGTCAACGTCACTTTCACAAGTCTTAAAAACCTTAGAGCGAAATGGTTTCCATTATGACAATGTGGATTGCCTATTTTGTCGAAATAATACTTGGACTGGCATAGCAAGTACAATCAGTAGTACTTTCAATATGAAGCGTGGAAGATTTACAGACAGTGTCCCTGTCAAAGCGGAATTCTAAATAGACGTATACCCAAGTAACCTCAGAGTTTTTACTTGAATTCAACACTGTGACATCGCTTTAAATCCTGTATTTTAAAGTCACTGGGTATAGATACTTTCAAAAATCCCAACGAGAGTACTGACGTAGATAATATCACAGTTAGAAAAGTGATAAGGAGCATACCAAATGTATTAACTTTTTGGTATGTTCCTCCCCTATCAACAATATTCTTATAAAAATCTGACCACACGAACTTTTATTGATGAAAGTTTTCTTAGAAAAACTGAGGCAAAAATATCTCCATATTTGCAAATTCAATGTCAATATTTAATTCACTGACATTAGCCTAATACTTCACTCATTTTAATCAGGCAACATCCCCGAACTAAAGAATATAGTATGTTTAGGGAATAACTTATGAGATTAGATAATTTGTTCGTGCTGATACTCAGCACACTGATCATTTCAGGCTGTGGCGGTGGATCATCAGAAGGGAAAAATAATTCCGAGAACAACACAGGTTCAAATTCACCATCAAGCGACAACGTTACGGGTTCGCCATCAAACGGCGACGCTGAAAATCCGAGCCCTAGTTCTCTGAGCGGTAATATTGTCTTTGCTATCGAAGGACTGATGGAAAAAAGTACCGAAATATCGCAATATACCTCTATTAACGTCAACTCCAAGCTTCCTGCATTTCATGGTAGAGACACTAAAACAACCAATATTACGATCCCTAGCCCAACAATTATTTTACACAACAATAGTCGTTATCTAAAAGACTGGCACTGTTATCAAACGGACGGATTGACGGTTCAAAGAAAAAATAAACACCTGATCCTTGAGGGCATTTTTTCTGAATATCGATACGATAATAAAATTAACGCATGCTCTAACGAACGCTTAGAGACCTATTCTTTTCACAATGCGGTATTCGATAATTCTCTAATATTTAACACCGCAGCAAGTATTAAGGTAAAAGATCAGTCCGGTATAGAAAAGCAATTACCCACCTACCAGTTTATAGCAACCGCTTATGCCGAACAGTCTAAAATTCATTTTGGTAATGCTTGGGAGAGAATGCAAAGAAGCAAAATTCACTCTGCAGCAGCTGAAGCTGGTGCATCAATATTTGTATTGGATCATTCATCTGGAGACATTAATTTAGATGTAAGCAAACTCAGCAACCCAACCATCACCGATTTCACCTCTCTGGATAAAAAACAGATTTTGAGTGGTTCAATTTGGGGGATGCCCGGTCAAGGTAAGGCCGATGAAAGGTGGTGTGGAATAATCAATATCCCGCATGATACAAGCTCCGACAACATAAAATACCAATCCGTTATTGCAACTAACTGCGCAAGATCTTCTCAACGCTATTGTGACGCTCACGGCTCATTATTTTTAGGTGGCAATTACCCTCCAGTCGCGCCCGTGGCATGGGATGAGAATACTGCCAGCAATGCCCAATTGAATTCAAATGAACAATATCGTCTTGATCAGCAGGGACACTTTATTACCAATAGTTCAGCTCAAAATGTGTTTGTCACACCCTCAAATACCGCTATTGTCCCAATTTTTGGTTACTCCGAACCAAGAAATGATGGGAAAATTAACAATGCGGGTAAGACAAGCTGGGTTGGTCATGAGGGACATTGCCAAAATGTGATGAATCAGCGCTATACTCGATTGGGAGTTGGCCATCGAACAAGCAAAGAGGCCCCATCTAAAGTTTCCTATTGGACTCAGGACTTTAACTAGAAGAAATGCGGGCACACAAGGTAACTTCGGTAGATTGCTTCAACGAAATAGTTGCTCACAAACATAATCATGCACTTCACAGCGACTGTTTAGATAAGCGTTAAAGCATGCCATGTTGTGAAGAATGGAAGGCAAAGCCTTCCATTTTAACCAATAAATTACAGCTTTATTTTATGTAATATAGGTTTCCATTTCGACTTATCAGCCTTTTCAGCCGCGACTACACCGATTTTATCGCCTTCAATAATATTCAAAACATAACTATTGTTGGTACCGTCAGCATATCGACTTGTCAATTGACCATTTTGCCAGACCCACTTTTGTGCCAATGAATTATTACAATCATCGACAGCAACGGTGTTATCGGGCATGACGGCTAGACAACGATCAGGAGCAGAACGGCTGTGATAACGTTCTTTTTTGTCCAATCCCCAAATTTGGTTCCATCCCCCAAGACACTTCGCACCACTGACATCTTTATTATTACCATTAACATCTAAGCAGAGGTTATTTGCACTAAGAGACTGTAAAGAAACATGAGCTTCAGGGGAAAACAACGGATGATCCCAATCTATACGCACCTTTTGTTTAATAACAGAGGACGAACCGACACCTTCACCATACGGAGAGTATACCGCCCATATAGGGGACGGTAATACAGAACCAAATCGCACTTTAAAATTGAACCTAATTCCCAGTTCAAAGTCCGTGCGGCCTTTTTGTGAAACTGGTGCTTCATAAACTACTTCGTAATTGGGTTTGAAATTAGCGTAAGCTATTGGGCTGAATTTTCTCTTGTCGAATACAAAGCCTGTACCCCAAAGCGCATCCCAGTACGCACATTTCAAGGTTTCAGTATACATTTCTTCACAGCTTGTAAGAGCGCGCTTAAATGACACCTCAAAGTTACTTAAAGAAGACTTATTTACTATCTCATATTCTTTCGTGTTAAAGACCAAGGTTTTTTCATTGGAGATACTAAAAGACCCTCCGACTTGACTAGAACTTTTTGGCCCGTCACCGCCCACTTCAGAGCCAGCGGTACCATTGATTCCAATACTAACACCATGCGCTTCTCGATGTTCATAGTTCTTATTTTCGTTACGCGGAAAGTCCTTTATCTTATTTGGCTTATAGCCATTAACCGGCTTTACCCATAAATCATAACTGTCGACAAAAGGACCAATATAAGTATAGCGATGTGCCCAACTCTCAAACCAATAATTACCCTGTTTTAACTCATCCACTAAATGAATCCCCGTACCTCCTGTATCTTCATCGACGATAAAGCGAACAATTTTGGCATCTGGCGTTGTTATCCCGGCTTGATTCACAGAGGCAATAGAGCGCATTTGTTCAACATTGACACGAACGTGAACTGAAGCGCTAGCATCACACCAGTCTGTAATTTCCTTATTGTCAGGGGTTTTCCATTGCCTACACGTGAGCTTTGAGCTTTCAAGATAAACAGGAGTAGAGACAATAGGAACATATTTCTCAGCCAGCACATTCGTTGATGCCGCTATCAACGACAATGTAAAAATAGATGACTTTTTCATATTATTTTTCTCCAAACCCAAGGCGAGTTAAGCTACTAATCAGAGATTGTTTGATACTCATCAATTGAGCTTCAGGGCTATTGATATAATTGCCACTTTCATCAACAACTTCGCTTATAATGGCGTTTATAGAGTTTTCTCCTTGATACACCCCCGTTACCATGACGGGCACTGACATACCCATGCCAGTGATATCATGACTGAATTCCATTTTCTCTTCATCACCAGCCAAAGTAGTCAAGTCCACAACAACAGTATCACCGGCCGAGGCATGAGACCTTGCAACAGATATCTCATCTTTAGAAGCTGTTCCAACGTTAATATAAAGTAAATCTCCCTTAGAAAGATGTCCGGTAAAAGTTTCAACAGGTTGCTGAAAATGTTGAGAGATAGATTCTGATACTTTATTCTCTTGACCAATCATTTGTATCGTTGCGGAAGCCGAAGTGGCAACAAATGAAGATATAAGAATTATAGAAATCTTTCTTATATTTAAGCGCATATTTTACTCCTATCATATGAACTTTTTATGTTAATAACTCAATTAATTTCTTACTTTTAACGAGATAAAACATTTCTATCAATTGAACCTCGTTAATTATTAGATATCACGAATTTTCTTAAACAAAAGTCAAAAGTAATGAAAATCATTGAATGGGATTATTTTTAAATATATTATTTAAAACCAAAAAATAAGATATTAGTTCAATTTAAAAAAACGCTTTAAAATAATAGTTATTTGTAGATAACAAATAACTCCAAGAGGAAAATAAAACAATAAGCAACTGATTTAAAATAACATAAAATCAAAACCTCAACGTTGATTTAGATTAAAAACATCAATAGCAGAAAGGTTTTATATAAATTTATTAGAGCAAAGACTCTAATAATTGAGAAATCTGAAAATGTGAAGTTTTTATACGCACTATTGAAAATAATAAAAATCATTTCATTAAT
>NZ_AEIU01000126.1 GCF_000165125.1 Vibrio caribbeanicus ATCC BAA-2122 | reverse complement strand
CCTCCAAAGTTGAAAATATGAGGGCGATGTTTGAAGGCGCCTCCGCCTTTAACCAAGACATCGGTGGTTGGAATACCACTAACGTTAGTGACATGCATGGCATCTTTAAACAGGCCACGAGTTTTGACCAAGACATCAGTCAATGGGATACCTCCAATGTAAAAGGCCCGATTGAAAGCATTTCTGTTACCTGTAATGACAAAGATATCGGCACAACCTTCAACCATCAAGGTCACGCCTATCTGGTTGTTGACGATGAAAGCATTAAAAACCAAGCCCAGCTCGATAAACTGGAACAAGGTCAAATCCGCTTTTGTACCTCTCATGTGACTAAGATGGATAGCCTCTTTAAAGGAAGGGAGCACTTTAATGCCGATATCAGTGACTGGGATACTTCCGAGGTATGGAATATGAGGGAGATGTTTAAGGATGCCACAACCTTTAACCAACCCATCGGTAACTGGGATACCTCCAAGGTTGAAGTTATGTATGAAATGTTTAACGGTGCCTCCGCCTTTAACCAACCCATCGGTAACTGGGATACCTCCAAGGTTGGAGGCCGTTGGTCTTTTTTAGGAATGGACGCCATGTT